>NZ_JALDYQ010000038.1:0-46331 GCF_032153725.1 Sphingobium sp. | reverse complement strand
GCAAGACCAACCTCTGCACCGCGATCCGCGCCACGCAGGGCAAGGGGCTGATGCCGGACGGCACGACGCGGTTCAGCTACAAGGGCCAGCCGATCTTCCATTACATGGGCTGCTCGACCTTCTCGAACTTCACCGTCCTTCCCGAGATCGCTGTAGCGAGGATCCGCGAGGACGCGCCATTCAAGACCAGCTGCTACATCGGCTGTGGTGTGACGACCGGCGTCGGCGCCGTGGTCAACACCGCCAAGGTGCAGGTCGGCGAGAATGTCGTGGTGTTCGGACTCGGCGGAATCGGCCTCAACGTCATCCAGGGGGCGAGGCTGGCGGGCGCGGCTCGGATCATCGGCGTCGACATCAATCCCGACCGCGAGGAATGGGGTCGCCGTTTCGGCATGACGCACTTCCTCAACTCCAGGGGTCTCTCCCGCGAGGCGACAGTGGCAAAGGTGCTCGAGCTGACCGACGGCGGCGCCGACTATAGTTTCGATGCGACTGGCAACACCGAGGTGATGCGCACTGCGCTCGAGGCTTGCCACCGCGGCTGGGGCACCAGCATCATCATCGGCGTGGCCGAGGCGGGCAAGGAGATTGCGACCCGCCCGTTCCAGCTTGTCACCGGCCGCAACTGGCGCGGCACGGCGTTCGGCGGCGCGAAGGGGCGGACCGATGTGCCCAAGATCGTCGACTGGTACATGGACGGCAAGATCGAGATCGACCCAATGATCACGCACGTCCTAAGCCTGGACGAGATCAACAAGGGCTTTGACCTTATGCATGCCGGCGAGAGCATTCGCAGCGTCGTGGTCTTCTGATTTTTACGAGGAGAATGGATATGGCAGTGATCTCTGGTGACGGCGTTTTCTCGCACACCATGCTTGGCGCGAAGGATCTTGATGCTTCAGTGAAGTTCTATGATGCGGCGTTGGCACCACTAGGTGTGACGAACCTCGGGCCGTTCGGTGACAACTGGATGCTCTACGGCAAGGACAAGCCAGCGTTCCTCGTGGTGCGGCCGGGTAACGGAGAGGCGCCGTCGAGCAACGGCGTGACCATTGGCTTCGCGGCCGTGACGCCAGCGGACGTCGACGCCTTCCACGCAGCTGGTCTTGCCGCCGGAGGTACCGATGAGGGGGCTCCCGGTCCGCGTAGCCACCTGCCCGGTGCCTATGCCGCTTACCTGCGCGATCCGGGCGGAAACAAGATCTGCGCTTACGCCTTCACCGAGTGATCTGACGATGCTTGATATTGTCAGCGCCGCTATCGCTCATGGTGGTACGCAAGGCGTCTACAAGCATCGCGCGGTGAGCACCGGGACCGAGATGACTTTCTCGGTCTTCGTGCCGCCGCACGAGGCGGGAGCAAAACTGCCTTTGGTCTGGTACCTTTCTGGCCTCACCTGCACGCATGCCAATGTGACCGAAAAGGGGGAGTATCGAAAAGCATGTGCCGAGCTGGGCCTGATTTTCGTCGCGCCCGACACGTCACCGCGCGGTGAGGGCGTACCCGACGATCCCGCCGGTGCCTACGACTTCGGCCTTGGCGCGGGCTTTTATGTCGATGCCAGCGAGCAACCTTTTGCAACGCATTATCACATGTGGTCCTATGTCACCGAGGAACTGCCCGCCCTCATTGCCGCCGAATTTCCGGTGGATATGGATCGCCAGTCGATCATGGGCCATTCGATGGGCGGCCACGGCGCGCTGACGATCGGGCTGATGTTCCCGGATCGCTACAAGGCGGTGTCCGCCTTCGCGCCGATCGTCGCCCCATCGCAGGTGCCGTGGGGCGAGAAGGCGCTCGCTGGTTACCTTGGTGACGATCGGGCGGCCTGGCGTAAGCATGACGCCGTGGCACTGATCGAAGATGGTGCGCGCCTTCCCGCTTTGCTCGTGGACCAGGGCGATGCGGATCAGTTCCTCGCCAGTCAGCTGCGGCCCGACCTGCTGCGTGACGCCTGCGAACATGCAGGTATCGACCTCACGTTCAGCCTACGGGCGGGCTACGACCACAGCTACTACTTCATTTCCACTTTCATGTCTGATCATCTCCGCTGGCACGCCGCAAGGCTCGGTTGAGCGAAAGCAAACGAGAGGACCGCGAGAATGCCGTCAATCAAGCTCACAACTCGCGACGGCGACCAGAAGACCCTAAATGGCGATGCCGGCGTTTCAGTGATGGAGATCATCCGTGATGGCGGGGTGGATGAGCTGCTCGCCCTGTGTGGCGGTTGTTGCTCCTGTGCGACATGTCATGTCTATGTCGATGCGTCCTTCGCTGACCGGCTGCCACCGGTGTCCGAAGACGAGAATGATCTTCTCGACAGCTCTGATCATCGCCTCGCGAACTCCCGGCTATCGTGTCAGCTAAAGTTCCATGAGGCGCTAGATGGGCTGCATGTGACGATCGCGCCAGAGGGCCAAGCGTTGTGAGTGAAGAGGGCCACCTCGCAGCGCTGGCTAAGCATTTTGCCGCGGTGCGGGGCGGCCTTATTCCTCTGCTGCACGCGATCCAGCGAGAAATCGGCCATGTGCCCACGCAGGCGGTGCCGATCATTGCCGATGCGCTCAACCTCAGCCGCGCCGAGGTCCACGGCGTCATCAGCTTCTACCATGACTTTCGCGCGTCACGCGTTGTCGGTAACCACGTCAAGCTCTGCCGAGCCGAGGCTTGCAAGGCGCGCGGGGCCGACGAAGTTGCCGCCGCGCTTGAAGGGGTCGACGCGACGGTGGAGCCGGTTTACTGCCTCGGCTTGTGCGCGATCGGCCCGGCAGCACTGGTCGACGACGTCCCGCTCGCGCCAGCCGATGCCGACCGCATCACCCGCGCGCTGCGCGCCTCTGCGGCGCGCTACGAACTTCCAGCGTCTACGGCCGGCTTCAAGGCCTATGTTTCCTGCGACGCGGCGTCGGTTGCGCTCGGCGCGGACGCAGTCGCAGAAGCGATGGCAGAAGCAGGGGCCGAGGTGATCCGCACCGGCAGCCGTGGGCTGTTCGCCATTGAGCCGCTGGTCGAGCTCGACACGCCGGACGGCCGCGTCGGCTACGGTCCAGTCACCGTCAGCGACGTAAGCCGAGTGCTCGACGGCAGCCACCCCAATCGGCTGGGCGATGTCGCTACATTGCCCTTCTTCGCCCGGCAGCAGCGCTTCACTTTCGCTCGCTGCGGCATCGTCGATCCCTTGAGCCTCGACGACTACGCCGCACATAACGGCTGGACGGGGTTACTTGCGGCGCGCGCAGGCACGCCGCAGCAGATCGTGGATGCGGTGAAGGAATCTGGTCTGCGGGGCCGGGGAGGGGCCGGCTTCCCCACCGGGATGAAGTGGCAGACCGTCCTCGACACGCCGGCCGATGAAAAGTTCATCGTCTGCAATGCGGACGAGGGCGATAGCGGTACCTTCGCCGATCGCATGCTGATGGAGGGCGATCCGTTCTGCCTGGTTGAAGGCATGGCGATCGCGGCGCATGCGGTGGGTGGCACTCATGGCTACATCTACATTCGATCGGAATATCCTTTTGCCATCCGCACCATGCGTGCCGCGATCGAGGCATCGGCCCATCTAATTGCGCCGTTCACGTTGGAGGTGCGCGAGGGCGCGGGCGCCTACGTCTGCGGCGAGGAGACCGCGCTGCTGGAATCGATCGAGGGTAAGCGCGGGCAGGTACGCGCCAAGCCTCCGCTGCCGGCAATCAGGGGGTTGTTTGGACAGCCGACCGTGATCAATAACGTGCTGAGCCTTGCGGCCGTACCGTTCATCCTAGCCGAGGGTCCGGAGCGCTACGCGGAGATGGGCTTGGCTCGTTCGCGTGGTACGATACCGATACAGTTGGCGGGAAATATCCGCAATGGGGGGCTTTTCGAGATCGGCTTCGGCATCACTCTGCGCGAACTGGTCGAGGAGGTAGGTGGAGGTACCGCGTCCGGGCGGCCGGTGCGCGCCGTGCAGGTGGGCGGGCCGCTCGGCGCCTATTTCCCGCCATCCATGTTCGACCTTGCATTCGACTACGAAACATTCGCTCAAGCCGGGGGCCTTATAGGCCATGCCGGGATCACCGTGTTCGACGACACGGTTGATATGGCCCGAATGGCGCGGTTCGCGCTGGAATTTTGCGCGGCCGAGAGCTGTGGTAAATGCACGCCGTGCCGCATCGGCTCGACACGCGGAGTCGAGTTGATGGACCGGATCATCGGCGGTGCGGCCCGCGCGGGCGATCGGGTGGAGGCCTTGCCGCAGATTCGTAATGCACGGCATCGCAGGCGCGGCGTTGACGAAGAGATCATGCTGCTGCGCGATCTGTGCGACACGATGAAACACGGCTCGCTCTGCGCGCTTGGCGGCTTCACACCTTATCCGGTGCTGAGCGCGTTGAATTTGTTTCCCGAAGATTTCGGGGGCGGTGACCGCCATGCGGATGCCGCCTGACGCTGCCCTCGCCGTCGACCGTGTGCCGGCGCGCACGTTGCGCTTCGATGCCGGTGCGGATCAGGAAGGTAGCCGGGAAGTGCCGCTCGAGACCCCAGTCGCATTGGAATATGACGGCGTGGGCTATGCCGTGATGCTGGCGACGCCTGCCGATCTTGACGATTATGCGGTTGGCTTCACGCTCTCGGAGCGGCTGGCGACGACGATCGAAGACATCGCCGACGTCCAGGCCTCCGAGCTGCCGCGAGGCTGGGTAGTGCGGATTAGTCTGCGCGGGCGATCGGGCGCCGATTTCATGGATCGTGTACGTCTGCGCCTTTCCGAGGGCAGTTGCGGGCTGTGCGGGCTGGAAACGATCGAGCAGGTGCTGCGGCCACTGCCCCGCCTCACGCCGGGCCCCCACGTCACGCGCGCTGCCGTGGCCCGCGCCCTCGCAGCCATCGGCGATCGCCAGCCGCTCGGCCGTGCGACCGGCGCCGCGCACGCCGCCGCCTTCTGTGCGCCGGACGGCACGCTGCTGGCGGTCCGTGAGGATATCGGCCGTCACAATGCGCTGGACAAGTTGGTGGGCGCGGCGTTGCGAGCAGGATTAGATCTTCACGCCGGATTCCTTCTGCTCACGGCGCGGTGCAGCTACGAACTGGTCGAGAAAGCGGTGACTGCGGGTTGCCCGATGCTGGTCACCATCTCGGCGCCAACCAGTCTCGCGGTCGAGCGAGCTGAGGCGGCCGGACTTACGCTCGTGTCGTTGGCGCGGCGGGACAGCATGCTGCTGGTAAATGATCCGCATGGATCGCTCCTCGAATGATCGGAAGGGATTGATCATGGCCTGGCTCGGAGAAGTCGATTTAGGTACTAAGCCCGCGCCGGCGGGAGCGCAGAGGATGGTGACCCTCATCATTGATGGCCAATCAATCGAGGTCCCGGAAGACACCACCGTTATGCGGGCCGCGGCGCTGGCAGGCACCTCCATCCCGAAATTGTGCGCGACGGACAGCCTCGAGGCGTTTGGATCGTGCCGCGTCTGTCTAGTCGAAATCGAGGGTCGAGCGGGTTTTCCGGCCTCCTGCACGACGCCTGTCACGCCGGGTATGTCCGTTCGTACGCAAAGCGAGCGGCTCAGCCAACTCCGCCGGGGGGTGATGGAACTCTACATCTCCGATCACCCTCTCGATTGCCTGACCTGCTCAGCCAATGGCGACTGTGAATTGCAGGACGTGGCGGGCGCCGTGGGCCTGCGCGACGTTCGCTATGGCTATGAGGGCGCGAACCATCTTGCTGCGGAGAAGGACGACTCCAACCCATATTTCACCTTCGATCCAGCAAAGTGCATCGTCTGCTCGCGCTGTGTACGGGCGTGCGACGAGGTGCAGGGGACGCTCGCGCTGACGGTCGACGGGCGCGGTTTCGCCAGCCATATCGCCGCGAGCCAGGATCAGGATTTCCTATCGTCCGAGTGCGTGTCGTGCGGCGCTTGCGTGCAGGCGTGCCCGACGTCAGCGCTGATTGAGAAGGAGGTGGAGAAGATCGGCACGCCCGATCGCGCGGTCGTCACCACCTGCGCTTATTGTGGCGTCGGCTGCACCTTCCGCGCCGAGATGCGTGGCGAGCAGCTCGTGCGCATGGTCCCATGGAAGGATGGCAAGGCCAATCGCGGCCACAGTTGCGTGAAGGGGCGGTTCGCGTGGGGTTATGCCAACCACAAGGAGCGCATCCTTGCACCGATGATCCGCGAAACGATTGACCAGCCCTGGCGCGAGGTCTCGTGGGAGGAGGCAATCGATCGCGTCGCGAGCGAGTTTCGGCGCATCCAGTTGGCGCACGGCACCCGCAGCGTCGGCGGGATTACGTCGTCCCGCTGCACCAACGAGGAAACCTATCTCGTCCAGAAGCTGATCCGGCAGGGCTTTGGCAACAACAATGTGGATACCTGCGCGAGGGTCTGCCACTCGCCGACCGGCTACGGGCTGAAGGCTACCTTTGGCACATCGGCAGGCACACAGGATTTCGACAGCGTCATGCATGCCGACGTGATACTGGTTATCGGCGCGAACCCGACGGACGGTCACCCGGTGTTTGCCAGCCGCATGAAGCGACGTTTGCGCCAGGGCGCGAAGCTGATCGTGATCGATCCGCGCCGCACCGACATCGTCCGTTCGCCCCACATCGAGGCCACGCATCACTTGGCGCTCCGGCCCGGCACCAATGTGGCGGTGCTGACCGCGCTGGCGCACGTCATCGTCACTGAGGGGTTGGCGGACGACGACTACGTCCGCAACCGTTGCGACTGGGATGAGTTCGTCGATTGGGCAGAGTTCGTCGGCCAGCCCGAGCGATCCCCCGAGGCGACCCAGCATCTAACCGGCGTGCCCGCCGCAGACGTGCGCGCGGCAGCGCGGCTCTATGCGCGCGGCAGCAAGGCAGCGATTTATTACGGACTGGGCGTGACCGAGCACTCGCAGGGCTCGTCGACCGTGATCGCCATCGCCAATTTAGCCATGGCGACAGGCAACGTCGGGCTGGAGGGTGCGGGGGTGAACCCGCTACGCGGACAGAACAATGTGCAGGGGGCGTGCGACATGGGCAGCTTCCCGCACGAATATTCGGGCTATCGCCACGTCGCCGATCCCGCCACGCGGGCCTTGTTCGAACAGGCTTGGGGCGTGCCGCTCGATCCAGAGCCGGGCCTGCGCATCCCCAACATGCTGGACGCCGCGACCGACGGGTCGTTCAAGGCCTTGTTCGTGCAGGGTGAGGATATCCTCCAGTCCGACCCCAATACGCAACATGTCGCGGCGGGGCTCGCAGCGATGGAATGCGTCGTCGTGCAGGACCTGTTCCTGAACGAGACCGCCAATTATGCACACATCTTCCTGCCAGGCTCCACCTTCCTTGAGAAGGACGGGACATTCACAAATGCCGAACGCCGCATCCAGCGCGTGCGGCAGGTCATGCGTCCGAAGAACGGATATGCAGATTGGGAGATCGTCCAGTTGGTGGCGCAGGCGATGGGGCTGGGCTGGAATTATGCCCACCCATCCCAGATCATGGACGAGATTGCTGCGCTGACGCCGACCTTCGCGCGCGTCAGCTACGATATGCTGGAGACGCATGGGTCGCTGCAATGGCCCGCGACAGAGGCAACGCCGCTCGGTACGCCGACGATGCACATGGATGGTTTCGTGCGAGGCAAGGGGCATTTCGTTGTCATCGATTATGTGCCTACCGACGAGAAGACCGGCCCGCGCTTTCCGCTTCTGCTGACGACGGGCCGCATCCTCAGTCACTACAATGTCGGAGCGCAGACGCGGCGGACCGAGAATGTCGCCTGGCATCCGGAGGACCGGTTGGAAATTCATCCGCATGACGCAGAAAATCGCGGCCTGCACGACGGTGACTGGGTGACGCTGCGCAGCCGGGCGGGCGAAACGACCTTGCGTGCGCTCGTCACCGAAAGGGTAGCGCCCGGCGTCGTCTATACCACCTTTCATCATCCGGTGACGCAGGCCAACGTGATCACCACCGACTATTCGGACTGGGCTACCAACTGCCCAGAGTACAAGGTGACCGCGGTGCAGGTGTCCTCCTCGAACGGACCGTCTGACTGGCAGCGGAGTTATGAGGCGCAAACCGCGCGCGCGCGGCGCATTGACGCGGTCCCGGCGGAGTGATGTCGCCGCAGGATCGGCTCGTCTACATGGCGAACCAAATCGCGCGAAATCTTGCCATGCAGGGAGAGGGCGTTGCAGTAGCGGAGGTGGCCGCGCACATCATGTTGTTCTGGGATCCGGCTATGAAAGCTCGATTGCTAGAATTGGACATGGCAAGTCTGGACCCGATCGTAGTTAAGGCTGTTGAGAATCTACGCTGCCATCCTGCAGTGGTGGCAACCATCGCCCGGGAACGGAGCAAAAGTGGCGGCTCTGACGCAGGGTGACGAGGCATCCATGTTGGGCGGATGAAACGGCATCGTGATCGTCGGCCTAGGGCAGGGCCAACGTCCATATGGCAGTGGCACTGGCGCTGTCGAAATCGGAGACGTCTCCGCTCTTGGCGCTTAGCTCGGGCCACGAATTTAGGGGTGGGTCGCTCACCGCTCCGTCCGACAACGAGCGGCCGCGGGCAACTCGATCATCCAGCGCGTTCGACAGGACAACCAGATTACCACGCAACTCTGCACGGGGTAGAACACGGTGGCGCGGCGGTGCATGGACCATCGGTTGCGAGCGGCGGCGCAAGCGCCCATAGCGGATTTTCAATTTGACGTCGCTCGCAATTGCGTCATGCCGTCAAGAAAAATTGCTGCAGACCGGTGTTCTCAGAGTGCGCGAGGCCGGGATCAGCGCGCTTCTGCATAGAACAATGGTGAACTTCCGAAGATATCCGCCCCTCCGGAGTCGGATGATCAGCGCTTTGCAGAGGTTATAGTCGCGCCTGCGGCCTTGGGTGCTTGTACCGTCAATTCAGGTGCTCGCCGAGCGCGTGAAGCGCTCCCGCAGCTTCGCCCCCGTCGACGGAGTATTCGGCTCCAGTGGTGAACGCCGATTCGTCGCTTGCGAGGTGCACAACAACACCGACTATCTCCGCGACCTGCCCCCATCGGCCCATGGGAGCGGTTGCGGCGCTCTCGGGAAAAGCCGATGTCATCGCGGTGCGGATGCCACCGGGATGCACGGAATTGACCCGGACGCCGGTGCGAGCAAGTTCGAGGGCGGCACTTTTAGTCAAGCCACGCAGCCCAAATTTCGAAGCCGTATAACCGTGCAGCCCGGCCATTCCCTGCAGGCCGGCGATGGAGGATATGTTGATGATTGAGGACGGAGCGGATCGCTTCAGCTCGTCGATCGTAGCGGAGATTCCGAGAAAGGGGCCGGTCAGATTCACGGCGAGGATCCTGGTCCAGTCCGCCTCAGATGCGATCCCCAGCAGCCCGCCGTTCACGATGCCGGCATTGTTGACCAGCACGTTCAACTTGCCGAACCGAGAAATGGCTGCTTGGACCGCATTTCCCCAGTCGGCAGCGCAGGTGACGTCCAAGTGGACGAACATCGCGGCGTGGCCCAGTTCGGCCGCAAGCTGCTGACCGGCTTCATCTGCGACGTCGCCGAGTACAACCTTAGCGCCCTCGGCGATCATGGCCCGGGAGGAGCCGGCCCCCATTCCAGAAGCAGCGCCTGAAATTAATGCAACTTTGCCCTCTAGTCGCGCCATCGATCTGTCCATTGTACGAGTGGTGAAAGGTAGGAGGAAGGATGGGTGCCTAGCTTGAACTGCTCGGAGAACATTGGCTAACGTAGAACCTTCACGATGCTTCCATTGGCTTGGGTCATCTGACCGTCCGGCAGTGCGCTAAGCGTTGTGGCATAAATCGTGCCGGCTTCGGTAATCGCTAGCGATGTAGCGTGTGGGAACCCGGTGTCCCGCCGCTCGATTTCTTCGCCATTGTGCGACAGGTGCACCAGCTCGCCGCCTTCCATGTTCGCAAACCAGATGCTGCCGTCCCTATCGAATGCCACACCATCGACGCCGGTGCCAAGATCGTCGGCCACCCGCTGGGCGATCAGCTGGGAACCCTGCAGGCTGTACCGCAATATTGCGCCGCCAACATATTCCGCGACGATGAACGAGCAGCGATCCGGGGCGATCGCCATTCCGTTCGAAAACATGATCTCGGGACCGAACCGTTCGGCTTTACCGTCGCTGCCGATCCTCAGAAGCGAAAATGCCCGGGGCGCCGCCCCGTTAAGGACGTCGAAGCCGACGTCGCCGACGATAATGCTGCCGTCCGCGAGCAGGACCAGCTCGTTGATCATCCCCGCTCCAGTGCTCGAAAGATCGGCCACTACCAAGATGCTGCCGTCCAGTTCCCGACGCAGCACGCGGCGTCCCACCGCGTCGTTGGTATAGACCCGGCCTTGTTCGTCAAAGGCCATGCCGAGCAGAAGCGGGCACTCTGCCGTGAGCCGATCACTAAGCTGCCCATCGGCGGACAAGGAGCGAATACGGTTCAAGTCCACGAACCAGAGTTCTTCGCTCCGCCAACGCGGGGACTCCGGCATCAGCAATCCGGACGCGACGACTTCATTCGCGCTCACATCGATTCTCCTGCATAGTCCGAGGCGGTCTCTCTCGCCGGTGCTCGCGATCGGCCATCGAGCAGGAACCCGGTATAGCCTCTTTTGCGCACGCGCTCGCAAACTCGGCGGTACACATGCACGCCACCGACATAGACCATAAACACGCGCGGTTTTCCCGGGATGTTGGCACCGACGTACCAGCTGTTGCTCTTAACCAGCAAGGTCCGGCCCGCAACCTCGCGAACGTGCGCGGCCCAGCCCGCCTGCGCTTCCTCGGATGCCTCGAAGCGCTCCACCCCGGCATCGCGGAGATCCTCTAGAATACCGGCGATGAACTCCACGTGCTGTTCGATCGACATGACAACGTTGCTGATCACCGAGGGGCTGCCCGGACCGGTAATCAGGAACATGTTGGGATAGCCGGACACCGAAATTCCAAGATAGCTTTGCGGGCCATGGCTCCAGTCATCGCTCAACCTGCGACCGCCGGAGCCGGTGATCCGAATGTTGAGCAAAGCGCCTGTCATTGCATCGTAGCCAGTTGCGAAGACTATCGCATCGAGTTGGTGGTTCTTGACCTGCGTCCGAATGCCCTCGGAGGTAATCTCGACGATGGCATTCGCCTTGGCATCGACGAGTTCGACGTTCTCACGATTGTACGTTTCGTAATAGTCTGTTCCGACACAAAGGCGCTTGGTAGCAAACGGATAACTGCGAGGGCTCAATATTTTCGCAACCGCCTCGTCCCTAACCGCCTCACGGATCTTCTTGCGGACGAACTCGGCAGCGATCTCGTTGACCTGGGGATCGACAAGCGCGTCAGGGAAGGTAACGGCGAACTGCGCCCCGCCCTGCGCCCATCGCCGTTCCATCAAAGCATCGCGTTCCTCGGGTCTCAAAGAAAGCGCGGACTCGCCGGGTGGAATCCGCGCATCGCCGGCAAGCGCAAGATCGCCGCCGCCTATGATCTCGGCGTTCCGCTGCCGACCGCGATGAAACGCGTAATTGGCCTTGATCGATTGAACGAACTGCTCGTCAAGGGGGGCGTTGCGCGCGGGAACGACGAAGGCGGGCGTGCGCTGAAATACGGTGAGGTGCTCTGCCTGTTGCGCGATGACGGGGATACACTGGATGCCTGAGGAGCCCGTGCCCACCACGCCGACGCGCTTGCCCGAAAAGTCAACGCCCTGCTCGGGCCATCGAGCGGTATGATACCAGTCGCCGCGAAACGTATTGAGGCCGGCAAAGCGCGGCAGCGTTGGCACCGACAAGCATCCGGTTGCCATGACAAGGTACTTGGCGACGAAGCAGTCGCCTTCAGAAGTTACCACGGTCCAGTCATTGCCAGCGTCATTGAACGCGGCTTCGGTAACGCGGGTGTTCAGGCGTATATCGCGGCGTAGTTCGAACCGATCAGCAACGTGGCGAAGATAACGTAGTATCTCGGGCTGGGCGGGATATCGCTCCGTCCAGGTCCACTCGCGGTCGAGCTCTTCGGAGAAGGAATAGCAATAGAGCATGCTCTCGACGTCACAGCGCAGCCCCGGATAGCGATTGTGCTGCCACGTCCCGCCGACGTCGTCTGCCGCCTCTAGGACGAGCGACGTCATGCCGAGTTGGCGCAGACTATGGAGCATATATAAGCCCGCAAACCCAGCGCCGATCACGAGTGCGTCCAGCTTGTCCGGCCCGATCCCCGACCCTGCGTCTTCACCGATATTCATTTTGCTAGGCGTATCCTTGATCTTGAGACACCGCGGATGACGCCCCACATGGGCGGGCGGGATCTCGGCCGGGAAATGCCGCACCGCAGGCCGGAGCGAGCCACTGCAGCACGGGCGGTCTCGTGCGACAAACATTGCACCCGCTTTCAGCACGAGACCTAAGCACCCGCGCTTTCACTATACTTCGGGTATAGTGACGTCAAGCGTCAGGCCGATTCCTCGGCAGACTCCTCGCTGGCGTAGCGATAGATGAAGTCGAAGAGGCTCTTGGAAACAGCTGCGTTCAGCGCGGCGCCATCGAACATCGGCGATTTTTCCGCGGACAGCCTCGCCAGCGATTCAAGCTGAAGCAGGATCAGCAATGCCGCAGCGCGGATCTCCGGATCTGAGCCGCTGGCCGCGGCGCCAAAGGCGCTTATGGATCCGCCCAGAATTTCCAGGCTGTGCTGGTAGACGTCGGCGCGGACTGCCGCTGCGTCCGGTTCGGACGGGGCAATCGACAAGAGCGTCGAAACCGCGCGTTGGTTAGCCTCGCAGAAACGGACGTAGCCGTCCACCCACTCACGGATCTGGCGAAAAGTCGGATGCCCCAGCCCGGCGAGCAGGCGATAGACATCGTAAATGCCGACACGGAACCCTCGGCTGATCTCCTGAACGATCTCGAACTTGGTTGAAAAGTGAAGGTAGAATGTCGGCCTGCTGACATTGGCCGCGGCAGCGATATCGTCGATGGTGGTTTTTGAATAACCGAACTCGGCGAACAGTTGATCCGCAGATGCAATCAAAGCCCGCCTCGTTTGCTCTTTCTGCTCCATCCGTGACTTTACCGGGCGCTCTCTGCTCAACGTCTTCACCGTTATTGCTCGCTCCACACGACGAACCCGGGGGGGGTGTCGCACAATCAGGTGTTATCGCCCACCCCGCGCCCCGCTGCAAGGCGATCGCGCCAAGGCGAATAAGTTGATCTACCCGAGCTTACCGGTGGGCATGGTCCTGCCCCCACCTCGCCGGTGACGTTTTCGATTGACAATTGGGTATACTGGCAGTCTAGTTAATGCAGAATGGACCGCATGGCGGCACAAAGGGAGGGGAACGTGATCAAAGCTGTCTTGTATGGCTCGGTTGCCATGATTTGCGTGGTCCCGCAGGCCGCTATCGCGCAAGAGGGATCCACTAGCGCGACCGACAAAGCCGCTGGGCAACTCGACGATATCGTCGTCACGGCGCAGCGCCGCAGCGAATCCGCCCAAGATGTTCCGATTGCCATCACAGCAATCGGTGGTGAGGCGCTTGGGGAGCGGCGCATCCTCGATACTCAGGGGCTTCAGTTGGCGGTTCCGTCGTTGAACTTCGGCAGCGACAGTGGCTTTGCCATGCCGTTCCTGCGCGGCGTCGGCAGCACGATCACGGCACCGGGCGCCGAAGCGAGCGTGGCAACGTTCGTAGACGGCGTATATGTCGCGAGCAGTCAAGGCCTCATCATGAACATGCTCGGCGTCGATCGAGTGGAGGTTCTGGCCGGTCCCCAAGGGACGCTCTACGGACGCAACGCATCAGGCGGTGCGATCAATCTCTACACGCTCACGCCCGGTCAGGAGACCGAGATCGAAGCGACGCTCGGCTATGGCAATTACGATTGCAAGGAAGCGAGCTTTCGGGCGTCCGGCGCGCTCACCGATCGCCTCTCAGCAGGCCTCTACCTTGCCGGGTCGCACGGCGAAACCTTCCTCAATTATGCTTCGCCGCGCCCAGCCGGTCAGCAGACCAACAACAGGGCATGGGGTGTTCGCGCGAAGGCGGTGTGGAACCCGATCGATTCACTGAAGCTGACCGGCAGCGCCGAATATACTCACGACTATAATCTTGGCGGCGCTAACCGCAATGTCCAGGCGGATGCGCTTGGTATTACCGTGGGTGGTTCACCAATCATCGAAGAATACCGGCTGTCCTCTGACATCCCACAATACCGACGCACCAAGACCTGGACTGCGATCTTGCGCGAGGAAGTCGATCTTCAATGGGCTCAGCTGGTCGGCATCACCGGCTATCGCCATACGAACAGCTTCACGCAGACGAACCTGGACGGCACCGATGCTCCGGTGGCTTATGTCAATTCGCCGGTGGATTCCAAACAGGTCTCTCAGGAGATTCAGCTGCTGTCGAAAAAGGCATCGAAGCTGAGCTGGATCGTTGGCGGTTATTACTTCCACGAGGATTCGGGCTTCCTGCCGCTCAGGGTCCGATCTGGCATCCTTTTTCCGGCACCGCTCGTCGGATATGACTTCTTCTCGCCGATCGAAACCACGTCCTATGCCTTGTTTGCACAAGGCACGCTCATGCTGACCGACAGGCTCGGCGTTACGGTCGGCGGGCGTTACACCTGGGACAAGAAAGACAAGGGGGCGAGCCATCAAGATCTCCAGACCTCTGCAGGGCCGGCGGCAGTCCTTCCATCCCCTAGCACCAGCGCGAGTTGGGAAAAGTTCACTCCCAAGGTTACACTCGAGTATAAAACCGACCCGGCTCTCTTCTACTTGACCTATTCGGAAGGGTACAAGGCCGGTCTGTTCACCACGTCATCCGCCGACAATTCTCCGGTCAATCCCGAGACGCTGAAATCATTCGAGCTGGGCGTGAAATCCGACCTCTTCGAACGGCGTCTGCGGATAAACCTAGCTGCCTATCGCTATCGCTTCAACGATCTTCAGGTTTCGGTCTTCACCGGCGGGGCCGCGCAGGTCTACCAGAACGCAGCAACGGCCAAGGCGATTGGCATCGAAGGCAGCGTGCTGGCGCGGATGACCGACACGACGACGCTTAAGCTGGGCGCCTCGTTCGAGGATTCAGAATATACCAACTACCTCAATGCTCCGTTTTACACGCTCACTCCCGCCGGAAATCTGGACGGGTCGCAATCGGCCAAGGGAAAGCCGCTGATCCGCGCGCCTAAGTTCGTAGGAACCGCCGAAATCGATCAACGCGTCCCGATGGCCGACGGCAGCGAGCTCGCCCTCAACGTCAACCTTTATCACAACAGCGGCTTCAACTGGGATCCCAGCGGCCAACGCAAGCAGGCCGCTTATGACCTCGTTGGAGCGTCGATCGGCTATACCAGTAGTGACGGCCGCTGGAACCTGAGCCTTTGGGGCAAGAACCTGTTCGACAAATATTACGCGAACGTGAGCACGATCACGAATTTCGGCTCTTTCGCGGTCGATGCAGAAAGGAGGACGTACGGCGCGACCCTGCGCTTGCGATTCGCTCGATGATGCCGATCCAGCGCATCGACAGGACAACCCACCAATTCATGGCCACCTAAAAGGATCAATGGAATGATCGATTTATCTTCGAAGATAGCCCTCGTTTCCGGCGGTTCTGCCGGAATGGGCGCGTCGCACTGTCGCGCCATTGTCGAAGCAGGGGGCAAGGTAGTCATCGGTGATATCGCAGACGAAGGCGGCGCGGCCTTGGCACGCGAACTTGGCGAGGCGGCCGTTTACGTCCACTTGGACGTAACGCAGAGTGACAACTGGGATCGTGCGGTGAGAACGGCGGTCGAGACTTTCGGGGGTCTTAATGTTCTCGTCAACAATGCCGGCATCATCAATGCTGGCGCTTTGGGCAGTCATTCCCTCGACGACTGGCACAAGATCGTAGCTGTCAATCTGACGGGCGTGTTCCTGGGCATGAACGCGGCGGTGGAAGAGATGAAGAAGAACACGCCGGGGTCGATCATCAACATTTCATCGATCGCGGGCCTCCAGGCCGTCGCCGGATTCCACGGATACGTTGCCACCAAGTTCGGAGTGCGCGGCATTACGAAGAGCGCGGCTCTTGAACTCGCACCCTTCGGCATCCGGGTGAACTCGGTGCACCCGGGTGCGGTGCGTACTCCGATGACGAAAGGTCTGCCCGACTCCGTGTCTCACAACGCGATGAACCGCTTCGGCCGTCCGGAAGAGATATCCAACGTGGTCGTCTTCCTCGCCAGCGACCTGTCGAGCTATTGCACCGGCAGCGAGTTCGGCGCCGATGGCGGCGAGGACGCGGGCGCGGTGCGCGATTTGGCTCAGCAGCTTTCCTGATACCGAAGGTATCGTCCGGTTCGCGGACCGGCATGCTACAAGGGATGGGCGACCAGATGCCGATCGATCCGGTGATCCAAGCGATGATGGATAGCCTTGCGGCGGCAGGGGTTCCGCCGATCCATTCCTTGTCGGTGGATAAGGCGCGGGCCCAAGTGCGTGCGCTCGAAGGAGTCGCTGCGGGGGCGCCACCGGATGTCGCATCCATCCACGACTTCTCCATTCCCAGCTCAAATGGCGCCATCCCCGCGCGATTGTTCCGTCCCGCCGGTCCGTCCGCGGGAGTTATCGTTTATTTCCACGCCGGCGGTTGGGTGCTCGGCGACCTAGAAAGCGCAGCGTTGCAGCTTTACTGGCTTGTCCACGCGACACGATGTGCCTTGCTGTCGGTCGCCTACCGGTTGGCGCCAGAGCATAGGTTTCCGGCGGCTGTGGACGATGCTTGCGCCGCACTGACCTGGGCCGCTGAGAACAAGGCGGTGCTTGCGGGATCCGACGTGCCGCTGATCGTGGCCGGCGAAAGCGCGGGCGCCAACTTGGCGGCCGTGGCCTGCATCGATGCGCGGGATCGGGGCAAGTCGAACGTTGCCTTGCAAGTTCTACTCTATCCTGTCACGGATAGCGATCTCACTCGATCGTCGTACGAGGAGTTTGCGGCGGGATATCTGCTCGAACGTTCTACGATGGCCTGGTTCTGGAATCATTATGCGCCGGACGCACGCGCTCGATCCGATCCGCGTGCGGCGCCTATCCTGGCATCGAATTTTGCCGGCCTGCCACCTGCGTTCATTCAGACGGCGGAGTGCGATCCGTTGCGGGACGAAGGAGAGGCTTTCGGCGCCAAGCTGCGCCAAGCTGGAGTGGACGTGCGAGCACAACGACGTACGGGCTTAATCCATGGATACGCAAGCTTCGTGACCGTCTCGCCAGCGGCCACGGCGGCGATGCAGGATGTGGCAGACGCGATCACCGACTGCGTGTTGAGCCAGAGGTCATAGTCTGCCAGCATCTCTAGAGTGCCAATTTGGGCAGCGCTGCCTCAGGACGATGGCGTTTCAACCGGGGTTCCGAGCGATCAGCCAATCATCACTGGGCGACAACCATGCGTCGAATGCCTCTGGATCTCCCCGCTGTCACTGCTCGCGCATATAAGATTATGATTTTCTTATCGAACAATTTCGATCGCATTGCGCCCTCAGTTGCGGCTAGAACTCACTGGATCAACAGCTCGATGTCGCCCTCCTGGTCGTCACCCTATTGCTCGAATGGCAGTCAGGCTGTTGCCGGTTACGCGACCGGCCGGATCGCCCGTCGGGCGTAGGAGGTGCGGCTACTCGCCTCCCAACGCCCGCTGTATCAGCGCCGTCTTGAACTGAACAGCCTCGCATGGCTAGACAGATCCTCAGGAGTCCACAGCCCGGCTAGCAGCCGGTCCAACTGCTTTTGGCTTGATCCTTCTCATGTTCGCCGAGCTTCTTCCTTCAAAAACGGTATCGCCGATCATCTGACACAAGAAATCTGACACCCTTGGGGGCGGCGTGGTTTATGTGAGCATTCTAAAAGCCTCTCGGAATTTTTTGCGTGGATTAAACCTGCGGAGCAGACCCGTTTGTATTTGCGCCCGGTTCTAACGGCTCTGTCGAGCATTCCCGAATGTACGCATGAGCAGAATACCGCTTAATCGGAGCCTTCATCACGCTTCGGACTAGCCCGATTTAATCCAACCTACGAGGACAAGTAACCCATATCGAGTTCCTCGGTCGTCATTTTCAGATCGTTGGGTGTGTCGACGTCGAGTCCGAGGCCTTTCCTTTGGATGATCGCGCAGCTCGGCAGTTGCTTTCGATGCAGACGGAAACTGTCCGCTCCGAAAGCAAAGCTGAAACAAATACCGGACAATGCCAACCCGTTGGTTCCGGTCCCATGGCGGTCAGGCGCAATCGCGAGCTGATGCACATTAGCGGCGTCGATCAGCGCAATCACGTCTTCGCCAGTCAGTAGCGGTAAATCGGCGTGCAGGACGATCATATTTCCCAGGAGCGTCTTCCGGATTGTCATGAGCTCGGTGTTTAGGCCACGCCCGCAATCTAGTATCCAATCACCGCCCCAAGCCGCCGGCCGCTCGTCCGCCAAGACGATGATTCGGTCAACTGCGGCAACGTTCTCCAACACACCGAGGACGTGACCAAACATCCGTATGCTGAGCTTCGCGCGCGCCTCTATTGAAAGTAACTCGGCCAACCGGCTCTTTCGTTCGCTTCTGGTTTTGAGCGGCACGACCGCCGTCCAGCTCATCGCCTGATCGAATCGGCCAGCTCGAGCGCCGCCCGGGCCACACGGATGCGATCTTCGAGGGTGGTCATGAGGGTATCGGCCTGTGCGGAGGCAATATGCAGTGGTGCGGGAGCATCGCGCTCATCGACCAGTATGGCGTCGATCATCCCAGCATAGTGGTTGGCAACGGCCACTGCGCTGACCTCTAGCCCAAGTTCCATCATTATGTTCGCGGTGGGGCCCTTCACTGCCTTTCCCGCAACAATCGGCGATACGGCGATCACAGGCGTTCGCGTCTCAACCAGCGCTTCTCGGATGCCGCGCACGGCCAGGATCGGATCGATGCTCAAAAATGGGTTGGAAGGAGCGATCAGGATAGCCTTGCAGTCGGAACCTGTAATCGCTTCGATTACACCTTTGGCCGGTTTCGCCGTGTTGGCGCCTTCGAAGCTGATCGTGCGCACCACGGGCTCGCAGCGCCGCCGCACGAAATAATGCTGAAAATCTAGAAGCCCTTCATCAGTGCCAACCATGGTCCCGACCCGATCGTCACTCATAGGCAAGATGCGGGCGGAAATGTTCCAGGCTGACGCGAAATCCGCGATGATGGAAGATAGGTGTTCGCCCTGCTGCAGCCGCTTACTGCGTAACACGTGCAAGGCGAGATCGCCATCGCCGAGCTGGAACCAGTCTTCGGCACCTAGCGAGCGTAACGCTTCCATGAAGCTCCAGCTCTCGCCCTCACGCCCCCATCCCTGAGCGGCGTTGGCCTTGCCCGAAAGCGTATATAGCAGTGTGTCGATATCTGGCGAAACCGCCAGCCCTAGATGGTTGAAATCGTCGGCCGTATTCACGATCGCCGTCACGTTTTCAGCAGGGATTGCATGACAAAGACCGAGAACGAGTTTTGCTCCGCCGACGCCGCCGGTCAATATGGTGACGCGCTCGCTCACCGGAAGAGATCTTCCTCGATCGGCCGCACAAGCGCGCTGGCTCGATTGTCCGCCCCCGACCACTTCACCCCGTGAACCAGCGCCGCTGGGATTCCCTCGGCATCCTCGCCGGTCGCCAATCCGGCGGCGGTCGCGATCATGTCGCCCAGTGCAATCTGGGTGACTTCGAGCACCCGGCCGTCACGATCGACATGCCCCCGGCGATCAACCAGCGACGGCAGACCACTCGCGCCTATCGCAACACAGGTCACGCCGTATCGCCACGGCCGTCCGAAGCTGTCGATTATCAGTACCGCCGGAGGTTTGGGCCAGATCATCGCCAACGCCTCGCGCAGCTTGGCAGCCGAGGCATCGGCATCCACCGGCAGAAGCAACGCACGTTCGCCGCCGCCCGGGCCAATGTTCGACCGATCGATCCCTGCATTGGCCATTACGTGTCCCGAGCGATGGCGGGTGATTAGCACATGCGGTGCGGCGCGGACCACGCTTTGCGATTCCGCCAGCACCAGTTCGATCAGGCGAGGATCCTTGTGCGTCACGCGCGCGATCTTCAACGCTTCCTGACCAGGCGTCACCGTCATCAAGTCGACAAAGCGCCCCTCCGCTTTGGAAACAATCTTCTGGGTGACCGCCAATACATCGGACGCTGTCGGAGTGACGCCGGCGGCCTGCACGGCAGCGACCAGAAGTCGCGCCAGATCATCTCCTGGTTTGACTTCTCCTATAGCCGGGAGCGGATGAATCTCGATCATACCGTCTTCAATCGTCAATTCCGACGAGCTTCCCGGTGATCATGATGCCGGCACCGTCCACCTGGTAGGTCTTGTTAATGAAAATGAGCAAGGACGTCATCGCCTCTGCCGCGGCCGAGTTGACCAGCGCACCACCGTGGATACCGCGTAGGCCCGCTTGGTTTGCGAGCTCTACCACTGCGCTACGTGCGCCTTTGTCGTCACCGAATACCAGCACGTCGCAGCCGATATCCTGATCCGTGGCGAGCTTGTGCGCAGCGACGTTATGGAATCCGGAGACTACCGTCACTTCCTGGCCGAGCGCATTCTGAGCGCGAACCGCTGCGCTGCCTTCTTCGGGAAGCTGAACCCGCATCACCTTGGGCGGCAGCAGCGGCACGGTGGTATCAACCACGATCTTACCCTGAACGAATGGCTTGATATCCGCCAGCGTCGCATCTTGCGCGGCGAATGGCACCGTGACGATCACGATGTCGCCTGCCTGCGCGGCATCGGCGTTGCTCAGGCCGGTCAGCCCGAATCCGAGTTGGTGGGCCACCCTCTGCGCATTTTCCGTCGATCGCGAACCGATGAGAACGGTGCGCCCCGCCTTTGCCAACCTGCGCGCGATCGCGGCGCCCAGCTTGCCGGTGCCGCCCACTACGGCGATCACTCCATCGTTCGTCATATTATCCTCTTCCCTAGGCGGTCATGAACGCAGCAGCGGATTGATAAAGCGTCGTCCGCTGCATTGCGAAGCGGCCAGCGGCCGCGGCGATATCCGTCATCCGGGCGCTATCCCAGACCTGGCCGTTGGCGCCGCCGGCCGCTCGTGTAATCGACTCGTCCATCAGCACGCCACCCAGATCGTTAGCACCTGATTGTAGGGCGGCTATCACGCCCTGCTCACCCAGCTTCACCCAGCTGGCCTGGATATTGAAGATCAGAGGGTGCAGGACCAGTCGCGCCACCGCATGCATCAGCAGCGTCTCTCTCGCGCTTGGACCGGAACGCGCCTGGCCACGGCGCCAGATCGGCGCCTCCATATGGACGAATGGTAGCGGCACGAATTCGGTGAACCCTCCGGTCTCTTCCTGGAGGTCGCGAACGCGCAGCAAATGTCGCGCCCAGTTGGCGTAGCTGTCGACATGACCGAACATGATCGTGGCGGTGGAACGAAGGCCGACGCCGTGCGCGGCGCGCATGACTTCCAGCCATTGAGCGGTGTTCACCTTGTCGGGACAGATGATTGCCCGCACCTCATCATCCAATATCTCAGCGGCCGTTCCAGGCAGGCTCGACAGCCCCTCATCGCGGAGCAATGGCAAAAAGTCGTTTAGCCCGAGTCCGAGGGTGCTCGCACCGTGCGTCACCTCAAGTGGCGAGAAGGCATGAATATGGATCGACGGCGCCGCCGCCCTGACGGCACGCAGCACGTTCAGATATGTATTACCGTCATAGTCCGGGTGGATCCCACCCTGCAGGCAAACCTCGGTTGCGCCACGTTCGACCGCCTCAGCTGCACGCCGCCCGATCTCTTCGAAATCGAGCCTGTAAGCGGGACCACGTAGGTCCTTTGCCGACCCCTTGGAAAAGGCACAGAATCCGCATCTGTAAAGGCAGATATTTGTGTAGTTGATGTTGCGGTTGACGACATAGGTCACTGCATCGCCCGTCATCCGCCGACGCAGTCCGTCGGCTGCGTCGGCGATCAGTGTCACGTCCGGTCCGTCGGCTTGGAACAGCCGAATGACGTCCGCGCTTTCCAGCCGCACACCCTTTAGTGCTCGTGCCAGGGTCTCCCTGACCCAGCCCGAACCAACAGTCGTGCCACCTTGCCGCTCGACGGGCATTGGTTCGAGGGTACCGGGATGCCACCCATCGACGACAGGTAATCCGCGCGCGTCGACCGAGCGCCGAACCACTTTTGCCAAGGCCGGCTCCATCCACGCATTGGGCTGCCTTGCATAGGCTGGGCCGATCGCAAGCCTTTCGCGTAGAACGCGACCGGCCGCTGCCGTCGCCGCCTCGAGTAGATCAAGATGCGGCCAAGGTGCTTCAGGATTCACGTGATCCGGAGTCACCGGTGACACACCACCCCAATCGTTTACGCCGGCACGCAAGAGCGACGCCAGCTCCTCGGGTGCGTGCAAGTTCGGCGGCGCTTGAATTGCCATGTCCGGGCCCAGAATCAGCCGTGCCGCTGCGATCGTCCAAAGATGCTCGTCGAGTGAAGGCTCGGCGTGCGTCGCCATCCGCGTGCCAGCTTTGGCGCGAAAGTTCTGGATGATCACTTCCTGAATATGACCATGACGGTGATGGATGTCGCGGATCGCGAGGAGCGCCTTGATCCGCTCGGCGCGCGTCTCGCCGATCCCGATCAGTAAGCCGGTCGTGAACGGCACCTTTGCGCGGCCCGCCGCCTCGATCGCCGCCAACCGCCGGGCCGGCAGCTTGTCGGGCGATCCGTAATGGGGACCGCCCTTTTTGGAGAGCCGGTCCGAGGCGGTCTCGAGCATCAGTCCCATCGATGCCGAGAAGGGGCGCAAGGCTGCATAGTCGAGATCGGTCATCAGACCTGCGTTGAGATGCGGCAGCAGTCCCGTCTCCCTCAGCACCGACTCTGCCATCTCACCGAGATAGGCGAGGGTGCTCTCGTGGCCCATAGCGGCCAGCGCATCCCGCGCGGCGACGTAACGCGCTTCGGGACGGTCGCCGAGCGTGAACAATGCCTCGCGGCACCCCGCCGTGGCGCCCTCGCGCGCAATCGCCAGCACCTCTTCGCGGCTCATATAGGGCGACCGCAGCTCCCGCGGCGGCTTGGCGAAAGTGCAATAATGGCACACGTCCCGGCATAGCGTGGTGAGCGGGATGAACACCTTGCGCGAGTAGGTCACGAGGCTGCCATGCGCGGCCAGTGTCATTGCCTCGGCCGCTGCGATCATTCGGTCGAGGGGCATCGCAAGCAGGCGCGGCTTCTCGACCTCGGTCACGACCACTTTCATCCGCAGGCGAAGTCCAACCAAGGCATGATCATGCAACGCCCCTTTCTGTGCGATAGGCACCAAAGTTCATCGGCCGCCGTGCTTGAAGCGCCACCGCATTGTCTGTGCCCGCGTCAATGAGGCCATCGACATCAAACAGGCGCGGCACCACCGGCTTGACGCTGATGCCGAGCGGGGTCAGCCAGCCGCGCATCGCGTGGACAACGCCGCGTAAAGCCACCCGTGTCACGCCGCCTGCCTTCCACCCAGCAGCCGAGACAATGAGGCCGATCGGCATATTCTCGAAACAGGCACGTGGATCATCCCGAGTGTTCTCTAGCAGGTTGATGCCATTTTTCACCAGGCCGGATATGCCGCCACGATAGCGCGGACTCTCCATCACGATGGCATCGGCCGCGCGAAGGGCCTCGAGGAATTCGCGATGCGCGTTGCTTCGCTCCTGTTTTTCGGGTGCGTAGTGCGGCAGGCTGGCGAGTGCAGTTCCTCCAAACATCCGTGTCTGGGCGCTGAGCGCGGCAGCTTCCCCAAGGACGGCCTCGATCGAACGCTCGCTGGAGGAGCCCGCTCGCGTCGTTCCGCCCATACCAACAATCTTCATCGCGATAGCCGCTCCTTTATTGCTCGTTCACTGCCTCGAGCGACGGGAATTCGGGGTGTCGGATCGCGCTCTTCCGCCTTACGCATGCCCGGCTTGTACATTTTTCCCGAGGCAGTCATCGGGAATCCGTCTACGAAGCGCACGTGGCTCGGTATCTTGTAGTGGGCGAGCCGTCCGGCGCAGTGGGCGAGAATATGTTCTGCCGAAAGCGGGCCGGACGTTTTGATCCAGGCGCAGACCTCCTCGCCAAGGCGAGCATCGGGCACACCAAAGACGGCCACATCGACAATCGCGGGGTGGGTGCGCAGGAAGTTTTCCAGTTCTACCGGATAGATGTTCTCCCCGCCGCGGATGATCATATCCTTGCTGCGACCGACGATGCGGCAGCGCCCCTGATCATCCATTGCGGCGAGATCGCCAGTGCGAAGCCAGCCATTGATAATGGTCTCGGCGGTACGCTGCGGATCGTTCCAATATCCAAGCATCACACCGTAGCCGCGGATCTGCAATTCCCCAATTTTTCCGCGCGAAACCGGCCGTCCGGTCTCGTCCGCAATGCGTGCCTCGACCCACGGGTGCGCGGTTCCGATCGTGGCGGTACGCGTTTCGAGATCCGCATCGGTCCGCGTCTGGAAGCTGACCGGCGATGTCTCGGTCATGCCGAAGGCGATGGTCACCTCGCGCATTTCCATGTCGACGCACACTCGGCGCATTACGTCTTCAGGGCAGGGGGCTCCCCCCATCGCTCCGGTCCTAAGCGAAGATATATCGAAGCGGCCGAAGTCAGGAAGCGCTAGCTCCGCGATGAACATCGTGGGTACGCCATAAAGCACGGTGCAGCGTTCACGCTCCACCGACGCCATCACCGCCGCAGGATCGAAGCTCTCAGACGGCAGTACCATTGTGGAGCCGTGAGCGACGCAACCGAGTACGCCCACCACCATGCCGAAGCAGTGGAACAGCGGGACCGGAATGCAGACCCGATCTTCAGGTCGCATCCGCATGACGCTGCCGGTCAAGGCGCCATTATTGAGAAGGCCGAAATGGCTGAGCGTTGCGCCTTTGGGCGCTCCGGTGGTACCGCTGGTAAACTGGATGCAGGCCGCGTCGTCGGGCCCCACCTCGCGGCTGATCGTCTCCAGATGCGCAAAAGGCGCTGAGTCAGGTTCTTCAAGCAGCCGCTCAAATGGTATTATGTCCCCAACAGTCCGTCCGAGGCCGATCGCGAAGCGCAGCTCGGAGCACGGCCCGTCGCTGCCTTGATCCGCGCCTCCGAAACGCGGCACGGCGTCAAGAAGCATGGCGACATAATCAGATGATTTAAAGCGATCGGCGAGCACCAGAGCCCGCACACCGGTCAATTCCAGCGCATGCACCAATTCATCGCGGCGGTAGGCAGGGTTTATCGTTACCAGAATGAAGCCGGCTCGTGCACATGCAAGCTGGACCAGCACCCATTCGGCGCTGTTTGGCCCCCACATGCCCACGCGGTCGCCTGGCTCGAGTCCTAATGCCAGCAGCCCCACCGCCACCCGATCAACGCGCTCGCCAAGTGAGCGCCAGGACCAGCGGACGCCTTGATGCGGAACAACCAGCGCATCCGCGTCGGGCCGCGCGGCGATCGTATGCCGCAGTGCCTCGCCAATTGCCTGATACCGCAGCGGCACGTCGCCCAAGCCGCAAGCATAACTCAACGCTCCGGTGGTCGGGCCCCTCATCCTCTCGTCATCAGGTGTTTCGGCTGCCGGCCTCATTCGCGGCTCATCAATTCTGAGAGCTTCCGTCGGGCGTGCAGTTGGCCGGTGTCGGCCTGCAGATGCAGCTCTGGAAAGTCACGTCCGCGGCCATCCTGTTCGACGGTCCGCTGGATCGATTCTAACACGCGCTTGTCCTCGCCATATACGACGCCTATTCCCACCCCGAGATCGATCTCCGGCGGCAGAGGCGTGTCCCAGCCAAGCACATAGTGGTAGAGCGTCTTGGTGCTGCTTATAGGCGTGGGCGCATGCGAGACATAAAAGGTAAACTCCGCCCTGCGGTCGGCGCCCGGCTCGGGATCGCGCATGAACTCCAATCCGTCATGGAATGCCGGAGACTTCCACCCAGCTTCCGTGACGAAGAACACCGGCTTGGCTTCGGGTATTCCCGTCACGCTCGCATAGAAGGCGGGCAAGGGACGGGCAGCGAATTCCTTGCGGAACATCACCGTGCTATCCGTGAGCGTCACCTTGGGGGGGCTGTTCCAGTCCGAGACGCCCAATGAAGCAAAATGGGTGAACCCGAAATGAGTCAAATCCATCAGATTATCGTGGATAAGCATATAGTTGCAGTCCACGATCATGCTCCCCTGGTGGGGATTGACGATGCTGTTCACCCAGCTCGTGTCGGGCGGCGGATCATACGTATCGATGCGCGCCGGATCGCCCATCCAAATCCAGATGAAGGGATCCGCCTCCCTTACGGGATAGGCATGGATAGTGCTTCGTGGAGGGATAGCACGTTGCGAGGGTGCCAGGACGCACTCGCCGGCTGTTGAAAACCGCAGCCCGTGATAAGGGCACTCGATGTTATCGCCGACGACCTTCCCGTCCGAAAGAGGTGCCCAGCGATGCGGACACCGATTATCCAGGGCAACAACGTCACCGCCCTGGGTGCGATAGAGAAGCACAGGACGATCGAGCAGCCAACGCATGGTGGGCTCACGCGTCACCTCGCTGGAAAAGGCCGCTACCCACCAGCAGTTCCTAGGATAGTTGACCTCAGGTCCCGCGTCAAAGTGCGGTTCCTGCTTGAGTGATATGGGTGAGACTAAGGTATTCACGGAGCTGCCTCCTATCCGATGAGCATCGAGCTCTACGTCGTCGCCACCGAGCTCATGCTTGGAGTTGAACTTGCATCGATCGTATGCCTCTTATCGAAAGATGATGTGAATATTCGGGCGGCTGGACGACCTCGAACTCGATGTCTCGAGCAAGGAATTCCTCCCACAGGACATTCAGCTGAAGACGCGCCAGTCGAGCGCCCAGGCAGCGATGAATACCATGACCGAAGCTGAGGTGCGTTTCAGGGCGCTTCCGGTCCAAAGTGAACTCGTCTGGCCGTTCGATTACGTCCTCGTCCCTGTTGGCCGATATGTACCACAGGACGACTTTGTCCCCCTTTGCGATATGCTTGCCTCCAAGATCATAATCCTCTAGCGCGGTGCGGCGAAAATGGATCACCGGGGTCTGCCAGCGGAGGCTTTCTTCGACGAAGGTTGGGATCAAGGACTGGTCACTTCTGAGCCTACGCAGCTGGTCGGGGAAACTGGACAATGCGTAGAGGCCGCCGCTCATCGTGTTGCGCGTTGTATCATTGCCGCCCACCAGAAACGTCGTCAGCGTACCCATTTTTTCGCGCGGATCGATCTCGTTGAAGAGGGGGCTATGAGCGAGAATGGAGATGAGGTTGTTCTCCGCGGGCCGCTGCATACGGTCCTGCCACAACTCCATCATCCTATCACTGAACCGCCATTTTGCCGCCTCACGTTCATCTTCGGACTTTACTGGGCTGTGGGGATCACTCAAATCCGCAGTGATGACATCGGACCAGTTTACGAGCTCGCGCTTCTTCTCCATCGGATAATCCATGAGAGCTGCAAGCATCGTTGATGTTATCTCAACCGATACCCGATCAACCCAGTCGAACGCCTCGCCCCGAGGAAGAGAATCTAACACCTGCCGTGTCGTCTTACGAATTAGCGGCTCCAGCGGGTCCACGCCGCGCGGCAATCCAAGAACATTAACGACGGCACGTCGCTCGCTGTGCTGTGGCGGATCCATCAGGAAAAAACTTCTGACGACCAGTTCCGGTGGGCGGTCGCGAATCTGGATGCCGCCAAGCTCTGCGTCCGATGAGAATATCCTGTGGTTTCTCTCAACTTCTTCGATGTCGCGAAACTTGGTTACCGCCCAGTACGAACCATGTATGCTGTCGGCGACGTAATGGACAGGATCCTCTCGTCTTAGACGAGCAAAATGGGGCTCCCATCCGTTTTGTGCGTACGTAGTTGGATCGCTGATTGCCGTATCGACCTCGTGAAATGAACTCGATAACATAGACCTTCTCCTTAGCCGCCACCCAGTTACCGCGGTTATTAATAAAAGTTATTCACAAAGGCGCCTGAACGCTCTTATAAGTGCAGACCCAGAGTTACTCCAAAGGTTCTGGGCTCCGATGGCTGAGCGATGTCCCCTACGGTAGCGGCGGTAATTGACTGGGTATATTCTTCGGAGAAGAGGTTTCTCGCCCAAATTCTACCGAAGTACCTCTGGTTCGGAGCCGTCCATTGCAAGGATGCGTTGACTACGTCGAAGGCGGATTGATGGGTGTTGCTCAAGACATAATAGTCGTACCCGCTATTATGAGTATAGCTTGCGGCTAGAGCGAAGTCGCCGGACTTAGTGGGAACCTTGTAGATCGCGTTGACAGTGGCCACAAACTTGGGAGTGCGGACAGTGTCCTCCCCTGACGCATCACCAATGGACTGTATGTTCCCGCCGGTCGGTCGAACCGTATAGCGAGGCGCGCCGGGAAAGGAGTCATACTTTCCATCCAGGAACGTAACGCCACCTTTCAGCGACAGATTTCGAATGGGCTGAGCGTCGTACTCTAGCTCAAGGCCCTTGATAGTGGCTCGAGCTGCGTTCAGCGTGACAACCACGCCACTCTGAAAACTGTTCAGCTGAATATTTTTGTACTTGTATAGAAACGCCGACAAGTTGACGCGCAGGCGGTTATCGAAGAGCGTATTCTTCAAGCCGACTTCGTAGGCGTCAAGAACCTCGGGGAGCACCGCGGGGTCGCGCGGCGCCACCGTGTTGTAGAAGCCGCTCTTGAACCCGCGGCTGATAGAGCCATAGCCCATGACGTCTTCGCTGAAGTGATGGTCAAGCGCGAAGCGCCAGGTTGCTTTGTTGTCGCGCCGAGAGTTTACGATGGTCGGCCCCGGACCTGCCGGAGTAAGGTTGTTGCCCTCGACTCTGCGCTTATCACTCGTGTATCGTAGGCCAACTGTCACGTTGGTATCCACGGCAAGCTCATAGGAGCCCTGCGCAAAGCCGGCGAGCGAAGAAGTCGTTTGTCCACCGATCCTGTCCAGGAATGCAAGCGGTGCGACAACTGCGCCGGTGAGCCGAGAGCGATCGGTCCGGTCGCTAGCCCGCAGGTAGAAGGCACCTAGGATCCACTGGAACGAGGAACTGCCCTTGGAGAGTAGTTGGAGTTCCTGCGTAAAACTGTGCGCCGTGGATATGCGGTCAGTGTCGAGGATCGGTAAGGGCGTAGCGTCAAAGTCGATCTTCGCTGTACCCCGGGTCCACTGGTACGCCGAGATGCTGACCAGCTCGACATCACCCATCCCATGATTGAGCTTGCCGCTGACGCTCCAGTGTTCGTTGCTCGCTTCTTCGGGGCCCGTGCCTCGCGGCGAATAGAAGCCATCGGAACCGCGCCCGTCCAGGCCCAGAGATCCTGGTGCCAGCACGAGAGCGACATGGCTGCCGGTGACCTTGGAGTAGGAGCCGGCGAGCCGAAGGGCCGTATTGGGGCCGGCATTCACCAGCAGATTGCTGCGAGCGTCAAATTCGCGGGGCCTGTACAGGTCCCGGGACGTGTTTTTGCTGTAGCCGTTGCCGAAGCGGCGGACCGACGTCCCGAGATCGATGGCTACGTTTTCCGATAAGCCGGTCGATCCATAGACGCTTCCCTCAATCCTATCGTAGTTCCCGTAGCCAAGCTGAGCGTCGAGGATCGGGGTGAACGACGGGGTGCGAGTCACGATGTTAAGGACCCCGCCCGAAGCGTTGCGTCCGAAGAGCGTGCCCTGTGGACCCTTCAGGACTTCGACCCGCTCGAGATTGCTGAAGGAGAAGACTGACGCGCTAAGCGACGTCTGGTAAACGCCGTCGATGTAAACCGCCACTGGCGATTCATTTCCCACAAGAGAGGTCGATGCGCCGATACCGCGGATATATGGGGTCGCGCCGCCGTTCTGGACGCGAAAGTCGAGGCTGGGGACGATGGCTTGAAGGGATGTTGATCCGTCGACCCCTAGAAGCTTGCTGTCAGCGCCCGTGACCGCTTGAACCGCGATGGGGACGTCTTGCAACCGCTCTTCGCGGCGCTGCGCCGTTACGACGATATCGCCGATGCCTTGATCGGCCGCATCTGACTCCCGTTCGGCTTGCGACGGAGCTTGGGCCATTGCTGGACAAGTTGTCACAACGGTCAATGCAAATCCCGAGATCATGGTGGCAAAGCCTGCGTTCATACACCCCCTCCTTATGGCCGCGCATTTTTGCGCGATTGCGGCCCTCAGCAGAGTGTTGCAATGTGATCTTCGCACGACTGAGCTTTGAGGCCGATCCCTTGGAGTAAAGCTAGGTGATCGGGCGTAGCAAGAGACCTAAGTCCCATCGGTCGGTTGCCAGGTTCTCCGGTTAGCGAATAGAACCGTAGAGCGATGCGAGCGCCAGACGGCGCTCGTTCGGGTCGTTCCGAGACCCGTCTCGGCTGATCAGATCCGGGCTTTGGTTCGGGATGACACAAAGCAGGTAATCAGGAGAGTTTTGATGGCCCCGAGGCTCACACATATTGTTCTGCAGACTGAAGACATACCGAGATTGCGGGATTGGTATAACCATGTTCTGGATGCGCATGTCGTTTACGAGGACGACAATATCTGTTTCATCACCTATGATCACGAGCATCATAGAATCGCGTTCATCAACAATGGCTTGATAAGAAAGCTGAGTGGTGCCGAGGCCGTTGAAGATTCGGCCGGGCACGTTGTCCGTTCCGGGCTTAATCATTTTGCCTACGCTCTCGAGAGCCATACGGCTCTGGCCGATAACTACGATCGGCTCAAGGGTGCCGGCATAGTCCCGTATTGGTGCATCGATCACGGCCCTGCGACGGCGATGTACTACAAAGATCCCGATGGGAACTCGATGGAGTTCCAAGTGGACAATTTCACCACCTCTGAAGAATGCCAAAATTATATGCGCTCTCAGGCGTTCCGGGACAATCCGATCGGCGTTGAGTATGACCCCGAAGCTTTTCGGAATCGCGCCAACATCGATAGCGATGCCGCTGAAACCGCTGAAACCGTGGGTGACCGATAAATTATGAAACTCCTGAGCTTTGTAGGCGCGCAATCAGAACCCCGCATCGGCGTCGTGTTGGCAGACCTTGGTGCGGAATCGATCGTCGATGTCGCGGGAGCACATCGTCAGCTATCTGAAACATCAGAGACGTCCGTCGGTGTCGAGGCTGCGTTGCGCGGCGGCGATATGAAGGCACTTCTTGAAACTGGTGAGGCGGGGATGGAGGCGCTTCGAGCGCTGCTTGCGAGGGTGTCGCGGTTAATTTCCGCTCCCGAGGAGCGCGCCAACTGGTCGCGAAGTCGGTTGCTCCTCGACCCGCAGGGAATTCAATTCCTCCCGCCTGTTCCCCGCCCAGGAAAGATCATCTCCGTAGGGGCCAATTACCCCAAGCATCTGACGGAGTTGGATGATTCCAGTTTTTCGTCGATAATTCCTGGTCTGAAGGACAAAGACTTCCCTATCGCCTTCGCCAAGATGCCATCGACCCTTACCGCTCATGGAGCGCCGATAGTGTATCCCAAGTGGACCACCGAACTGGACTACGAAGGGGAGTTCTGCCTCGTAATCGGCAAACGATGCAAGAATGTGCCTGCCGAGGACGCCCTGAGCGTAATCGCCGGCTACACCATTATCAACGACGTTTCGATGCGCGACATCCAGGTTGCCGAGATGAAGCGCGGTATGCTCTTGATGGGCAAAAATCTGGATACGACGATGCCAGCAGGCCCCTATCTTGTCACACCCGACGAGATTGCGGATCCGATGAATGTTCGTCTTCGAACGCTGGTCAACGGCGAGGAGCGGCAATCTGCCAGCACGTCTGAGATGATCATCGATATCCCGAGCATCATCGCTTATTGGTCGCGAATGACGCTCGAGCCCGGAGATATGATTACGACCGGATCCCCAGCGGGTGTGGCTATCGGCAGTGCGGATCCTGCGCGCAACCTTCTGAAACCGGGTGACGTCGTGGAGGTGGAGATCGAAGGCCTCGGCCGATTGCGGAACCGAGTGGAGGCAGACCAAGGGATCTAAATGTTGGGGCAACGGACCGACTGAGGACGCGGATCGGAGAAGGCGGACTTGAGAAGCAAGCCAGTGTTTGCTTACGCAGGTGCCATTTCCGCCTTCACCGCAGAGCTTAGAGCGGCCGGGTCGGACGACTGCCAAGGCGTAGAATGTCGAGATTACTTCTGTGAGTCGAAGCAAGCGTTGGTCCACGGGCACCTTCGCCAATAATCTCGAGACATTGGAGCGACGACCCGTTGTGCTGTCAGCTATACGCCTGAGGTCTTCCAAGTCACTAGCCCGTCGCGAACTACCGGATAATACCGGGCCAAGTGATCCGGTCGGAGTGAATTGGCCGACGCGCATTCCGAAGAGCGTCCGGCACGGGATGGGATGTGGGACCGTAGCGGTGCAACTCTCAATTCGAGGGTGCCACTTAGGTCTCTTGAGGGGAAGCTCTCGAGCTGCTGTTATCTAAATCACGAATTTGATCGTAACAGAATCACAAAGCCGAGGTAGCAATGATAAAGCTGGCTAACCAAGACCTCATCTCCGTGCCGGAGCCGTCTCTAACACCAGATGAGATGGTTGCCAGGGCGGCGGGTCTTCGCAATCTTCTTCTGGAAAAACAGGCGACTGCTGAAGAGCTGGGCGCACCCGACCCCGGCGTGAACAATGCGCTGATCGAAGCGGGTTTCTACCGCGTGGTTCAGCCGCGACGGTTTGGCGGATATGAATTCGATCTGGCGGACTTCGCTCGCGTGACGATCGAGTTGGCACGCGGCTGTCCATCTACGGCTTGGTATTTCTCCTTCTCCGCTGGTCACGCGCTCTTTGTCGCCCAGCTCTTCCCGGAAGAAGCACAGCACGCGGCGTTCGGACCATCGGGCGAGTTCTACGCGCCGGGCCGATTGCCCATGGGAACGGCCGTCCCGGTGGACGGGGGCTGGAGGATCAAGGGCCGATGGGATTATTGTTCCGGAGCCCGCTATGCCAACTATTTCGTTCCAGCCGTGCTCGTCCCGCCGGAGGACGACCCCGAAGCGGCGCCAAGCGAGGTTGCCATGGCAATCGTGCCTCGAGCCAAGTGGGAACTGATCGATGATTGGCGCGACATGCTTGGTTTGCGGGGATCAAGCTCCAACTCAATCTCCATCGATGACCAGGTTATTCCTGCACGCGATCTGGTGCGGGCGAACTTCATGTCGGTCGACCTGTCGAAGCCGCCTCTGGGTTACGAAATTCACCGCAATCCGCTATACGGCGGCCGGTTGCAGGGGGCAGTTCATACATCATTCGCCGCTGTGTCGGTCGGTGCCGCCTGGGCTATGCTCGACGAATATGAGCGGACGATCAAGTCGAGGAAGACCTATTTTCCGCCAATCGTACCGCGCTTTCAGCACCATCAGTATCAGCGTATTTATGGTCAGGCTTACGGCAAGATCACAACTGCACAAACGATTGTGGTCAGCACGGCCGCACAGCACCGGGCGCTCGCCGCCCGCAGCGTAGAGGGCGGTCCGGCTTTTGCCCCGGCGGAGGAAATGGCCCTGATCACTCAGTACCAGAACGCGATGGAATTAGCTCTCGAAGCAGTCGATATGCTCTGGCGTACCGCTGGCTCAACAGCGACCCGCGATGACAGCCGGATGCAGCGCTATTATCGCGACTGCGCTATGATGCGAACGCATCTCAGTCAGCAATATGAGCCGTTCGCTGAAAGTTTCGCGCTGGTTCGGCTTGGACTGGAAGGACAGAGCGTTCGGGCGGGACAAACGGCCGATCAGATGGAGAGCCGCATCAAGAAGACCATCGATCTCGTGGAAGAGGAGGCTCCACAGCAGCCCCTCGCCGTTTCTGGGACCGGGCGGAGATGACGGTCCCTCGCGCACTTGACGGAATCCGGGTTATAGACTTTGGACAGTATCTCGCGGGGCCACTAACCGCGATGATCCTGGCTGACAATGGTGCTGACGTCATTCGCGTGGACCCGCCGACGGGGCCAAGGTGGCACCATTCCGTGAATACCATAGTGCAGCGCGGCAAGCGAAGCATCGCGCTGGATCTCAAGAACGAGCAAGATCTTGGCGTGGCGATGAAGTTGATCGCCGGCGCTGACGTGGTCATAGAGGGCTTTCGACCAGGCGTGATGGATCGCCTTCAGCTTGGTCCTGCCGCTATGACCAAGGCCAATCCCGAGCTTATATACGCCTCCTTGCCCGGCTTCGGCAAAGATGACCCACGAGCACACGAAGCGGGTTGGGAAGGCATCATCGGCGCGGCAACTGGGCATTTTGCACCAGGTTCGGTTCTGCCTACCGTGGGCGCGACGCGGATCGCAGAATTCTCGCCATTGCCGCTTGCCTCCGTCTTTGCGGCCTTCATCGCACTCAACGCGATCACTTCAGCTTTGATCGCCCGCGAACGAGACGGGCTTGGACAGACGATCGAGGTGCCGCTGTACAACGCCATGTTCGAACTGATCGGGATCACGGGCCAACGTGCGGCTGAGCCACCGCGAAAATGGCGGCATGCCGCAATGGACATCCACACCAAGACATCCGATGATCGTTGGATATTGATCTCCTTGCAAGCGGACCGCCACTACCGGTGGTTCGCAAAGGAGTTCTTTCCCCAGGATTGGATTCACAGTGGTTGGGACGATCCCACCCGACTGCGCCGCGACGGCGAGTTGGCATTGCAGGTGCGCGAACAGATATGCCAGCTCGTAAGGACGAAGTCGGCGGATGTATGGGAGCGTGACGTTGCCAGGATCGGGGTGCCGGTGGGCATATGCCAGTCCACGCGCGAATGGCTGCAGGACAGCCAAGCCCACTCCTCAGGGGCAATAACAAAGGTCGTCGATCCTGAGCTGGGAACTACGCTCCAAGCAGGATTCCCGTTCTCGATGAGCCTGACGCCCCCCAGGGTTGGCAGCGCACGGCATTCACTTGATGCAGATCGCCAGGAGATTCTGCGCGAACTCGAAGCCAATGAACGCTTATCCGAAGTTTCCCGCGTCGCCGTAAACGAGCAGGCCTCTCAGTCCGCCCTGGATGGCCTGCGCGTGCTCGATCTGACTACCGTGGTGGCAGGCCCCACAGCAGGACGCATCCTCGCGGAATACGGCGCGAGCGTAACAAAGATAAACCAACCCAATTATTATATTCTCTGCCATCTCCATGCGAGCAGTGGCAAAGACTCGGTTCTCTTGGACATCTCCGTTCCCGAAGGCAAGGAAGTGCTATGGAGGCTCGTGGAGCAGGCCGACGTCCTCATTCACAACATGCCGGGAGACGCTCCTGCTCGACTGGGAATATCGGAAGGCGAGATACGCCAACGGCGCCCCGACATCATTTACTGCTCGATCGATACCTATGGTCCAGGCGGACCGCGCCAAGGCCGGCGCGGGTACGAACCGTTCGGCCAAGCGGCCACCGGCCTGCTGTGCCGGTCCACTGGTGGCGGGCCACCTATATACAAATTTGCGGTGTGTGACTTCGGCACGGGCGAGCTCGCCGCGTCGGCCATTCTATTAGCTTTGTATCATCGCATGCGGAGCGGACAAGGACAGCATGTCCGCGCATCGCTCGTGCAGACGGCCACATTTCTTCAGATCCCGTTTATGCTGCGCGGTGAAACTGAGGCGAATGATGATGAGCTGGAAGTGCCCCCTTTCGCCGAGAACGCCAACCGCATCTACAAGTGCCTCGAGGGATGGGTGTACGTGTACGCACCTGAAGCAGAGGACAATCGACGCCTCCATGCCGCTACGGGCGTGGGCGACGGAGATCAAGCTGGGCTGGAGCGCGTTTTCGCAGGAGAAAGTTCGCAGAAATGGGTTTCTCGGCTTCGGGCCGTGGGTATCGCCGCCTTATCCGTTGCGACTGTTGAGGAAGCGATGGAGGACGAACGCGCCAAAAAACTAGGCTTGAGCGTGGTGCGGTTTCATCCGGACGTCGGTGAGGTGCGCCTGACGGGACCCGCCTCGAGACTCTCGCGGACACCAGTGAAGCTCACTGCGCCGACGTCGTTGCCTGGAACGGGAACCCAGAAGGTTATCGACGAACTCGGATTGAGCGACAGCTTCAGCGAGCTTCTGGCATCTGGTGCTGTTGCTGAGCGCCTGCCCGAGGATATAATCGTCCTGCTATGACTCCACCGTCTCGACGTAACGGATGTAAACCCGCGAGGGATCGGTCGCTGACGCGATGCGACAAGTGCGCGCGACGATAAGGTTGCACGAACGCCTTTACCTATGGGGCAATCCCATTATGTGATAGAAGAAGGGTTCGCGCGTCGTGTGCTGGTGGCGCGACAGAGTGAAGGCCGTAAGATGCTAGGAGTGGACAACGCAATTGAATTTGCCTCGGATAGCCACGCTGAAGCATGGCGAAGTAGCTATCTGGCATCTCAGCTGCCTTATATAGCAAAGAAGCTCCTTCCCGAATCCAGAATGGAGCGGATGGACGCCAACAGCGTGATCGCCGGCAAGGAGGGCAGGTTGTTTGTCGTTCTTGAGGGATCTTTGCGTGTATATCAGCGATCGACAGGTGGGCGTGAGTTAGTATTCAACTATCTTGTGCCAGGTGATACGATCGGTTTGGCACTATCGGTTGCGCCTAAGCTCTTCGATGCGCTTGAAGCAAAAATATTTGCTATAACGCCGGCTATTATACTTCACTTGCCCTATAAGATGTTTCTGGGTCTTGTAGAAAATGACCTACTTGCAGTGCGCAGCATTGCAGAAGAGGTGATCCGATTGCTGTTATGTGGTCACATAATGTTGGCCAAAAGCCTATCTCTTCCAGTTAAAGGACGCATCGCTTTGAGCCTGCTGGAACTCTCCATGCGGGAGCAGGGCATCCCAGTAATTCGATCGACCCAGCAAGAAATAGCCAACGCGGCCGGGACGGTTCGACGGGTGGTCGTCAGGACCATGGGGGAGTTTAAAGAGAGCGGGATTTTAGAACGTAAATCCGGCGCCTGGATCATCACAGACGAACTGGAACTCTTCAAGATATCAGAGCATGCGCGCAATAGTAGCGCAGAACCACATTGACGCCCCATGGGCAATGCTCGTGACCTGATCAGTGATTTGTCTATATCAAGGTCAACCACCCGTCGACGTCAGCTCAATTTTCCCAGACCAAAAGTGCGCACGGGATGCGTTTATGGCTGATCAGTTCGTCACGCCACCCCCGGGCACATCCTTTTCGCGCTCCGCATAATAGTCTTCAGTTGCCTTGCCGATCGCAATTTTGGTCTGGTCTCCAAGGATGGAAAACTGCTTCAAAGCAACTTCCTCCGAAGTCCTGATAGCGGCAGAGTAGCCTCGATAGCGCGGGGCAACCTCTGTCGCGATCAGATTATACGACCGCATCGTAGCTTCCCTATTGGCCCAGTCGTTCGCCCAAAGAAGGAACGTTCCGAATCCGCCGGATGCATCGCGGAGTTTTTCAATTTGCGCTATCGCGTCATCGGGCGTGCCGATCACGGCAAAACCGCTCTCTGTCAACGCGTCAATATAGTCGTCGGCGTTCTTCGCGCTCTCAGGAACGACGTCCAGCCCTCCGATTCTCGTGTTGTAATACACCCAGCGCGCGAGGCCATCTCGAACTTCCTTGCGTGCTTGGTCCCGCGTTTCGGCGATATGCATGGGCGAGACGAGCCGCCAATCATCGCGCCGGCTGGATTGATCGTGCTTGGCAGCTTCGTTTTGGCAAATCTCCCAATTGCTCTCAAGCGCGTTGCGTGTCGCCGAATGTCCCGCGTTGAGGGAGAGCATGGAGGCTCCGTATCTGCCTGCCAACTTGGCACCCGAAGGCGACACCATCGACGTTACGGCCAGCTCGAAGCACGGCTGGGTATAAGGCAGAAGCTGAAGGCGTGCTTCGCGGAGTTCCCAGTGCGGGGTCTTCATCGTCACCGTCTCGCCACGCAATAGGGGGATGATTGCAGCAAGGCTCCGCTCCATCATGGGCCGGAGATCGGTGGATTCGAGACCATACATGTAAGCATCGTACGGCAGCGCTCCCGGACCCATCCCCAACATAACCCTTCCGCGGGTAAGGTGGTCCAGTAACACCAGCCGCTCGGCGACATTGAAGGGATGGTGATAAGGGAGAGATACTACGCCGGTTCCCAGGCGAATGCGACTGGTCTTGGCTGCCGCATAGCCGAGGAACACTTCGGGAGACGCGACATACTCCCAGCCTGTTGAGTGATGCTCCCCGATCCAAGCTTCATCAAAACCGATCTCCTCCATCCACTGGACGAGTTCGACATCCCGATGAAGCGCTCGATTAGCATCCTCATGGGAGGAATGTATTGGCGAGATGAACGCACCGAATTTAAGTGGTCTAGTCTCTGACATACACGCTTCCTTCACATTACGTCTGTCCACAGTGATCGCATCTATGAACTTGGTATGTACTGCACCATGACAAGTTCATGCGTTGCGAGACTATTCCCAAGTTGCCACATGCTTTGCTGCAGCTTCTCCGGCTAAGTCGCGGTCAACACAGTGCCTAGCCCCTCACTTGGGTTCGCTGGATCTTCAATGAGAACTCCAGACGTTCTGCAGTTCTCAGCGGCTCAGCCAAGTAGGTCTACGAGCTTCCGGATTTTGGTTTCGGACCAAGTGGGCAACTTGAAAACGCAGCGTTCCGCTCCAAGATCGAGAGAACCGAGACGGGTGAGATAGATAGTCACCTTAATGGGCGGTCGACCGCGCTCGGCCGCCCTGTAGTTTATCGTAAGAATGCCGATCTTCATTCCATGGCGCCAACGCTAGCGCTGCACTCGGTCATGCGGGGCGACCGTTGCCTCACACCTCCGTTGGTCAGCCCGTGTCCACCATGCAAGCTGTCAACGTACTTCTTTCCGAGAAGTTAAAAGCGGTAGCTGAACGAGGCGCCGTAGGTTGCCGGCATCGCTGCATATTTTATTATCGTGTCGTTCGCCTTTTGGACATTCAGCCAGTAGTATTCATTGGTAACGTTTCGGCCCCAAAGAGTAGCTCTCCAGCGGGAGTCCGCTGACTTAATTCCGATGTTGAGATCCAGCGTAGTATAAGATGGGATGGTGTACAGGTTTGGGTAGCCGATCGAGGCGTTTGTGCTGCTGCTGTAAGCGAGCGAGGCGCCACCAAAGGCGTGAAGGCGATCGCTAACTCGCCACTCATACTGGATGTCCCCGTTGGCAGTCCAAGTCGGCGTGAATGGCAGCCTCGAGCCGGCAAAATCCTGGGTAACACCGCTAACTGCAAAACCGGTAAATCGCTTGATCTTCGAACTGAGATAAGTCGCGGACCCACTGACATTGAGACCCTTAACAGGAGCCCAGATTATCTGGCCCTCCGCACCCGCTATCTTGGACTTTGGTACATTTACCGCGCTTTCGATGAGGTTGAAAATGGGAACGGGAATTTTTCCGCGAACTTGCTTGTTCTTGTAGTCGTAATAGAATGCAGCACCATTTAGCTGCATTGTCCGGTCGAGCAGCGACAGCTTGAAGCCGCCCTCATAGGCGAGCAGCTCTTCCTGAACCACGGGATCGTATTGTGAACTGAAGAGCGAACCCAGCGTTGGGAAGCCGCCCCCCTTATAGCCCTTGCTAACGGTTGCGTAGAACAGCAGGCCCGAAGCTGGCGTCCAGTCGACGCCGCCGGTCCACGACACACTATCTTCCTTGAGCGTATTAACAACCACGCCGGGTTCCAAGGTGTCGGCGTTCAAGGTGGCGCAATCGTTTATGCCAAGCGGAGCCAAGGGCGGTAAGCCCGCGGCCGCTCGAATGATGTTGTTAAGGTTGGTGTACGATGAAGCTGTTGCCGCAGCTCCCGCCCCGTTCTGACACCCTTGGAACGCACGCTTGATATCCGTGTAACGAATACCGCCCCTTATCTTAACAGTGTCCAGGACCTGGTACTCTGCATGCGCAAACGCGGCGTAGGTGTCTACACGTTGACGAGCGAAATTCTCGGATAATTCAAAATCAATTACTCCAGGAATTAGGCGGTTGTTCGTGGCAATGTCGAATTCAAATCGTTGGACATCAGACGACCGGTCATGGCCGTAGCTCGCCCCTGCAGTCCAGTTGAAACGATCGGTATCGCCACTCAATCGCAATTCTTGCGTAAAGCTTTCAATAAAGCTTGGCTCGATGCTGACATCAAGATTGCTGAAGCTGAAGCCATCCGTTTCAAGCCTCGAGCGAGTCCGGAGTTTTGAAAAGGCCGTGATGCTGTCGACATGCACAGCGTCGCTTACCTTGAAGACGAGGTGCCCAGACGCCTGCAAGAAACGGTCGTGCCGGCGAAGCGGGCGCCGGTTCCAGTCAGCCGCTCGTGCATTTTGTGGGGGTAACGGGTAGTTTGTCAGTTCCGGCAGCGGAGGCCCTTGCAGATCCAGCGCTACGAGTTGCGGGGCCTGAGTATCGCCATCGTCGGTCCAGCCATTAAGATTGAGCATAACGGAGAGGCGATCAGTGGGCTGCCAGTCCAACAGAAGACGACCTTGGAACTGGTTCTTATCGCCCAGTTCATCGTCGCGCGTATAGCTCTTCTGCCATTCGCTCGATTGGACTGTCCTGACAGCGAGACGTGCGTTGAGCGTACCGGTCAATGGCCCGCTGACAAAGCCAGAGGTGTCGAGCGTGTTGAACCGGCCAAAGCTCATATCGAAGCCCGCCTTTGGAACGGCAGTCGGCTTTGCGGCAATATAGTTGATCGCGCCGCCGGTGGCGCTTTGGCCAAAAAGCGTGCCCTGCGGTCCCTTGAGGACCTCGACTCGATCAAGATCGAACGAGATACCTTTCGTCTGGGACGAGTATGGCAGCGGCACCTCATCCAGATAGACGCTGACGCTGGGACTGGCGGCCAGGCTGTAGTCATAGAAACCGACCCCGCGCAGCGTGTACACCGGCACGGCGTAAGGGGTGGGCTGCGCAGTAAATCCGGGAATGATACGTTGCAGATCCGATGGGCTGCTTATCTGCTTCTGGAGGAGCTCATCGCCCGTTACGGCGGCAATTGTCATGCCAACCTTGTTAATCGACTCGCTTCGCCGCTGAGCGGTGACGATAATGTCTCCGATCTGCATCGCCTGCTCATCGGATGAGGCGGGACTTTGAACGGCGGAAGAATCAGGTTGGCTACTCTCAGTCGATGTTTGTGATTGCGCAGCAACAGGTGCCGCAATAGCGACCGCGCATACTCCGCTGCAGAATGATGCTTTCCAGGACATAATCACCCCCTCCTCGTATGAATTCCACATCCTTATTGCTGGACGTAGTTTCTTTGATGTTTATTGATGGTCGACTCAGCCATCTTCTGAACGTCTAAATTTAACCGACGCGCGTAGTAGCCGTAGTCTGTTGCGCGGCGCCCCAAGTACCTATTGTGTATTTTGGAGGTTATCGGTCTGTGTACGCGATCGGCAAGAGACCTTAGTCACTCTAAGCTGGGCCACTGTGTGAGCGCGTTTGCCGGCAACGGCGGAGCTCGCCGGACTTCGGCCGCGGTGAGGACCCGGACGGCGACATGGCGCATGTCTGAATGGCAGCGGCGTGATCCGGTCGGTGAAGACCTGCCGGATCACGGCGGCGACGAGGGTAATCAGACCTTCGCGACGTTGCGACTAAAGTGGGCGCGGCAGCGCTTGCAGGTAGAGCCGACGACGCGAGTCATGGCGGTCTTCGGCCCATCGGGCGCAACGGAAATCACGAGCTTCACGCCTTTGAGCCCGCGTCGGACTGGATCAGACGGGAAGGTTGAGCAGCATGATCGGCGTTTGATCGCGTCATCGGTGGCGTGGGCGGAAGTCTTTGGCTCGGACCGGGTGGGATTCAGGATTGGCAATGAAGGGTTCGACCGCTGACCGGCGTCTCAGACGTCGCTCAGTCGGCCTCGCGACGCGATTCCTCAGGCCCTGGTGGGAACTCTGAGGCGATGCTCTCCGAGTTGTAACCGCGATGTCTGGTATATGCTACGATACGTCGGAGGGTTGTGCCGATCTGGGCTTCAATCGCGGGGTGATCTTAAAGGGGGGGGTGGCGAGCGCAGGGATCCTGGGCGAGGCTGCGATATGGCCGACGAACCGGCCGCCCGAGCAACGCCCCACTGGAGTGACGACGCTGACTTTGACCGAAACACATTACTGGCCTTGCCTTTCGCGATACACGTCACTGCGAGCGCTGTGGTCCATAGACTTTTTTGGATGACGCTCGGACGCTGCAGGCGCCGGCGCGGTTGGCTATGTGCAGTCCATACGCGCACGCTCTTCATCCTGTACTTGATGTGCGGATGAATGGCTGAGCGCACGCCGGCGGTCTGTTCTAAGCCACTTTCAGCGCATTCATAACCCAAGAGATGAACTTGCGACTAGCATCCCGCACCGAGTTCAATGAGGCGACATAATCTGGATTGTCGACATTGATTGAGACCACCGGCCATGAAGCTTGGTGAAATGCCATAGCCGATCGCATCTCGGCAAATTCTCTCCGGAATGCCGCACGAGTCTCTGAGTTTTCGAAGGCTTCATCGCCCAAGGAATCAATCTCAGAGTTCTGCGCTAGGATCACGCGACGTAACTGGACCACCTCCCGGCGATGTTGGGCGAAGTTGGCCCCCCCCAGCCTCGCCGCTTGCACGTGTGCGCCCTCGAGTGTGTTGACTGCGGCCAATAGCTTTTCTCTGCCTGTCACTCAGGATCGCCCATGAAAATTGAGTCGCCTGCAAGCCAGTGCAATCTTGCCGGACGGCTGGACCCGTTGATTACTGGTGACGTATATTCAACACAACGGTCTTCTTGACAAGATGGCGCGCGTCAGGCGCTGTGCGTCAGCCTTTCGGTTCATCAGGGCTGACATGGCAGCGATCGTAAACGCATCAAGTCGTGAGCAACGCTCGCCAACCGCGCCAGGATTTGCGGCTGCAATTGTTCTTCATATAAGCGTTATCGAGCGGCGGGCTGGTTCCTCGTAGTCCTGCTGCTGATAGGGGCGGGACGAAGGTCGAGGATCAGCGTCGACCACTCCTCTCGTGGCTTCCTGTGACCGCTGACCTTACGCCAGCGTCGCTCGACCACCTTTAGTGCGCTGTCCCATCCGACCGAACGCATAGGCGCCGCCACAGAGGATTGTGCAGGATCTGCACCGCGTCGTGCTAGGCGAACGGCTTTCATTCTATTTGCCAACGTCGATTCAGCGCATCCGTCGCATCTTGATGGAGCGTTCGGAGCCAGAGGAACACCTGGCGGGCGCTACCGAGCTCACGGAACTTGGCGAAACACCAGATGGAGGGCCGGTTGGACGAGCTCGTCAGGGTCGATTTCAATCTGACCGCTTCGTTCGGGCACTGGCCCAGCGGAAGCGTGAACCGATATTCGTCGCGGCGCGCCTTGGCGTCACGCGCGGCCAGACCGCGCTGCCCGATGAGGCTGAGCTCATATTACAACATCGTTCCCTTCAGGCCCGAGCAACAAACGTCGTTGATCAGCAGAGGATCATAGGCTTCATCGGTATCGATCACCAGCGTGCCCCCCAACGCGCAGCGATCCATGAGATGATGCCTGTCGCCGCCGTTTCGAGCAAGACGCCAAGCCTTGATGCAGCAAACTGCGCCGAAGTCGCCCGATATCGCGAGCAGACCATTGCAACCAGTTTCTCAAAGACAGAGCGTTCCATGCTCCTTGATCCGGATCGTCCAAGAACTTCGTCGATCATGGTAGCCAAGGCAAAGCCGGCTGCCGTCGCAGCGCCTCGCAGGCCATACTGGCGACGATGGCTTTCAAGATTTCCTGAAACCTTCGCTATCGTAGATTGGCGCACATAGTTGGCCGCAGCGCGCAACAGGTGATTAGCGAATTCTTTCTGGTCGGCCAGGTGACGGGGGCTACCAAGGCGACCTCGCGGTCGCGCTTCAGCTCAGGGGCGTGAAGCTTGCGCTGCAGGAGCGCATGAAGCGAACGCCTCGTTGCCCAACGGCAACGTTAATGAACCGCTATCAGCCGATGGTCGAGTCCGGCGAACTTGTCGGGATCGATCCTGCATCAGCCATTGCCACAATGGCAAACGGGCGAAGTTCCTACACGACTGCCGCCGACGCTGTGTCGGGCATGAGGAGATCGATTGTTAATCTACAGCCCCGCGTGATCTTGGCGGGACAGGGCACGTAGATTGGCCGCTCCGACCAGTGTCACGGTTCGCCGGTCCTACTCGTCGGCCTGGTGCTTAAGCACTTCGCGACGGAATTCAGCTGGGGACCGACTTCTCACCTGCCTGAATGCGCGTGAGAAATGCGAAGCGCTCGAAAAGCCACATGCGCTGGCGATCCACTTGATGGACCGGCTGGGTTCTGACGACATGAGCTCGCAGGCGCGGTCGACCCGCATTTCTCGCAAGAGGTTGGTGAAACTTGTCTCCTCGGAAGAAAAGAGCCGGTAGATCTGCCGTTCGGAAATGCCCGCCGCATGGCTGATGGAGGATATGGATAAACCGGAGTCCCGTAAATTATGCCTAATGTAGTCGGCTAGGACGAGGAAGGTCTTCCTGCCTTCGTGCAGATTTGTCCCTAACTGGGTTTCCGATGCGAAAACGCGCAGCATCAGACTGGCGATCGTCGGAAGGATCATCTCCACAGAAGCAGGATTGCCGACTCTTCGCTCATCCGCCGCGACTTCCAGGATCGCGGCCAATATCGCTCCCGGCCCGGTGAGTGCTGAAATGGGACGTTCCAATATCGTCTCGAGGATCGCGCGGGTGCTGTCCTCGAGCACGGTAGCCGGGAATGATACCGTTATGTAGCGAAAGTCGCCATAGCTGCGCACCCCGGCAGGATGGACCCACCGCGTAAGGAGGAGTTGGCGGGGACGGGGCATGTTCGACAGCACGCCCGTCGGCTGGTTCGTCCCGCCGAGCGAAAGGATGCAGGTCAGCCGGTCGCCCGGATGCTGTGCCGAAGCGATGTCGCGGACATGGATCAAGCCGCTCCCGCTCAGCGAGATGAACCACCAGTCGCCAATCGCCGACGTCCGCCCGGAAATCTCGTTCGCACTGCCCTCGATCGCGATCTCAACGGAGTCGATCAGTCTGATAAGGCCTTCCGGCGCCGCCGCGAGATGCTTTTCACTAAAGAGCGAACGTATCGGACGATATCGAATGATTGGCAACGGACTCTCGCTCCCTTCCATTGCTCCTCCCAACCGACCACCTTCGTCGTTGCTTATTAGCCGAACGGTCTGAGTGCGAGCGGCTCAGACCGCTTTTGGCAGATTCCATCAAGTGGTTTGCAGGATTTGTATCATGGTCTTTCATTATGAGCCAATGGCAGCACAAGCGGAGAAGATGGTTCAAGAACATGGGCAGACATGGTGACGGGCGAACGATCTGCCGTGGCGATGGTCTGCCTGCTGGTTGTGACGTTCCGTTTATCATCGGCGCTTCCGTACACCGGCATATGCGGGCATACGGGTCGGCTGTGCTTTGCGAACTTGAGGCGGTAAGGCCTCGCAAAACCGCAGGTGACTTGCGCGCCATGCAGTTTGCTGCGGGTGATTTTGTTCCATAATTAGAATTGCTGGGTCGAAGATGCTATGACTGGTCAGCCGAACAAGCAGTATGATCGCGTGGTCCGGACCGTTTGTTCGCCGAACGATCATGCCACGTGTGGCGTTAATGCATTTGTCAAGGACGGACGGGTGGTGAAGCTGGAGCCCGCGTCCTATCCGCGCCCCGGGTTCGAGAGAATTTGCCTGCGTGGCATAACCATGGCCACCCAGCGGCTTCACCATCCTGACCGTCTGCGTCATCCCCTCATCCGTACGGGCGAGCGCGGCGAAGGCAAATGGCGCGAAGTCAGCTGGGACGAAGCCTATGACTATATCATCGCGCGGCAGGCGAAGGCGACGGCCGAACATGGTTCACGGGCGAATGCGTGGCTGTCAGGCAGCGGCAACGTGGCCTTCCATGCGGGGAATGCGGCGGCGCGGGTCGCCAACGATCTCGAGGGTTCGGTATTCTCTTTCTTCGGCCTGTCGGGCGACTTCGCAGGAATGGCGGGCTTCGCGGCGGTCGCGGGCTCCATGTGCTGGGCCAACGACATCTCTGAAATCGGCGGCGCGACATATTTTCTGAGCGTTGGCAGGAACGTGTGCGACACGGCGCACAGCGAAATGCATTTTATCTTCGATGCCATGGAGAACGGCACCAAATTCGTGATGATAGACCCGCGCTATTCCCGTTCCGTTGCCAAAGCGGACGAATGGCTCGCGCCGCGCCCAGGAACCGCGCATCGCCGATGGCCAGA
>NZ_JALDYQ010000037.1:0-46591 GCF_032153725.1 Sphingobium sp. | reverse complement strand
CGTAGCGGGGGCCCGCTGTCGCGCGGCCGCGCGCGCCACCGCGGGATCGATCTCTTTGAGCGGCTTGATGAACAGCCGCCGAAAAAGCGGCCCTTCCGTGATTTCAGGAAGGTCCCGCATCTCGGCCATCACCGCAATCCAGGCTTTCAGCGCCAGCACGCTCCGCATCGAGAGAAAGGCGGTGGCCCCCTCCCCTTCCTGATCCCCTTTGTGCCGCGGGATATGGAGCAACCGGGTATCCGGGTCGCTGGACGGCCGGATATGGGCGATATCGATCGCGACCAGTTCGGACGCACGCAGCCCCGTGTCATAGGCGACGGACAGCAACGCCCGATCTCTCAGCCCCTTTTCGTCGCTCGGGCAGCCATCGAGCAGCGCCTTGAGGCTCATCCCCCGCGCATCCCCTTCGAAAACGTCGCTGACCGAGCCTTTGTAGCGCAACGGTCGTGCCTGCCGCTGGGCGGTGCCAAGCTCGCGGCGCAAGCCCTTGAGCGTCAGCGCCACCAGTCTGTCCTTCGTCGGGTCTGGCAGATCGAACAGCCGATGGAAGGTCGCGATCGCCCAGAGGATGCGCGAGAGCGTCGCCGGCTTCGCCCTGGCGAGGCCGCCCTCCCCCGCCGCACGCGCCTTGAGGAAGGCGATGACCGATGTAGGCTGCGCTGGCAAGGCGCTCACCCCGCACCGGCGGCAGGCCTCGCCAAAGCCCGCCATGTCCGCCAGCAGGCCTCGCACAGTGTTAGGAGCCATCGCGGCGAGCGTCGCTTCGACCAGATCGAGACGGATCGCCGGGCGCCCGGTCGTCGGCAGGTACACCAGTGCGGCCTCGAAGCGCTGAAGCGGCGTTCGCGCCTGCTCCGCCGCGCGCTCCGCCCTGCGCTGCGCGACATAGTGCTTGCGCGCGCCATAGGCCCAACGCTGGCCCGGCGCCGGCAGGACCAGTGGGACCGGCCGAGTGTCCACAGCGAGCGCCAGCGCCGCGAACGGTCCGATCCCCACCGGGAGATTGGCTTCTTCGATGGCCAAGGCCGCAATGTCCGGCTCCGCCGCCCCAGCCGATACCGCTTGATCGTCTTTCCCCGCCTGGTCAGTGCCGATGGCCGCATGACCCGGGTCGTCCGTTTGCTCCACGGACGGAACAGGCGTAGGATCCGACTCGAAGGACGGATCGAGAAAAGCGCGTAGTCCGCGCAACGATCGTTTGCCGTGGCCTGTCATCCCGGTCCGCTCTTATTGGCACATATCGAAGGCAAAATCATAAGCCGCACAACATTTTGAATCAATGATAATGGCCCTTGTCACTGATCCAATCTTATAGACCTATCAGCAGACTTTCTGAAAGCGACTTTCAGTTTAATTTCTGATCAGATAAGCTAGGTGAATAGGCAATTTTTGTAATTCGGCTTTGAAGGATAAACTCCACCCTTTTAGGGGACTTTCGGCACGAAAATGATGGTTCCACCCACTCCCCTTCTCGATCCAACTCTGTTCCTTGCCTATGCCGATGCCCAAACCGCGCTCGCGCGGGTGGAGGAACGCCTCCGGCTCAGTCCCGTGCGCCAGCCCTGGAAGGCACGCATGGCGCTGGCCGAGCGGCAAGCCTTGGCCGGGGTCGACGCCTATGAATTGCCCGAGGAGGCGGTCAGGATCGATGGCCGACGTCGAACCATCACCAGCGGATACGACCTGACTCATTGGAAACACGCCATCGGCATGCCGATCACCCTGGACGCACTCATGACCGATCCCTCCGCCCTGCTGGCCTGGCTCGGTGCCGAAACCGGTCCTTCCAACCAGCCCGTCCCTGGCCATCGCGAGCCATGGGAGATGCACCCGGCGATCGATGCCTGGAGCAAGGCCTGCCAAGCCTTGCCCCCCTCCCCTCCCCTGCTCCATTCTGGCCGGATCGCCGCGCTCTGGCGGCAGCTCGCCCCCCTCGCCCGCGGCGATCTCGTGGCCAGCCTGCTGATCGGCGACCGCTGGGGTCCGGGACGCTGGACCGGATCGCAAGGCGGGCTGGCCGCACTCGGCCTGCAGCGCGCCGGTGGCCCTTGGAAGATCGCGTCGGGCCGTGATCTCGACCGGCTCTGGCTCGACGCGATCATCGCCGGCGCCAAGGCTCATCTGGAATGGGAGGTCCAGTTGCGCGGCTATGCCCATCGGGCTGCTCAACATCTTGCCGACCGGAAGCGCCTGGGCCGGCTCAAGGAGGTGATCCTGTTCGCGATGGCGCGTCCCGCCATCACCAGCAACCAGGTCGCCAAGCGGTTCGGACTGACATCAGCCGGGGCGATTAAGCTGCTGACAACCGCGGAGGCCGAAGGCCTGCTCATCGAGCGGACCGGCCAAGGGAGCTTTCGCAGCTATCGGATTCCGGTCAGCGGAGAGTCCCCCTCTCCTGCTCGGCCGCACGCCCCAGTTGTAGACCTCTTTGAGCCCACAATTTGGGACGAAGAGGATGAAAATCGCTTGCCCTCAGAGCCTCTCTGAGCGCCAAAATGGATGTGGGTCGCACCGTTGACCTGGAGCGCCTCGATGCGCCCCACGGCCTCCTGAGGGCATTTTAGCGGCATTTCCTCTTTTGTTCTCATTCCCGACCATCTTTACGAACGTGAGATCCTCGGATCTCGCGATCTCGATGCAATGAGATAAGTCGATTTCACTCAAGCGTGATCACCAAAACCGCTCGATCCCTGTTCTTCATGCTGGATTGAGGCGACGCTCCTGCACCCACGCCAGACTGGCAAAGTTTGAAGGCGTTTGGAACCGAAGACCTTCTGGACGATCTAAATCGCATCCGTCGCATGAGACCAGCGCGCCTGCCAGGGAAGCAAAATTTGTGAGGGGACGCGTCCACCGATCGCTATCCATGCCGAAGTCCGCGTCGGCCGTTTCTCAAATCTGAGGGGAGTGATCGGTCCGCGTCTAGCGTCTCGGGAGCTATCCGCACCAGTTAAGCCATTTCGCGTCAGGTCTCCTGCGACCACAACAGATGATGCCACGTGCCATCAGCCAGCATGCCCCCCACTGGATTAACAATGTAAGTGCCGCGCAGTCGGGTGCAGGTACTTAGCCTGAAAAGTCTGTCCGTGCCGACGGGGGATATGCCGTAACAGCAGCCGATGGTCCCCGATGAGCAGGAGCCGCTGTTCCATCCTGTCAAAAGCGAAAGCGGAACCCCTTCCCTCTCCTGCGCGTGAAATGTTCAGGCCCCTGTCTTCGCTTCGCGGCGAGCTTCTCAGTCAAATACTCGCTCGGAATGGAGCGACAACATTTCTCCACATCGTAGTTTAGTTGTGATGGGCTCTGCGTTTCCGGTGCCTCCGCAATGATCGCGCATCGCGGACAATCATGTAGCCAACTGGACGAACTGCGCGCGCGCTCTTCGCTAGAGACCCGCACGGCACGTCGGTATTCGACGTTCCCCTCCTTCCCTCTCGAATCGCACCGTACAATCGTTCTACGATCCGATAGGCACCTTTCCCCATCTGATCATGTTTATTTCGGGGAAGAATGAGATTTCTCTTCTCCTCTGCCCGTGGTCCAAGGAGGTTGTAAATCACGCGGGGATCAGACTGACTTGTCCGAGCGGTGTCAGCGGCACGTTGGTCTTGGAAAGGAGAGAGACCCGCCCATAGCGGGGTGGGTCAACAGATGGACGTGGGTTGTGGCAATACGCCGAGACATGCTTCCGCTTCTGTTTACGAAGCTGGGGTTCATTTGCGGCGCGGAAGCTAACCGACGATAAAGCCGGCAGCCGAGCGTATAGGCGTGGCGTTGCATCGACAACGTTAATAAGCCTGGACTCGTTCCGTGGACGGCCCTCAGGGTAGGCCGGGAGCCGCCTTCCCTTTCGACAGCGGAATGTTGGTCTCATTATCTCTTCTAAGAATCTCATCAAGATTGGCGCCGTCAGGCGCGTCTTAGGAGGTTTAGAGAATCTATAAGAAGTTAAGCAGCCAATGACGACCTTGCGAATCGCGGAGTCAGCACGAGTCGTGGTGCATACCCCGTTCCTGAAGTCCCGCCAGATCGTTCCTGAAGTCCCGGAAACGGCGTTCCTGTTCTCCCGTGATTCGGTTCCTGAAGTCCCGCCAGCCGTTCCTAAAGTCCCGTGAGGGCTCGTCGGCGAGAATATGCGGCGTTGTCGGGTAAAACATGTTTTACTAGACGCTTATCCCATATTTTTCCGTGACTTAAATGAGATATGTAGCTTCCGAAAGCTCTGTAAGAGCTGTTCACCGCTGATGTGGCGTCACAAAACCGCAAGAATGCTGCGATCCAAGGACGGGACTTTAGGAACGGCTCTCTCCTGTAGATCTAAGTTCGCCAATGTTTTGCAGGTAGCCCCGGGGTGCCGCAGAGGAGGCCGACTTTCGCCCGAACTGCGAGTGTCTCGCTTGCGTGTAGCAGTCGTTCTCGGGATTTCAGGAACGGCTATGCCACCCGTTCACAGTATCCACGGGATTTCGGGAACGCACCCCTGCTCTCTCCAGTTCGGGACTTCAGGAACGGGTTGCGGCTATCGTCGGTACCAAACTGATCGGATGGCTGAAACTGGACGAATGAAGCTGATTTGTCGGGACATTGGGGCAGCTAGTTCGGGCTGGCCAGCTGTCGCACAACCTCTTGAGAGCAAACAGCGTTATCGGCGCTGGGATCGCTTAGATCAGTAGGGCGGGCTGGTGCCGATGTGACCTGCCACTTCGCCCGCCAGATTTTGTTTCGGTCACCGCCATTTCCTACCCGTTCCTGAAATCCCGGCTTGAGCAAACAAGCGTGTACATCGCCAGAGGCGCAGAATGAGCAGGCCCGCCCGTCTGCGAAGAAGAGCCTGCTGGAGAGCAATGATGTATCGAAAGCGATGAGATCCGCCGGCCTCAAGCAAAACCGCTGAATCTTAGCAAAGAACGAAGAGGTGAGGGGGGCGACTATTGCGCCAGCAATTCACTCTCTTCACCGACTTCCGGGATTTCAGGAACGGTCAATGTCTGGTGTTAGGGAGGGGAAGCACGGCCTTTCACCGAGACAATCAATTTGCCGGGCGCTGCTTCGCGCAAAAGGAAGCAAAGATCGTTGTGATATTTTTTGCGTCGAAGGCAATATCGCGGGACTTCAGGAACGACCGGAATTCATCCGCCACGACTGAATGATCACGCTGTGGCTGAGGCAGGTTAGCGCGGGCAATGGCACCGAACGCGCAGTAACTGATCTGCCCTTGTTCGGGAAAACGGATCGGTTCCTCCTTGTCAGCCGCAGGCGTCTTACCCGCTTTGGCGACGCGATTTTCCGAAGTAGGGGAGGGGAGGGTACTTTCCTTGGCGTCTAGATCGCGTCGCACCATGCGCAGCATCGGTTCACCTTCTTCGCGGTGAACCAACTCGAGGACGTAGCCTGGCAGCCCATTCTCGCGCACGATTTTGGCCATCTCGAACTTGAACCGGCGATAGTCCCCTTCCGCTCCTGACTTCTCGAAAAGCGTCGGCATGGAGATGGAGAAGCCCTCTGCACCCGCGCCGCCGGCATGCTTGCGTGCAACGCGATAGAGCCAACGCTCGCGACCGCCGGTCAACGAGAAATAGGCCGGATCGATCGCCAGAACGCCGCCCTCCATCAGCACGCCGTCATAGAACCATTTGGCAAGCGTGATACGCATACCATGGACCCTGCCTTTGCGATCCTTGAGCTGGCTGTGGCTGTCGATCCAGGAGAATGTCGTCTCAACCGCGTCGCCGGAGCGGATATTCGTCTTCACTGTCGTCGACTGTAATCGGTCGAGTGCGTTGCCGAGGAGCTCATATTCGCGACCGCCCGCGTCACGCTTCAAGGTCGTGAGCATGTCATAAGGCACGATGTACAGCGTCTGAGGAATGTCATTCGTCCCTCGCCGCTTATGTTCGATCAACACCGAAGCGCAGTAAATCAGGATGTCGAGATCATAGATCGTTGCCAAGCCATATTCGGAGTTGGCGCTAACGTGCACCGTGACCTTCCGATCTGGACTCACATAGTCGATGGGCTTCAGGCGCTTGCGCTTAGAGAGCGAGAAGAAGGGACGCTCCATTGTCTCGCGCTGGTCGCGCAGGGGCAGTGTGGTCAACTGCGGAAGGAACAGGTCGACCTGATTATCGTCACTGGAATCCTTCTTCGAGGGCATCTTTGGTCCTGAACCCGATGTTTGAGTAAAACAGGTTTTACTCTCGCCTAACTTTATGTTTTAAAATGATAAATTGTTCATCGAGACGAGAATTTGGCGGCTTCGATCACCGGCCGCAAGGCCATCAATATCTCGTCGATATCGACTGCCTTTTTAGGGTTGATCGTTAGCGTGATCCCCTTGGATTTGCTGTCCGTAATGATCTGACCGATCTCCTCTCCCTTGGCCGTTGCAAGGCTCGGCCTGCTCTTGGGCGCAGCCTTTTTGGCGGGCTGGGCGTTGGCGGAAGACAGGCGCTGCACGATCTGCGGCCCATCAATCGGCGGTTCACCGGCAGCGGCCCGGCGGCCCTGCTCATCCCCGATCGCCAGCGCTTCCTCAATGATCGCGTCACGCAAGCCGGGTTGCTTGAGGAGTGGAGAAAGCTTCATGCCATGCCGGACCTTGAGATCCGACATCGTAGCAAAGGCCCCAACTACCTCAGTAGGTAGCTCGGCGAGCTGAAGGAGATTATGGAGATTTTGCTTACCGATCGCCAGGCGTTCGGCCATATGTGCGCGCACGCCATTATAGTAGGCGTCAACCGCATGCTGGTAATTGCGGGCTCGCTCCAGGTCAGTGACATCCTCGCGCTCACGGTTCTCGATGTCTGCGAGGCGAAACGCTCCTTCATCGTCCAGTGTCTCAATTCGGGCGATGAGATCTATCTGGGCATGGTGATTGGCGCGGAGCCAAGCGACCGAGAAGTGGCGCCTTGTCCCGACAATCAACTCATAAGGCTTTTCGCTATCGGGCGTTCGGCGGATGACTACCGGCTCTCGGTTGCCGTTTTCTTCCTTGATCGATTCAATGAGCGAAGCGCAGCGCTCTTGGGTGAGGCTTTCATAGTCACGCGCATTGCCCGGCCAGACGGTGCACTCGTCAGGCCGAATCCTGATTGTGGGGCGTTTGACCGATCTGGCGATCTCATCGAATGCGACGCCGCGCCGCTCAAGGAAGGAAGGCGCGGACGCTTCCGATTTGCTCGGCGCAACAGGTGCAGCTGGATCTTCCGCTGCCACCGGCTCCTGCTCGGGGGAGGGTTGAACAGCATCCAACGAATCGATGGCATTGGCCAGAAGACTGCGGCGCCTGGCGCCCGAGTTGCTGCTCATGCGGCCTCCGTCAGCCTATCAGTGCCCAGCTGAGCAAGGCGCGAAGGCCATTGCTTGCAAATATCCTTCTCAAGCTCGCGGAAGACCGCATTCAGATTGTCGCGGCAACGCGTATAGGTCTGATGCGAACCATAGGGTTTGTTGATTTCGTAGATGGATGACATCGCGATGCCCGCATTTTTGATTTCTTCAGACAGCAGAATCGGGGTTGAGAGCATCTGCCCGGCATAGGTCTTTTCCATGACCTGCAGCATCTGCGCCTCATTGGTTCGATTGGGCTGAAACATGGTGCAAACCACCCGAATGAACCCATAGTCGATGGAATTGTCGAACTTGGATACAAGGCTCATCGCCTCGCGGCAGGTCTGCATGAAATGGATCGTCGAAAGATAATCCAGTTGTCGCGCCGGCACCGGAATGAGAAGCCCGTCGGCGGCGCTCAGCGTATTGACACCCAGGAAACCCATAGCTGGCGGGGGGTCGAGAATGATCACGTCATAATCCTGACGGACTTCTTCCAGCCCCACTCGCAGCATGCGGAAGGCGCCGGCGATGGCGTGCGGACCTTCCTCGATTGTGGCGGTAAGCTCCCACTCCGTATCCTGCAGCCCCAGATTGGCGGGGCAGATGTCGATGTTTGGCCAGGCGGTGCGCTTAATCGTCTTGCGGAAGGAATCCGCCTCGTCGATGCGCGGCGAGAGATAGTTGGACAGCGTGTGCGTCTCGTCAACTAGCTGTTCCAGATTGACGTCGAACATCACGCTCATCGATGCCTGAGGATCGCAATCGACAACCAACACACGATAACCTCGCAAAGCAAGATAGTCGGCAAGGTGCTTGGATGTCGTCGACTTGCTGACGCCACCCTTGAAATTCTGGACTGCCACGACGACCGCCCTTTCTTCGGGCAGCTTCCCGGCTTTGATGCCTAGCGCCTCCCGGATCGCGATCAGATCCTCGACCGTATAGTAACGGCGGCCGTTATTGGCGGTTTTGGGGGAGGGGAGGCGACCGCGTGCTTCCGCCTTTGCAAGCGCCTCAGGCGTGCGGCCGAGAAAGTCTGCGGCAACCGAGGCGCCCATTGTGATACTCAATGTCTTGCGATCAGAAGGATCGATCGCTGCGCGCCGCAAAACGCTCTTGGCGTTCTCGCACGACGTAATCATGGTATCCAAGATCTGACCGGACAACATCGGTGAGCCCCTCATCGCATCAATCGAATCAGGGCGGTTCGCCAAAAACAGTCGAAATTCACCCTCTATCCCGGACAGATATGTCAAAACTGGGGTGGTAGTCAAATTTTCATCAAATCTCGCCAAAATGGAAGACAGAGACTTTCAGGGCGAGCATGTCCGGGACATCAAACGGGCCGCCGTTCGTCCATTCCCAAAACGTTTAGGAGCAAAAATAGGCGTTTCTGACTGCGTGCTTCTGCCATATGCTCCCGAATCCGCTGTCTCGTGGTCACATCGATTTCAGACTGACCAGCAAGGTCGATTTTCCCAGTCAGCCGGAAAGCCCATGGCTCTGAGTTGATGGGCAGTTCGCGTTTTGACAAGCGCTGCGACACGTTGCGCAAACGAGGTGTCGGCACTCTGTCGGCGAAGCATGTGAATAAGAACGACAAGCGCATTGTAGATGAAGTTTGCTGGCTGAGCCTGAGTTCCCTGGTCCGTTGTGGTTTCGATGACGACCAGATCCTGCCTGAAGCGCTTGATGTTCGGCAGGCGCTTTACGGTCTGCCGGTTCCACAGTCGACCGTGATGCGCGCATATGTTGCGAATGTATGAGAGAAGTTGCAGAGTCCCCTCCAAGACCTCCCGACTTGGTAATCCCAAGTCCTTGGCAACCGCGGATTTCACTTTGAGATCCTTCGTCAATGCGAACCATCGCGATAGCTCACCGAAGGTCATAAGCTCTGTCATAACCCAAAGCGGAGGCATGAACGGATCTGCATATTTCTGCCGATAATGCTCGACGAATACCTCCTTGCTGTCCTTCGCGCGCGTCGCCAGCGCGGACAGCAGGGAGATATGATCATAGCCGGACTCGAAAGCGGAAACGTCAAGATGCGCGTGCGCGCCGTGCGCCAGCGTCAACCTGTTCGTCCATCGCGACCTGAGGGCGATCTCGATCCTCTCGATCCCCTCCATGACAAGCAGGCGCAGCTTCCGGTCGAAGACATAGATGTCGACGATCGTCTCGAATATGGTGCCGGGCCGAAATATCTTCGTCCGTGTCTGCCCTGGGGAGGCAGGTAGCTCGAACGGCAACCAGTAGGCGCTCAGACGATAATACCCGACCGTTTCCAGCCAACGGCACATGAGTGCTTCGTCGCCCGCCATTCCACGCTCTGACATGAGCGCAACTTGGTCGTCTATGGTGGTAGCTGGCTTGTCGTAGAACATAGAGCTTCCCCGGTTACCCGAGGAGGCTCTAAAAAGTAACCCCCCGGTATTGGGCAAGCCTAAGCTCTCAGCCTGGGGGGTGTTGTTAAAGGTCATGTAGGCGCAGAGGAGCTGCTGGTCAATGAACGACCAGAAGGAAAGTATCTTGCCCGCAACGAGGCCGAGGTCGACTATGCGCACGCCAGCCATTCCGCCTCATTTCGCTGGCTGCCGGGCATGAGGCAGATTCTCCTCGTTCCCGTCTTCGCTGGATGCCATGTTGGTTGAAGGACGTTCTTCGCGAATTCGGATGGATCGCCGCGTACTGCCCCACACCGTCATCCATTGTGCATCGGCTACGCCAAGGATTCCACTTCGCATCTGGTAAACGCGTGTCCAAGCGAATTTTGATCGTTCCAACCAGCGGCAGCTTATTTGCCGATAATCTTCACCCCTATGTCGTCGGCCAATTTGACGGCTCCCGCATAAGTCGCGTCATCTCCGACAAGGTCAACCGATGGCGCGGTAAGGCTCAAAAGACCCGGCGCAAGCCGGTCCCCAAAGAGGATGATCGCCTGAGCAGTGTGGTCCTGGCGAGACACCCAGCATAAACCTTGCACGTCGAGGCATTGGGCATGAATCGCCTCGGCCCATTTTCGCGTCTGCGGGTAGAGATCCTTTTCCGTGTCGATCAGGTCGACGCGCGGGATACCGAGCTTCCGCAGGGCCTTATTGCTGAGGTTGGCGAGCGTCAGCTCGGCAGCTGAAATGAGCTGCGAATAATGGTGATGCCGGATCTTCCGCCTGGCGACTGTCTTCAGGCCCGCTGCAAAGGGGACATCGTGGAAGACAGTTTCCATCACCGCACACTCGAAGGTCGTGCCGCCATAGATGGTTGGGATCGGATTGCCGGCGGCATCACAGATCGGACTGAACCGCGCATTCCCGTTGAGGCCGGGATTAAACTGATCCGCTGTGTACACATCTGGATGGACACGATGAATGATCTCGCCAGATTCCCAGCTTGTCCGCTTCACCAACTTATTGAGGTCCGACGGCGGTGCCGTGATCAACCACGTCGCACCAATGCCGGCAGCCGCGCCGGTAGCTGTCGGGACATCAGGAGCGGTGGACTTGCTGGATTTTGGGGTGGCCGGACGTTTGGCCTTACCCATGCAGCACCCCTGCCATCTCGTCTTCGGCCGCCGCAAGCACGCGGTCAGGCGCGCTCGCCAAAAGATCCTTTGGCGCGACGCCACCGAGGAAGCTGTTTGCCGATGCGAACCAGATCGCGATATCCCAATCTTCCAAAGCATCGCCGAACAGCTTCAGGATCGGCGCGAGCTGTTTGACAGGCCGATAGCTGGCATCTGCATCGAGGCCATAACCAGGATAATAGTCGCTACCATTGCGCCGCAAGGCGAAGATCTTGCCCTCGCGCTTCCACTTGTTGGGCTGCGCGCTGGCATTTTGTCCACTAAAACCAGCAATCTCTGATAGTTGAGCAGCGCTCAGCCACTCTGCGCTTTCCAGAACTACCTTGCGCGCCTCGGCGTTCATCCTTGCTTCGGTCAGCAGGTGCTCGGGCAATGGAACCTGTGGGACAAGGGCGTCGACCAGCTTTTCGAGCGTCGCATTTTCCTGATCAGCGATCTTGCGCACGATCATCGGCGCGATGAGGCGGACCGCCTCTGCAAATGCCGCGGTAATCCGCTTGCTGTCATGGTCGAGCTTGAGCGCAACGATCTGGTCATCGTCTGCCCCCTTCAGCCGCTCGCGGATTTCATGCACAGAACCGGCCAGCGCCTCAATGCCGAGACTGGCCAGTTCGCTATTGGGGACCGATGACATCATCCGTTCCATTCGAATATTTCGGTTATCAATATATAGTGATAATCTTAATATTCAATGGTGCGCTGTGACCGAGCCAGTTTGGTTTCTTAGGCAGTCGTAGCCGCTACTCGGGAACGCTCATCGCTCACGTGCGCGAGACGGTGGAAATCGTCGCCGACACCCTTACGAATAATGCTTCGACATGGCGCCTGCTGGACCTATGATCCCCGTCCAACGACTCGTAGGAGAGGGCATAATGAGGACGTCGAACGACGCCGGCTATCCATTCCATCGGTCACAGACAGAGGCACGAAAGGCCATCGACGCGCTCCTTCGTGGGGATTGCGTAGAAGCTATTTGCATCCAACCCGAACTTGCCCTTCGCCCGCAAATGCGCGCCATGGCCGCGATGCGGCCCCCTTCATTCATGCACTAGGAGATTGCGCTGACGGCGGCCTAACCGCGCTGAAGCCACCTCAGTCCTGCTGCGCCGGAGTCGTCCGATACTCCGCTGGTGCTGATCAAACGGCATCAGACTCTCGCCGACCTGCATTCACATCTCCGGCTCTGCACCGAATGGTCGATTGATTATCCGCAGCGCCTCATGCGCGACAAAAACACGATTGCGGCGATAGCCTGTGCGCTCTCGCAATATGTCAGCGTCCAGCAACTGTTCAATTGCCACGGTTGCCGATGGGAACGAAACGCCAAGCATATCCGCGAACCGATTGGCGGTGATCATCGGATAGCTCGGGAGCAGGTCGAGCGCGCGAGTAGAAGCGGCGCCAGCCCGAAAGCGGCGGCGAACCTTCCAGCGATCGCTCAGCGCGGAAAGCGCTGCCCGCGTGGTATGGAGCTCAGCAACCGTCCCAACGATGGCATCAGACATGAAGCCAACGATATCGGCCCATTCGAGCCGCTGTTGCGCAGCCTTGAGCGCCTCCACATAGCCAGCCTTATGCGCTTCAATATAGGGAGAGAGATAAAGCGGAGCGTGGCCATTAGCAGCCATAACCAGTGGCATGAGCAGTCGTCCGACGCGGCCGTTGCAGTCGCGGAACGGATGGACTGCCTCGAAGTGAGCATGCGCAATCGCCATCCTCTCTACGACTGACTGCGCCATTGCTTGCATGCCTTCGTCCCTGAGATAGGCGAGGCAATGGGCGAGGGTGGGGGCGACATGAGCAGGGGGCGCCGGGTTATAGGTCGACCGGGCGATATTCCGAATGCCGCCGATCCAGACGACGCAGGTGCGCAGTTCTCCCGGTATGTCGCGATAATCGGGGTCGTGCATCATGACCTCACGATGGATTTCTCGGATCAGGTCAAGGTCGAATATTTCCGATCCATGAGCGCGCGCCACCGGCACGATGCGCTCGAGCAAAGCGGCATAGTCGCGCACCTGCAGGGCTTCAGCGCGATCCTCTTCAATTTGCTCTTCAATACCAAGTAGTTCGTCAAGAGTGGAATTGGTGCCTTCAATCGAGGAGCTGCTGACGGCCTCCTGCCTGACAAGGATTCGCCCTATATAGTAGGGGTCCTCGATCGACTGGACGAGATGGTCGACTTGCGCGATCGCGCCGATGGCCGCGGTCAGCCGATGCGCGGTCGAGCCGAGCGATATGCCGGTTTCCGGCGGAGCCATTGGCACCACGCCGTAATGATTGTCATAGGGGGCGGGATAGCGTTCAAGCCGCTCCCTTACGACATGGCTGAGATCGTTGCGGTTTATTAACCTGAATAAGGGCTCCACGGAAGACTTCATATTCAGGTTTATATCAAAAAACCTTAATAAGAAAGCCCGCAGCATGCTCTTATTTAGGGTTATCAGTCATCAGCATCGGAAAATAAGCCCGCGCGAATAGGAGGTGCCATGGCCGTGGCGAGGCCGGATGAGAGAAGAGGGGGAGGGGCATAGGCAGGAGTAATGCTTATGTCCCTCATTGCGCATAAACCGTCCCAGGAACTCGTCGATCTGGTCCAGGCCCTTGGCGGCAGGTGGCACGGTCCTGTTGCCATGTGCCGGTGCCCGGCCCATGCCGACAATAATCCGAGCCTATCCCTTCGCCAGGGCGATCGAGGCATATTGGTCACCTGCTTTGCCGGCTGCAGCCGTGAGGACGTTCTTCGAGAATTGGCCCGAGTTCGCATCACCCAGCGCGGAACGCCGCCTGAAACAACAAACCGGGCAGGCACCGGCAACGCGGTTCGCGTCTGGAACGAGGCCGTGGACGTCCGCAACACGCTCGGCCAGCGCCATCTTGCGCGGCGTCACTTCACCACGATCCCGCCGGACGTCCGTTATCATCCGCGCTGTCCCTATCTGCCCAAACCTCACACCCAGTTCCTACCCGCTTTGCTGGTCGCAGTTCGCGAGCGACGGCAGCTGACGGCGATCCAGCGAATATTCCTCGATCCGGCGACGGCTGACTACACGCACAAGGCGATGCTGGGCACGCCCAGGCATGGTGCCTGGCAGGGTGGATATCCCCGTCGGATCCTGGGTATTGCCGAAGGCTTCGAAGACGCCCGCGCCTTCACTTTGCTGCGCAACATTCCATGCTGGGCATCCTTTGGCGCGCGCCGATTTGATCAGCTGATCATCCCTGATCATGTCGAAATCCTGATGCTCGCCCACGATAATGATCCTGAGGGCCTCCGTGCCGCCAACGTGGCCGCTCAGCGCTATGCGCGGCCGCGTCTCGCCATCCACCATGCGCCGCCGTCCACCAATTTCGGCGATTGGGCCGAGCTTCTCGCCGCCCGCATGGAGCAGGGGGCGAACCTTCCTGGCTGATACGGTCCGGGACAGAAAAGGGGAGGGGGATCGGGAGAAGGTGCCGCTGCCGGGAGGGCAGCCAACCTTCGGAGATCTTCATGACCGACCTGTTCGAGGCGACCGCCCGCGCCGACCGCGAGGCCGCAGACCTGCTCTGCCGCCATCTTGAAGGCAATGAACCGATAACACGTCGCCACCTCAATAATGCCATGGTCCAAGCCTTCGGCGGAAGCGATGCCGACGGCCGCTGGACCCAGCGTGACAGCTTCGAAATGCTGGAACATGCGCTGGCGCTGCATCTGGTGCGGCAGTCGACCCCGCCGACATCGCTGGCCGAAGTGCGATCCGCCGTCACCTTGGCTGACCGCTTGCCCACCCAGACGGTGCGCAGCGAGGAACAGATTGCCTGGCAGCAATTCTCCACCCCCGTCGATATCGCCGCACTGGCCGTGGTCCTCGCCAATGTGCAGCCCGACGACATCATCCTGGAACCGAGCGCGGGCAACGGCCTGCTGATCGCCCAGTGCGGTCCCCATGAAGCGCTGTATCTCAACGAACTGGATCCGGCCCGCTGCGCTCGGCTCGCCTCCGCATTCCCCCATGCCAGCATCACCGGCCATGACGGGGCGACGCTCAATTCCACCCTCGCGTCGATCGAGCGACCGACACTTATCCTCATCAATCCGCCTTTCGCACGTTCGCTGGGGCGCGGCGCAGACGCCTATGCTGCTGTCCGCCATCTCCAGGCAGCCCTTCGCATGCTCCGCCCCGGCGGCAGGATGGTCGCGATCATGCCTGACTGGTTCAGCACTAATGGCCGGATGCGCGATCAGTTCGAAACCACCCTGCGCGATACCAGCGTGCGAACGTCGCTGCGCCTCGAGAAATGCTACACCAAGCATGGCACATCGATCGCCGTCAGGCTGTTCGTGATCGACAAGGTGCCCGGCGGAACATTTCCATCGACCATTCAGCGCGCCTCGGTCGCGGATTTCCTTGATTGCTGCACGGTTGCTGCGCGCTCGGAGGCTCGGACCGTCACGGCCCCCGCGCCCAAACGCAGCGTGGGTATCTCCCTGTTCCGCGCGGTCAAAAGCAGCAAGCCTGCGCCGCGCACCTGGCATGCGCCGGTGAAGAACGAAGTCCTGCCGGTGGAATACACGTCGCTCGAGATCCCGGCGCCGCTGCTCGAACAGACCGGCATCTATCTCCCCTATCGGCCAAGCCGCATTGCCTTCGCGTCCGCCGGCGAGCATCCGACCGCACTGGTGGAGTCGATCGCCATGGGGTCTATCCCGGCGCCGATCCCAAGCTACGTCCCGCATTTGCCCGAGCGGACGGTGACGGAACGACTGCTCTCGGCCTCCCAGCTCGAAACCGTCGTCTATGCGGGCCACGCCTGGTCGCAATTCCTGCCGGGACGCTCCAGGCCCGACAAGGAGGGCGTTGGCCTTGTCATCGCCGAAGATGGCAACCGCTATCGCAAGGGCTTTTTCCTGGGCGACGGCACCGGGGCAGGGAAGGGGAGGCAGGTCGCCGCCTGCATCCTGGATAATTGGCTCGCCGGCCGTCGCCGCAACATCTGGGTCACCAAGAATGAGCCGCTACTCGAAGACGCGCGCCGCGACTGGACCGCGCTCGGTGGCGTCGCGGCCGATATCCAGCCGATCAACAACTGGAAGATCGATGAGCCCATCACGCTCCAGGATGGGGTGTTGTTCGTCACCTACCCGACCCTCCGCTCGATGCGATCCGATCATAGCCGCTTGCGGCAAATCATTGAGTGGGCAGGGGGAGAGTTTAAAGGCGTCATCGCCTTCGATGAAGCCCATGAGATGGGTGGCGTCGCAGGCGGGGAGGGGGCGCTTGGCGCCAAGGCCGGATCGCAGCAGGGAATATGCGGCGTTCAGCTCCAGAACCATCTGCCGCTCGCGCGCGTCCTCTATGCGTCGGCCACCGGCGCTTCCGAGGTCAACAATCTCGCCTACGCGGTGCGCCTGGGGCTCTGGGGGCCAGAAACGGCCTTCGCCGATCGCGAGCGGTTCATCACCGACATCCGTCAGGGCGGGATCGCCGCTATGGAACTGGTGGCGCGGGATCTCAAGGCCATGGGCCTCTACCTTTGCCGGGCGCTGAGCTTCGCCGGCGTTGAATATGATGTGCTCAAGCACAGCCTGACCCCGGCGCAGATCGAGATCTACGATACCTATAGCTCGGCGTGGGCCATCTAATGCACAGCTGCGCATTAGACCGATTATCGCGAGGAAACGGTAATGCGAAGGAACGCGGCGTAGGCGCGTAAAACCGTGTTGTTTGTGCAATATTGCTACGCATTATTTTGATTGCGAACCTCTGTGGTCTCTGAACCAGCTGAGGAGACAATCATGTTGAAGACGCACGACGAGTTGATCGCCGAGCTCTCGAATTTGCTTTCGGAGCAGAATTACAACCCGGTGGTCGTAGCCAATTATCGTCTCTACGCGGGCGCCTTTCTCGATTATCTGATCGAGCGCGACATGCCCGTGGGAACGGTAACGCCGGTGCAGGTTGATCAGTACTTTTGCCACGCAACCCAGCGCTTCCAAGCCCGGTATGGTAGGGTGCCAAGTTCGCGCTGGCATATGATACCACGCGCCGCGATCAGCCGATTACTCCGGCTTGCTCAAGGCAAATGGCCGCCTGAGGCTGAGATGATCGGTCCCGATGCCGAGCATCGGCATGTAATCTGCCGCGAATACGAGACTTGGTTACGTGAAGAACGTGGCCTGGCAATCGCGAGCATTGCCGCGCTCATGTGGGAGGCGCGAAACTTCCTACGTTGGCAATTCGACCGCGGCGGCGCTGCAAGTCTTCAGGCATTAAGCGTCGTGGATGTCGATCTTTACATGGACATGCGCGCGTCTGGCTTACGGCGAAGATCATTAGCCGACGTCGCCGAGCGCCTCCGCTCGGCCGTGCGCTATTTGCATCAGACAGGACGCATCCCGATCGATCTGACACCGCACATCATCGGACCCATGCTCTATGCCTATGAAAATGTGCCGTCGACGCTGGAAAGGAGTGAAATCGCCGCAGTGCTGGCGGAGACAATGAAGGACAGGTCGTCGCGAGGATTACGCGATTATGCGATACTGCAACTGCTTGCCATATATGGCCTTCGCCAAGGTGAAATCTGCCGTCTTCGGATCGAAGACGTGAACTGGCGCGCAGAATCCCTGCGCATCCGTCACACCAAGACCAATGCGTACTCCTATATGCCGCTATTGATGCCTGCCGGTGAAGCGATCCTCGAATATCTACGTTGTGGGCGGCCTCGGGTCGAGGGGCGGGAAATCTTCATCCGGACCTGTGCTCCCTACATCGCAATGAAAAACCTGTACGGCATGATCCGCGGGCGGTTGTCAGCCGCAGGCGTCGAGCCGCCGGGAAAACGAGGGCCGCATGTCTTCCGCCACGCACGGGCCGTCGAGCTCTTGCGCGCTTCAGTCCCGCAAAAGATTATCGGCGACGTGCTCGGACATCGATCCACCGAATCCACCAATGCCTATCTCAAGCTGGCCACAGCTGATCTTCGAGCCGTGGCGCTCGATGTACCTGGATCGGAGGTGTTGTCATGAGCGCGTGGCACGATCCCGACTGCACCGTCGTTAACGCCTTCCTAGAGAAATCGCAGTTCCGGCCGGGAAGCAGGCCCACGTATCGCTGGTTCCTTCGCAGCTTCGAGGATGAAGCCCAGCGTCATCCAGCGGTTGACCGGCAGATGCTCCACGCCTGGCTGAGGGAAATGGAAAAACGTTGGCGATTACCGACGTTGCTCAATCAGGTCTGCATTGTCGACCGCTTCCTCGACTACCTCGTCGAAATCGGGCTGATCACCAATAATCCCGTTGCCGCGCTTCGCCATCAGTACAACGTAAAACAAAGCAAGCCGATCTGGAGGGCCCTGGCTTCGCCAAATCCTGAAGAGGCTTTGGCCGCTTTACAACGGCCCGCTCCCTTCGGCAGTGTATTGGGGGACTTCATGCGCAACCATGTCCTGCTAATGCGTAGTCGGGGATACCAATATGAAACGCAGGCTCACTGGCTGCTGCGGTTCGATCGGTTCCTTCAGGCCCAGCCCGACCTTGCAGAGAAGCCACTTGAGGCGATGCTCACGAGGTGGGCCGCCGCCAAGCCGACCCGCAATCACGCGGCGGAATGCCAAAAACTGGGGCGCATCCTTACCAATGCGCGGTTCCGCCTCGATCCAACCATCCCGCCGAAACGCTTCAATCCCCGGCCCGAGCGGGAAGTGGCGCGTGAGCACAGACGGCCGCATATCTTCAGTCCGGTCGACGTTCGGCATATGCTCGATACCGCGCGATCCTACCCATCACCGGATGCTCCCCTGCGGCCATTGACCCTCTACACCATGATCGTTCTGGCATACTGTGCCGGGTTACGGCGCAGCGAGATCGCCTGCCTCGATCTGGGTGACGTCGACCTACAGTCAGGCACGATCACGATCCGAGAAACGAAGTTCTATAAGACCAGAATCTTGCCGTTAGCAGGCAGCGTCGTGGCCGAGCTGCGCGCCTACATCAATGCAAGGCGGCGCGCTGGCGGCCCTCAGGACCTGCAATCCGGGCTGTTCTGGCATGCGCACCGCAATGACCGCTACACCTCTGGGGTGGTTACGACCATGATCACAAACGTTATGCGCCGCGCCGGACTCAAGCCCGCTTCCGGGCGAACGGGACCGCGTGTTCACGACCTGCGTCACTCTATGGTGGTGAACCGAATCCTGCAGTGGTATCGATCTGGCATCAATCCCCAGGACAAGCTGCCCTTCCTCTCGACCTACATGGGCCATCGGGATCTTCACTCCACGCTGGTGTACATCACGGTCACGCAGGAACTGATGCAGGAGGCCAGCGAACGGTTCCGCGCGTTCGGCGCCCCGCGCCTTGCCCTGGAGGTTCAGCCATGATGAAAGGCAATCCGCTGCCCGCATTGTTGCGGGCCTTCTTCCAAGAATGGCTGGCTGAGCAGCGCAGTGCGTCGATCCATACAATCCGCTCGTATCGGGATACTTGGAGGCTGTTCCTGCGGTTCATTGCTGAGCAAAAAGGCTGCGGGGTCGCACGGCTGACGCTGGTAGACATCACGGCCAGCGAGGTTCGCGCGTTCCTCCATCATACCGAACAAGGACGCGGGGCTACGATCGGCACACGAAACTGCCGGCTTGCTGCGATCCGTAGCTTCTACACCTTTGTGGCGGACAAGGACCCAGAATATATCGCACAGTGCGTGGCCATCCTGACTGTTCCATTGAAGAGGGAGCCCACCTCCGCGCCTTGCTATCTCGAACCAGAGGAGGTCGGGGCCATCCTTGCCCAACCCGACCGATCGACACTGCAGGGGATGCGCGACCAAGTGCTGCTCTCGTTCCTGTACAACACCGGGGCGCGTATCCAGGAGGCGCTCGACATCTGCCCCAAAGCGATCCGGTTCGAGGCCCCGAACTTCGTGCGTCTGTACGGCAAAGGGCGCAAGGAACGCATCTGTCCGCTCTGGCCGGAAACCACGGCGTTGCTCAGTAAGTTGTTGGAGCGGCAACCTCGTGCGCCCGATGAGCGCATCTTCGTCAACCGATACGGTGAGCCACTGGGCGCCTCGGGAGTGCGGTTCAAACTCAGCGCGTATGTGGAAGAGGCCGCGAAATCCGTGCCGACCCTTCGGTCAAAACACGTGACGCCTCACAGCTTCCGACATGCGACGGCCGTTCACCTCGTCGCCGCAGGAGTCGATATCACCGTCATCCGGAGCTGGCTCGGGCACGTCAGCCTCGACACTACGAACCACTATGCGCAAGCCAATCTCGAAACCAAACGAAAGGCGCTGGAGCAAGTAGGCGCGCCGGCGGCGAGCAGCCTTCCACCATCATGGAAGCGGGATGCCGATCTGATGGAGTGGTTAGATACCCTGTGAAATAATGCGAAGGAAGCAGTGGTCGTCCTCCCAGACACAGGGGGCCTACGCCGCGTTCCTTCGCATTACCGTTTCCTCGCGATAATCGGTCATCCATCGCAACATGGAGGCGGCGCTCGAACAGACCGGCGTCGTTGACGGTATCGAGAACACGACCCTCAATAGCGGCGCCAAGGCCGCGGCGCGGTCGCGCCTGCACAGCACGGTGCAGCGCTTCTTCGGCCAAGTGCTTCTCTCGATGAAATTGCCGACTGTGATCGCAGCGGCCGATCAGCATTTGCGCCAGGGTCAGTCCGTGGTGCTGCAGCTTGTCACCACGGCGGAGTCTATTCTCGACCGCCGCCTTGGAGCGCTCAGCCCTGATGAGCGGGCGGAGATGAGTTTGGACCTGTCTCCGGTCGACTTCATGGTGGATTACCTCGAACGCGCCTTTCCGACGCGGCAGATGCGAGTCTTCACCGACGATACCGGCACCCCCCGATCGGAGCCGATGACCGATGATCATGGTAACCCTGTCTATAATCCGCATGCCGAAGCCGCGCGCGCCAGGCTCATCGAACATATCTGTGCGCTTCCGCCGATCGCATCCGCACTTGATGGCCTTCTGGAGCATTTCGGCCATGACCATGTCGCAGAGGTCACTGGGCGGACCAAGCGGCTGGTATCGACCGGCGGTGGCGCACAAAAGCTGGAAAGCCGATCCACCCGTTCGTCCCAGGCCGACGCAGCAGCTTTTATGGCGGGAACCAAGCGCGTCCTGGTCTTTTCCGACGCCGGCGGCACCGGCCGCTCCTATCATGCTTCGCTCGACGTGGTGAACCAGGAGCAGCGCGTTCATTTTCTGCTCGAACCGGGGTGGCGCGCCGATCGGGCGATCCAGGGCCTCGGCCGAACGCATCGTACACACCAGGCGAGCTCCCCTTTGTTCCGGCCGGTCACGACCGACTGCAAGGGCGAACTGCGTTTCACCAGTACGATCGCCCGGCGGCTTGATAGCCTTGGCGCGCTCACGCGCGGCCAGCGCCAGACCGGCGGCCAGAACCTGTTCGATCCAGCCGACAATCTGGAGAGCGAATATGCCTGTGCCGCGCTGACCAGCTGGTTCCACCTGCTCGTGAACGGCAGACTCCAGAGCGTTAGCTTCACCGAGTTCGAGGTGCTGACCGGTCTCGAACTGACCGACAAGGACGGCATATTGAAGGAGGACCTGCCGCCGATCCAGCGTTGGCTCAATCGCCTGCTCGCGCTACCCATCGATCTTCAGAACCGGATTTTCGACGAGTTCCTGACGCTGGTCGAAACCCGTGTCACCGCGGCGCGCGACGCGGGGCGGCTCGATGTCGGCGTCGAAACCATGCTGGTCGATGACGCCACCATCCTTGAAGATACCGTGCTGCGCACCGATCCGCTGAGCGGCGCGACCTCGCATCTGCTCACCATCGAGGTTGCGAGGCGCCGAACGCCGGTGTCGCTGGAGCGCATCCTGCGGATCGCCGACGGGGACGACAAATCCGAGTTTCTCATCAACGGCAAGTCCGGCAAGGTGGCGCTGCAGGTGCAGGCGCGATCGCTGATGGAAGAGAAGGACGGCACGCCCATTCCTCGCGTCGAACTCATGCGGCCCACCCGCCGCGAGTATCAGCGGGTCGCGGACATGTTCGAAACTGCCTGGAAACCCATCTCACGGGAAGAGTTTTCCAAGCGCTGGGCGGCCGAGGCCGAGGAAGCGGCCCAGACGCTGGAACGCGAGACCATCCGTATTGCGACCGGATTGCTGCTGCCCATCTGGTCCGCGCTGCCGAGTGATCATCTGATCGTCAATCGCATTGCCACGGCTGATGGTCGATCCTGGCTCGGCCGCATGGTCTATGATGAGCATGTCGCCCACCTCTACACAAAGCTTGGCGTTGATCGTGCCGACAATCTCCCGGCCGACCAGATTGCGAAATCGGTTCTGTCGGGCCGGAGCGTCGACCTTGTCCGTCCTTTCGCGATGACCCTCAAGCGGGCGATCGTGAACGGCAAGCCGCGTATCGAATTGGTGGGCGTGCCCGCGGCCCAGTTGCCCTGGCTCAAATCCCGGGGTGCCTTCACGGAGATCATCCAGTTCCGCACGCGGGTATTTCTGCCGGTGGCCGATGCAGAAGCCATACTGGGGCGGCTCACTGATCGGACATAGTTCGTGGACCTGGACAACCCCCGCAACCAGAGCTCGGCACTCGACTGTTGGTCGGCTGCACATCGGCATCATGGCGGGCGGGGGGCAGGGGGTTGGGCTGAGCGAATGTCATGGTTAGAGATAATCCACGCCATCGCTACGCCGGCAAAGTTACACCACTGCACTGCGCGCACCCCCGAGAGATGGTTATGGCTGGTGATGCTTGAGCACTTGGCACATCCGGCGATGCCAACTCCCTCTTGTAAAATTTAGTGTTATCCACTAAGTCGATCTCTATGGAACGAGCAATCAGCGCCAGCGATGCCAATCAGCGTTTCTCGGAACTCCTACGCGAGGTGTCCGAGGGCGAGAGCTTCACAGTCATGTCACGCGGACGAGCGGTGGCGCGCGTGCTGCCCGTTGATCGGGTTCGCGAGCAGCGCTCGATACAGCACCTGCTGAATTTTGTCGCTGGTCTGCCCGTCCGCCATGCAGGTAACTGGTCGCGTGACGATCTTTACGAATGACCCGCGTCGCTCTGGATACTAATATCCTGGCGTATCTCGCCGGGGTCAGTCGTGACGCGCGTGATGACGCCAAGATCGAGTTGGTCCGAAATATGATCGGACGGCTCAGTGATGAGGTCAGCCTCGTTGCTCCTACCCAATCGCTGGGCGAACTTTTTGTCGTGCTGCGCCGGGGGGGCGCCAGCGCAGAAGAGGCGCGCGCAATACTTCTCGAATTTGCCCAAGCTTTCGGCAGTTCGGCATCGGAAACCAGAACTGCACTTGCCGCCGCTGATCTGGTCGTCAATCATAAGTTACAGTTTTGGGACGCGTTGATCGTGACCGCCGCGGCAGAGGCTGGCTGCGCTTTGTTGCTGTCCGAAGACATGCAGGATGGCTTCGTGACGCGCGGGCTGACGGTTGTCAATCCGCTGCGGGATACTTTGCATTCCAAACTTGCCGTGCTTATTGAGCCAACCCACTAAGGGAACTCGCCGCGCCTGAATGTCACTTGGGGGCTTAGGAGGTGGAGGTTCGGCAGCGGGCAGCCGAAAGACGCGGCAGCCTCCCTCGAGTATGACGGTTTAATGGGTCGCTGGTTGTTAAAGCCGCTGTTCCGCAGCGGACCAATGGTCTCTGGAGGGTGGCTACTGCATCACTCGTTTCAACTTGCGTCATGGTAAGCACCCTGCTTTGTCTTGGTTCCGAAGACTAAGCAGGCCCATCCTGGACCTGCGCCGCGATCTGCGTCGCAGTTCTCAGAATGGGGATGCAAGGCGCGGTAAGCCTGACGGTAGGAGGCAGGCCTTCCCTGCACGCGAGGGGGAACAGCCAATGCCATTCAGGACGGCGATCATGATGCTGGCGCTGATTGCCGCACCGTGTTTCGCGCAAACGCCGCCTATCCCTTCCGAAATTCGCGCCCACGCCGACAAAATGGTCGAGGACTATTACGCCTCGCTCCCTGAAAAGCGGCGGGAAGCGGTTCGCAAACTCTCGCCCGACGAGGCGGTGTCGATCATTCCCCTCGATGTTAACGCGGACGGAACCCCCGACTGGCGCGTCGAATATCTTGTCGCGGCAATGTGCGGCACCGGAGGCTGTCCCAACGAGGTCCATGTTTCACGTCCCGAGGGCGGGTTCGATCTGGCCCTGCGCCGACAATTCCTGACAATGAAGCTCCAGCACGATTCGGCCGGTGCCGCATTGCTCCGCCCGTCCATTCATGGTGGCAATTGCACTGGTCACAGCGAAACCGAATGTGTTTTGGGTTTTCGGTGGGATCAGGCAAATCGCCGTTTCGTCAACGCGATGCTCTCGGGAACGGCAGCCCGCCGTTATGGATTTTCAATGATTGAGCCGATTGCGCAGACCGAGACCCCATCGCCGATCCCGCCGTCCCTGCTTCCGGCTTTGCAGGAAGCCGAGGCCGCGTGCAAACGCTATCGGCGGTCGGCGAAGCCCGTCCGCTTCTCTGCCGACCGGATCGCCGATTTCGATGGCGACGGTCGTCTGGACTGGCTGGTCGGCCAGAGCGCTTATTGCTCGGTCGATGGTGTTGAAGAAGGCCCGGCTGTTCCCACCACGCTCTGGCTCGAGCGCGATGAAGGCCTGGAGCGGGCTGCCTCCATCACCGCGAGCAACGTCTTCCTCGATGTTTCGAATGCCCGCCCCGTTCTTGCGATCGATTGCCGTTCTGAAGAGGGCGACTGCAAGGAGGATGCCTTCGCCTGGGACCCGGTTACCGGGAAGATGCGGCGGATCGAACCGGTTCGCCTGGAGCCTGCCGATGCGGCCTTCCTGTCGGAAGCGATCGCACGCCTCAAACCGGGGCGCGAAGCCGTTCCCCGTCCATCGCCGGAGGACCTCGCCCGCGCGTCGGCCTTGGCGACAGCATTGGAGCAGAGCGCGGCCCCGACCGACCCCCTTCTGGCACGCGCACGTCTCGTCCAGGGAGCGATGTTGACACTCAGCGGCGGAACGGGCGGGCTCGAGCCGCTGCGGCGCGCTGTCCAGCAACTCGCTTATCAGACAGCAGATGAGGATGACGCCTATCGGCTCGCTTCGCTTTACCGCGCGCGCGCAGCGCGTGGAACTGACGAGGCCGAGGATCGATATTATGGTTCGCGCGATGCTATCCTCAATCTGGAAAACAGCCCGCTTGACGGAATCTCGTTGCGAGGGCTTGAACTTGCGATCGAGGAAGGATTGCGCAGCGGCTATGTCGACGATGTCGGGGGCGGCGCGACCCGGGCCGACGGACTTGGCATGGGAGAGGGCGCGTGGGTCGAGCCGGGGATCATCGCCGCCTATGAGGCCGATCTCGCCCGGCGCGACAAGCGCTTCTCCGACGCGGCAACTATCGAGACGGCATCGCTCGACGACTTGGCGGGCCGGGAAAGCCCAGCAGCGGCTGTGCTCCATGCCGGTCTGGCGAAAAGCCTCATCGGGTTGGGACGACTTGCCGAGGCCGAGGACCATGCCCGATCGGCCGCACGGCTACGTGCCGCGTTGGCGGGGCCGAACGAACGCGACGCTATGGCGGCGCAGTCCGATCTGGCTGCGGTTCTGATATCGCTTCGTCAGACGTCCGAGGCCGAGTCCATTCTCCGTCAGACCACAGCTAAGCTGCGCACCCTTGGCGGAGATAATTATATGCTGGCACGGGCGTTGCGCCGCCTCGCCGAAGCGGCACTCGATGCGGGGCGGGTGCGCGACGCCGTGGACATTCTCAAGGCGACGCGTGCCGAGGAAGACCGGCTTGATTCCCGCGATGTCATCGATCCGGCCTACACAGTCTACGAACTTCACGAGCCGGCCCGTTTGCTTGCGCGCGCCCATATGGCACTCGGCGAGACGTCCGCAGGGTCGGAGGAATTTGCTGATCTGGTCACCAGTGTGAATTTTGTCTCCAATGTCGAAACGCCCTCGATCGGGATTCTGCTCGATGCGATCGAGTTCGGCGGTACGGCCTTTTCCGATGCCCAATTGGCCACCATGGCGTCGTCGCTTGATGCGACGGGCCGCCGACCACAGGATATCGCCGCGCGCGCGGTCGAGATCGCCGAAGAGGCGCTGCCTGCCGGTCATCCCATGATTGCCCGGGCGCACCGCCTGCTGGCCCATACGCTCATCGCCACCGGCGATCCGGCTGCCGACGCTGCGCTCACGGCCGCGCTTGCTCTGGCCTCGGCGCAACAGCAGGATGGTAGCCTCGGCGGCATGGAGATCCGCAACGATGCCGTGCGCTACTATCTGGCACGCGGAGATGAAGATTGCGCGACACGGGCGCTTGCCTTTGCACGCGAGGCCGTTGCCATTGCACGGGCTCGCCGTGCAGCTCTTGGCGACGGGGCGTGGGTCGGGTTGGCCGATCCCGAGCTCCGGCGCGCGTTCATAGGTCTCGTCGCAGCGGCCGCGACGGTGCAGCAGCATGGGAAGCCGCTCGATCCGGCGATTGCCGACGAAGCCTTCAGGGCACTTCAGGAAGCCGAGCGGTCACCTGCGGCGATCGCGATGCGCCGCAATCTTCTTCGTTCGCTGGCAGAATCTGCGAAGGACAAAAGGGTTTCGTTGCTCTTTCTCGAATTTCGGCGTGCGGAGCGCGAGCATGATGCATTGGGCCGCCTGTATTTTTCTTCGCTGGCCGGTTCCTCAGATGGCGACCTATCGGCGCTGCTGACCCGTCAATCGACGGTTCGGGATGTCATGGCGACGCTCGATGCCCAGCTTCGCGCGGCATTGCCCCGCTATCGGGAAATCGCCGCCGACGATCCCCTACCGCTCGGAGACGCCCTGAAGCGATTGGGCGACCGGCAGGGCCTTTACCTTATCGGCGGCGATGATCGAGATCTCGCGGCCATGTTGGTCAGCGCTTCGGGACCCCACCTTCTTTTCGCGCCTGGCAGGGCATCCCTTCTGGTACGCGACACTGCGCGTCTCCGCTGCATGCTCGACATGACTTTCTGCAGCGAAGCCGAACTCTCTGCAATCGACGCCGATCTCGCGCGTGTCGATTATCCGTTGGAAGCGATCGATCCGTTCGACCTGTCCGCCGCGGCGCGGATCAGCGAGGCGATATTGACCCCCGTGGCTGCCGGCCTTGATGGTCTCGACACGCTCTATGCCGTCCAGCAGGGTCATACAGCCGATCTGCCGCTCGCCATTCTCCCGCTGGTTCGCTCATCCACGGACGATGCTTTCGATCCGTCCAGAATGGCGGGCGTCCAATGGCTGGTCGATCGGGTCGCCGTCGTTCAATTGCCTTCGGCCGACATATTGACGCCGTCGCCGGTGATGCGGGCCGCCGCGCTACGCGGTTCTTTCCTTGGGATCGGCAATCCGCTCCTTCAGGGCAAGAGGCCGGCATCATCCGGGCTCGGCAACATCACGGCGCAAGGCACAACGCAGGGCAGCTATCTTGCCGATGTCGATGCGATCGCGGCGCTTAGCCCTTTGCCGGGGACGCAGCGGGAACTTGAAGGGCTCGCCCACGCCCTCCGGTTTCACGATGCGCATCTCATTACAGGGGGCCGTGCAACCGAAAAGCGCTTAAGGGGTGAGGGCCGCCTGGCGAGGGCCGACATGATTTCCTTCGCGACGCATGGATTGCTTCCCGGAAATCTCGACGGCTTGTCCGAGCCCGGCCTGGTCCTCACGCCTCCCCTTCACGCCAGCCAGGATGATGATGGCTTGCTCCTGGCCTCCGAAGTAGCGCGGTTCGACCTCGCCGCGCGGCAGGTTCTATTGTCCGCCTGCAATACGGCGTCGGCCAGTGGCGGCCCGGGAAGCGATTCCCTTTCCGCGCTGGCGCGCGCCTTTTTGGTGGCAGGGGCTGACACGGTGATCGCATCGCGCTGGAGTGTGCTCGACGACGCCACAGCCGCGCTTGTTACCATCATGGCGGCGCGCCGCACTGCGGATCCGTCGTTGACACCCGCGCGCGCGTTACGCGAGGCGATGATGGCGGTGCGTACCGGCCATACGGTTGACGGCGCTTCGGTGCCCGGATGGCAAGAAAGTTGGAAGCATCCGCGCGCTTGGGGTCCCTTCATTCTCGTCGCATCCCACGACTAACGGCAGCCGGCATGTAGGAGAAAGGGAAGGGGGAGCGGGGAGGGTGTCCGGGCTGAACCGGATGCCAGAAGGAGTTACCCCTGTGATCGATTCCATCAAGCTCTCCAAGCTCCGCCTTTCCCCCATCAATGTGCGTAAGCGGCCCGATGACCAGCTTCAGATCCCGCAATTGGCCGCCGATATCGACGCGCGCGGCGTTCTCCAGAATCTGCTGGTCACGCCCGCGAAGAAACCCCGCGGCACCTTTGAGGTCTTCGACGGCGGCCGCCGGCTGCGCGCGCTCATGCTGCTCGCCGAACAGGGTGACATCGATGCGGGCGCCTATGATGTGCCGGTGAAGGTTCTCCAGGGCGACGAAGCGACGCTCACCGAAACCTCGACCGCGGCCAATTTCCAGCAGTTGCGGATGACGCCGGCCGAAGAATGCCGGGCCTTCCAGCATTTCATCGGCACGAGCGGCGATATCGACGGTGTCGCGAAACGCTTCGGTGTCACCCGGCGTTTCGTGGAAGGCCGCCTTCGGCTCGCCTCGCTTGCCGAACCAATCTTCACCGCTCTCAGCGAAGGCGAGATTACGCTCGATATGGCTAAGGCCTTCGCTTCGACCGAAAATCGCGACAAGCAACTGCTCGTCTGGGACAGCTACAATATCGCCTACACCTCGGCCGATACCATCCGCCGCGCCATCAGCAACGAGACGATGAACGCCAGCGATGCGATCGCCATTCTTGTTGGGCATGAGCGCTACGAGGCGGAAGGCGGAGGGATCGACCGCGATCTCTTCAGCGAAAATGGCGACCGCTGGATCGACCCGGAAATTGCCCACCGTCTCGCCGGCCAGATCATGGAAGACGAAGCCGCGCGCCTCGGCGAAGAAAGCGGCCTTGCCTGGATCCGGCCGATTGCCAGCAGCTATACCCATAGCGCGGCGCATGGACTGTACCGCGTCCATCTGCCGCAGCCCGAACTGACCCTGGAACAGGCCGAGCGTCTTCAGGCGATCGAGGTGCGCCGCGAGGAGATCGAAACCGAGCTCGAAGATGAGGATCTGGCCGAAGAAGCCTATGATACGCTCAACAGCGAAGATGACGCGCTTTTTGCCGAGTGGCAGGAAATCGACAATCGCGCGCCTATCCTGCCCGACGCCTATAAGCCGTTGGTCGGCCTCTTCCTCACCCTCCAGCCCGACGGCGCGATGAAGCTCGACAGCTGCTATTATAGCGAGCAGCCCATCCGGACCGAGGCCGAGGAAGGGACGGACGCCGGCGATGGCAGCGAGGGAACCAGCCTCTCAGGCGGGGGCGGGGCCTCCCCGGCGCCCAGTCTTCCGCCGGAAAATGTCGCGCCGGGCGGTAAGCCGCTCAGCGCCCGTCTCTATGATGAACTCGCGATGCAGCGCCGCGACATATTGGCGGCGGCCCTCCTTGCCGAACCAGCATTGGCGCTCGACTATGCGATCTTCTGCATGGTCGACGAGCGGGGCTACGGATCAGATCCGGTCGGCTCGACCATTCGGGCCGGCAAGCCGCAGGATCCTGTTTCGGGTGCGGTGCCTAGTTCGCATGCCCGTGACTATCTTGCCGAAGCCCATGACGGCCTCAATGTCGCATGGAAGGATCACAAGTCGGTCATCGACCGCTTCGAGGCGTTCCGCGCCCTGGATGATGACAGCAGAGCGGCATGGCTTGCTTTCGCGGTAGCGATGTCGCTGGAGGCCAAGGCCGGATATCGCAACGAGCAGGTGCCTCTCCACGATCGGCTCGGTACCATACTCGAAATCGACTCCGCCCATTGGTGGCGGCCGACGTCGGAAAATTATTTCGACCGCATTCCCAAGGCTTCGACGCTGGCGCTGCTCAATGAGGTCGGGGGACCGGCCGTCATGGCGCGTCATGCGACGCTCAAGAAGCCGGAAATCTCCGCGAGCTGCCACAAGCTGTTCGCTGGGGAGTCGATCGTCGAGCCGGAGGTGAAGGAAGCGGCTCTCGCCTGGGTTCCGGACATCATGCGCTTCCGCGACACCACTGCCGACAGCGTCGAGCCAGCCGATCCGGTCGAGGCCCAGAACCCCGACGCCGACGAACGGAACGACAAAACCGGACAAGCCGACACGGTCGATGAGCCCGCCGAAGAAGAAGTGGTGGACGAGGCGGCTGAAGCGGCCTGATCGATCGCCCCTTCTCTCCCGACGACCCGCCGGCACGATCGACCCGTCGGCGGGTCAACGCCTCGCACCTTAGGGGAACGGCCATGGCGCCCAAGAAGACAAGCCGCGAGGTCGCGGCAGAAATCACCGCGCTCATCATCCGCAAGCTGGAAGAGGGTGTGGCGCCCTGGAAACGGCCCTGGGCGGTCACTGGCGCCGGTGGCCGACCGCTGCGTCATTGCGGCACGCCGTACACCGGCATCAATAATCTTTATCTCTGGGCAATCGCGGACGCCTGCGGCTATCGCTCGCGCTTCTGGATGACCCGCCGGCAAGCCGAGGAGCTGCGTGGCAATGTGCGGTCCGGTGAGTCCGGTTCGCTCTCCGTCTATTATTCGGCTTTTACCAAAAGGGAGAATGATCCCGCGACCCGAGAGGAGCGGGATCGCAAGTTTCGCTTCCTGCGCCACTATATCGTTTATAATTGCGATCAGGTCGATGGTCTGCCGGATTTCTACTATCCACCGGTCCTGCCGGACACGCCCATCGATCCGTCGGCACGGCAGGCTGAGATCGATCGCTTCTTCAAGGCGATACCCGCTGATGTCCGCCATGGCGGCAATGAAGCCTATTATAATCCGTCGCGGGACTATATTCAGCTTCCTCATCCGCGCTCATTCAAGTCCATGGATTATTATGCCAGTGTTCGCGCGCATGAAACTCTCCACTGGTCTGGTTCATCATCCCGACTGGCAAGAATATTCGGGAAGAGATTTGGCGATAAGGCCTATAGTTTCGAAGAACTCGTAGCCGAAATCGGATCGGGTCTGATTTGCGCTGATCTTGGACTACCCAATGAACTGCATGATAGTCATGCAAGTTATGTGGGCCAGTGGATTTCGGTTTTGAAAGCGGACACCACCGCCATCATCCACGCGGCGTCCAAGGCCGAGCAGGCCTTCAACTATCTCCGTCAATTCAGCGAAAGCGCGAAAGAGATCTCTGAACCTACGGCCACCGCTGCGCACCACCCGGCCGCGCTGGCCGCCTGATCGGGAGACACATCATGGCCCTGGAAATCTCGAAAATGCTTCACCTCTCGACAGCCCATGTTACGCCAGCTGTCGCCGAGGCCTTGGACCGTCATGCCGAAGTCGTCCATCCTCTCGGTCAGAGATCCGATCCAGCCCAATGGCAAAGTCACGTCATTGCCGAACGCTGGTCAGAATATGGTTGGTTCATCTGGGTCAAGTCGACGGGTCGTGAACTGATGCCGAAGCCGCTGCAGGATTGTCTCGCTTTTGCCGAGGGCATCGGCATGACCTGGATTCAGTTCGACCGCGACTGCGAGCCGATTGCCGACCTTCCCACCTATGACTGGCCCTGACCGGCTAACATTTGAACACAGGAGACAAACCATGGGTTGGCTCACCATGCCCTTCAGCTCAATGGGCGGTCACAAGACCGCGAGCGCCTATCTCGAGGTGCAATATGACTGGACTTGGTGAAAAGAAATCTCTCGGGGATATCCCCGTTGGCCAGCTATATACGGATCCTCTGGCGATTGCTCAGGCGCTTGACGCACAGCGCATCGATGAAACTGATTGCGGGTTTACCGGCCTTTTAGAGATCACAGATGATTCTGGCTGGCACACCCAGCAGATGTGGGCAACTGACGCTGATCATCCGTCGAGCCCAACGGCCGTTTACGTTCTCATTTACGCTAATGGAAAGCTTGCTTCGGTTGACGACTGGCCGATGGGTTGAACGAGCGGCGCAGGCCAGACGAATTGTCCCAGCAATCCCTGGAGTGACGACTACCGGCGCAATGCCTCGTCCAGCCACCAGGACGGACCCTGCCTGAAATCCTCTGCCATTCCGATCATTGGGCCGTCCGGCTCATCAGCGACATAGGGGCGTTTGACCGGAATGGCCGGGATTTTCAGGCGCATCAACTCGCCCGCGACCCGCCCACGCGGTTCGAGAAGATCTTCGAGCCACTCAAGATCGTCGAGCATCTCGATCACCCCGCGGCCCGCCAAGCAAAAATAAATGCAGCGCTGGAAATCGTCGCAATTGTCGTTCGACAGGATCGACATCAGCTTCCGCTTTCCCGCCGCCGCGCCATCATGGATCCACTGCGCGGCTTCGCGCAGTTCCCGCACCGAATAATAGGCGTCCTCGACCGGCATTCCGATGCAGGCGTTGGCGATCATGCGGCGCGTCGGCCGATTTTCCGCGTCGAGCGCGGCATCGCGCAAGCCGATGTCGAGATCGAAATGGCGGCGAATGTCTTTCTCAAGGCCCATGGGCAGATCTCCTCGAAAAGAACATATAGTGAACAATTGGCCCGGTCAAGCCCACGTCAACCTTGAAGGAGGGGAGGGGGAGCGAGGCCGTGAAGCAAAAAGGAGCCAAGCGTCATGACCTTCTTACCTACAGCCCAGCCGACCATGAGCATCTGGGGCGCCATCCAGAGCGCCGATCAGATCGCGCCCGGCATCTGGCATGTGTCGACCCCGAGCCACGGTGGCATCCTCTTGTCGGAGCAGCGGCAGGCGGCGATGCCCGATGCGCTCCGGCGCGACGAGCCCTTTTACGAAGAGGATGTGAACTGGGCGCTCGTTTATCTAGGCTTCGAGGCCGAACTGCGCCGGGTCGATCGGCCCGCCATGGGCGCGGCAATCCTGCTGGCGCACGTCACCGTTCGATCCTGGCGGCCGCAGGCCTACAGTGCCTTTACCGGCAAGCCAGTCCCGTCCCGCGACAGTCATGTACTGCGCGCGATCGCGGCCTATGAAGCCGTGATCGGCGAGGTCGTGGTGGTCGCCGCCTTCGGCTCTTATGCTGATTGGGTGCCGGAGGGGAAGACTGGCGTCATCGGCCGACGGGTGCTCAGCGTCGATCATCTCGGCAGTGCGACCTATGAGATGATCGACCATCGTGCCCTGGTCGATGCCGACCGCTATGATAGCTGCCAGATCGTCAACAGCTTCACGGCGATCGGCGCCGAGCCGCTGCCGTGACGATGGAGATCATCGTCGGGTTGCCGCATCTCAATAAGGGGCCGATCCTCGACCGCGTGGTCGCGCTGCGGCAGCCCGCGCTTATTTCGGCCAACTGCCTCTCCAGATATTCCGTGAGCAAGGGATGGCGGGATTGGACGGGATGGCGAACCGGGCAGCTCGCCAATGCCCGTCCGCTTGCATCGCTTCATCTCGACAGCGCGGGATTCGTCGCGACCGCGCGCTACGGGGCCTTCCCCTGGTCGATCGCCCATTATGTGGCGCTTGCTGCTGCCTTTCCATTTCGGTGGTGGGCCAGCGCCGACTATTGCGTCGAACAGGAAATTGCCGCTGACCGCGCGCAGGTGTTGGAACGGCTGTCGCGCACCATCGCGGCCAATTTCGAATGCCGCCGTCGCGCCGATGATCATGGTATCTTGTCGACCATGATGCCGGTGATCCAGGGCCGTCGACCCTGCGATTATGAGCGCTGCCTCGACGCGCTATGGGGATTGATCGAGCGTGCGCCGCTTATCGGTGTCGGCAGCATGTGCCGTCGCGAGGTTGCCGGACCAGAAGGGCTGATCGCGGTGGTCGAGCATCTCGACCGGATCTTGCCGCGCTCGATCCGCCTCCATCTGTTCGGCGTCAAAGGTCCGGCCATCCCTTACCTGCTTCCATTCGGAAAGCGCATCCGTTCGATCGACAGCCAGGCCTATGGCACCAGCGCGCGGCGCGAGGCCCTGAGCCGGGGCATCTCAAAGACCGACCGTTTCGTTGCGGACCATCTTGAGACCTGGCTGGGCCGTCAGGTTGGGCGGCTGAGCTATGCACCAAAAGCCCTGCCTATAAATGCTCCCAATGCCACCGATGCCCTGCCGGCCAATGGCTGGGAAGCGGCGATCGCGCAGGCGCGGGGCGAGATTCAAGCCCTTATCGAACAGGGTGAACTCGACCATGATGCCCTGGTCGAGCCGTGGGTCGAGACATGGGCGGCCGGAATCTACCATCGCAGGAGAGATGAGGTCAGAGGGCCGGTCACCCTCGCAGTGAGATGATGTCAGCCGTCATTATCATGTCCGCTCGCGCGCTCCCGTTTATCCTGGTCTGAACGATCGGAGGCGATCACGCGCACGCCCAACGCCTGGATGATCTGCATGACATCGAGGGCAAGTTTCGCTTCCTCCAAGGGGACCGCTCCGGTCCACGGTTCCGAGGGAGAGACGGGGGTCAGCTCTCCTGAGGAGAAGTCCAGGAGATGGCCCGCCTGGATGAAGTGATTCTGGAAGTCGCACTGATAGTCGCCCAGGATCTGAACCGAAATCTGTTCATCGCCGGCCTGTCGTGCCGCAAACACATCATGTTCACCGGCAAGAACGATATAGAGTGTCGGCAGCCTTGCGCCACTGACGCGCATCACTTCGATGGGACCCGAAGGCCTTTCCTCGCGCCGCGCCGTGATGGCGCTGACCATGCGGTTGTAGTTCCAGGGTTGCGCCAGCACATGGCGCGTTTCGACCTGCTGCGTTATCTGCCCGTCCAGCGATGTGCATTTGCCGGTGGTAGCGATCAGCGCTGCGGCCAGCCGATCGACCTGAAACGCCCCGCCGATGACCGTCAGTACGCCGGTTGAATTGAGCGCGGCGGAACGATCGTCGTCGGAGGCCAAGGGCGATACGCTGGGCAATCGCACGTCGATCGTCCCAGCCTGTATCAAATCGATCAAATTCATAACCACAGCATTGGCCCCCCGGCGCGACGCGGCGATGCTAATGCCGATCGCTCGCGCAAGCTATACTGCCGATGGGGTATGAACCGCAGAAAAACGGCCGTTCGCCCAGATCGGCAAAGAGGAGGGGGATCGGGGTGGAAGGAGCGCGTCCTGCGCTTGAAGCCGGAGACCCCATCATGAGCTACGATGTTGCCTTTCGCCACGCCCAGGCCCTTGATCCGAGCGGCTGCACGACCATTGCAGCAACGCTTCATGTTCTTAACGCTGCGATCACCGATTGTCGTAACGCGGGCAAGGACATTGAATGCGATCCCGCGGTCATTCTGCTGGCCCGGCATTTCACCACGGTGTGCGCGAGCAAGGCTTCTGAGGCCGAGATGCGGCAGGCGTGCATGACGGAGATCGCCGCCATTCGCGGCAGTCCGATATTGCCCGTCCTTTGTCAGCGCGGCGTGGCGCATGACGCGCCGGCCAAACGCACCTTCCACGCCGAAGGGCGCCGCGCTCTGCTGCGCTTTGCCGATGCGCTGGGGCTTGCGCCGGGGTCTTACAGCATTCGCTCCAACCCGGCGGGGCCGGCGGGATCGGGCGACATCACCCTGCATGGCCAGGATTTGTGGATGCAATTGTCGATCTCTCCTTTCGGCCCGGGCCATGAAATCTGCTTTCGCCGCGTGCGGGGCCGCGACGATCACATAGGAGAACGCAACCACTGGGCTTCGGTTCAGGAGCTGCTCAGCCCAGATCGTTTGGCCGATCGGGTTTGCCGCGACCTCAAGCTTCCCTCCCGCGCCGAACCGCGCTTGGCCGTTTAACGGCGCCGATGCGGCAATGCCGTCCCATCCTGCGGATGATGGGGCTGCCGCGACCAGCCTGTTGGCGCATGCGACAATCAGGAACGCCACCCATGGACACCAAAAGCTTCATCGCATCCGATCCCGCCTGCTGGATCGGCCGGGGCCGGACCGCCGAGCATGCGGAAATGATCGCTGCCGCTTGGCGCGCCTATCCCGATCTCCCGAACGACGCACCACTGGATTTGCGCATGGCCCGGACGCGCGAACGGGTGATCGCCATGCGGCCGGTCACGGACGCGATTGCGCGCCAGACTGAAAGCGAACGGCAGGCCCGCAATTTTGCCTTCACGCACGCGAAAGTGTCACGGGGCGGGGGCACACGCCTTGATCAGGCTATTCTGATCGGTCGCACGGACCATGGCTATGACTGGAACGAGGCCGTGGAATTTGCCAATGGCTGGTATGCAGCGCAGGCCGGGTGGGATGCCCGTGGTCCCGTCAAACCGCTGGTAGGTTGCCCTGATCCACGGCTCGTTTCGGCCTATCATAAGGGCTTCCGCGAAGGCGGCGGCAATATCGACGATCTGTTCGATACCGCGCGGCGCGCCAATCTTGCCGCTCACCGCACTGCCAGTGAAGCGCCCGACAGGAAGGGGCTTTCATCCCGGCCACGACCCTCGACCTGGCCACAGCCTTCCCATGCGGCCCGGCCGACGCCCTGGTCAAAGCGGCTTGTGCTGATGGGCGCCCGCGAGGCCGAGGAGGGGCTGGTCGACACGATCCGCCAGGCGCCAGGCGCGCATCAAGCGACCATCATCATGATCTGTCCGACGCGGGGTTTCCGCAATGCGGACGACGCGGCGCCAGCTGGGTCCCTCGGAGACCCCCTCCGAGGCCGTGAGTTTGAGGACATCCTGATCGCCGCGCAGGATCAGGACCTGGCTGTTGCCGACGCCCATGCCGGTGCGCTGCCTCTGTGTCGAACCATGGAACGCTTGCGCCACACCAGGCTCCTCCAGCGCGCGCAATTGCAGACCTGGATCGCCCGAGGCCTGGAGGTGGGACAGGTCACAGGCGCAGGGCATATCCGGTGGGGGAAGGCCATCAACGGGCTTACCGGCCGGCTGGGTGAATTTACGGCGCGCTATGCTGGGCCCGCGCAGCCGCGAGGCCATCGGATCGTCATCGAGGTCGATGGCGGCCGCCTCGCGACCGGCTATTTCGATGTCCAGTATCAACCACTCGATCCTGAGGCCGTGATCAGCAATCGAGCCCGGCTTCGCGCCGAAATGGCTGCCTTGCTGCGGTCATTTGCCGCCTCGACCCGGCTGCCCTGCAACCAGCCCTCACTCCTATGAATGGAAATCCATGCGATGCTGAACCAATTCCAGCGCATCTGCGCGCAAACCTACGATGGCGGCGATTTTGCGCATGTCGAAGATCTCGATGAGGCAGGGGCCTGCGGCGACACGCTGTTCGCGTTCCTGATGATCGAACTCTCTTCCTCAGAAGATTGTGACAGCCGTGACGAGGCCGTCCGGCGGCTCGAAGTGGCCGTCGACAATGTCGAAGCCGTGATTGCCGTCCTCAAATCCTCGGAGTCTCACTGAGCCGTAATCGGGAAAGGAGAGGGCACCAGTCCGTCGGGCATTCAGTTCAAGAGGAGGGGGGGCGGGGCTGGCGGTTCCGAGGCCGAAAAAAGGCACTCGGCGCTGAACCTTTCCTCAGGAGAACCCCCATGTCCGATATCGCCGCGAATGCCGCCTTCTGCGCTGCCAGCCTCGTGCCCGACGAGCGTCGCATCAACTTCATCCCGACTCTGTTTGGCCGCCGTCATTTCTTCAGGGGCGAGATGCTGCTCTACACTTTCATGCAGTCGCTTTCGCCTGATTATAGCGGCGGATATTGGCAGTTCTTCGAGGTCGGTCACCAACCGCTCTATCTCGCTCCGAACGGTCGGGATCGGTTCCAGATCCGATGCGGTAGCAACGGCTATGATGGCGAGGTCTCTGCAGACGCTGCCGGGATCATCGCAACGCTTTTCACCTTTTCCTATCTCTCGTTCGAATTCGACGATGACGACGACCACATCGCCGAGGCCTTCCACCGGCTGCGCGATCATGCGCTCGACCATCCCGAGGCGGCAGAGATCTTCAGCGCGATCGACTGAGGCGAAAAAGGGGAGTGGGGACAGGTGCCGGGAGCAAATCCGCTCCGAGGAGTTCCCCATGTCCCTTCCCGCCATCATCCACAGCGAGATCGACCCTGCGGCGATCACCAAGGTCACGCGCCTCTTCAACAACACGCTCGGCGATGTGCTCGCCTTATGTGGAATTACGGGTCACGCATTTTCTTGAGGATTTCTAGGCCTTTTGCCGCAGCTCGGCCAAGGTCGGACCGGACGGTGTGGACGGATAGGCGTACGATCCTTCCCCTGACTGAGGGCGATCGCATCCTAATTTTCCTGTTTTAGCTTGCCAAGATTGCGACCGCGTGCATGCGGGTTCGCGGCATTTCGCTCCATCAGGAGGACTGGCTTGCCGGCGCCGAGGTTGCACAAGAGAACAAGCAGACAGTGGTTGGGGACACCAATGCCTGACATCAAATCCGCGACGCCTGCCGACCGGGACGCTGTCCTCGCCGGAACCATGTATCTGCGGCTCGCACGTAAGCTGCTCGTCGAGGCGGGGCTCCCGCGCGCCGCAGTAGCTGTCCGCAAGGCGCTGAGAAGCCCCGAGGCCGCGATCGCCATTATCGCCCCCTACACGGAAATACCCAATGGTCTTGCGGCCGAACTCGAAGCCGACATGCGTTCAAGCATCGGCGTGAAAGACGGTGCGTACCAGGCTGAGGCCAAGCGCGGTCTATTCGGCTCGCTCCACTGACCGGGAACCTCGACCCCGAGGCCGCGAAGTGCGGACCTCGGATTGGGGCGCTGACGCGCCTGCTCGGCCGAACGGCCGAGGAGAGGAGGGGGAGGGAGGAAGGTGTCTCGGACATGGGAGTTCGAGCCATCATCCAGGAGAAGCCCCATGAACATCGGTTCCATCAAGCAGAATGACGCCGGCATCCACGTCGGCAAGATCGCGACGCTCACGATCGCAATGACGATTGCACTGCGCGAGGTCCACTCCGCCAATCCCAAGGCCCCCAAATATGAGGTGCTGGCGCTCTCCGCCTCACGGGCCTGGGTGCAGGTGGGCGCGCTGTTCGAACTCTTCTCGAACGGCACGGGCGAAGCCTTCCTGAACGGCAAGATCGAGGATCCGAGCCTGGCCGCGCCGCTCTATATCTCGGCCTTCCGCCAGGAGGACGGCAGCTACAATGTCGTCTGGTCGCGCCCGACCCGCCGCCGCGACCTTGCCAGCGAGATGGCGCCCAAGGCCGACGACAGCCTTCCGCCCCTGCCCGGTGACGGCGCCGAAACCGGCGCGGGCGAGGCGTCGCGCGAACGCACCGAGGCTGGCCTCGGCCAGTCGTCGAGTGAACACGCCTTCGCGAGCTGAACCTTCGCACCCCTAAAAGGGCCCTCGCTCCGCATAGGAGCGGGGGCCTTTTCTCGTTTCCGCGCGGCCGTCGGCCGACGAGGGGAGGGGGAAGGGGAGTGCTGCCGATTCAACCAGGAGAAGACGATGTCCGACACAATTGACCTTGGCGGCGCGCCCGCCAACGAGGATTGCGCGCAGCTCGGCCACACGCCCGATTTCGAGAGGCTCAACCGCCTTGAGGTCGGCGCCTATCGCGCCGCGATCATCGCACGCTTTGGCCCGCCGCCCGAGGGCTGTGCGCTCATCACACTGACAAATCGCCACGACTTTGGCACTTACCGCACGCTCGGTCTCACGGTAGATGCCGACGCAGCGCGGCTCGATCCTGCTGTCGCCGCCTATTCCGAGGCCGTACAGGATGGCCTGGGCAGTTGGCTCGAAGCCTGCTTCGCCCCGCCCGTCCGCTATGAGGATGGTGGCACGCCACGGGTCGACCGCGAGTCCATCGACGAGATTGTCACCGGCGCGATCCTTGCCACCCGACCCGGTGCCGACGGCCGTTTCGCCATTGCCGCCTTCGAATCCCTGCATCGCAATCTCGCCGCTGCCTATCCGCGCAGCGCCGAGGCTGCACAACGCTTGCTTGAGGAGTTTCCCGCATGACCATGACCCCGGACGATGTCGAAATTGCTGCGCGTATCGAGGCGGAAATCGACGCGCATCTGGCCGTCGTGCGCGACGTCGAGGCCCGGTGCAAAGCCGCCTTCCTGCCGATCCTGGCAGAACATGGCATCACCCGTGTTGAGATCAGCTATGACGGCGGCGGAGACGAAGGCTCGGTCTGCGATGTCACCGCCTATGTCGGCGACGAGGACGTCGACTTGCCCGAGGTGCTGTGCGATGCCTTCACCGCGGAATATGGCGGTGACGTCACAGCGCGTGCGGTCCAGCTTGAAGATGCCTTGCGCGCTTTTGCCGATAACGCGGTCTCCAACCACCACAAACATTGGGAAGATGGTGAAGGCGCCTTCGGTACGGTTACAATTGACGTTGCGAGCGGCGCGGTGACGCTCACGCATAACAGCCGCTTCGTCGACTATGAGACGACCGAGACGGAGCTCTGACATGTCCCACTGCCACTATCATGCCCTGAGCTCGGTGCGCCGCTGGGGCGGCGCGCCAGCGGACTATATCGCACTCCACCAATGGTTCGACGAGTCCAAGAAGATCCTCGCCGATCCGAGGCACCGCGCCCTGCGCCATCATGCCGAGGGGATCTTCATGCTCGAGACGGTATTCGGGGTCACCATCACGAACAGTGACCAGCGCGAGGTGCCGGTGCGCCTTATCGGCGAACAACATGTGGTTGAAGATCTGGGCCGCATTCCCTCGTTCGCCGATTGGGCCAGGCTCATACAGCCGATGCCCTGGATCCTTCGCGGCAATCCCGCCGGGTCGCCCGGCCTCGATTCTTCCTTGCAAAGGACGGCCAAGGCATGATCCTCCTGGCAATATGATGGAGTGTAAGGTCGATGGATGAAGGTCCCTTTGGCAAACGAGCCGCGACCGCGGCCCTTGATCGCCTGATCGAGATTGCCCGGTCCGACACCGGGCAGTCCCGCCGGGTCGCCAATTTCCTCCTGGTGGAACGGCGATGATTGTGGACATTTTCCCATCGCCGACCTTTTTGGTGTCGATGCCACGATCGCGACCCATATGACGACGATCATCGGCTTTCTCGGCCAGCACGAAGGCGCGATTTATCCAGATGCCTTCGGGCGAAAGTCCGAAATGGTCGAGCTCGTCCAGCGCTGGCGGCAATTTGACAGCGACTAGCACGCCTGGCTCCCGGTAGAGGAGCATTTCTGCTATTACGCGACTCATGGCCGAGCTTGATCCCCACACATTGCGGGTGGCTGCGTCGCTCATCCGCTCCCGCATCGCCAACCTCCATCGCGACCCGCGTATGGACGGGCTGCAGCGCCTCGGCGCCCACCGCACCTTGACCCAGCTTGCCATCGATATCGAGGCATCAGCCGACCATGTCGGCCGGACCCGGCGCCGCAAGACGCCCTGACGCCCCCCGTGCTTGGCGCGCGGATCGATTATCTTCCCCATCCCGCCCGGGTCGGACTCCGAATGTCGGCGCCCCGACCGCGGCGATGGTCAGCGTCGGCCTTGAACTGTCAATCATTTATGTATATGTTCATGTATATGCAAAGGAGGCATCATGGATCCCCGACGTTCCGATCCCACGCCCGCACGTGAGGCAAAGCTGTTTCGCAACAACAAGAGCCAGGCCGTGCGTATTCCTGCGGATTTCGAACTCCCCGGGACAAGCGTGATGATTCATCGCGACGGCGCCCGCCTTATCATCGAGCCGATCCGCCGGAAGAATATCCTGGAGGTTCTCGCCAGTCTCGAACCGCTGGGACCTGACGATCAATTCCCCGATATCGACGACACGCTGTTGCCGGCCAAGGCGATCGACCTGTGAGCAGCCTCTATATGCTCGACACGAATATCATCTCCGAACTGGCTCGCAATCCTCACGGCGGTGTCGCAAAGCGCATTGCCGAGGTTGGGCCGGATGCCATTTGCGTTAGCATCATTACCGCGGCGGAACTGCGCTATGGTTGCGCCAAAAAGGGGTCGCCGAGGCTGCTCGCGCAGATCGAAGCCATTCTCGACAGCGTCCAAATTCTCGCCCTCGATGTCCCGGCCGACACCGAATATGGCGGAATTCGCGCTGAGCTCGAAGCTGCCGGGAAGCCCATCGGGCCCAATGATCTCTTCATCGCCGCGCACGCCTATGCTTTGGACGCAACGCTCGTGACAGCCAACATGGGCGAGTTCTTGCGCGTACGCGCTCTCAAGGTGGAGAACTGGGTCGCGGACCCACATTGATCGCAGCTAGCCGATGCGTCGCCGTGCCGGGCGTCTACGACCCGTGATCTGCACTGCTCATTTTGGACCCACCGAGGCCGCAAGGGCTTGCGCCACCGACGGCCACGCCGCCCGCTCCTTCCGCGCGCCGCGCTTGCAATACCGGAGACCGCCCGCCTTGGCAGAATATCGCGGCACCCGGCCCGCCTGTTCCCGCCTTGCCACGCGCGCCTTGCGCGGGGCGTGCAACGAAGAGGCAGCGACTAACCGCATCGGCGCCTGGTCGCGGCCGTCCAAAATCCGGCCGTCTTCCTCACACCTCTCATTCCCGTCAGTCCTGTCCCGATGAGCCATCCGGCCACCCGCTTGAAGGGATGAACGCTACGCCCGTGCGGGGCCGGCGCAACCCACGATCTTCCGGCCGTGTTGAGGCCTGACGGCCTCTGCCCGCACCACCCGGAAAATCGCAGGTTCCCCTGCGCTGACGCTTCGGTGCGCCAGCCCCTCATGCCCGGGCTTCGTCGTCTTTTCATCCCAGCGGGATCGGCCCGCTGGCGCAAAGGAAGGACAGCATCATGAACAAGGTTTTTCTCTCAGGCCGGATCACCTCGGACATCACCCGCTTCGGCACCGACAGCAAGGGCGGCGTCAGCTTCTCGCTCGTCACCAGCAAGCCCGTCATCAAGGACGGCCAGGTGCAAAAAGGCGAGAACGGCTACACAGAAACCTACGACGAATTCCACACCGTCAAAGCCTTCAACGGTCTCGGCAAGTCCGTCGCCAACCACAAGAAGAAGGGCGACAAGCTCATGATCGTCGGCGAGATCCGCTACAGCCGCAACGAGCGGGACGGCCGCACCTTCTACAACACCGACATCGTCGCCGAGGAAATCGAGTTCCTCTGACCCCCGGACGGGCGGCCCTCGGGCCGCCCCCTCATCTTCACGGAGACGATATATGTTCCAGCTTGCCAGCTTCGAAGAGATCGCCGGGGTCGCTCACGGGATCGAAGTCCTCAACCCCCATCTGGTCGCCCGCATCCGCCGGGCCGCCGACCAGCTCAACCGCCACGAAATCGCCGCGCATCTCGCCGGCGCGATCACCGAGGCTGCGGATGCCGCCCATATCCGCTCGTTCGAGGAAGCCCAGTTCGGCGAAGCCAGCGCCGATGCGGTCGTCGATTGTGAGTATCATGACGAACTCGCCGCCGCCTGGTCGCTGGTGGCCGCCGAACATCAGCTCGTCTGCCCCGATCTCCTCCTCTCCTTCGACGGGTCGGTCCACTGACCCGTCACACGCCTACCGGCGAGTTCACCACTGGGCTCGCCGTTCCCGCGCCGCACGTGTTGCCACGCGCGTGACCCCGCCAGCGCCAGCATCGGGACGCGAGGCCGACGACTGGATCAGGCCGATGCGACGACAGGCGCCGCCGCGCGGGCCGCGGGCGTTGAAGGTCCTGGCGTTGCCGTTGGAGCGGCCTTTGTCGGCGCCGCGTTCGCCTTGTCGAGCGCGCCTCCGACCTTGATGGCGACCTCGTCGAGCGTCGCCATCAGGCGATTGAGCTGGGACAAGTTGCCGCTCAGTTCGGGGCCATAGCGGATCGAGAGATATTCTCGGCCTTCGCTGAGTTTGCCGAGATGGTCGAGCGTGCGTTGGCGCAGCCGCAAGGCGGTTACTGCGGGGTTCGTGGTGCGCTTGCGCAGGTCGTGCTGATAGCCTCTGATCTCGGCCGGCTTCACGCCGCGCGCCAGCAGTAGCGCGTTCAGGTAAAGCTCAATCGCCTGGATTGCCGTCATCCGCGCGGGCGCCCAGCTCGATGGCTTGCCCCGCTTGCCACGGTCCATCAGATCATGCGCCGCGCCGCGATATTCGTCGGCGAGCTGCCTGATATCGTTCGGTGTTGCCACTTCGCCCGGATAGGGCTTCGATTCCCCCTGCATCACCTCAGTCTATGATCAGCGCTGCAAAGTTCCAACAATGTTCCGACGTAAAGATAGACGTCCGCGCGTTCGGCGCATCCCGCCCCGCGCGGCGCGCCGGACGGGACCGGGGCTCTATTCGCTAAGCCGCCGCCGGCCTGTGGCCGACCCCGGCTAATCTCACGGAGCCGCGCGGGGCGCGTCTCCGCCCGTCCGGGTCACGATCCCCTTGCGGGATAGTCACGCAGGGTGAGGTTTTACACCCCTATTCCTCTCTTGTGTCTGCCTAGTGTGGCATGCGGGGTTGGCGGTCCGTCAAGCACGGGCGGTCCCCCCAATTTTCAGCCGAGCCCCGCTGCGCGGCCCCCGTCAGAAAATCGGTTCCCCCGCTCCCAGGGGCGACGGCAAGCCGGTCGCCGTGCCTGACCTCCCTGACCACCGCATGCCCCTGAGCAAGCCTCATCGAATGGATGAGAGATCCAGACCTTGGAGGCTCAAATGACCAACAGTTTCTCGAACTTCGCCGATCTCGCCAGCCACATCGCCGCCGAGACCGGAGCAGACGAGCGCAGCACCCTCTATGCGGGCGCCTTTCTCGAGCATGACGAGCGCGCCAAGCTGTCGCCCGTCGACGAGAGCGAGCAACTCGAAATGCCCGATCCCGACCAGGCCCGCGCCGCCGTCGAGATGGTGATGGCGACCTTGTTCGACGTGTTTCGCGACACTCGACTGGAGCCCTTCGCGGGCGACCTCGCCTGGGGCTTCGTCAACAGCTTTCATGTTGTGGCGAAGCGCATCAGCGACCGGGAGGATGATGCCGCCAAGGAGCTGGGAGAGCTCGCCCGCGCCTTTGATCCCAGCGAAATCTACGCCTCGCAGATCGAAGAAGCGCAGATGCTTTCCCAGACTCTTCAAGGGTGCCGCGACGCCATGGAATGCATGCGCGACCACGCCGCAGAGGTGTACCGCGTGGAGACTGGACGCCCCTATGCACCGACCCGCGGCAGCCGCGTCTCGCGCGGGGTAACGGCATCGATGATTGAAGCGCGCGATTATCTCGCCGCACGGGGCCGGGAACGCCGCGAACAGTTCACGCCCGAAGGTCCTGTCGTCGCCTTCTCGGGCGGCCAGCAGTGGGAAGATCATGACCTGCTCTGGAAGGGACTGGACTCGATTCTGGCCCGCATCCCGGAGATGGTCCTGGCGACGACCGCACAGGCCAAAGGCTGCGACGCCATCGCCCAGGCATGGGCGGCAGCGCGCGGCGTGAAAGTCATCATGTTCCGCCTAGACCGTCGCCTCGGCGCCAAGGCCGCCTTCGTGCGCAACGATCGCCTGCTGGCCCTGAAGCCGGTGGAAGCGGTCGTGTGTGAAGGTTCCGGCATCCAGATGAACCTCGCGCAGAAATTGCGACAGGCAGGCGTCCCGTTGCACGTAGTAAAGCTCGCCCACCAGACCGTCCGCCCGGCGCCGCAGCGCGTGGCTGCGCGGACCCGCCAGGGGCTCTGACGCCTCGGCTCCGAGAGGCTCCGGCCGAGGCCGGGGCCTCTGGTCCCTCTCTTTGCCTGATCATGCGGCGCTCTGGGGCATCGAGCCCCTTCGACGCCGCTGCGAGGCGGCATCCCGTCCGACAGGAATGATTCTGGCGGGCACCACGAACGGCTTTCCCGGAGCAAAGAGAAAAGGGGGTGCGGCAAGGCGGACCAACAAGGGAGAACGAGATGTCCATAACGCTCCCCATTGCCATGCAGCCCAGCGGTTATGTTCGGCTGGACGAGAGCCAAGCTCGATTGCTGTCTGGCGTTCGCCAACTTCACCGAAACCTCGACGTGCCCAGGCGCGCATCCTGCTCATGCGCCCAATGTAGAACCCACACCAACATTCCAACAAAATTCGTCGAATCTTGACGACCATAGGTCGTTATCATCCCATATACTCGTTTCACTCTCAAGCAGGTGTCGCGGCGACTTCTACCGCTTGACCAAGAGCGACGTTTACAGCCACTTCGATTTTATACACGGGCGCTGCAATTCGACTTCTGCCTCAGAAATGGTTTGACCGTCAGTTGATGCTTGGAATAATCCGCTCGGTATCATACAAAACCGCCGGCAAAAATTAATTATCCTCATTAGGTAATCGCAACGAGGGATACATTATGTCGAGGAGAATTCTATGAGCAACTACGCTTCAATAGATAGGACTATCTTCCAGACAATCAATGCAGATGGATTGGTTACGGAAACGTCTTATGGGTTCCGGATTTATGATGATCATGGGGCATGCTACGATAACTATGTAGAAACACTTGAGGATCTGAAGGCTCTTTCTCATGAGGAACTCATCGAGCGAGCGCGGAACTTGAATGATCAATCCGCAGACATGATTGAATTTGCACAGGCGAATGATCTTCCTGTCCTCGTGGACGGAATTAGTGTATACCTACAACCGACGAACACATCTGGTTCATCTACCTAAAATCGTACAGGAGTTGGCTGGAAAGCAAGCGGAATTGGCATGACAATTCGTCCTTGCTGTATGTCGGAAACTGAACCGCACCGGGATTGCCGGAGGCCCTAACTCCTGAGAGGAAGGGTCTACGAT
>NZ_JALDYQ010000115.1:0-10037 GCF_032153725.1 Sphingobium sp. | reverse complement strand
GGCAGCCCGGCCAGCGAGGCCGGCACGGTGAAGACGTCGTTCAGATACATGGCCAGCGGATCGGCCTGTTTCTCGCCCAGTGCGAAGGAGGCGCTCGGCGCGGTCGGGGTCAGCAGCAGATCGCACTTTTCGAAAGCCAGTTCGAAATCGCGCGCAATCAGCGCCCGGACCTTCTGCGCCTGCGTATAATAAGCGTCATAGAAGCCCGCCGACAGCACATAGGTGCCGATCATGATGCGGCGCTTAACCTCCGGCCCGAAACCGGCCGCACGGGTCGCGGCATACATGTCCTGCAAACCCGCCCCATCGGGCAGATCACGCTGGCCATAGCGCACGCCATCATAACGCGCGAGGTTCGAGGATGCCTCGGCCGGCGCGATGATATAATAGGTCGGCAGCGCATATTTCGTATGCGGCAGCGACACATCCACCACCTCGGCGCCCGCATCCTTCAGCCATTCAATGCCGCGATCCCACAGTGCCGCAATCTCGGCGTTCAGGCCATCAGGGCGATATTCCCTGGGAATGCCGACCTTCTTGCCCTTGAGATCGCTCGATAAATTGGCTTCCCACTGCGGCACGGCCAGATCGAGCGAAGTCGAATCCTTGGGATCGAAGCCCGACATCGTTTCCAGCAGGATCGCATTGTCGCGCACCGTCCGCGCCATCGGCCCGGCCTGATCGAGCGACGATGCGAACGCCACGATGCCCCAGCGCGAGCAGCGGCCATAGGTCGGCTTGATCCCCGAAATGCCGGTGAAGGCCGCAGGCTGGCGGATCGAGCCGCCGGTATCGGTGCCGGTCGCCGCCGGGCACAGCCGCGCGGCGATGGCCGAGGACGAACCGCCCGACGAACCGCCCGGCGCCAATGCGGCATTGTCGCCGCCACCCCGCCGCCATGGCGAGATCACATTGCCGAAATAGCTGGTTTCGTTGGATGACCCCATGGCGAACTGGTCGAGGTTGAGTTTGCCCAGCATGCCCGCGCCCGCGTCCCACAGCTTCTTCGAAACCGTGGACTCATAGGTCGGCTTGAAGCCTTCCAGCATGTGCGACGCGGCGGTCGTCTGCACGCCCTCGGTGCAGAACAGGTCCTTCATGCCAATCGGCACGCCCGAAAGCGGCTTCAACGCTTCGCCCGCCGCCTTTGCCTTGTCGGCGGCGTCGGCAGCTTCCAGCGCCTTTTCCGGCGTTTCGACGATGAAGGCGTTCAGCGCCTTGGCGGCAGCGACATTGGCGTTGAATGCCTCCGCCACTTCGCGCGCCGAAAAGTCGCCGCCACGGAAACCATCGCGGATTTCCGCGACCGTCAGATCAGTCAGATTGCTCATTATTCGATCACCTTCGGCACCGCGAAGAAGCCATGCTCCGCCTGCGGCGCATTGGCCAACACCTTGTCGCGGACATTGCCATCGGTGACGGCATCTTCGCGCAGGCGCAGGTGATTGGGGATCACGGCGGTCATCGGCTCAACGCCTGTCACGTCCACCTCGCCCAATTGCTCCACCCAGCCAAGGATGTTGTTGAGTTCCGGCACCATCGCCTCGGCTTCGGCGTCACTCACCGAAATGCGCGAAAGGCTGGCGATCTTTTTCACGGTTTGAAGGTCTATCGACATGGCTCCGCCGCTACCATCGGGGCACGTCCGCTTCAAGTCCCGATACTCCAAGACCTTGCACGCGCTCGTCGCTTGCGCCAGACACAAACATTCCACCATTATGGAGAGCGCCTGTTGGCCCGCAAGTTCCTCTATGTCGTAACCGGCCTGATCGTGCTGGTGATCGCGGCATTGCTGGCCTATCGCATCTGGGGGATGCAGATGATCCGCGCGGTGATGGTCCCGCGGGAGGCTTTTGCGCCAATCCAGCCACTCCCCGCCAACGCCTATGACGATCCGAAAATGTGGATCGCGCGGCCTGACATCATGAAGGACAATCCCGCCCTCTGGACTCCCGAAGGCGTGAAGGATGCGCCATCCACGGAAAAGGCGGCCGTCTTCTTCATCCACCCGACCTCCTACATCACGACCCTGGGCGATGCGCATTGGAACATGCGACTGGATGATCAGGAAGCCCTCGACACCGCGCGCCGCTTCGTGAAGAATCAGGCCAGCGCCTTCAACGCGGTCGGCGCGATCTGGGCCCCCCGCTACCGTCAGGCCAATTACGGCGCCTTCCTGACCGACAAGCCCGCAGGGGACCAAGCCCTCCTGGCCGCCTATCGCGATGTGAGCGAAGCCTTTGCCGCTTTCCTCAAGGCCAATCCCAACGGCCCGCTGATCCTTGCCGCCCATAGCCAGGGATCGCGCCATCTGCTCCAACTCCTGCGCGAGCAGATCGCGGGCAAGCCCGTCGCCGACCGCATCGCCGCCGTCTATGCCGTGGGCTGGCCGATCTCCGTGGAAGCCGACCTTCCCGCCCTCGGCCTCCCCGCCTGCGCGCGGCGCGACCAGTCGCATTGCATCGTCAGTTGGCAAAGCTATGCCGAACCGGCTGATCCCTCTGCCGTGATCGAAGGCTTCGAGCGCAAACCCAGCTTCACCGGCAGGCCTCACAAGGGCACGCATATGCTCTGCACCAACCCCATTACCGGCGCCTTCAACGGCGCCGCCCCGCCGAGCGCCAATCGCGGCACCCTGGACGCCCGCGACGCGGACAAGCCGACCCGCCTCGTTCCCGGCATCGTGCCTGCCCGCTGCGACACCAGCGGCGTGCTGATGATCGGAGAGCCGGTCGACATGGGGCCGTTCACCTTGCCGGGCAATAATTACCACGTCTATGACTATGCGCTATTCTGGGCCGATGTGCGTGAAGACGCAAAGCAACGGCTCGCCGCCTTTCTGAAGAAGTAAGCATGTCCATTCTCACCGTCGACCGCGCGGTTTTCCGCGAAGCCCTGCCCCATGGCGGCCGCCTGATCGGGCTGGACGTCGGCACCAAGACCATCGGCCTTGCGCTTTGCGACGCGGGCTGGTCGATCGCCAGCCCTGCCCACACCGTATCGCGCGGCAAGTTCAGCAAGGACAAGGTCGCCCTCGCCGCCTTCATGGAGCAACAGCAGGTGAAGGGCGTGGTGATCGGCCTCCCCCTCAATCTCGACGGCAGCGAATCCCCCCGCAGCCAGGCGAGCCGTGCTTTTGGGCGGAACATCGCTGATCTGGGTTTGCCGATCCTGCTATGGGACGAGCGCTGGTCGACCCAGGCAGTGACGCGCACCCTGCTGGAAGCCGACGCCAGCCGGGTTCGGCGTGATGAGTTGGTGGACAAGCTCGCCGCTGGCTACATCCTGCAAGGCGCGATTGATGGGCTGATGGCGGGGTTTTAAGGATAGCCTAACTCCCGTTCTCCCTGGGGCTGCGGTCCGAAGGGCTCAGGGAGAACGGAGGAAAGAAAAGTTCACCCCTCAAAGGCCGAAATAATCGGGCAAGGCCCTTCCTCCAGGGCACCGCAGGCACTCGCCAGCCGCCTCAGACTATCCCGCGCCGCCTGCAATTCCGCGATCTTGAGGTCCAGTGCCGCCAGCCGTTCCGCCGCCAGTTCCCGCGCCCTCGCCCGGTCCTGCCCGGCATCGAGCCGCAACAGTTCCCCGATCTGCTCCAGCGTGAAGCCTGCGCCCTGCGCCAAACGGATGAACTTCAACCGCCGCACATCCTGTTCGTCATAGCGTCGCACGCCGCCCGCCAGGCCGCCACTGTCCGGCCGGTCCGGCGTCTCCAGCAATCCGCGCCGCTGATAGAAACGGACCGTTTCGACCCCGACGCCACCCGCCCGGGCCAGACCTGAAATCGTCATCGCCATGCTTGACTCCGGACCATGGTACGGAACCCATATGGGGCGCCAAGCGATTATCTCCAAGAGAAAGCCATGCCATGACCGCAGCAACCGCCCTTACCACCGGAGCCCGCAAGGCCGTTCTCCATCGCATGGTGATGCCCGGCCACATCTGTCCCTATGGCCTCAAGGCGCGATGGCTGCTCAGGCATAAGGGTTATGAGGTCGAGGATCACTGGCTCACCAGCCGGGAGGAAACCGACGCCTTCAAGGCCGCTCATGACGTCAGGACGACACCGCAGATATTCATCGATGGCCAGCGGATTGGCGGCCATGACGATCTGCGCCGCTTTTTCGGGCTGAAGGTCGCCGATCCCAAGGCGACGACCTACACGCCTGTGCTCACGGTCTTTGCCGTCGGGATGCTGCTGGCGCTGGCGCTCAACTGGCTGACCGCGATGCCTCTGATCGGCATCATGACAATCGAACGTTTCATCGCCATCACCATGATGCTGCTCGCCATGCTGAAATTGCAGGATGTGGAGCGGTTCGCGACCATGTTCCTGAATTATGATCTGCTCGCCCGCCGCTCTGTGCCCTATGGAAGGGTCTATCCCTTCCTGGAACTGGGCGCCGGCGTGCTGATGCTGACGGGGACGCTCGAATGGCTGTCGATCCCGGTGGCCCTGATCATCGGCGGCATCGGCGCGGCGTCGGTGTTCAAGGCGGTCTATATCGAGAAGCGCGAACTCAAATGCGCCTGCGTGGGTGGGGCCAGCAATGTGCCTCTCGGCTTCATCTCGCTGACGGAAAATGTGATGATGGTGGCGATGGCCCTCTGGATGCTGACGGGCGTGGCGCATTAAACCATCTCACATACCGTCCCGCCCATAGACATCGGGCAGGAACTGCACCCCATCCCCCAAAGGCACTGCCGTCAGATAGGTCAGATAGACCGGCACCGGCTGGGGCAGCGGCACATGCTGCTCCGGCTTGTCGTCATCGGCCTTGAGCGGCTTGCCAAAAAACCACCGCCCCAGCCGCTGCGCATCCTCCAGCCGGATGCAGCCGTTGCTGAATTGCCGGGCCGGCTTCGCCAACAGATCGCGCGACGGCGTGTCGTGCAGATAGATGCCAAGGTCATTGGGGAACATGAACTTGACCTTCCCCATGGCATTGTCGCCACCGGGAAGCTGCCGCACGCGCAGTTCAGTGCGTCCATCGGCCACCGCCCGCCAGTCGATATTCGCCGGATCGAGCCTCTGCGCATTGGCGCTCCAGTCGGACAGCGCCTCATAATGCTTCTTCGTGAAACTGTCCCCCGCCAGCATCTTGGGCGCCAGCTTCCGCTCGACCAGATCGGATGGCACATTCCAATAGGGATTGAGCGTCGCATAGCGGATCATGCCCGCCATCATCGGCGTCTGGCTTTCCTTCGCACCGACGACGACCTTCATCGTGCCGTCCTGCTGCCCCTTGCTGAAATACCAGAGCCGGGCGGAGGCCGCATCCACCACCACATGGCGCGCATAGGGGCCGGGCAGCAGCCGCGTCCGCTCCAGATTCAGTGCGATCAGCCGCTCATAATAATCGTCGCCCCGGTTGAGCGCCTCGATCGTCGCCGCGCCCGCGACGCCATCCGGCTTCAGGCCGTGATCGCCCTGAAAGGCCTTCACCTTCGCAGCCAGCGCCTTGTCATAGGCGGCGCCGCTCTCCAGCCCCAGACGACGCCGCAGAAACACAGCGCCCGACTTCATGCCGGGCCGCAGCTTCACACCGGTTGGGACCGCCATCTGCGGCAAACCGGTCCAGCGCCTGGCAAAGCCCATCCGCGCATCCCGCAGCTTCAGGTAGAAAGGGTTCATCCAGCCGACATTCTTCACATAGTCGACAAAGGACGGGGCCACGGCCGCGGCCCGCAAAATCTCTCTCGGCTCTTCTTCCTTCGGTTCCACCTCCGGGTCGAGATAGCGCACCTTCACCTTGCGCGACGGCTTGCGCATATCGCTCACCAGCGCGGCAAACGCCTTGGAAAAGGCAAGGTCGGCGCGTGCCAGCAACTTGGGATCGCCGCTGGCATCGGCCTCCTTGATCAAGCCTTTCAGTTCACGGGGATCATAATCCTTCGGCTTCAACCCATCCGCATCCGCGCTTTCGATCAGGGCAATCAGCGCATCACCCTGCGGCCCGACCCTGCCCTTCTCGATCCAGAGCGGCCAGTAACCGCGCGGTCCGTAAAAATCCCTGAGCTTCCCTCCGACAGACGAACGGATTTCCGCCGCCACGCTGGTGCGAGCGGCATCCGAAACGGCATTGGGTTGTGCGATGACTTGTCCAGGCCATGTCGTGAGCAGCAGCACTGGAAGCAGGGTCGTGCGAAGGAAGGGGCGCCCCCGAACATGCACCTGTGTCAGCCGCGTTCTCCACGACGCGAGGGCGGCGGGGGCGGCGGAGGCGGCGGACAGGGCGGACCCTGAATTTCATGATACATGCCGTCGGGCGAATAATAGCCGTCGACAATACCATCGCCATTGCGGTCGGCCGCAACGGTGCCGCTGATCGCGCCCGGACCGACCGGCGGCGCAGGCGCGACAGGTTCATCCCTCGTCGACGCGCATGCGCTCAGAGCGAGCGCCGTGCCGCCGAGAAGTGCCAATAACCTGATGTTCATACCCTCTCCCTTGGCGCTACGAGGACCGTGCGCCGGCTAGAATGTGGACACTGCGGATTGCAGCGCAGGTGTAACGACCGGAGATCGGATTGGATTCCATTACCGCCGCGCAATGACGATGAGCCGTGCCTAAGCAGCGATTAACCGTTAATCCCCAACCCAATCCGCAGAGGGAATTCCCTGCGCGTAGAGCAGCACGGACAGATCGCCATGCACGATCTCCGCAGCCGCTGCTTCCCGCGTTCTGGGCTTGGCATGATAGGCAACGCCCAACCCTGCCCCCTGGATCATCGGAATGTCGTTTGCCCCGTCCCCGACGGCCAGCGTCAAGGCCCGGTCGATCCCGCCCTCTATCGCCCTTTCCAGTTCCGCCCGTTTGCGCGCCGCATCCACGATCGGCACGGTCACCGTGCCGAGCAAAGCCCCGTCCGCAATCTCCAGCACATTGGCGACCGCCGCATCAAAGCCGATTTCTTCCGCTACCGGCCCGGTGAAGCGCGTGAAGCCGCCGGACACCAGCAGCGTTTTCGCACCCCGCGCGCTCATCGTGCGCACCAGAGCCCTGGCCCCCGGCATGATCTTCACCCGTTCCTGGCGGCACTGGTCGATGGCTGCGTCCGCCAGCCCCTTGAGCAAGGCCACGCGCTCATGCAGCGCGCCCGCGAAATCAAGTTCGCCGCGCATCGCCCGCTCGGTGATCTCCGCGATCTGTGCCTTGATCCCGGCATAGTCGGCCAGTTCATCAATGCACTCGACGGTAATCATCGTGGAATCCATGTCCGCGATCAGCAGCTTCTTCTCGCGACCCTCGGCCAGTTGGACGATCACGTCCACCCGGTCGCCAATGCCAGTCAGCGCCGCCCGCGCCGCGAGCGGATCACTCCCGAAGAAAATGTCCGCCGCCTTGCACTCTTCCAGCCACTTGCTTGTCCCCGGCGCGCAACCCGCCATTGCCAACCGCCCGACAGCTTCGGCAATATTGTCCTGACTCAAGGCGCCACTTGCCACTAAGGTCGCAACGAACATGGAAACTCCTGAAACACCGAAGGGCGAATCCCGCCCTCGCGTCGCGCTTATTGCCGGGCCCACCGCCAGCGGCAAGAGCGCGCTTGCCATTGCGCTGGCCCGCACGACGAACGGCATCGTCATCAACGCAGATGCGAGCCAGGTCTATGCCGACCTCCAGATTCTCTCCGCCCGGCCGAGCGATGCGGAAATGGCAGATGTGCCGCACCGCCTTTTCGGCCATATCGACGGCGCGGAAGCCTGCACCGCCGCCCGCTGGGCCGCCGAGGCCCGCGCCGAGGTGGATAAGGCTCATGAGGAAGACCACCTCCCTATCCTCGTCGGCGGCACCGGCCTCTATCTGCGCACCCTGCTCGACGGCATTGCCCCCGTGCCTGACATAGACCCTGATATCCGCGCCGCCATCCGCGGCCTGCCGGTGGCGGATGCCCATGCTGCACTGGAGAAGGAAGACCCGGAAGCCGCCGCCCGCCTCGCCCCCGCCGACACAACCCGCGTCGCTCGCGCGCTGGAGGTCGTCCGCTCGACCGGCAAGCCCTTGCGCGAATGGCAGCGGCATAAGAGCGGCGGCATAGGCGACCGCATCACCCTTTCGCCGCTGATCCTGCTCCCCCCGCGCGACTGGCTGATCGCCCGCTGCGACCTTCGTTTCGACCAGATGATCGACATCGGCGCCGGTATGGAAGTCGAGGCCCTGCTCACCCGCAAACTCCCCCCGGACCTCCCCGTGATGCGCGCGATCGGTGTCCCCGAAATCGCGGCCTGGCTGTCAGGCGAGATCGACCGCGACACCATGCTCGAGCGTGGCCGGATCGCCACCCGTCAATATGCCAAGCGGCAATATACCTGGTTTTCGCGTCAGCCCCCGGCGGACTGGGCGCGCGAAACTCGGCGTATTGATGATAAAATATGGAGAGAATTGGTAATTAAATTACAACAATAACTCTTGACTAGCCATTTTATGTCAAATAAACGCGGCCGCCTTGCCATCGCTCCGCTTCTGGAGCAGAGGGCGCAGCTACTATCCAGCGGAAGGACATTATCGTGGCCGAAAAGAGCGGCGCGGACATATTGGTTGAGTGCCTGATCGACCTGGGAGTCGAAGTCGTGTTCGGTTATCCGGGCGGCGCGGTGCTGCCCATTTATGACGCACTCTACAATCATCCGAAGATTCGCCACGTGCTCGTCCGCCACGAACAGGGCGCTACCCATATGGCGGAGGGCTATGCGCGTTCGACCGGCAAACCCGGCGTCGTGCTCGTCACCTCCGGCCCCGGCGCGACCAATGCCGTCACCGGCATCACGGATGCGCTGCTGGACTCGATCCCGATGGTCGTCATCACCGGGCAGGTTCCGACGCAACTGATCGGCACCGACGCTTTCCAGGAAGCGGACACGGTCGGCATCACGCGCCATTGTTCGAAGCACAATTATCTGGTGAAGTCGCCCGGCAAGCTTGCCGGGGTCATCCATGAGGCGTTCCACATCGCCACCACCGGCCGTCCCGGCCCGGTCGTTGTCGACATTCCGAAGAATGTCCAGATCGCGACCGCGCCCTATGAAAAGCCGGAAAGCTTCGAACATGCCAGCTACCGCCCGCAGACCAAGGCGGAGCCGGTTGCCATCGCCAATGCGGTCGAGATGCTGGCGGCTGCCAAGCGTCCGATCTTCTATACCGGCGGCGGCGTCATCAACTCCGGCCCCGAAGCCTCGGCCCTGCTGCGCGAGATCGCGGCGCTGACGCGCGCGCCTGTCACCTCGACGCTGATGGGTCTGGGCGCCTTCCCGGCGTCCTCCGACCAATGGGTCGGCATGCTGGGCATGCACGGCACCTATGAAGCCAATTGGGCAATGAACAAGGCAGATCTGATCGTCTGCGTCGGCGCCCGCTTCGACGACCGCGTGACGGGGCGGCTGGACGCCTTCGCGCCGAATTCGAAGAAGATCCACATCGACATCGACCGTAGCTCGATCAACAAGACGGTCGAAGTCGACTTGCCCATCATCGCGGACGTCGCCAGCGCGCTCACTGACATGATCGCGCTCTGGAAGGATCGCGGCCACAAGGCAGCGGACCTCTCCGAATGGTGGGCGCGGATCGACGGCTGGCGCGCGCGCAACAGCCTCGCCTATCCCGACAGCCGCGAAGAAATCATGCCGCAGGAGGCGATCGCCCAGCTTTACAAGGCTTCGCGCAGCGCCCAGGACGTCATCATCACCACTGAGGTCGGCCAGCATCAGATGTGGGCGGCCCAGCATTTCGGCTTCGATGAACCCAATAAATGGCTGACCTCCGGCGGCCTTGGCACCATGGGCTATGGCTTCCCGGCCGCCATCGGCGCGCAGGTCGGCAATCCCGACAGCCTGGTGGTCTGCGTCGCGGGCGATGCCTCGATCCAGATGAACATTCAGGAAATGGGCACGGCCACGCAATATCGCCTGCCGGTCAAGATATTCATCCTGAACAATGAATATATGGGCATGGTCCGCCAGTGGCAGGAACTGACCTATGAAAGCCGCTATTCCAACAGCTATTCGGACAGCCTGCCCGATTTCGTGAAGCTGGCCGA
>NZ_JALDYQ010000114.1:0-10092 GCF_032153725.1 Sphingobium sp. | reverse complement strand
CTCAGGAAGCCTGAATCACATCGCGTCGATCACATCAATGGGTCCTGACCCTAGGGCGGAGCAAGACTCTCTGGCGGCGACCTCCCTTTTGCTGAATTTGCGGCCGCTCGATCCGGGAACAGCAATGCGGCGATGAGGGAAGAGTGCGATGCGGCGGAAGCAGGCCGACGAAACCACACCCCGCAAGGGGATGCCCGATCCTCGTCTGAACCGGACCAGCTTCCTCCAGCGGTTCAGGTCGCAATTTCAGGACCCGGTTTTCGATGGCATGCGCGACGCAGTCGGGCAGATCGCCGAAGGCGCCTGGGACGCCTATAGCGGTCACCGGAAAAGCCCGCGAACGCAAAAGGCAGGCGCCGGTTATGCCGATCCGGATCATGATCTCGCCATAGACTGGATCGATGCGGCCCACGCCATCGATCATGCCAGGGCAGAATATGAGGATGCATCGCGCGCGCCGCGAATTTTGATCGTCAACGGATCGTCCCGCAGCGATCATAGCTGCCCGGGCGAAATGTCGAAAAGCTGGCGGCTGACCCGCATCGCCGCCGATCGTTGCGAGGCGGAGGGCATCGAACCCCTGATCCTCGACCTGTCTCGGCTGACATCGGAATATGGCCGGATGATCCACCCCTGCAAGGCCTGCTTCTCGACCTCGCCCGCGCTCTGTCACTGGCCCTGCTCATGCTATCCCAATTACAGCCTGGGTCAGGTTCATGACTGGATGAACGAGATTTACCCGCTTTGGGTGGCGGCCCATGGCGTGCTGCTGATCACGCCGGTCAACTGGTATCAGCCCAGTTCGCCCATGAAGCTGATGATGGACCGGCTGGTGTGCGCGGACGGGGGAAATCCCGACCCCACCCGCACCCACGGCAAGAATGCGGAGGAAGCGAAGGCGATCGAACTGGCGGGATGGGATTATCCCCGCCATCTGGCGGGGCGGCTATTTGGCGTCATCGTCCACGGCGATACCGAAGGGGCCCAGAATGTCCGGCGCCTGTTGACGGACTGGATGCAGTCGATCGGCATGATCTCCGCAGGGGCCAAGGCGGAGATTGACCGCTATGTCGGCTATTATGAAGCCTATGCGACGAGCCATGCTGCGTTGGATGAGGACATGGCATTCCAGGCAGAGGTGGCCAATGCGACCCTGGCGTTATGCGAAGCCGTCGCTGCCCAGCGAGCCGGTCGCGTCATCGCAGCCGGCATGGATTTGGAAGAGCCGCGTCCCAAATGACCCTCCTGCCATGAGGGGGCAGGGACACGGCCACGCGGTTCAGCCCTGCGGCACCCCGTAAAGGTCATGCTCGTCCGCGTCCTCGATCAGCACGTCGACGATGCTGCCCGGCTGCAAGCCTTCGCCCACGTCGCGCAGGAAGACGTTGCCGTCGATCTCCGGCGCATCAGCCTGGGACCGCGCGGTGGCACCGGCAGAGCCATCCTCGTCAGCTTCGCCCACCTCGTCGATGATGACGGGCAGCACGCGCCCGACCTTGGCAGCGAGCTTGGCTGCCGAGATCGCCGCGGTCTTTTCCATGATCCGCTGATAGCGCTCTTCCTTGACCTCTTCGGGCACCGCGCCGGGCAGGTCGTTGGCGGTCGCGCCCTCCACCGGCTCGAAACGGAACGCGCCGACGCGGTCCAGCTGCGCCTCGTCCAGCCATTGCAGCAGATAGTCGAAATCCGCCTCCGTCTCGCCGGGGAAGCCGACGACGAAGGAGGAACGGATCGCGATATCCGGGCAGATATCCCGCCACTTGCGGATACGGTCCAGCACCTTGGCTTCATTGGCGGGCCGCTTCATGGCCTTCAACACATTGGGCGCGGCATGCTGGAACGGAATGTCGAGATAGGGCGTCAGCAATCCGTCTGCCATCAGCGGGATCACCTGATCCACGTGCGGATAGGGATAGACATAGTGCAGCCGCACCCAGGGTGGCGTGCCCTCGGCGGTGCGGAGCTGCCCCAGTTCCCGCGCCAGATCGGTCATATGCGCGCGGACGTCGCGCCCCTTCCACTGGCGCGTCTCATGCCGGGTATCGACGCCATAAGCCGACGTATCCTGGCTGATGATCAGCAGTTCCTTCGTCCCCGCGTGCACCAGCTTTTCCGCCTCGCGCAGCACGGCGTCGACACGGCGGCTCACCAGGTCGCCGCGCAGCGACGGGATGATGCAGAAGGAGCAGCGATGGTTGCAACCCTCCGAAATCTTCAGATAGCTGTAATGGCGCGGCGTCAGTTTCAAACCGCCTTCCGGCACCAGATCGACAAAGGCGTTCGGAACAGGCGGCGATGCTTCATGCACCGCGTTCACCACCGCCTCATATTGATGCGCGCCGGTGACGGCGAGGACCTGCGGGAATTTCTGGCGGATCAGTTCCGCTTCATTGCCCATGCAGCCGGTGACGATGACGCGGCCGTTTTCCGCGATCGCCTCGCCAATGGCCTCCAGCGATTCTTCCTTGGCCGAATCGAGAAAACCGCAGGTGTTGACCAGCACGACGTCGGCGCCGGCATAGTCGGCGGACATCTGATAGCCGTCGGAACGCAGCTTGGTCAGGATGCGCTCGCTGTCGACCAGTGCCTTGGGACAGCCCAGCGACACCATGCCGACTTTCGGCGCTTCGGGAATTTTGGTTGCCATGATCGGCGCGCACATAGGGATTTTTGCGCCAAATGTCACGGGGGGCGTGAAATCAGGTGAAGCGGGCCGGTGGCGATGGCCGACAGCGGCTTGCCGATCTCCTCCGGCAGCGTCAGTCGCTCATGCAGTTTCACTTGCCCGCCGGACGCCGCCAGATCGGCCCGGACCGGAACGATCCTCACCGGATGCGGGCCGGAAGCGCGCGCACGGGGTCCACCGGCGTCCGGTCCTTGCGCAATTCGAAATGCAGCTTGGGACGGCTGGCATAGCCGCTATCCCCGGAAAGGCCGATAATCTGCCCTTTGGTGATTTTCTGCCCGCGCACCACATCGACCCGGCTGGCATGACCATAGGCGCTGACCCAGCCGCCGCCATGATTGATGAGCATCAGACCCCCGAACACCGCCACCCTGTCCCCCGCATAGGCCACCACGCCATCGGCGGCCGCATGGATCGCCGTGCCCGCAGGAACGGCGATGTCGATGCCATTGTTCCGCACGCCGCCCGCGCCGGGACCGAAGCCGGACAGGATCACCCCGCGCACCGGCCAGATGAACGAACCCGCAAAGGCTTTGGGTTCGGCGATAGGCACATTGGAGGGCAGGGGCCTTGGCTCCCGCGAAGCGGCCGGCGGACGCTTGCCCCCCAGCGCAGGCTGCCCGCCGGTCAGCACATCGTCGATATCGATACGGAAGGCCGCCGCGCGCTCCTCCATCGTGCGCGGCTTGCGCGGCGCGTCATCGGGCAACAGCAGGCGCCGTCCCTTGCGCAGCAAAAAGGGCTCGTTGAGGTCGTTGATCGCCACGATCCGGCTCCACGCCACGCCATAGGCCGTCGCAATCGCGATCCCCGTCTCGCCCTCCGCCACCAGATGATAGCGCCCCGCCGGAATGGAGAGTTTCTGCCCCGCGCGCAGCCCATAGGGCGGCACCAGCCCATTGGCTTTCGCAATCGCCTCCGCCCCCGCGCCACTGCGATTGCTGACCCCCAGCAAAGTCTCGCCGGGCTTCACGACATAGGTGGACGCTGGAACGGTCCGCGCATTGGGGACCAGCTGCTGCATCGCCCAGACCGGTTCGGCCTCGGCAAGCTGCGGCAGATGCAGTCCCGGAATCGCGCGAGGCGCATCCTTCGCCCCCATGACCATTGGTGAAATTGCCAGCAAAAGGGCGGGAGCGGAACGAAGCATCGCTTCGTCTCTAACGGGGGGACTTTCGCCTTGCCAGCGGATCATTGCCAGCGGATCATTTCCCGGCCGTCAACGCCGCCTTCGCGGACATGAGGTCAAATCAGGTGCGAAGCGCCCAAGCTCAAACCCCGAAAGCCGCCGCCGTCGCCGCCATCGCGCTGTCCTGCGTCAAATCATAATGCAACGGCGTCACCGTCACATAGCCTTCCGCAATCGCCGCCAGATCGCTTCCTTCCGGCACGGCGTCGCTCTTCCCAAGCCCGAACCAGTAATAAGGATAGCCCCGCGGATCGGTCCCCTTGATGATCTTCGTCCGATCCACGTCGTGAAAGCCCTGCCGCGCCACGCGTACGCCCTTCACCGCATCAGGCTCGATCGCCGGAAAATTCACATTGAACAGCAGCCGGGGACTCGTTGGCATCGCGATCAATGGCCGCAGTACCCGCTCGCCCCAGGCGCGCGCCGCCGCAAAGGGCACCGCGTCGCCCATGCCCTCGCGTGCATAGACCTGACTGAGCGCGATCGATTTGATCCCGGAAATCGCGCCCTCCATCGCGGCGGCGACGGTGCCCGAATAGGTCACGTCCTCCGCCAGATTGGCCCCACGATTGACGCCCGACAGGAGCAGATCGGGCCTGGCATCCTTCATCAGATGCCCGACCGCCATCATCACCGCATCGGTCGGCGTGCCGGTGACGCTGAAATGCCTGTCCCCATGCTCCCGGATGCGCAGCGGTCGCGTCAGCGTCAGGCTGTGCCCGGCGCCCGACTGTTCCTCGCTCGGCGCGACGATCCAGATATCGTCGGAGATCGTCCGCGCAATCTCCTCCAGCACCTTCAATCCCGGAGCATGGACCCCGTCGTCATTGGTGAGCAGGATGCGCATCCTAGCGAGGCCGCAGCCGGGTCATCCCGCCCATATAGGGTGCCAGCACCTCCGGCACGATGACGCTGCCGTCCTCCTGCTGGTAATTTTCCAGCACTGCCACCAGCGTCCGTCCCACGGCCAGCCCGGACCCGTTCAGCGTATGCAGGAAACGCGTCTGCTTCTCGCCTTCGGGCCTGTAGCGCGCATTCATCCGTCGCGCCTGAAAATCGCCGCAGTTGGAAACTGAACTGATCTCGCGATAGGTTTGCTGGCTTGGCAACCAGACCTCCAGATCCCAGGTCTTGCGCGCGCCGAAACCCATGTCGCCGGTGCACAGCAGCACCTTCCGATAGGGCAGCCCCAGCGCCTGCAACACGCCCTCGGCAGCCGCGCACATGCGCTCATGCTCGGCCTCCGACTCCTCGGGCCTGCAAATCGCGACCAGCTCGACCTTCTCGAACTGATGCTGCCGGATGAAGCCGCGCGTGTCGCGCCCCGCCGATCCCGCTTCCGACCGGAAACAGGGCGTCAGCGCCGTCAGCCGCAGCGGCAGGCTCTCGACCGGCACGATCTGTTCCCGAACCAGATTGGTCAGGCTCACTTCCGCCGTCGGAATCAGCCAGCGCCCATCGGTGGTGCGGAACAGGTCCTCCGCGAATTTCGGCAACTGCCCGGTGCCGAACAGCGCCTCATCGCGCACCAGCAATGGCGGATTGACTTCCTCATAGCCATTTTCGCCCGACTGGCGATCCAGCATATACTGCGCCAGCGCCCGGTGCAGTCGCGCCGTCTGCCCCCGCAGCGCCGTGAAGCGCGCGCCGGACAGCGCGGCGCCGCCCTCGAAATCCAGCCCCAGGGCCGGTCCGAAATCCGCATGATCCTGGGCCACGAAGGTAAAGCCGCGCGGCTCGCCCCAGCGCGCCACCTCGACATTCTGCGCCTCATCCTCGCCCGGCGGCACGTCGTCCGCCGGCAGGTTCGGGATCGCCGCCAGTCGCGCTGCCAGCGCCTCGCCAAGCTCGCGATCCTCGGCTTCAAGCGTCGGCATGCTTTCCTTGAGCGCCGCGACCTCCGCCTTCAGTGCCTCCGCCGTCGCCAGATCCTTCTGCGCCATGGCCTGGCCGATGGCCTTGCTCGCCTCATTGCGGCGGGCCTGCCCCTGTTGCAGCGCCGTTTTGATCGCCCGGCTGTGCTCGTCCAGCGCCAGCAGCTCCGCGCTCAGCGGTTCAAGCCCGCGCCGGGCCAGGCCAGCGTCGAAAGCGCCGGGATTTTCGCGAAGGAAACGGATGTCATGCATGGGCCAGCCCTATGCCGTTCTGCGACCAGCCGCGCAACCCTGCACACCGCCGTCCGTTGATGGTATAAGCATATGCAACAAGAGGAGCCGGACGATGCAGATTGACCATGACGCGATGGTGCTGGTGGCGGACGGGCGCAAAATGCTGTTCTTCCGCAATCGTGGCAGCAGCCTTAATCCCAATCTGGAAGCGGAAGCGGTGAAGTCGCAAGACAATCCTGCCGACCGCGAACAGGCCTCCGACGCTCCCGGCCGCGCGTCAAACTCGGTGGGCAGCCACCGTAGTTCCATGGGGCAGACCAATTTCCACGATCTGGAGGAAGTGCGCTTCGCCGCCCAGGCGGCCGACCTGCTCAAGCGCCGCGCGCTCGCCCATGAGTTTGAGAAGCTGATCGTCGTGGCGCCGCCCAACGCACTGGGCGAAATGCGCAAACATTATCACAAGGAAGTGCAGAACCGGCTGGTGGGAGAGATCGCCAAGGACCTTTCCAACCACCCGGTGCCTGAGATCGAGCGGATCATCGCGACGAGCTGACCTGTCCGGCCGGCGCTCCCCCCGGATGCGTCGGCCGGATCGCCCCACGGTCAACCTTCTGCGGCGGCCCTTGGGCGTGAGAAGCGCTTGCGCGCCAGCAACGCCGCCGCTCCAGCTCCGAACAGCAGCACCATGGGCGGCGCGGGAACGTCGGTCGGCGGTGGCTGCGGATGATGATCGCCGCCGGACGAACTGGTGGAGGACGAAGAAGAGGACGAGGTCGAACTGCTGGTGGAGGAGCTGGACGAGCTGGAGCTTGAACTGGACGAGGACGAACTGCTGGTCACATTGCCGCTCGATGTCGAAACGTTGCCCGAGGAGGTCGAAACCCCGCCCGTTGAAGTGGAGACGCCTCCCGTCGAAGTCGAAACCCCGCCGGTGGATGTCGACACGCCCCCCGTCGACGTCGAAACCCCGCCCGTGGTGGAACTGGTCGAACTGGTGATGCCGCCGGTCGAACTGCTGGTGGAGGAGATCACCACCGAGCCGCCCGAACTCCCGCCGCTCCCGCCGAAGAAGCCCCCGAAGAAGCCACCGCCGCCAAAGCCGGGACCGTCCGCCATCACGACCGGGGCCCCGCCGCCGCCGGACATGACCGGCATTTCCGTCGGAACGAGCGGGGCGGGCAGGGGAATGGGCGCGGCCTGCGTCGTCACCATAACGGTCTGCGGCGCGCAGGATACCGTCCTCACCACCCGCTGCACCTTGCGCACGACAGGCCTGCGCGGCGCTGCCTTCACGCTCTTGGTGCTGTGGACCCCGACCGGCCGCGCGCTTTCGGCGACATGGACCGCGCCGCCGCCGATGATCGCGCCGCCAGCGGCGCAAGCGCATAATTTAGCCAATGCCATCCGTACCGACATGGGATTCCACTCTTGTTGTCTTTGCCGGCCTGACGATCTGCCACTGAATTGCAGAGTAACGATCGCAGGGCCGCTCCGTATCTCTAACAACGCAAAACAAAGCGTTAAATTCAATGGCGTTAACTCTGAATATCGGGGCCAAGTCGAGGAAAATTCTAACAAATCATGAATCAATATGGTTAACGTCCCAGAGTGACACGACGGCTGGCCGCTTCGATAATACATCTTGTCTGTTTTCTTTTGTGATCGCCGCACCATGGGGAATCGCCGGTTTTCCGCGATGCGGCGCGGCGCAATGGACGATCGGCGCGCCGGATCACAGATTGTCCGCTTGTCTCAGCCTCTGCCGCTGGCTATTAGGCGCCGTCAATCACAAGTCACGGATACCCCGGCACTTTCAGCACCGGGGGTCCCGCGAGTCGGAGAGCCAGATGGCATCGGTCCTGAATTCCGATAAAGACGGCCAAAATCCGCCGAAATCGGCTGTAATACTCCCCCCCGATTATCGTCCGTCAGCAGACGAAGAGTTCATGAACCCGATTCAGCTGGAATATTTCCGGCAGCGCCTGTGGGACTGGAAGAAGCAGATCCTGGCGGAAGCGGAGGGCACGCTGGCGGTTTTGCAGAACGAACCGCTGCGCGAACCGGACCTCAACGATCGGGCGTCGAGTGAGACGGACTGGTCGATCGAATTGCGCACCCGCGACCGCCAGCGCAAGCTCATCTCCAAGATCGACGCCGCGTTGCGCCGCATCGACGAGGGCGAATATGGCTATTGCGAAGTGACCGGCGAACCCATTTCCCTGGGCCGCCTGGAAGCCCGCCCGATCGCGACCATGACGGTGGAAGCGCAGGAACGGCACGAGCGGCAGGAAAAAGTCTCTCGCGACGATTAACCTTTTATCCACGCAGCCATGCCAATGTCGCCGGATAAGGTGGTGATATTGCAGGGCGTTGTCGATGGATAGGAATCAGGAAAATACTGGCCGTGGCCCGGCGCGTTCGGGTCCGCGGGACAGCCTGTTCCTGCTGACCAATTTAAGTTCGGCCGATGGCACGCCGCTGGGCCGGGCGCGGGTGCGCAATCTGTCGGCGACCGGTCTGATGGCCGATTGCGAGCGCGCCGTCCCTGCCGGCATCCGCGTCAGCTTCGACCTGCGCGGCATCGGACGGGTCAACGGCTCGGTCGTCTGGTCGCGCGATGATCGCATCGGCATTGCCTTTGAACAGGAAATCGATCCGCAACAGGCACGTCGCCCCGTTTCGGGGCAGGGCGGGCAGGCTTCGGTGCCGGACTATCTGCGGCAACGCCGCCTCACGCGCTGATCGCCGCTTTCGCTTTCTCAAATCCCAGAAAATCAGCCCCGCCGACATGTCGGGCCGGGGCTTTCCATCACTTGCCGCCGTTCTGGCAAGGGCAGGATCAGCGGCAAGGGACCGCTGATCCATGCCTTCACTCAGGCGTCACCGACTGTCAGTGTTGCGCCTCCATTTCCTCCTTCAACCGAAGCTTCTGCTTCTTGAGCGAGGCCACCAGGATCGCATCAGGCATGGGACGACTTGTCTCCGCCTTGATTCGTGCCTCAAGCCCTGCATGCTTGGCCGAAAGAGCTGAAATGTGGCTATTTTCCATGACATTCTCCTTACGAGGGTGATGGATGAGTGAATAGATCACGATTCGCGGGCTTTGTCTTCGGGTGATTCGCGCTTTGCGACGGGCCGCGATGAAATTTGCGATGGTTCGTTCCGGTCGGCCGGGCTATCAGAGGGGGATGGGACGGCAATGAGTGCGAAAGTAGGTGTATGGTGAGCCGCGAAGACATCATGCGTCGGCTGGAATTGCTGCGAATCGAACATCGCGACCTGGACGGCGCCATCGCCGCGCTGGTCGACTCCGGATCGGGCGACCAGATGCAGGTCGCGCGTCTCAAAAAACGCAAATTGCGCCTGCGCGACGAAATAGCCCTGCTGGAGGATCAACTCGTGCCCGATATCATCGCATGAACCGTTTGCGGTTAACGCCGCGTCAACTGATCCTGAATGAGACAATTCGGGGTTAACGGGCGGTGTCGGGCCTGACAAAGACCCATGCTTGTGCCACATATCGGTCATGAAACCCGCCGCTTCTCTTGACCGGGGCCTGCACCGCCGCCTGGTCGATGGCCTTTATGTCGAAGCCATGGTCATGGCGGATGAGGCGCGTACCTATTTCGACATGGGGGAGGCATCCAATCCGGAAACCGACGATCCGTTGCGCCGCGTTGCCTTCGCCTGCGAATCGTTGAAGGTCACGACCCGGCTGATGCACATCATCGCATGGCTGCTCAGCCAGCGGGCCTGGCAGCGTGGCGAACTCAATGATGCCGATATGCTGGACGATAAATACCGCCTCGGCCATGCCGCCACCACCGATCCGGCGATTTCGGCAGCCTTTCCCTTCGCCGCCCGCGCCTTGATAGAGGCGAGCCAGGATCTTTACGAGCGCGTCGCCCGATTGCAGGACCGCATGGCCCGCCCGCGCGCGCAGGCCGAACCCAATCCCGCCCGTGCCCTGATGGAACGCCTCAACGCCGCTTTTTGACGGGCAGTAACTGGCCAGAAGTGGCCATTTGGGGACATTCCAACCCTCGTCACCCCGGACTTGATCCGGGGTCCAGCTTTTCTTTTCGGAGTGTGCCTGAAAAGGTAGCGGG
>NZ_JALDYQ010000036.1:0-46948 GCF_032153725.1 Sphingobium sp. | reverse complement strand
TCGCCCTCGCTGCCACCGTCATATTCTGGCTTTGATCTGTGAGTCCTGAGCCTAGGAAACACGACGGCCAGTGACCAGCTGATAAACGAGAACGATCAGAGCCAGCACGAGCAGCAGATGGATGAGGCTACCGCCGACGGGCACGATGAACGCGCCAAGTGCCCAGAGCACGAGCAGAACAAGAAGGAGGGTCCACAACATTTTCCATCTCCAGAAAGATTGCGTTAGGTAAATGATTCAGTCGTGGCGCTGGTTCCCGACCTTGAAAATCACTCCCTTCATTTCATTCGCCCGTCTGGCTGTGGGGCGCTGCAACCGCTTTGGATTCTGGCGACTCTTTTTGACGAAGGAATATGGAAAGCACCACGAGCACAGCTGTCGAGAGAAATTCGCTCTGCCAGTTCTGGAAGGATTCGAACCATAGTTGCGGATCGCCCAGATAGGCGAGCGTGTCGAGCGGCGGTTCTCCATGGGCGATTGCTTCTTCAGCTGCGACACGGGCGCTTTGTGTCCAATGGACCGTGAAGGAAAGCAGGAAGAGGGTCGCCAGCGCGAGGCCCAAAGACCGGGCATAGATCGCGCGCCATATCGGCCCCCAGCGCAATATGCGCGGAGCCCCGGGCTTGCTCGCCTGCAAATCCAGATCGCTGTCCCGGACCGGACTGTCGGGGTCCTTCGATTCAGCCGAGCCCCGTTGGATCAGGAATGCGGTGAGGAGGACATAGGCCGACATCTGGAGAAATTCGCTTTCCCAATTCTCGAACACGCTGGAGAGAAATTCGGGGCTGATGGAATAGGCGGCGAGCGAAAGAACGGTCGCGCCATGCCGCCGGGCATCTTCCATCTGGACATGCCAGCCTGCGATCCATTGCCCCAATATGCTGCCGGCGAACAACAGCATCAGGACGATCGTCAATCCATTGTCGCGAAACAGGCGCATCGCCCTCTCCCACCAGCCATATTGCTGGAAAACGTTGGGTTGAGGTGATGGCTCCGCCCCAGACGGCGGATGGCGCGGCAGGCAAACGGGAACGACGGCGAATATGCGGGATGCCAATGCAATGGCGGCATTTCCACACTAACGGCTTATAGGCAAAGGAGTCCCGCCCTCGCGAAGAAAGACGGGGACTCGAGTCTGGGTCGCACGCAGGAAAATGCCTGCATGCGGGAATAGGTCATAATTACCGATCCGAGTCGATTATTATCATATTGACATGGATTAGTATCCGATACTTCGCTCACCCAGACTTTCTTCTCCACGACCCGATCCTTGATATAGGATAATTATCAGCCGTTCGGCCGAGGACCAAACCGTCATCCTTGGGCAGGTTTCGGGGCGGGCCAAGTCTCCCCGACTCCCTCTACCTTTTTTCTTGTCTGACAAATATAATATCGATACCTATGATATCGATATCACAGATTCTCATCAATGCGCTCTGGCATGGCGCGTGTTTCTGCCTGCCTAGCCAATCACCTCATGGAAACGCCGGCATGCGGCTCAACGGATGCATGATATGAAAAAACTCCATCTGTTCCTGTCGACCAGCGCGCTTCTCGGCTCGTCCCTCTCGGCCCAGACATCGCAGATCACGCCCCCCATCCCACCGCAGATATCGCCTGATCGACCCGACTGGGAAAATCCCGCCGTCAACGCGATCAACAGATTGCCCGCGCGCGCCAGCGGCTTTCCTTTCGAGGACAGGGCGAAGGCGCTGGCCGGGAGGATGCAGGATTCGTCCCGCTATCTGCCGCTTGATGGCGACTGGCATTTTTCCTTCTCGGAATCGGCGGATGCGCGGCCTCTCAATTTCTGGCGCGACGACTTCGATGTTTCGGCCTGGAAGACCATAGCCGTCCCGTCGATGTGGCAGGCGAAAGGCTATGGCCAGCCGAAATATAACAACATCACCTATCCTTTTCCCGCGAACCGCCCGCTGATCCCGCACGACATCAACAGCGTCGGCTCCTACCGCCGCGACTTCACCCTGCCCGCCAGCTGGGCGGCGCAGGGGCCGGTCATCCTGCATGTCGGCGCGGCCGGGTCCGCTTATTATATCTGGGTGAACGGCAAGCAGGTCGGCTATGCGGAGGATTCAAAGCTCCCGTCCGAATTCGACATTGCGCCCTATGCCCGTCCGGGCAGGAATAATGTGTCGATCCAGATCTTCCGCTGGTCCGACGGCAGCTATCTGGAGGATCAGGATTTCTGGCGGGTCAGCGGCATAGAGCGCAGCATCTATCTGATCAGCGAACCGTCTCTGCGGCTGACGGACACAGCCATCCGGGCGACGCTGGACGACAGATATCAGGACGGCAGGCTGGCCGTGGACGCCGCAATCGCGCCCGGCGAAGCGGCGACCTTCCGCGCGGTGCTGATGGACGGCGGCCAGACGATCTGGAACGGCGAGCAGCGCGTGCCAGCGGGCAAGGCCGGACGCTCCGCCTCGCTCAGCGCCACCCTGCCCTCGCCCCGGCACTGGACGGCCGAGACGCCCAATCTCTACACGCTCGTCACCGAACTGGTGGCCGCGGACGGCACGCTTCTGCAATCGACCGCCCGGCGCATCGGCTTTCGCACCGTGGAGATCAAGGACGGTCAGGTCATGGTCAACGGCCGGCCGATCATCATTCACGGCGTCAACCGCCACGAGCATGATCCCGAAACCTTCCATGTCATGTCCGAAGCCAGCATGCGGCGCGATATCGAGATGATGAAGCGCAACAATGTGAACGCGGTGCGCACGTCCCACTATCCCAATGCCGAGCTTTGGTATGATCTGGCCGATGAATATGGCCTCTATGTGCTGGACGAGGCGAATATCGAGAGCCATGGCTATATGCAGGCGGGTGACAGCCTGCCCGGCGATCGCGATGCCGTGCGGCAGATGTACCAGATCGGCTATGACCCCGCCTGGAAGGACGCCCATGTCGCGCGCGTCGTCAACATGGTCCAACGCGACAGGAACCACCCATCCGTCATCATCTGGTCGCTGGGCAATGAGGCCGGCACCGGTCCCAATTTCGCCGCCGCAGCCGCGGCCGCGCGCCGGATCGATCCGACCCGCCTCATCAGCTATCTGGGCCATGGCACGCTGGACAAGGGGCATGAGGTCAACCCCTATGTCGATATCTATGCGCCCATGTACGACAGTCTCTGGCGCATGGAGGATTATGCCAAGGACCCCACGCACAAGCAGCCGATGATCCAGTGCGAATATTCGCACATGCAGGGCAATAGCGGCGGCAATCTTCAGGATTATTGGGACCTCATCTACAAATATCCCAGGCGCTTGCAGGGCGGATTCATCTGGGACTGGGTCGATCAGGGCATGAACGGCCGCGATGAAAAGGGCCGTTTCTACTGGAAGATGGGCGGCGACTATGGCCCCAATCCGGGCGGGGACATCGAATTCGGGGATGGACTGATCCATGCCGACCGGCGGCCCAATCCGCATTTCTTCGAGATGCGCAAGGTCTACCAGCCGATCAGCTTCACCGCGACCGATCCCGCCAGCGGCGCGATCATGCTGACCAACCGGCAGGATTTCAACGACCTGTCGGGCTTCGACCTGTCCTGGCGCCTGCTGGAGAATGGCGTTCCGCTGGCCGAAGGGGCGCTGCCCGCTGCCGCCATCCCCGCACGGGGGACCGGCATGGTGAAGGTGCCGATCGCCAGCGGCGTGATCGGCAACGGCAGGGAACATGCGCTCATCCTGCTTGCCCGCGCCAAGGCTGGAACGACACCGCTGGTCGAGGCGGGAACGGTCATGGCGTGGGAAGAGTTTCTGCTCGACAAGCCCGCGGTCAGACCGCCCGAAACCGGCGCACGCGTCACGATCGCCTCTGCCGGACGACAGCGCATATTGCGAGCGGGGCGGAGCGAATTGTCGATCGACGCCGATAGCGGCCTTGTCGATCATCTGAGCTTTGACGGACATGTGCTGCTGCAAGGTGGGTCGCCCAATTTCACCCGTCCGGTCACCGACAATGATCTTGGCGCGGACGTTCCCCGGACCCACCATGAATGGGAGGTCATGAGCCGCACGCGCCGGGTGGAAGCGGTGGCAGCGCAGAAGACCCCTGACGGTGATGCGGAGCTGCGCGTCACCTATGCGCTGGGGACGGGCGCGGCCCGCTTCACATCCGTCTACCATATGGCGGCGAGCGGGACCGTCACCGTCACCGGCCAGTTCATCCCTCTGCGCGACACGCTGCCCGATCCGCTGCGCATCGGACTCTATTTCCAGGCGCCCAGCGACTATAGCCGACTTGCCTGGTATGGTCGCGGTTCCCAGGAAAGCTATGCCGACCGGAAGACGGGGGCGCCCCTCGCCTTGTGGGAAGGGCGGATCGCGGACCAGAATCACGACTATATGCGGCCGATGGAGACGGGCAACAAGACCGACCTGCGCTGGCTGAGCATCGCCGATCAGGGCGGATCGGCCTTCCGCATCGAGGGCGCCCAGCCCCTGTCCGCCAATGTCCTTGCCTTTCCCTATGAGGATCTGGATCGCCGCGCGCCGGGCACATGGCGCAGTTCCGATATCCAGCCACGCCAGCAGGTGTCGGTGCTGATCGACGCCGCACAGGTCGGCGTCGGCGGCGATACTGCCTGGGACAACGCGGCCCGATCCCATGGCCAATATCGGATCGCCCTGGCGCCCCTCAGCTACAGCTTCACGATCAGCCCGACCGATTTCGGCACGGACAGCAAGGGCGCGAACAGCCAGGGCGATCTGATCGGCCCCGACCGGAAGGCCGTTCCCTGACGAGGTCTGCATGAGGTCCGCGGTTTTGGCGGGCTGACCTGCAAGGCCTGAAGGATTTTGTCGGCCAGCTCCGAAAATCTGTTGCAAAGTTTTACTGATATCGATATCAGACTGCTATCGATAACAGATGATCAACCCGGATGTGATTCGTCCCGGTCTGAACACAAATCACAAGCTGATGGAGGGGATATGAAGAAGATTGCCCATTTCACTGCCGTCCTGCTGGCGACGAGCGCAGTCATGCCCGTTGCCGCCCAGACGGTAGCTGCGCCGCCGGAAAGCGGCGAACCTTCCGTTGCGGACATCGTGGTCACCGGCCTGCGCGCCAGCATGCAGAACAGCGCCCAGATCAAGAAGAACACGATGGAAATCGTGGACTCGATCACGGCGGACGATATCGGCAAGCTGCCCGATCCCAATGTGGCGGAAACGCTGACCCGTGTTCCGGGCGTTCAGGCCTATCGCTTCGGCGGCGAGGCTTCCTCCCCCGTCGGCAATGGATCGGGCCTCACCATTCGCGGCCTTACCGGCCAGACCGGCTCCCGCGTCGATGGCCGCGCCTATTTCACAGCCGGCAGCCGCGAATTCAACGTTGAAGGCGCCAGCCCCGGCATGGTTGCCGGGCTCGACGTCTTCAAGAACCCGTCGGCGGATCATATCGAGGGCGCGATCGGCGGCCTCGTCAACATCCGCACGCGCAAGCCGTTCGACTTCAAGGACATGGCAGTGTCAGCTGCCGTCGGTGGCCGCTATAATGATCTCGGCAAGAAGCTGACCCCCGAATATTTCGGGATGTTGTCCAAGCGCTGGGACCTGGGCAATGGCGGCGAGCTGGGCGTGCTGATCGCCGGCAGCTATTCGCAGAGCTTCAACCGCGGCGACAACACGCCCGCGATCGGCGGCAGCAATTTCCGCCGCGCCATTCGCGGGGACAGCGCCGAATATGCCGCCAATGTCGGCACCGGCCTGAACCTCAATCCGGCCTTTGTCGGCCGGTCCGACGTCACCTATCTGGCGGACGTGAACCCGACGACCGTCGCGCAAGCCAACCGGGCGGCCCTGCTGTCCTCCGTCGGCGTGCAGAACAATATCTCGCAGGAAGATTATAAGCGCACCCGCAAGGGGTTGAGCGCAGCGGTCCAGTGGAAGCCCAATCCCGACCTCGAATTTTATGCAGAGGGCAATTACAACGATTATCTCTATAATCAGCACTACCGCTTCCTCAACGCGACGGACAGCCGGTACGCGCGGAGCCTCTCCACGACGGCCTTCACGATTGACGAGATGCTGGCCAACCGGAATTCCAATGGCGGAACGAACGACCTGCTTTCCGGCCAGCATATCACCGGCGGCACCTTCCTGAATTCGACCTTCAGCACCACCGGCGGCGACGAACATCGTCGGTTCAAGACCTTCGTGATTGCCGGTGGCGTCAAATGGCAGGCGACGGACCAGCTCGAAGCGAAGTTGGACCTGTCCTATGTCAAGGCCGATCAATATCAGGACAATCGTTCCGTGACGCTGGCGGCGGCGGCGGGCAAGACGTGGGACATCACCCGCGATCTGGGCACGCCGGAGCAGGTCACGATCACCGGCCCGGACCTTGCATCGCCCAGCAGCTGGGTGTTCAACAACTATGCCAATGGCACCAACCAGGTCTGGGATGACAGCGGCATCGCCGCCGCGCTGGACCTGAAATATTCCTTCGACGGCGCCTTCCTCAAGGACATCAGGGTGGGCGGCCGCTATGCGACGCAGAAGGACCATTATAGTAATTACAACTTCGCCGGAAAGAACCTGACGACGAACGGGCTGGCGCTGGCCGCCGATCGCTCCAACGCCATTTCCGTGACCTCCATGGCCGATCTGGTGGAAGCGTCGCCGACAAACTTCATGAACGGCGATGCCGGCTATCGCGGCGGCTATCTCGTCTTCTCGCCTGATGCCCTGCTGGGCGATAATGTGAAAAACCGCTTCCCGCTGGCGGGCATCCAGGCCGAGGACTCGCTCACCGAGAATATCCTCAACCGCCGCTATTTCAGCGAGAAAACCTATGCCGGCTATGCGGTCGCCGACTTCGGTTTCCTCGACGACCGGATCAAGGGCAATGCCGGGGTGCGCGTCGTCAAGACCGACACCTTCGTCCGCGCCATGATCACCCAGCCGGGCACGACGAACATCATTCCGAACGGCAGCTCATCCTCCTACACCGATGTCCTGCCCAGTTTCAATCTGACCGGCTATGTCACCCCGGACACCCTCGTCCGCTTCGGCTATGGCAAGGGCATCACCCGGCCCGACCTTGGCGCGCTCAATCCCACTTTGGTGATTGATAGCAATGTCGGCACCGGGTCCATCGGCAATCCGGACCTGCGCCCACAAAAGGCCGACAGCTTCGACCTTTCGTTCGAACATTATTTCTCGCCGGTCAATTATGTGTCCGCCGGCCTGTTCTACAAGAAGATCGACGGCTTCTTCAGCGGCATCTCCTCCTGCCAGACCGTCACGGGCGCACCCACGCCGGTTTCGAACACGAACTGCACCGGGAGCCAATATTTCCTGACGCAGACCGTCAATGCGGAAAAGGGAACGGCAAAGGGCGTCGAACTCGCGGCCCAGACCTTCTTCGACTATGATTTCATGCCCGATTTCCTCCATCATTTCGGCGTGGTCGGGTCGTTCACCTATGTGTCGACGAAGAACCCCCTGACCCTGAACGGCCAGCGCACGATCACGATGCAGCCGCTGACGTCCAAATTCGCCTATTCGGTCGCGGGACTTTATGAGGACAAGACCATCTCGGCACGCGTTGTTTACACCTGGCGCTCCAAGGCTGTTCTCTTCGGCGTGGCGAACAATCCGATCGACGGTCGCTATATCCGCTCCTTCGGCCTGCTCGATGCCTCGTTGAACTTCAAGCTGCCGCATAATTTCTCGCTGTCGCTGACAGCGTCAAACCTGACGAACCAGGCAGCCGATCGTTTCGTTGGCGAACCCGGCCTGACCACCGGCATCGAACGGCAGCATTTCGTGAACGGCCGCAATTTCGGCGCCACGCTGCGTTACAGCTTCGGCAGCTAAGGCTGTCCGGATGGAGAGGAAGCGTTTCTGCACGGACGCTTCCTCTCCTATTCCCCCCATGACAACGGCTCCCGCTCAGTTCAGCATGAATGAAACAGGGGAAGGCAGCGAATGGGCTTGAGGGCGACCCGTCGGACCGTGCTGAGCGGGATGAGTGCATCGGCCATCGGCGGTGTCAGCATGTCGCTGAACGCGCAATCCACGCCCGACCGGGCAAGCCTGTCCATCGCTTCTCCCAATGGCAGGCTGGTCGCGCGGATTTTATTGCCGCAGCGATCCGTCGACTATCCGCTCTGGTCCGCGATGCTTGACGGGCGGACGATCATCGAACCATCCCCCCTGGCGCTGGTTCTGGGCAATGGCCGGCTGCTCGGCCCTCATGCCCGCTATCTGGACCAGACCACCAGCACCATCGATGACAGCTGGACGCCCCCTTACGGCATCGCGGCGACCTATGACGGCCGGGCCCATCAGGTCGAGGCGCGGTTCGAGGATCGCCGGTCGCGCATCCGCTTCGCCATTCGGCTGCTCGCGCATGATGATGGCGTCGCTGTCCGCTTCGTGCTGCTCGCGGCGCCGGGAGGCAAGGTGGAGCTGGGCGGGGAGGCCATGACTTTCCGCTTCCCCACCGGCACCGAAATATGGAGCAGCCGCGACGAGGGCGAATTTGCCCGCTCGGCGCCCGGCCGGATCAACCCCGTCCCGCATCCTGAACTCACCAACAGCACCGACAAGGGCGCGCTGGCCGATACCCCGTTACTGGCCACCACGCCCGACGGCCTGTCCCTGTCGCTCAGCGAGTCAGACCGGCTTCATTATCCCCGCCCGATGTTCGCGCCGGGCGACACGGAGCAAAGCGTCACCACGCGGCTGATGCACTTTCCCGGCCGCGCCACGGGCTATTCGGGGCCGGGCGAGACGCATGCCGCGCCTCTCTTTTCCGTGGAAACGCCCTTCACCACGCCCTGGCGGCTGATCCTGGCAAGCGAAACGCCCGCGAAACTGCTGGAGAAAGCAGGGCTGGTCGCCACGCTCGCCACGCCCAACCGGCTGGGCGACACGGGCTGGATCAGGCCCGGCCGCGCCTTCCGGATTCGCAAGCCCTATTCCCATGCGGGCGCCATGGAGGGCATTGCCTTCGCGGAAAAGCGCAAGCTCGACTATATCGAGTTCGATGCGCACTGGTATGGCGACGGCACCGATCCGAGCGATGCCACCCGCCCGATCGACGGGCTCGACATGGCGGCCATCGTGGCGGAGGCGCGCCGCAGGAACATCGGCACGATCCTCTATGTCGATCGCGTCCCTGCCATGCGCCAGTTGCCGGATATCGTCGCAACCTACCGGCGATGGGGCGTTGCCGGGGTCAAGTTCGGCTTCATCTGGGAAGGCCGGCAGGAAGATGTCGACTTCATCTATGATCTGGTGAAGACCTGCGGCGACAATCATCTTCTCGTCAACCTGCATGACAATCTCCGGCCCGCCGGTCTGGAACGCACTTTGCCCAATTATGTCGCGCTGGAAGGCGTTCGCGGCAATGAGCAGTTTCCGACAGCGCGCCACAACGTGACCCTGCCCTTCACGCGCTCGCTATCAGGCCCGATCGACTATACGATCTGCTACGACCATTATAGGAACAGGACCACCAATGCCCATCAACTGGCCATGGCGGCGGTTTATTACAACCCGCTTACTTTCCTCTACTGGTATGATGCGCCAGCCAAATATGCGGCCGGTGCCTGGCCGGCGCTTCGCTGGTTCGACGAATGCCCGACTAGCTGGGATGAAACCCATGCCATTGACGGACAGCCGGGCCAGTTCGTGGCGGTGGCGCGACGGCGTGGAAGGCGCTGGTTCCTGGGCGCCATGACCAATGAGGATGCACGCCGGATCACCGTCCCCCTCCGCTTTCTGGGCAATGGCGGCTGGCGCGCCACCATATTCGCGGATGGCGCGGCTGGTGCGCAGCCCCGTTCAACCCCGGTCATCATCTCGACCAGAAACCTGTCTGCGCAAGACGAACTGACGATCGATATGGCGCGATCGGGCGGGCAAGCGATCCTGTTCGAACCGGCGGACTGAATATTTAGGGGGCGCCGCGCATTACGGTTCGCCAGTCGAAACCATTCAGGGCCGAAACCTGAAGTCCTTCACAAATGCTCCGACCTCAACGTCCTGCACGCGGAGTGGATTATCACCGACGCGGAAATTCTCGATCGCCACATTTTTGACCGGACGGTCCGCGCTATAACCTGCGATGATGGCGGGATTGATCTCGCCACCCTTGAACCGGACATTGCGGACGGTCACATCCTCAATCCCACGCCCCGGCGCCAGGCTGTATTTCCCGTTGAAGACGACGCGGAAGTTGAACAGCATCCCTTCTTCGATCTGGTCGATGCGGATATCCTCGAACAGGACGTTCCGGACCAGATTATTGTCCCCGTCGGTGATCGCCAGCGCGCCCTGATAATCCCGGTCATCCTCATCATGGCCGAGTATGTCGATATTGCGGAAGCTCAGATTCTCGATGACGCGCGGCTCATCCCTGCTGCCGTGCAGGCCGATATTGACGGGATGCGCCACATCCGCCCAGAGCGTGGAATTGGTCACCTGAAAATTGCGCGCATCGCCATGATAATCCCAGCGATCAGCATAGATGGCGATGGCGTCGTCCGACGTGCGAAGGAAGACATTGTCGATCTTAACGTCCGAACAACTCATGAGGTCAAGGCCATCGGTCCAGCTTCCGGCGCTGAATGTCTTGAGATTGCGGATCGTGACGTCCGAAGACTGGCCGCACATCACGGTATAATGCTGGGGATTGACCACCACCGGCCCGTCGATCGTGACATCGCGGGAATGGAGAACGGTGATCCCCTCCTTCCCCCCTTCCAGCAGGCCATGGCCGATCAGCCGGACATGGCTGGCGTTGCTGATGTCGATCTGGCCCTGCACGATGGCGCCGCCAGCGATGTAGACGGTGCTGTTCGATCCGACCGGGAATTTCACCTGTCCTTCCGGCAGCACATGAATGCCGGGACCGAAATAGATGAGGTTCGGGTCAGCCCGATCGGGAACAGACGGTTCGACCGGATTGGCGAAGAGATGCAGATTGTGCAGCCTGTCGCCGTCAAATTCGATCGAGAGGTTGGCCGGACGGGCCAGCGTGAAATAGGCGACATTGCCAACCAGCCTGGCCTCAACCCCCTTGGACCCCGGACGGATTTCGACCCGCCGCGCATCGCCATTATTCTTCTGCACCGCGACCTCCACCGGGCCGTCCATGCCGAATGTCACCATGGAAGCCTGCTGCGGGTTGTCGAGGTCGACCTTCACGCGATATTCGTAAAGATCCTGCCATTTGCCGCCAGGCGCCCGGACGCGCACGGTGAAGCTGTCATCATGATGGTCATACAGCGCCTTGCCGGGCGGATTGGGGTAGATTATCGGCTGCGCATGGGCCTGCGCGCAGATTGTCAGGGCAGCAAGGCTGATGCCGAACGTCAAAATCTTCATTGCGATATCCTGAACCAGTCGAAATCGGCATGGCCAACCGTCGTCGCGACGGCGGAGGGTGTTCCGAAAGCCGCCTGCGCGAACAGCCCGACCTGCGTGCCCACCCACCGGCCGGGCCGGGTTTCAAACGGCTGCCCGAACGGCGTGAAGACGGTCCCATCCAGGCTGTAGCTGAAGACAAGCCGCATATGCGTTTCCCGCAGCATGGAAGGCCAATAGGGCGAAAAACCCGGCGGCGGCACGGTGATGATGACGGGACGGGCCTGTACGCGGAGCCAGACCCTGTCTATCCGCAACGGTGGGCCCTGCGTCACGCCAATGGAGGCGCCCGGCGTCGGGTCGGACTTGGCCGCCTGGACGATATGCGGACCATCCTTCCCCTGCTCCACCCCGATCCAGGCGAAGGTCGCGCCATGGACGGACAGGCCCGCCCTTTCCCCTTCCCGCAAGGGAGCGAAACGCATCAATGTGGTGGCCGTGAAGCCGGGCGCCGGCAATTTCTGGGAAAAGATCGCCCCATTTTCATAATGATCGGCCGATCCGCTCACCGATTTCAGCCTCAGCCATCCGCCCTGCACCGACATCCAGTCCGGCGCGCTATTGCTGCCGAACTGCCAGGCGAGCGACGGCGCGGCGTCAAATTCATCGTCCGCCACCGGGGCTGCGATCGGTTGACGGGGAAGATCGGGCTTTTCATGGCGCAGGACCGGCTCGCCCCGCCCGTCCCTGTCGGCATCCTGGCCGATGACGGGCCAGCCCTTCACCCAGCGCATCGGTTGCAGATGCACGACCCGGCCATAGCTGTCGCGGTCCTGAAAATGCAGGAACCAGTCCTCGCCAGCGGGCGTCGTCACCCATGCGCCCTGATGGGGCCCGTTGGTTTCGGTCCGCCCCTGATCCATCACATCACGCCCCTCATAGGGACCCGCGATGGAGCGGCTGCGGAACACGCCCTGCCATCCGCCCTTCACGCTGCCGCTGGGAACGAAGACATAATAATAGCCATCGCGCTTGTAGAGCTTCGGCCCCTCGGTCGTCTGCCAGGGACGCGCGCCAAGGCTGGTCATGACGCGCGGCTGCCTGTCACCGTCAATGATGACCTGCTCTGTGCCCTGCGTTGCCGTTCCGTCTGGGTTCAGACGCTTGAGTGCGATGATGTTCGCCTTGCCCGCCCGGCTCTTCGCATAGGCATAGGCCAGCCAGCCGGTCCCGTCTTCGTCCCAGAAAGGCGCGGGATCGATGACGCCGGGGGTTGCGTCGACCAGCACCGGCTCGCTCCACGGACCGCGCGGGTCCATCGCGGAAACCAGGAATATCCCGCGATCCGGGTCAGGATAATAGATGAGGAACCGGCCATCACGATAGCGGATGGCGGGCGCCCAGACGCCGCCGCCCCGGCGCGGCGTCGCATAATGGGCTTCGGGCGGCACCTGTTTCAGCGCATGGCCGATGATCGTCCAGTTCACCAGATCGCGCGAATGGAGAATGGGCAGGCCCGGCACATCGGTGAAGGAGGAGGAAACCAGATAATAATCCTGCCCGACGCGCGTGACATCGGGGTCCGAATAGTCACCGATCAACACCGGATTGCGATATGTCCCATCGCCCTGATCCGAAAACCAGCGGCCATCGCTCCGATCCTCCGACCGAGCCGGTGCCGTCAGTGCCAGCAGCGACAGCAAACACACCGATCCTGTCAAACTCCGCCTCATCATCCTCATCCCCGTCAACGGAACGTCCATGATCGTTCGGAAATGGTCCGCCCGAAGCTGGCGATTCCGATCCCGCGCGACAATCGCGCCCGTCAACCCGGCACAGGCCCTGACGATGCCCGCTTCACCAATGTCAGCATTTCGCGCACATGGCGCACTTCCGGCTTGCTGCCCGTCCGCGCCTCACGCACCTGCTCGCTCAACAAAGCGACAGCGCGCGAAGCCATGTCCGAGATCGGCTGCCTGATGGTCGTCAGTTCCGGCCAGATGGTCGAGGCGATCTGCGCATCGTCGAAACCGACAATGGTCAGATCGCCTGGAATTTTCAGGTTCATGCCATGGGCGACCGCTGTGATAGCCGCCGCCATGTCGTCATTGCTGGCAAAGATCGCCGTCGGCCGCTCATCCGATCCCAGCAGCTGGCGCGCGGCCTCCAGACCCGATCGATAGGTGAACAGGCCGGGCGCGATCCATTCGTCCCGGATCATCAGCGAAGCGCCGGCCATCGCCGCGCGAAACCCCTGTTCGCGCCGCTGGGAGGGTGAATGTTTCGGATCGCCCTGGACAAAGCCGATGGCGCGATGCCCAAGGCCGATCAGATAGCGCGTCATGTCGTGCGCGCCCTTATAATCATCCACGATGATCGCAGAGACGCCCTCGCGCGGAATAGCCGTCGCAAAGGCCAAGGGGATGACGTCCGAACTGATCGCCAGATCGAGCAGCGCTTCCGAATCACAAAGCGGCGGCGGCAGGATGACGCCACCGATCCGCGCCTCAATCAATCGATGCAGCGATTTCAGCGCCTCTTTTTCCGTGCTGCCCGGTTCAATCAGGAACTGACATCCGCTTTCGCCGCTCTGGCGGAAAGCCCCCATCAGAAAGGTTCCAAGGTTCGAGGAGGAAGGATTGGAATAGATCGCGCCGACACGCACCGCGCTGGAAAAGCTGCGCGCGGTCAGATTGGGCGAATATTCCAGTTCGGCGATCGCGGCATTGACCCGCTCGCGCATTGCCTCGCTGACATGACGCTTCCCGGTCATCACGCGCGATACGGTCATGGAGGAGACGCCCGCATGCCGCGCCACGTCGTGAATCGTCACGACCGGGCGATGCGCGCTTTTCGTCTCGGCATCCCTGCGGTCCGTATCATCTTCCATAGGAAGCAAGTCTCCTCACCCAAGATGGGCGATCCCGAGGATCGCGGTTTATTGTGATATCGATAACCGATGGAACGTGCGTGTCAACCAAATCGCTTGCCAAGGCCGTTTTCCGAGGGCATATTTGATATCGATAACAGATTTCGAGGATGCCGTGGGCTCTTTCCGACAGCGCAATTACACCGCTCTCAGCGCCTTTCTCTTTTGCTTCTTTTTCGCCCAGGCCATGGCGATCTCACTGCTGTCGATCTGGCTCACCCGATCGCTGCACCTCAATGGCGCGCAGGCAGGCACGATCTTTGCCGTGAACTCGGTTGGCGCGATGCTGGCGCAGCCGGCCTATGGCTTCCTCTCCGACCGCATGGGCTTTCGCAAGGTCGTTCCGACCTGCATTGCGCTGCTGGTCATCCTTGCCGGACCCTTCTTTCTCTACATCTACGCGCCGCTGCTGCACTGGAGCCTGCCCCTGGGCGCGGTCGTGGGCGGCCTTTATCTGGGCTTCACCTTCATGGCGGGCAGCTATGCGCTGGAAAGCTATGTCGACCGGGTCGGGCGCAAATATGATTTCGAATATAGCCGCGTGCGCCTCTGGGGATCGATCGGCTTCGCCACGGCCGCCGCCTTTTCCGGGCGGCTCTACAATGTCGATCCGGCGATCAACTTCTTTCTCGCCAGCGCGGCGGGACTGCTCCTCCTGCCCCTCCTCCGGCTGGCGCGGGTTGAACCCGATCCGGAAGCGCAGGCGGCAGCCGACCGGCTGACGCTGCGGGATTCGCTCTCGCTCCTTTCACAACCGCAATTCTGGCGCTTCATGATCCTGATCCTGGGCGTGACCAACCTCTATCTCGTCTACGACCAGCAATTCCCCTTTTACTTTTCCTCCCTCTTCCCGACGCCGGAAGAAGGCAATGCGATGTTCGGCTATCTCAATTCCGCGCAGATCTTCGTGGAGGCCGGCGGCATGTTCGTCGCCCCGCTGATCGTCCGGCGCATCGGCGCGACGCGCGGCCTGTTGCTGGCGGCGATGATCATGATCGTGCGGATCGCCGGGTCCGGCCTGGCCATCGGGCCGATCACCATTTCGATCTGCAAGATGGCCCATGCCATCGAACTGCCCATCCTGGCCGTTTCGATCTTCCGCTACATCACCTATCATTTCGAAGCACGCTTCGCCTCGACCGTCTATATGGTGGGGGTCAGCTTCGGCCATTCGCTGGGGCTGGCGATCCTCTCGCCGCTGGTCGGCATCAGCTATGACCGGATCGGCTTCCAGCACAGCTATTTCCTGATCGCCGGCTTTGCGGCCGTGTTCTGGACATGGTCGCTCTTCGCCCTTTCCCACACACCCCCCGAATATGTGCCGAACCGGCGCGCGCCTGCCGATCCGGATGGCGCGGGCGCAGCCGCGGCCGGCCTTCAGCCCCTTGAGGAAAAGCCCCGATGATCGCTTACGAACCTTTGCCCGCACGACCATTGGAGCGGCCCGGCCATGCCGGTCTGGACGCGCGGATCGCCGCCGCGCTGGCCCGCGTCGACCGGATGCTTCCCCAGTTCGGTGATTATTTCCCCGCGCCCGCCAGCGAGAGCGGCATCTATGCTCCGATCGACAATGTCGAATGGACCAACGGCTTCTGGACCGGGATGCTCTGGCTTGCCTGGCAGTTGACGGGCGAGGAACGCTATCGCGCCGTCGCCGAGCGCAACAATCAATCATTCGCCACGCGCATCGACCGGCGGATCAATGTCGATCATCATGATCTGGCCTTTCTCTATACCCTGTCGGTCTGCGCAGGGCATCAGCTGACCGGCGACACGCTGGCGCGCTCTTCAGGACTGGAGGCAGCTCGCCTGCTGCTCAAGCGCTTCGATCCGGTGGCGAAGGTGATTCAAGCCTGGGGCGACATGAACGACCCCAAGCAGCGCGGGCGGATGATCATCGACTGCAATCTCAACGTGCCGCTGCTCTATTGGGCGACGCGGGAAACCGGCAACAAGGATTTTGCAGCAGCAGCCGATCAACATCTGACGCAGGCCGCGCGGCTGCTGGTGCGCCCGGACGCATCGACCTTCCACACCTTCTATGTTGATACCAGGACCGGCAAGCCGCGGCACGGCAGCACCCATCAGGGCCATTCAGACGACAGCAGTTGGGCGCGCGGGCAAGCCTGGGGCATTTACGGCTTTGCGCTGGCGTGGCGGCATACGGCCGATTCCGCCTATCTCGACGTCGCGGCCAGGATCGCCAACCATTTCCTCAATCGACTGCCCAGCGACGGCATCTGCTGCTGGGACCTGATCTTCACCGATGAGGGCGAGACGCCGCGCGACAGCTCGGCCGCCGCGATTGCGGCCTGCGGATTGCTCGAACTGTCACAGGCGCTGCCTCTGTCAGACGCGATGCGCGAGACATATGAAGCCTGGGCGGTGGCAATCGTGAAGGCGCTGGGTGATCACTATCTGGCGCCGGTCGAAGGATCGAATGCGCTATTGCTCCACGCGGTCTATCATATGCCAAACAAGGCTGGTGTAGATGAAGCCTGCATTTGGGGCGACTATTTCTACCTTGAAGCGCTCATGCGCCTGCGTCACCCTTGGCGGCCCTATTGGGCCTGACAGACAGCCGTCGGGGCGAATTGCACCATCACCGGAACACGTGCAAACGGGCACTGCATCTGACCTGTCCCACCCTTTTATCAGTCGACATATTTTGCGTAACATTCGTCATTATAGTAACGCTAATGAACGCTTGGCCTTTCGCAAAGGCGAAGATCGCGCCATAGATGGCGAATGAACAACAGTTCCACCCGAGATGCCACGGTAGCCGTCGAAAAAAGCAAGTTCGAACGCAAGCGGGAAAAAATATTGGACGGTGCGACAGCGGTCATCAACGATCGCGGGTTGGCCGGAATGACGTTGGCCGAAGTGGCGCAGACGGTCGAACTGAATACGACGAGCATCACCTATTATTTCCGTTTCAAGCATGATCTGGCGGCTGCCGTGTTCGAGCACAGTCTTTCCCGGCTCGAGGGCATGGCAATCGAAGCAGGTCATGAGCGCGATCCGCAGTCACGCGTTGCGAAGTTCCTTGAGCTGCACATCGAGATGTGGGCAAGAGTGCTCCGCAAGGAAGATCCAGGGCTTGCCCTCCTGTCGGATATCCGCGCCCTCGACGATGGCGCACGCCAGTCGCTGGAAATGCATTATCAGAAAATATTCCGCCTCATCCGCGATTTCTTCGGCAAAACGGACAACGAAGAACGCAAAGTCATTCTAACGGCCCGCGCCCATATGCTCACAGAGGTTATTTTCTGGCTGCCGGCTTGGATCAATCGTTATTCGATAGGCGACTTCAGCCGGTTGAAGGGCAAGGTCCTGGATGTCCTCGTGCACGGTATCGCAATGCCAGGAACCTCATGGCAGCCGCTGCACGCAAACCCACTCGACACGCCGGAGATCGACCAGTCGGTCGGACAGGAAGCCTTTCTTCGGGCGGCGACGCGATTGATCAACGAGCGAGGATATCGTGGCGCTTCGGTGGATCGGATCGTGGCCGAACTCCAGGTCACCAAGGGCAGCTTCTATCACCATCTGGACGCAAAGGACGACCTCGTCCTCGAATGTTTCCGTCGTTCCTATCGACGTGTGTCACAGGCGCAACGCATAGCCGAAACGGCCAGGGGCACCCATTGGGACCGCCTGTCAATGGTCATTGCCATGTTGCTTGACGTGCAATTTCGTGGAAACTGGCCCCTGCTACGTACGACCGCGCTGCAAGCGGTCCCGGCCGATGTCCGCAGGGATATCGTTGAGCGGTCCAACCGTATGGCACTCCGTATTGCCGGAACCCTGGTCGACGGGATTGCCGAAGGCTCCGTCCGACCGCTCGATCCCATGATCGCAAGCCAGGTGGTCATGGCGGCCATCAACACCGCCTATGACCTGCGCCACTGGGCCGCACGCCTTCCTCGGGAGAAGGCGATCGAAATCTATGCCTCAACCCTTGCGAGCGGCCTGTTCGACTGAAGCACGGTTGAGCGACCGAGCGCCTGGAGGGCAGACCGATGCCCCGCACGAACGGCGCCATCCATGGCTCCGGCCCCTATATCGGACGTCTCGGTCCCAGACCAGATCAGTCGACCGATGAGCAGCTGGATATATTGACCCCATTTCGTCAGGAAACCCGGCGGATAGGGTGAAGTGCATGACAAGCTCCATGCATCGACCGCACCCCAATCGATCTCATGATATTGGATCGGTTGCAGCGCCTCATCACCCAACGCTCGGGCCAGGAGGGCGGCCTGGATGCTTTATGCCTGCTTCGGATCGCTCGGCATGTCCGCGGCACTCACGAAGGATGCGGTCCATGGCGCGGCCTCCGGCACAGAGCGCGCCATTCCGTCAAGCCGTTCGATCACGACCTTGTTGCCGCCGGTTTGCCCTTTTTGAATATCCAGTTTGGGCTGAAAACCATTGGTTTTTGAAATTTTTCCATTTTCCTAATATTGGGTATGGACAATTTGAAGAGATAAAACGATGTAAATACCGAATTCGAAAGCGCAGTATGCCATCGATTCGGAAGCAGAGGAGCGGAGCATGGATTTCACACTCACGGCACGCGAGCGCCAATTCCAGGACAGGGTGCGAACTTTCATGGTGGACGAAGTCCGCCCTCGCCTCGCTGAGTGCGCAAACGAACTTGCCAGCGGCGAACGTTGGGCTCCCCTTCAGACAATCGAATCTCTCAAGGTCAAGGCCAAGGCAGCTGGTCTTTGGAACTTGTTCATGCCCCCGGCCGGAGCCCACGGCGAGGCAGATGATGGCTTCGTCTTCTCTGGCGAACGACTGAGCAACCTTGAATATGCCCTATGTGCCGAAGAGATGGGCCGCATCCATTGGGCATCGGAAGTGTTCAATTGTTCGGCGCCCGACACAGGCAATATGGAAGTCCTCCACCGTTATGGCACTCGCCAGCAAAAGGATCGCTGGCTCAATCCTCTGATGGATGGAAATATTCGTTCAGCTTTCCTGATGACGGAACCTGACGTCGCTTCGTCAGATGCTACAAACATCCAGACTTCGATTCAACGCGATGGCGACCATTATGTTATAAACGGACGGAAATGGTGGTCATCCGGTGCGGGCGATCCGCGCTGCAAAGTGGCGATCGTGATGGGCAAGACCGATCCGAACGCCGAAACGCACCGCCAGCAAGCCATGATCCTGGTCGATCTCGACACCCCTGGCGTAAAAATCGAGCGGGTTCTGTCGGTTTATGGCTACGATCACGCCCCTCATGGCCACGCCGAAATCACACTCACCAACGTGCGTGTTCCGGCGGAAAATCTGCTGCTTGGCGAAGGTCGCGGGTTCGAAATCGCGCAGGGGCGCTTGGGTCCCGGCCGCATCCATCATTGCATGCGCACCATCGGCGCTGCGGAGGAAGCTCTGGATGCGATGACCAGACGCCTTCTCTCCCGCGCCGCTTTCGGAAAGACCATCGCGGACCATTCAGTCTGGGAGGAACGCGTCGCCCGCGCCCGCATCGATATTGAGATGACGCGCCTCCTCTGCCTCAAGGCGGCAGACATGATGGATCGCGCCGGCAACAAGGCCGCGCGAAACGAAATCGCGATGATCAAGGTGCAAGCCCCGCAGATGGCGCTCAAGATCATTGACGACGCGATACAGGCGCATGGCGGCGGCGGCGTTTCAGATGATTTCGCATTGGCAGCGGACTGGGCCAATATTCGTACCCTCCGTCTCGCCGATGGCCCCGATGAAGTGCATGCTCGCGCCATCGCGCGCGCCGAATTCGGCCGTTTTCGAAAGTCCTCGCGATGAGCGATCTTGAGGAAGGTCGTCTCGCGCATTGGCTGGAAGTCTCTATCCCGGGCTTCGGCGACTTGCAGGCCCTTGAAAAATTTCCAGACGGGCAGTCCAACCCGACCTATCGACTGGAAACGACTGCTGGACGCTATGTACTGCGCCGCAAGCCCTTCGGTGCCTTGCTGCCATCGGCGCACGCCGTCGATCGAGAATATCGTCTGCTCTCCGCGCTCCATCCCACAGGATTTCCCGTTCCCCGCCCTCTCGCGCTATGCCAGGATGAACAGGTCATCGGGGCCGTCTTCTATGTGATGGAGATGGTGGAAGGCCGCACCTTTTGGGACGGCACCCTGCCGGAGGTGCCGGCATCCGAAAGGCGGGCCTATTATGAGTCCATGATCGACACGATGGCGACCCTGCACAGTCTCGATCATGTGGCCATTAGCCTGGCGGATTTCGGTCGCTCCGGCAATTATGTGCAGCGGCAGGTCGAACGATGGACCAAACAATATCGCTCTGCGCAGACCGACGAAATTCCCGAAATGGAAAAGCTGATCGATTGGCTGCCCCGGACGTTGCCAGAGCAAAGCCGCACGTCGATCATCCATGGCGACTATCGTATCGACAACCTCATCTACGCCATGGACAGGCCAAAAATCCTTGCGGTCCTCGACTGGGAACTGACCACGATTGGCGACCCCCTGGCAGACTTCGCCTATCTCGCCATGAATTGGGCAATGGCGGCAGATGGACGCGCTGGACTTCTGGGGGTTGACCTCGGTGCGGAAGGTCTGCCGACACTTGAGGAGGCGACGGCACGATATTGCGCGGCAACCGGTCGCGATGGCCTGCCCGACCTCCACTGGTATTTCGCCTACAATCTATTCCGCCTGGCCGGCATCGTCCAAGGCATCAAGAAACGAATAGCCGATGGCAACGCATCCAATTCTGGTGCTGCGGCCATGGCCGCCAAGCTAATTCCGCTGACCGAAGCAGCATGGATGCAAGCCCGATTGGCTGGCGCAAGGAACTGAGGAGATACACATGCACCTGTTCGATCTGACCGGTAAGGTCGCGATTATTACCGGCTCTTCCCGCGGCATCGGTCGCGCCATTGCCGAAGCCTATGCCGAAGCCGGCGCGAAGGTTGTCATCTCCAGCCGGAAACAACAAGCCTGCGAGGAAGTCGCCGCCGCGATCAACGACCGTTACGGTGAAGAACGGGCGGTCGCCATCTCCGCAAGCATTTCGGACAAAACAGCGCTTGAGACTCTCGTTGCGAAGACGCGGGCGCGCTTCGGTCAGATCGACCTGCTCGTCTGCAATGCAGCCTCCAATCCCTATTATGGACCGATGGCGGGCATCAGCGACGAGCAGTTCCGCAAGATTTTCGAAAATAATGTGCTCGCCAACCACTGGTTGATCAATATGGTCGCGCCCGAGATGATCGAACGCAAGGACGGAGCGATCATTGTCATCTCCTCGCTGGGTGGGCTGATCGGATCCACCACCATCGGCGCTTATAATATCTCGAAGGCGGCGGATCTCCAGCTCGTCCGCAACCTCTCTTATGAGTTCGGCCCCCATAATATCCGCGTGAACGCGATCGCTCCCAGCGTGATCCGCACGGAGTTCGCGCGCGCCTTGTGGGAAGCCCCGGAAGCGGAGGCCGCCCTACAAAGAGCTACGCCGCTCGGCCGTATCGGTGAACCCGAGGAGGTTGCCGGCACCGCAATCTTCCTGGCATCGAAAGCCGGCGCTTACATCACGGGACAAACGATCGTCCTTGACGGCGGACAGACGGCCAAGGGTGGTTTATGACCGCCAGCTTCACAGGCCAAAGCGTTCTCGTCACTGGCGCGGGGTCCGGGATCGGCCGCGCGACCGCACGCCTTTTTGCGGCTGAAGGCGCACGGGTTCTCGCTGTCGATGTCCATGATGATGGCCTCGCCGAAACCGCGAAAGATCATGCGGCTATCACTACTCTGCGCGGCGATGCAGGAAGCGAAGCTGATGTCGCCGGGATGATCGCCACCGCCGTCGAGCGCCATGGCGGCCTCAACATTCTGTGCGCCAACGCTGGGGTAAGCGGGGGCATGGCCGGATTGTTCGACCAGACGGCGGACGATTGGGAAGCACTGCTGCGGGTCAACCTTGTCGGTCCCTTTCTGGCGATCAAGCATGGCGCGAAGGCCATGCTTGATGCCGGACTCGCGGGTTCGATCATCTGCACGGCTTCGGTGGCGGGGCTCCGCGCGGGCGCCGGTGGCATGGCCTATTCAGCGTCAAAGGCGGGTGTGATCAATCTGGTGCAGACCGCCGCCCAACAACTCACGGGAACGGGCATCCGGGTCAACGCCGTCTGCCCTGGCCTGATCGAGACGGGCATGACCCAAATGCTCTATGATCAGGCGCGGGCCAAGGGCCGCGAAAAGATGATCGGCCAGCTAAATCCGCTCGGGCGCGGCGGCGATCCGATCGAGATTGCCCGCGCCATCGCCTTTCTGGCCTCGGATGATGCGAGTTATGTCAACGGCCACGCGCTTGTCGTCGATGCGGGCCTTTCTTCCTCTCACCCTTTCGCCAAACCGCGTCAGCTCGGCGAAACGACCTTCTGAAAAGAGACACCATGATCGAAACCAAACAGCACAGAGACGTCCTTGAGATCGTCATGGCCAATCCGCCGGTAAACGCGCTCGGCGAACACCTTCGCAAAGGGCTGCACCAGGCCATCTCCACCGCGCAGCGGGATGATGGAGTGAAGGCCATCGTGATCCGCGGTTCAGGCAAGCTGTTCTCGGGCGGTGCGGACATCACCGAATTCGGCAAAGCGTTCGCCTCTCCCTCGCTGCCCGAACTGGTCGATGCGATCGAGGCGAGCAACAAGCCGGTTGTCGCAGCGATCCATGGGCTTGCCCTGGGCGGAGGGTTGGAGATCGCGCTGGGCTGCCACTACCGGATTGCCACGCGGAGCGCGAAACTGGGCTTGCCCGAGGTATCGCTGGGCCTTCTGCCCGGCGCCGGCGGTACGCAGCGCTTGCCGCGCCTTGTGGGCGTCGAAGCGGCGCTCGACATGATCGTGTCCGGCGCGCCGATCTCGGCTGCCAAGGCCGCAGAAACCGGTTTGGTGGACAGGCTTGCCGACGAGGCTACGCTGGTGGCCGAAGCCATCGACTTTGCGGACACGCTGGACACCCCCCGGCGCACGGGCGAGCGGAACATCCAGGCCGACCCCGCGGCATTTGAGCGCTTCGCAGCGGCCAATGCTCGAAAAATCAAGGATCTCCACGCGCCGCAAGCTTGTCTGGAAGCGGTAAGGACCGCAACGGAAATGCCGCTCGACAAAGGGCAGGAAAAAGAGCGCGCCTTGTTCGCAAACCTGGTCGCCGGCGATCAATCCAAGGCGCTGCGCCATGCCTTCTTCGCAGAGCGTGCCGCAGCGAAGATCGATGGACTGCCCAAGGATGTCGAACGGCGATCCATCGCCCGTGTCGGCGTGATCGGCGCAGGAACGATGGGCGGCGGCATTTCGATGAATTTCCTGTCGGCCGGAATACCGGTCACCATTGTCGAAATGGCGCAGGAAGCTCTCGACCGAGGGGCCGCGCTCATGCGCAAGAATTACGAAGCCACGGCCGCCAAGGGACGGATGACGTCGGAGCAGGTCGAGAGGAGCATGGCGCTTCTCACTACCACGCTTGATTTCGATGCGTTGAAGGAATGCGACCTCATCATTGAGGCGGTTTACGAGAATATGGATGTCAAGAAAGCGATTTTCGCGCGGCTGGATGGCATTGCCAAGCCTGGCGCGATGCTGGCGTCCAACACCTCCTATCTCTCGATCGATGAGATCGGGGCGGCGACGGGGCGACCGCAGGACGTGCTCGGGCTGCATTTCTTCTCGCCGGCCAATGTCATGAAGCTGGTCGAGGTCGTGCGCGGCGCCAAAACCGCGCCAGACGTTCTCGCTACCGGCATGGATATCGCGCGCAGGATCGGCAAGATCCCCGTCGTTTCCGGCGTTTGCTACGGCTTCATCGGCAATCGCATGCTCATCCCGCGCCAGGGCAATGCCAACGCGCTGCTGCTCGAAGGCGCCACGCCCGAACAGATCGACCGTGTGCACACCCGCTTCGGCATGCCAATGGGGCCATTCCAGATGGCGGACCTGGCCGGCGTCGACATCGGATGGCATCGCGATCCGAACCGGATCGAAAGCCTTCAGGACATGCTCTGTGCGCAGGGCCGTTGGGGTCAGAAGACGCAGGCCGGCTTCTATGACTATGATGAGAAGCGACGCCCCTCCCCTTCCCCCGTGGTCGCCGGGATCATCGATGAATTCCGTCAAAAGGCGGGCATCACCTCGCGCGAAATCAGCGATGAAGAAATTACCGTTCGCACCCTCTATACCATGGTCAACGAAGGCGCGGAAATCCTTGGGGAAGGCATTGCCCAGCGCGCGTCCGACATCGATGTCGTATGGCTCTATGGCTATGGCTGGCCGCGTCACAAGGGCGGTCCGATGTTCTGGGCCAATCAGATCGGACTCGATACGATTATCCAGGGGCTCAAGCGACATGCCGACCGGCTGGGCGAGGATTTCGCCATCGCGCCATTGCTCGCCGACTGTCAGGCGGCGGCAAGACCGCTTGATCGGTGAGATCGTAGCGTCGCCGGAGAGCAAGAGACGAAAGAGCAAAAAGGAGAGGTTTATGCCGTTGCGCTTCGCGGAAAGGGCGTCGGAGGCCTATCACCCGCCACTGATCATTCGCCACCTTCTGGAAACCGCCCTGATCACATCGGCCGAGCAGGAAATCATCTATCGGGATCGGCACCGCTACAGCTACCGGGAATTTGCAGGCCGCATCGGCCGGCTTGCCTCGCTGCTGGAACAATGTGGCGCCAGGCAGGGAATGACGATCGCCATGCTGGACTGGGACAGCCATCGCTATCTCGAGGCCTATTTCGCGATACCCATGATGGGCGCCGTCCTGCAGACAGCGAATGTCCGTATGCCCGTGCCCCAGCTTGCCTACACGCTACAGCATGCCAAGGCGGAGATTCTTGTCGTGCATCGGGATTTCTTCCCGATGATCGAAGAAATCCTGCCTTCGCTTATCGGCGTGAAGGCAGTGATCGCGATCATGGACGGTGCGGAGGAGGCATTGCCCTCCTATGCCTGCGGCGAATATGAATTGCTTTCGGCCCTCGCCTCGCCCGACTATCCGTTCCAGGATTTCGACGAGAATGCCGTCGCCACCACCTTTTACACCACCGGCACCACGGGCACTCCTAAAGGCGTATGCTTCACGCATCGCCAGATCGTCCTGCACACGCTCGCGACCACAGGGCCGTTTGGAGGGTCCGACTGGACAGACGGGTTCGGCTTCGGCGACGTCTACATGCCAATGACGCCGATGTTCCACGTCCACGCGTGGGGCGTGCCCTATATGGCCACCCTACTCGGCGTGAAACAGGTCTACCCGGGACGCTACGAACCGGAAATCCTGTGCGCCATGCGTGACGCGCATGGCGTGACCTATTCGCATTGCGTGCCGACCATCCTCCAAATGATCTTCCAGGCTGCGGACGCCAGCGGCATCGACCTTGGCGGGTGGAAGATCACCGTGGGAGGGTCGGCGATGAGCAAAACGCTCTGCGCAGAGGCCCGCAGGCGCGGCATGAAGGTCCATGCGGGCTATGGGATGTCGGAAACGGCGCCCACGATCTGCATCACGCACGCGCGCCTGGATGAACAGGGGGATGAAGAAAAGCTGCTCGAAACCTTGACCGCGACCGGCGTGCCGGTCCCGATGGTCCAGGCCCGGATTGTCGATGAGGCGATGAATCCCATGCCGCACGACGGCATGACCCGTGGCGAGTTGGTGCTCCGCGCGCCATGGCTCACCCCCTGCTATACCGGGGATGCCGCGGCATCGGAAGCGCTCTGGAGGGGTGGCTGGCTGCATACGCAAGATGTCGCGACCATCGACGAACGCGGTTATATCCGCATCCGCGACCGGCTGAAGGACGTCATCAAAACCGGCGGCGAATGGATCGATTCCATTCAGCTTGAGGACCTGCTGGGACAGGCGCAAGGCGTTGCCGAGGCGGCCGTGATCGCGGTGCCCGACGCGAAATGGGGCGAACGGCCGCTCGCGGTGATTGTTCCTGAACCGGAAGCGCTCCCCACGCTGGAGGTGCTCAATGTCCCGGTTGCCGCAGCAATCGCTGCGGGCGCCATCACGCGCTATGCCCGGCTCGAACGCTTCGAGCTGGTTGATCGGCTACCGCGCACAAGCGTTGGCAAGATCGACAAAAAATTGCTTCGAGAGCGGTACGCAGAACCCTGTGAGGTGGCCGCCCAGCCACGGGACCTGTCCCATGGAAAGAAATGATCTCCGGCCGCGCTCCGCTTACCGGCGCTTCACGCATGTCCATATCGGCCGGACCAGCCTGCTCCCCGATTGGCGTGCCATTTTTGAAAGGCATTTCTGATGGATCTTTGCTTCACCCCTGAAGAAGAGCAGTTTCGCGAGGAGGTTCGCGCCTTCTTGCGGGACAAGCTGCCCGTGCGTATCGCGGACAAGATACGCACCGGCAAGCGCCTTGCAAAGCAGGATATGGAGGAATGGCACGCCATTCTGAACGCTCGCGGCTGGCTGGCCAATCACTGGCCCAAGGACCATGGCGGCACCGGCTGGAGCGTCGCTCAAGCCTATATTTTCGATGTCGAGTCCGCCTTGGCCCACGCGCCGCGCATCCTTCCCTTCGGCGTGTCGATGTTGGGACCGGTGCTCATCAAATATGGCTCCGAAGCCCAGAAAAGCTATTGGCTGCCGCGTATCCTGAATGGCACGCATTGGTGGTGCCAGGGTTATTCCGAGCCCGGCGCCGGGTCGGACCTCGCCAGCCTGAAGACCAGTGCGGTACGAGACGGCGACCATTATGTCGTCAATGGTCAGAAGACATGGACGACACTCGGCCAACATGCCGACATGATCTTCTGCCTTGTCCGCACGTCGAATGAAGGCAAGAAGCAGGAAGGCATCTCCTTCCTGCTGATCGACATGAAGTCACCGGGTGTCGAGGTCCGCCCGATCATTCTGCTTGATGGCGAGCATGAGGTGAACGAAGTCTTTTTCACCGATGTCCGCGTACCGGTGGAAAATTTGGTCGGTGAGGAGAATAAGGGCTGGACCTACGCCAAATATCTGCTGGCCTATGAGCGCACGAATATCGCGGGCGTGGGAACCTCCATGGCGGCGTTCGACCATTTGCAGCGCATCGCAAACAGCCAGCGCAAGGGGGGCAGACCTCTTGCGGAGGACCCGCTGTTCGCCGCCCGGCTCGCCCGGCTGGAAATCGATCTTGAGAATATGAAAACGACCAATTTGCGCGTACTCACCGCATCGGGTGGCGGCGCGGCTCCGCTGGCCATGAGCGCCATGCTCAAAATACGCGGCACGGAAATCCGGCAGGAGATCGACAGCCTCGCTCGTCGCGCGCTCGGTCCCTATGCCCAGCCCTTTGTGACAGAGGCATTGGACGAAGGCTTCAATGGGCGGCCCATCGGGCCGGATTATGCCGCCGCAGTAACGGTCGAATATCTCAACAACCGCAAGCTTTCGATCTTCGGCGGCTCCAACGAAGTGCAGCGCGAGATCATCACCAAAGCGATCCTGGAGCTGTAAGCCATGGACTTTCATCATCATGAGGACCGGCAGATGCTGGCCGACACGCTCGGCCGTTATCTGCAACAACGCTACCCGATCGAAACACGCCACCAGATCAGCGGATCGCAAACCGGCTGGTCCCCCGACCAGTGGTCGGCTTTGGCCGAACTCGGCATTGTCGGCGCTTTGTTCGGCGAAGCCGCGGGCGGTTTCGGCGGAACCGGATGGGATATCGCGGTGGTGTTCGAGCAGCTGGGCCGCGCACTCGCCATCGAACCTTTTCTGGGCGTCCTGATGGCGGGCCGCGTGCTTGCCAAAGCGGGCGGGCAAGAGGCGCTGCTGGCCGAAGTTATTGCGGGCAGCGCAATTCTCGCCTTCGCCCATGAAGAACCACAGAGCCGCTACGATCTTGCGGACGTGGCGACCCATGCCGTCCTCGCAGGGGCAAGCTGGACTCTCTCCGGCAACAAAGCGGTGGTGCCACAGGTCGAAGCGGCCGATCGCATTCTTCTTTCCGCGCGCATCGCGGGGGAGCCGGGGGATGAGGCGGGCATCGGTCTATTCCTTGTCGAAAGATCGGCCGCTGGCCTTGAATTGCGCGGCTATCCCATGATCGACGGCGGCCGCGGCGGCGAACTCGCATTGCGCAACACGCCAGCGACGTTGATCGCAGAAAATGGATTTCCCTTGATCGAGGAGGCGGTCGCCTCCGGCATTGTCGCGCTCGCCTGGGAAGCCGTGGGCGTGATGGACGTCCTCAAGGACTCGACGCTCGATTACCTGCGCACCCGCAAGCAATTCGGAATGCCGATCGGCAAATTTCAGGCACTTCAGCACCGTATGGCGACGATGGCACTGGAAATCGAGCAAACCCGCTCCGCCGCTATCAATGTGGCAGATGCGCTCGATTCCGACCGCATCCGCCGGGAGCGCGCTGCCTCTGCCGCAAAATATACGGTCGGCCGGGTCGGTACCCTCGTCACCGAAGAAGCCATCCAGCTCCATGGTGGTATCGGCATGACCTGGGAACTGCCGCTTTCCCACTATGCCAAGCGCCTGACCATGATCGGCCACCAACTGGGTGATGAGGATCATCATCTGACCCGTTTCACCATGCTGGGGAAGGCCAGCTGATGTCCGATATCTATGCCTTGCCCGATTCAGGCCTCCTTGCATTTCTGCTCTTCGACTGGCTGGATATCGGTCATCAGGACGAGCGCGAAACATGGCTTGCCATGATCGATATGGCACAGCGCCTCGCTGCGGATGCGTTCCTTCCTCACTATCGGGAAGCCGATATCACGGAACCGCGCCTCGAAACGGATGGGGTCCACATCCTTCCAGCGATCCAGACCGCGCTCAACCTTTATCGCGAAATGGGCCTGTTCGGAGCGAACTTCTCAGAAGAACAAGGCGGACTTGGCCTGCCTTTTGCGGTTTCGCTCGCGATGCAGAGCAATTTTGCAGCCGCCAATGTGTCGACATCCGCCTATCCCAAGCTGACGGCAGCCAATGCCCGTCTTATTTTGGCATTCGGCACGCCAGCACAGATCGAGCAGTTCGCGCAGCCGGAAATTGAAGGACGCTGGTTCGGCACCATGTGCCTTTCGGAGCCTCAGGCAGGCTCCAGTCTGGCGGATGTGCGCACGCGCGCCATTCTCGATGGCGAGGATGCGCTGGGCGCCCGTTATCGGCTGACGGGTAACAAGATGTGGATTTCGGGCGGCGATCAGGATGCCAGCGATAATATCGTCCATCTGGTCCTGGCGAAGGTCGCCCGATCCGACGGCAGCCTGCCTGAGGGATCGAAAGGCATTTCGCTCTTCATCGTCCCTAAAATCCTGCCGGATGGATCCCGGAACGATATTGCGGTGGCGGGCATCAACCACAAGATGGGCTTCCGGGGGACTTCGAACTGCCTCTTGAACTTCGGGGAAAGTGACGGTGCCATCGGCTGGCGCGTGGGCGCGGAGCGCGACGGCCTTGTCCAGATGTTCATGATGATGAACGAAGCAAGGATCGACGTCGGCATGGGTGCCGCGGCTCTCGCCTATCGCGGCTATCGCCTGTCGTTGCGCTATGCGCAGGAACGCTCGCAAGGCCGCGCTATCGGCGTCCGGGGCGGAGAACCCCTGCCCATCCTGACCCATCCCGATGTCCGCCGCATGGTGCTCCAGCAAAAAGCCTATGCGGAAGGAGCGCTGGCCCTATGCATTTATTGCGGACATCTGGTGGACCGCGCCGACGAGGAGGCTGAAGCGCTACTTGCGCTCCTCACCCCGATCGCCAAGAGTTGGCCATCGGAGTTCGGTGTCATGGCCAATGATATCGCGATTCAGGTTCACGGCGGCTATGGCTATACGCGGGATTTTGCCGTCGAACAGCTCTGGCGCGACAACCGGCTGAACCCGATCCACGAAGGCACCACAGGCATCCAGGCTATCGACCTGCTCGGCCGGAAGCTGCTGTTCTCCGACGGTGGGTCGCTTGCATTGCTGCGTGAGCGTATCGCTGCCACCACCGCTCGTGCCTCGGCCTTCGCGGAGTGGGATGGTCTTGGTACCATTCTGCTGACCTTTTGGGACCGGATCGAGGCGGTCATAGCCGCATTGCGCACAAGGGGTGGCGCCGAAGCGTTCGACGACGCCACGCTGTTCCTGCGTGCCTTTGGCCATGGCGTCGTAGCCTGGCTATGGCTGGACCAAGCGATGAGCGCTTTGGCGCTGGCTGATCCGCAGCCGCGCATTGGCACCGTCTATGCATGCCGCTTCTTCTTCGAGACGGAACTGCCCCAGGCGTTGGGCTGGCTTTCCATCGTGGCGGCTCACAGCGATCTGGTTCGCAATACCCCGGAAAGGGCCTTTGCATGACCGGTCTGCTAGACGAATTGCGCTCGGAAATCGGCATGGTCCGCTATTCGGATTGGCTGACCGTCGATCAAACCATGATCGACCGCTTCGCCGACGCGACATATGATCATCAGTTTATTCACGTGGACCCCGTACGCGCAGCCGCCACGCCATTCGGCGGGACCGTCGCGCACGGCTTTCTGACGCTTTCGCTGCTGCCGCATCTCATGACCTCTGTAGCGCAGCCAGTGATGCCAGCGGTGCGCATGGGCGTGAATTATGGGTTCGACAGGGTCCGCTTCGTCCATCCCGTGCGGGCCGGCCGCCGGGCCCGCGCTGCCGTCATCCTCGTCGCCATCGAGGAGAAGGAACCCGACCAGTTTCAGCAGATCCAGGACATCGTCGTGGAAATCGAGGATCAGCCCAAGCCGGCGCTGATCGCGACCTGGATCACCCGCTTCATCATCTGACATTCTTTCGAAAGGATATCCTCATGCGTGACGCCGTCATCGTTTCCACCGCCCGCACACCCATTGGGCGCGCCTATCGCGGCGCATTCAATGCCACGCCCGCCCCTACGCTGGCTGCGCACGCCATCCGCGCGGCTGTCGAGCGCGCCGGCGTCGATCCGGCCGAAATCGATGATTGCATCGTCGGCGCGGCACTGCCTCAGGGCGTGCAGCACACTGTCGGGCGGACTGCTGCACTGCGCGCCGGCCTGCCGGTGACGGTTGCCGGGATGACCATTGACCGCCAATGCTCCTCGGGCCTCATGGCCATCGCCACCGCCGCCAAGCAGGTGATCGTGGATCGCATGGACGTGGTAGTTGCAGGCGGGGTCGAATCCATTTCGCTGGTGCAGACTTCTCAACTACGGACGGAGCCGGACGCCGATCTGCTCGCCATGGTGCCTGATATTTACATGCCGATGCTGCAAACCGCCGAGGTGGTGGCAACCCGCTATGGCATCTCGCGCGAGCGGCAGGATGCCTATGGGCTGCGCTCTCAGCAGCGCACCGCAGCGGCGCAGGAGGCCGGTGCTTTCGATCGGGAGATCGTTCCCGTCACTTCCATGATGGCCGTTGCCGACAAGGCAACGGGCGAAGTCTCGCACAGGAAGGTGACGCTCTCCAAGGATGAGGGCAACCGGCCGGAAACGACCGCTGAGGGCCTTGCTTCCCTCAAGCCCGTGGTTGAGGGCGGCGTCATCACCGCCGGCAACGCCTCGCAGCTTTCCGATGGCGCGTCGGCCTGTGTCGTGATGGAGGCGGAACTCGCGGCGCGGCGCGGGCTGACGCCGCTCGGCCGTTATGTCGGCATGGCCATGGCGGGCACTGAACCCGATGAAATGGGCATCGGCCCGGTCTTTGCCGTGCCGCGGCTGCTGAAGCGCTTCGGCCTCGGCATGGACGATATCGGTCTTTGGGAATTGAACGAGGCTTTTGCCGTACAGCTCCTCTATTGTCAGGATCGGCTCGGCATACCGGACGACAGGCTCAACGTGAGCGGCGGCGCGATCTCCATCGGCCATCCTTATGGCATGTCGGGTGCCCGCATGGTCGGCCACGCGCTGATCGAGGGCAAGCGGCGCGGCGCCCGCCATGTTGTCGTGACGATGTGCGTCGGCGGTGGCATGGGCGCGGCCGGACTGTTCGAGGTCCTGTGATGAAGGCGCTTCTCTCCATCCGGCCGGGTGGCCCCGAAACGCTGGAACTGACCGAAGTCCCTACGCCCGGGCCGGGACCGGGCGAACTGCGCGTACGGGTGCTTGCCTGCGCGATCAACTATCCCGACGTGCTCGTCATCGAGGACAAATATCAGTTCAAGCCACCCCGCCCCTTCGCCCCCGGCGCGGAGATCTCCGGGGAGGTCGAAGCTATCGGCCCGGGCGTGGACGGGTGGAATATTGGCGACCGCCTGATCGCAATATGCAGCCATGGCGGCTTGGCCGAGCAATTGATCGTAGAGGCCGGGCAGGCATTCCGCCTTCCGCCTGGGCTGGACCCGGTGGAGGGCGCGGCGTTGGTCTTCACCTATGGCACGACAATCCACGCACTGGCCGACCGGGCCGCGCTCCAGGCCGGTGAAACTTTACTGGTGCTGGGCGCGGCTGGCGGCATCGGCCTTTCGGCCATCGAGGTCGGCAAGGCGATGGGCGCCACGGTCGTCGCAGCCGTTTCCAGTGAAGAGAAGGCAGCGGCCGCCCGCGCGGTTGGGGCCGACCGAACTTTGCTTTACGGAAGCGGGCCGTTCGACAAGGATGGGGCAAAAGCCTTGGCGCAAGCCTTCAAGGAAGCCGTGGGGAAAGAGGGTGCCCATGTCATATATGATCCCGTCGGGGGCGATTATACCGAACCTGCCCTGCGCAGCATCGCCTGGGAAGGACGCTATCTGGTCGTCGGCTTCCCGGCGGGCATTCCCCACCTGCCGCTCAACCTGGCCCTGCTCAAATCCTGCGACGTGCGCGGCGTATTCTGGGGCGGCTTCATGGCACGAGAGCCAGAGCGTAATCGTCATCATATCGAACAACTGCTGACATGGTGGAGGGAAGGAATGATCCGGCCACGCATCGACCGGCGCTATCCTCTGGCAGACGGAGGCGCGGCAATTGCGCGGCTCGCCAGCCGTGAGGCAATTGGCAAGGTGGTTGTTCAGATCACTGAATTTTGAAGCGATCTCAATACCGAGAGGCGCTCTTTTCAAAAGTGCGCCCATTATCCTATCGCAGCGACTGTAAGCTTCGTTGATCTATACAGTCCTGCCACATGCTTTGTACCCGGGAAAAATCTTCGAGTACATAAACCTGCACCGATCACCAAGGGACAAAACCGATGAGCATTGACCAATATGCTGATGGTCCGATCGATACCCTCCGAAACCTGTTCGATGATCAGAAGCGTGCCTTCGCAAAGAATCCCACGCCTAGTCTCGACCAACGTGCTGAGCGGCTGGACGCGATAGGCGGCGCCATCTTGCGCAACAGGAAGCGCATTCACGAAGCTCTCCGTGCCGATTTCAGCGCGCATCCGACCGAGCTTGCCGATTTCACCGAAATCATGAGCGTCGTTTCTCGCATGCAATATGCGAAATCCATGCTTGCGGAATGGTCGATGGCCGACGCCCGGCCGCTCAATAGCTTCCTTTACGGGCAATCGAAGGCCTATGTTCTGCCTCAGCCAAAAGGCGTGATCGGCAACATGATCGCATGGAATTTTCCCTTCGAAATCGGCCTGGGTCCGCTTGCTGAGATCATCGCTGCCGGGAACAGCGCGATCATCAAGCCGTCTGATCAAAGCCCGGCAAGCGCAGAGTTGATGAAGGACATCCTGCGCGAGGCCATCGACGAGGACATTGTTGCTGTCTCTCCTTATGATCTGGAAACATCCCGTGCCTTTTCAAGACTGCCCTGGGATCATCTCATGTACACGGGCAATGCCGCTATCGGTCGCGAAGTCGCTGGAGAAGCTGCGAAAAACCTGGTCCCGCTGACGCTTGAACTCGGCGGCAAAAATCCCACGATTTACGCCCCCCGATCGATCAACGCAGGCTCGGTCGCAGCGACCTTGCGGGTGAAGCTCGCAAAGGGAGGACAAATCTGCATCAACACGGACTATGTGCTTGTTCCTCGTAATGAAGTCGGTTCGTTCGTCGATCACGCCAGGGCATGGTTCGCCAGCGAAGCGGCCGACTTCGTCCGCAGCGGCAACGTCACCGGCATCATCAACCATCGTCATGTCGCACGGCTCAATGCCATGGTGGAGAATGCCTGCGCGCAGGGCCTGGAGGTCATCACTCTGGGCGGCGAGCGGGGCGAAGACCGGCGCATGCCGCTTTCGCTGGTGATTGATCCACCGCTGGACAGCCAAATCATGCAGGAAGAGATTTTCGGACCCATCCTGCCGATTGTGCCCTATGACACAATCGATGATGCCATCGCATTCATCGCCTCGCGGGACCGTCCTTTGGGCGTCTACCTGTTCTCGGACGATGAAGCGCTCAAGCAAAGAATCCTGCGCGAAACCATATCCGGCGGCGTGAGCTTCAACTGCGTGCTGTTGCACGGCGCTCAAGCGAATATGGGCTTTGGGGGCAGCGGCATGAGTGGCTATGGCCGCCATCACGGCATTGAAGGATTCAGAGAATTTTCCAATCCTCGCGCAGTCCTCGACTTCGACGAACAATCACCCGCTCTCAGCATTCTGCCGCCCTACGGTGACATCGCGCGCAAGATCATCGCCGAATTGACCGGAGACGCCTAGAGCGATTTCCAGTCAGATGGCATCATCCAACGGTTAAGAAATCGCGGAAAAACAAAGGAATAGGGCATCGTGCGCAAAAGTGGAAACCGGTTTTGCGCACAACGTCTAATCGCCCTCAGCCGCTCGCCGGAGCCGTCATCGCTGCCGCCGCGGCGAGCAACCCGGCGTTGAAACGCTGCGACAGCCCGGCGGTGAGGACGGCGTTGAAGGCGTGGATCGCCCCGGCATAGCTGTGCAGATCAACCGGAACCCCTGCGGCGCTCAGCCGCCGCGCATAATCGAGATTCTCATCGAAGAAGAGGTCGAGGCTGCCGGTGGCGATATAGGCGGGCGGCAGGCCCGACAGGTCTTCGGCGAGGCTAGGCGAAAACCACCCGCGCCGCGCATCGTCGATTGCGTAACCGCCTTGCAGCGATCGCCAGCCAAAGCGATTGTTCGCGCGCGTCCAGATGAACTCGCCGGTTGCCGGGTTCCGATGGGGACAGGCGTCGCCGCCGGTGCGATGGTCGAGCATGGGATAGGTCAGGAGCTGTCCCGCGATCGCCGGGCCGCCAAGATCGCGCGCCATGATCGCGAGCGCCGCGGCAAGCCCCCCGCCCGCACTCTCGCCCGCAACCACGATCCGCGTCGCGTCGAAACCAAGCGCATCGGCCTGATCCGCAAGCCATGTCAGCGCGGAATGGCAATCCTCCTGCGGCGCCGGAAAGGGATGTTCAGGCGCAAGGCGATAGTCGACCGACGCGACCGGCACCCCCGCGGCCTGCGCGAGCGTGGCGGGCGCCGACTGGAACTCCCGCACCGATCCCATCACCATGCCGCCGCCGTGAATATGCAGGATCGCGCCCGCGTCGGGGCGCACGATCTTTGGTCGATAGAGCAGCACCAATATCTCGGGTCCGCCGTGGATAGACGGGATATGCACCTCTTCGGGCGCGATCGCGGGCGGTGGCAGGAAGGCATAGCTCTCCGCCGCCGCGGCGCGAATATGGGCAATCGACGCGGATTCCAGGTCGAGGCACGGGAGCAGGTCGATCAGCGGCGCGATTTCGGGATCGACCAGGTGGCGTGTCGTCATCGTCGCTCTCTCCCTCCGTCGGCTATCCGCCGTCAGCCCATCCCGCACAGCAGTTGGCGCGCCTTCGATGCAATGTGCGAGGCATTCATTTTGTGCTTGTCGAGCAGATAGTCGAGGCTCGCGCCTTCGGCAAACACGTCCTGGATGCCGATCATCGCGAAGCTGAGCCCGATTCCGCCGATCGCCAGGGTTTCGGCAACCGCAGCGCCAAGGCCCCCGACTATGGAATGGTTCTCCGCCGTCAGCATCGCCTTATGACTGCGCGCCAGCCGGATGACCAGATCGCGATCAAGCGGCTTGATCGACGCCATGTTCACCACGCTGGCGCTTACACCGCCTTCGGCTAGCATATTCGCTGCCTGGAGGGCCTGCGCAACCATCAGGCCGCTCGCCAGGATCGCGACATCCTCGCCTTCGCGCAGCACCTGGCCTTTTCCGAGGGTCAACGGCATCAGCGGCTCGCTCTCGTCCGGCTCGGCCCAACTCGTCTCCAACCGCAGATAGACCGGCCCGTCATAGTCGAGAGCAGCCGCGACCGCCGCGCCGATCTGCGCCGGGCCGGCAGGTTCGATCACCGCCATGTTCGGCAGGCTGCGCATCAGAGCGATATCGTCAATCGCCTGATGGGAGACGCCGAGTTCGGTCGTAAGACCCGGCATGAAGCCCACCAGCTTGACGGGCAGCTTCGGATAGGCGGCCTGCATCGCAATCTGATCGAAGACACGCCGGGTGATGAACACGCAGAAGCTGTGCGCGAAAGGAATATCGCCGGTGCGCGCCATGCCGCCCGCGACGCCGACCATGTTCGCTTCCTGGATGCCGAGCATGAAGAAGCGATCGGGCAGCGCGTCGCGGAACAGATGGGTTTGGGTCGGCTGGCTGAGATCCGCGCCCAGGCAGACGATCCGCTCGTCCGCCCTGGCGGCCGCCAGCAGCGCGTGACCATAAGAGCGCGCGTTCAAGGTTTCGTGCCAGTGGCGGAGGTCGGCGAAGCCGCCAAGGCCGTGAGACAGGGTTTGTACTTCGCTCATGCCGCTTCCTCCAGAATAGCCAATGCCCGCTCGCCATCTTCGGGCGAGAGGAAAGCCACGTGGGCCATCTGCCCTTCAAGGAACGGGATGCCGGCGCCCGGGACTATTTCCGCGACGATCACCGTCGGAGCGCCCTTCGTCGCACGGGCCGAATCGAGGGCTTGCACGATGTCGGCCATATTATTCCCGTCGATATCGATCGCGTTCCAGCCAAAGGCTTCGAATTTCGCGCCGATCGGATCCATCGCCACGACCTGGTCGGTATGGCCTTCGACCTGGAGATAGTTCCGGTCGATGATCATGCAGAGATTGTCGAGACCGAAGCCGCCGGCGGACAATGCCGCCTCCCAGACTTGCCCCTCCTGCAGTTCGCCGTCGCCGAGCACCACATAGACCCGGCTGTTCGATCCTCTACGACGCAGAGTCAGGGCCATCCCGATCGCTACGGACAGGCCCTGCCCCAGCGATCCGCAAGTCGCCTCCACCATTGTGCCGAGCCGTTCAGATGCGTTCACCTCCAGCGGAGATCCGTCGTCGGTATAGGTGCCGAGTGCCTCTGGCGGGATCAGGCCCGCCTCGACGAAGGCCGCGTAGAAGATCGCGGTGTTGTGCGCGGTGGAGAGAAGCAGGCGATCGCGATCGAACCAATTCGGCTGGTCCGCGTCGAGCCGCAATTCGCCGAGATAGAGCGCCGCGAACAAATCTGCCGCACCAAGGCCTTGCAGCAGATAGCCAACCTTCACCTTCTGGATCATGCGCACCACGTGCCGCCGAAGGTTTTGCGCACGTTGTTCCAACTCCGGCACGCTCGGGACGTTGCGGGTCATTCGAATCCTCCCTCGACAATCAGCATGGGATCGTCGTTCCTCATTGTTGCTATTGCTTATGCGAACGCTGCGAGCTTGGTGACCGGCCCCAGCGTCGGACGCTGACGTTTCAGGGCAGCGAATGCCCCGTCAGCAGCGTTGATCGCAGCGGAAATGTCGTCCTCATCCATCGCGTCGCACAGGAACATATTGTGCCAGGGGTGCATGTAGATTCCCCGCTTCAGCATCTCGCTTGCCCAGGCGAAGCCAAGACGCAGGTCGGGGTCCTCGTCGAACATGATGAGCGGCATCTGCGCCGGACCTGTCTGGCGCAGGCTGAACCCGTGGGCGCCCGCGCTGTCGTGAAGGCCATCACGGAGTTGCTGCCCGAGCCTTTCGGTCTTCTCGAGGTAGTTGGTTTCGCGGACCAGCCGGAGAGTCTCCAGCGCGGCCGCCATCGGAGCCATGGCGTACCAGAACGACCCCGTCACATAGATCGATTGCGCTCCTTCCCGCGCGGTGTCTGCGCCAAGCAACGCCGAGATCGGATGCCCGTTGGCGATCGCCTTGCCCCAAGTCGACAGGTCGGGCTTCACGCCGACGACCGACCACGAGCAATCGCGCGCGATGCGAAGGCCGGCGCGAACATCGTCGACCACGAGCATCGCGCCAGCCTCATCGCAAAGCTCGCGCGCCCGTCGCGCATAAGCGGGATCGGGCAGGCTCTGATCGACGAAGCTGTCGTGCTTGAATGGCGCGGCGAAGATCGCAGCGAGATCGTCGCCCGCTTTGGCCACCGCCTCCTCAAGGCTGGCGATGTCGTTGTACGTGCAGAATATCTGGTTGGCGCGATCCTCCGCCGTCGTGCCCATTGGCCGGGGCGTGCACCACGGCGCCGCGCCGTGATAGGCTCCCTTTGCCAGCACGACGGTCTTGCGCTTGGTCTGCGCCCGCGCCGTCATCAGCGCCATGGTGGTCGCGTCGGTCCCGTTCTTGCAGAACATCGCCCAATCGGCGTGCGAAACCATGCCGACCATCTGCTCAGCGAGTTCGACCATCAATTCGGACGGCCCGGTCAGTGGGTCGCCCCGGCGGATTCCGGCAATCGCGGCGGCGTCGACGCTCTCGACGGCATAGCCGAAGAGATTGGGCCCGTAGGCACACATCAGGTCGAGATAACGGGTGCCGTCGGCATCCCATATGTAGGCGCCTTCGCCGCGGTCGAAGAATTGCGGATAATCATCGGGAAGGAGGACTGTCGAAAGGTGGCCGTACATGCCCCCGGGGATCACGGCTGCGGCACGCTCGCGCAGCGCCCTGTCGTTGCTTGGCAAATTGGTCGTCATCTTATTCCTCCACACCGAAACGGCGCAACACGTTTTGGGTTATCCGCGTCACATGCGGATCGCGGGCAGCCAGCGCATGCGCCCATTCCGTGGTGCCACCATTGAACACTTCGCCCTGCCCGCGTTTGAACGATGCCATCACGGCATGTCCGCGGAGCAATCCCGGATCGTCCGGCCGTACCCGGCCATCGAAGACATCGCGGGCAATGACATCCAGCTTCTCCGGGGGAATGATCGGCCGATAGGGGCTGTCAGGCGACTCCCCGAACGCGCAGGGCGCGATCCCGATGATTTCGAGAGTCTCCGGCACGCCCAGCGCCGCCACCGGTTTCGGCAGCCCGTCGCTGCCGAATATGAACCGGCATCCGTCATTTTCGTAGCCGAGCAGCGGGAGGTCACCCGTCATGATGTCGCCGTAGAACAGATCGGTTCCGGCCAGTGCCCAATGCCGGTCATCGTAGATCGTATAGCCGCCCTGCCCGCGCGATACGCACATGCCGAGGCGGTGATAGCCGCCGAAGATGAAGCTCAGGCCGGTGAGCGCAGCTTCGGGCCGGCCGAACGCCTTGTGCGACCAGAGATGCGTGCCAAGCGCCGGATCGGCGATCGCTGCCGGATCGGCTTCAAAACCACGCCATTTGTGGCAGACGAACCTATTGCCGTCGTCCTCGAACCGAACTTTCCAGAAACCGGTATTGCCCGAAAAGATCGCGAGATTGCCGCCCGCATCGACAAAGGCATCCAGCGCGTCGCGTTCAGCGCCGGTCCAATATTCGCTGTGCCCGACAAGCAGCACGGCGGAGTAGCCGTCGAGGGCATTGGGGTCGATGTCGAGATCCCGGTCGGTGGCGTAGTCGAGCGCGATCCCTTCGGCTTCGGCCCAGGCAACGAAGGCGTGCTCCCATTTGTTGAGATAGCCCGCCGACCCGTCATAGGGCGTCGAACTCGCATATAGCCGCCAGCTCGGATCACCGGCCCAGGGCTGCTCTTCGAACCCGCGGGCGCGCAGATTGACCAGGCGAGGCATATCCGCGGGTCCGGCGACGATCGGTTGCGAGAAGGGACGTTGCGTCGACAGGACGCCGATCGCGCCCGCCATCGCCTCGGCGATGGGCTTCCGGCCGCTCATCAGGCCGGCGACGTCGCAATAGGCCGACCGGCCGCCCCAATAATTATAGGCGTGATAGGTGTTGGTCGCGAGCACCAGCAGCGCCCTCGCGGTACGTTTCCCGGCCGGCGGCCGCACGCAGAGAGGATGATGCCATTCCGCGCCCGCCGCGTCGGTCAGGACCAGATCATAATAGCCCGATGGCCAGTCCCGGCCGACATCGAAGCCGGCCGCCACTGGCCATCCGCAGCCGGCGGTGTCCGCTTCGTCGGGCGTGGCATGATCGCCGATCCGGATATCCGGGAGCACCAGGACCGCGTGACGGGCCTGGCCGACCCGCTCGACGGTCAATCGGCACGGTCCCGACGATGTCGAGCCGAACAGGGTGATCGTATCGCCTGGCCGAGCGCTGAGACGGTCGGCATAGAAAGCGGTCATCGGTGCCCTCCGCAAATTCAGTATTTATAACTATTAAACAGAATGACAGATAAATCCCATATAATCTGGGTTGTCATGCCCTAACAGTAGTGATATCCGTCGTCAATCAGTAGTTTTAGCTATCGATATAAAGCCACAAAAACGGAACGGTTCCGGGAGTTTGAACAACTGACAGATTAGGGGAATGATATGACGAAATTTCTGACCGGGGCAGCGATCGCCCTCACCGCCGTTTCCTCTCAAGCGCACGCGCAGGCCGCACCGCCGCCGGATGCCAATTCCGCCCTGGAGGCGAGTCCCACGGCGAGCGAAACGTCCGGCGGACTGGGCGACATCGTGGTGACCGCCCAGCGTCGCAAGGAAAAGAGTCAGAATGTGCCAATCGCGCTCACGGCCTTTGCCAGCAAGGACATCGAGCAGCGGCGCATCGGCAACATCGCCGATCTCAACAATCTCGCGCCCAGCCTGCGCATCACCAATGCGGACGCGGCGGCCAACCCCAAGATATTCATCCGCGGAGTCGGACTGAGCGACTTCAACGCAACCTCGTCGAGCGGCGTCGGAATGTATGTCGACGGAGTCTATATCGGTTCGCTGCTGGCGCAGATGTCCGGATTCTATGATCTCCAGCAGATCGAGGTGCTTCGCGGCCCGCAGGGCACCCTGTTCGGCCGCAACACCACGGGCGGCGCGATCAACATCACCTCCAAACAGCCCACATTCGATCGGACGGCCGACTTCTCGTTCGACTATGGCCGCTTCAATCAGCTTTCCGCGACTGCGGGTATCGGCGGACCGTTGATCGACGGCCTCGTCGCTTACCGCGTCGCTGGCACGGTGACGCGCGACGATGGATATACGGTCAATCGCGATGGCGGCGACCGGGTGAACAATGCCAACCGCTATGCCGGACGCCTGACACTTCTGATCACGCCGGATTCGGAAACCGACATCACGCTGAGCGCGAACCGGTTCTGGAACAGGGGCGGCGCGCGCCAGCCCAAATCGCGTCCCCTGTTCCCGCAGAGCGCGGCGGCGACCGGACCCGATGGCCTGTGCGCGCCAGCCTATTACTATAGCGGCCAGTGCACCGATGCGGTCGGCTATGCGGAAACCGATCCCAACCCGTTCAGCATCAATTCGAACATCGAGGGCAAGGACAGGATCGATCTCTGGGGCGTGTCGGGGACTGTCAATCGCAAGCTGGGCAATGTCGAGCTTGTCTCGGTCACGGCCTATTCCAAGGTCAAGCGCAACAACCTTGAGAACACCGATGCCAGCCCGTTGCAGATGGTTGAGATCAACTACATCAGCGCCCAGAAGCAATTCTCGCAAGAGCTTCGCCTGCAGGGCACCAGCGGCCGGGCGACCTGGGTGCTCGGTGGCTTTTACGAACATGAGATTGTCACGACCGATAATGTGACCGACCTGCTCAGGATATATCGCCCATATTTCGTCTCGCCTGCCAATCCTTCCGGCGCCAGCATCCCGAATTTCGTTGCGGTCTTCACCAATCCGACCCGCCAGACGACCGACAGCTATGCGGCATTCGGGCAAGTCGATTACCAGCTGACCGACAAGCTCGTCGCCACCGCCGGGTTGCGATATTCCGCCGATGCCAAGCAATTCCATTATGTCCGCAAGGCGGAAGGGATCGTCCAGTTCATCGTCGACGACGCCAAGACCTTTGGTGATTTTTCCGGCCGTTTGGGACTGCGGTACCAGTTCGACGATAATCTGAACGTCTATGCGAGCTTCAACCGGGGCTACAAGAGCGGCGGCTTCTTCGGAGGATCGGCCGACGATCCGTCGCAACTCGCCCCGTACAAGAATGAAACCGTCAACGCTTATGAGATCGGGTCGAAAATGGACCTGTTCGACCGGCATCTCCGGATCAACGCCTCCGCCTTCTATTACGACTACAGGAACATCCAGGCCTTTTCGCTGGTGGAGCGCAATGGCCTGACGGTCCAGGTGCTCGACAATGCGGCCGACTCCAAAATATATGGCGGCGAACTCGAAATCACGGCCACGCCGGTCAGGAACCTCAGCCTGAACGGTAGTATTGCCTATATCCACGCCAATTACGGCACATATATATCGATCGGGTCGGACGATTATACCGGCAATCGCATGCCGCATGCCCCGCGTCTTTCGATCACCGGAGGCATTCGATACCGGATCGATCTGGGCAGGGATAGCGCCATCACTCCGCGGCTCGACATGTCGTACCGCACCAAGGTCTATTTCGACAGCACCCAGCGCGAACGGCTCAGCGACGGCAACATGTTCCTGCTCGACGGAGAAATCGCCTATGCGCTGCCGGGCGGCAATGTCGAACTGGGCGCGTGGGGGAAGAACCTGACCAACAAGGTCTATTTCGCCGGCCTTGGTCCCATAGACAGTCTCGGGATCGATCTGCTGAGCTACGCTCCGCCGCGAACCTATGGCGCGTTCCTCCGCTTCCATTTCTGACCAGAGGAGCGACCGTGGAAGAAATGAGCGTCCGCTCCGTGCCACCTTATGCTCCGGCCGATCGGGCCGGAGCGACCGGCCAACTGACCAGAAGCGCATTGAGCTGGGCGCTTTACCAGGGCTTCCGCGACCCATATCTGGGCCTGGTCGGCGGCTTCATCTTCATGCCCTATTTCGCGACCGTCCTCGTGTCCGATGCGGTTGCCGGACAGGCAGCCGTGGCCACGATCGGCAAGATCAGCGGACTGGCGATCGCGGTCATCGCGCCGATCCTGGGCGCGATGGTGGACATGATCGGACCCCGAAAGCCCTTGCTGGCCGCGCTGACGATGTTGGTCGTGCCGTTGATCGCCTGCTTATGGTTTGCCGCACCAGGCAATGCCGGGCTGCCGATATCGGTCGTCATGGCCATATTGGTCGCCGTCGGCGTACTCTATACCATGTCCGAAGTGGTCTTCGCCTCGATGCTGCCGGCAGCGGTTCAGCCGAGCCAGCGATCGGCCGCATCGGGACTGGCGCTTTCGCTCGGCAATGGAACGTCCTTCCTGTTGACCGCGCTGGTGTTGTGGGCCTTTGCCTTGCCGGGCAGCGTCCATGGCTTCGGCATTCCCGATGCCCCGTTGCTCGGCCTCGATCCGCTGGCGCACGAACCATCGCGCATTGTCGCGCCGATCGTCGCTTTATCCTTCGCGATCGGCGCGATCCCCTTGTTCCTGTTCGCCCGCGACACGCCTCGGGCAACGGCGCGCGGAGCGGCTACCATTCGCGATGCGGTGGCGAACCTGGCCGGGCTGTTCCGGGAGGCCCGCCGCCATCGCGATGTCATGACCTATATGGTGGTGCGCACTGTGTCGCAGGATGCCGGTACGGTGCTGCTCACGATTGGCGGCGTCTACACCGCAGGGGTCATGCGGTGGGGCACGATCGAGATGCTGGTCTATGGCCTGTTCGGAACCGTCGCCGGGATGGGCGCCGGGGCACTTGCCAGTTGGCTGGACAAGGCGCTGGGTCCCAAACGCGCGCTCCAGATCGAGATCGCGGGCACGCTGATCACCTTGCTCGGCATGCTCGGAACCTCCGCGACACAGATACTCTACCTCTGGCGATTTTCCGAAGGCGACGTGCCGGCGCTTTGGGACAGCCCTATCTTCGCCACCGCCCCGGAAATCGTCTATCTGACGATCGCATTCGTCGGGTTCCTCTTCCAGATCGCCGCATGGTCGTCGGCGCGGACGCTGCTTGTCCGGCTGGCGCCGCCCGACAAGGTGGGTGCGTTCTTCGGCCTGTCGGCGTTTACGGCAGCGACGACAGGCTGGATCGGCCCCATGCTCGTGGGCTTCTTCACAGCGGCCTATTCTTCGCAACGGGCAGGACTGGTGCCGGTCGCCATTCTGCTGCTGATCGGATGGGCGGGATTGTTCCTCGTCAGGGGCGGGACCACGGAACAGGTGTCAAAGCCCAGATGAATATCCTCCAACGCGCCTTCGAGCTTGCGGCGCCATTGCCTCCACATGATAAGGTGGCCCGATGAAGAATATGGAACTGTCCACCAAAACCCGCCCGAGTCAGAACCGGGGCTATGATACGTTCGAACTGATCGTCCAGACGGCCGGACGTTTGCTTGAATCGATCGGCTTCGAGCAACTGACGACCAATCTGGTTTGCAAGGAGGCGGGACTTTCCCCACCTGCCCTCTATCGCTACTTCCCCAACAAGCATGCGATCCTGAGGGAGCTTGGCGACCGCCTGATGAAGGCGCAGGACGAAGCGGCGATCGCGTCGATGGATGCGGGTGGAGCCCCGGGAAGCACTGTTGACGACCGCGTCAGGCAATCGGTCGAGGTCGTGAACCGCATCATCGAGATAACGCGGAGCTTTCCCGGGAACATCGCCATCACCCGGGCGCTGCGCGCCATACCGATGCTGAAGGACGTCCGCATCTCATCGAGGAACAACGTCGCCCAGCATCAGGCGATCGCTCTTGCACGCATCTATCCCAATATTCCGTTCGATGAGCTTCAGATATGCAGCAAGATGAGCATTGAAATGTCGTACATGGCGATCGAGATGGCGCTGGAGGAACCGAAGGAAGAAGCGAACCGCCTGGTCGAAGCGACATGCAGGGCCGTGACGCTCTATATCGACGATATTCACCGCACCTATGATCATCGGCCGGCCTCGATTTCCTCGCCCGCCGGCGGTGTCCCGCAGGACGGCGCGGGAACTGCCGATTAACGCACCCTGTTGGCTGGATATTATCAGCTCGACTTTGCGCGATCGGGCTGCGAAGCATGGTGTCTCGATCGGCCGTATGACCCGGGGCGTCGGAATATTTTGCGGTTCTCGGTGTGGCGGTGAACGTTGAGGCGGCGTGAGGGGCGCTTGTGAGGTGGTGCCGGAAATTTGGACAGGGTGATAAGCTCAGCCCTAAAGAAGTGTGAGCCGGTTTTGAAAAATCGACCCTAACCATGAGCCTAATTTCGGCATTGTTCAAATCCGTCCGCAGACGTCCGCAGGGGAATCGAACCCAAAAAAAACCCCGCGGAATCGCGGGGTTTCTTGGTGGAGCCGAGGGGGGAAGGCATAAACGAGCCAATACCCACGGAAATCCGCCATTTTTTAGCTTTGCTACGTCTCTCTGTGTATCAGCCCTGTGTTACATAACAAGGAGCAAAATTTTTTGGCGTGAAGGGTGTAGGGATTAGGGTGGAAGCGCAGCCACGTTTTCAATTAAATCAGTGGCTTGGTCGTTCCACCCCTGCATTTATCCTTACGATCTACACTCTCTTCACTGGGCTTCGGACATCCCGAAATCGGTCAGTTCGGTTCCGTTGAAATCGCAGTGAACCTTGAACTTCAATTCCAAGTTGAAGGCGTTCTTCGCGGTCGCCGACATCAACACCTGCGTCCGTCCCTCTCCTCCCGCGCGGAAGTCATATCCCAGTGGGAAATCCACCGTGGACGGATGGGTGGCATTGCTCAGGACTGCGCTCCGACAGGCTACAACGGCATCGGTTTCTTCCATGGGAGCAACCTTGGCAAAGCTACGTCCGTTCGTCGCATCAGCAGCTACGAAATCGAAGGACAGCATCTCTCCAGCGGTAAAGCAGGGAACGGAGAAAACCTTCCCCTTGGTGGTCTTATTGAGAACAAGGGATTGGTGATCCAGAGCCTCACATTCGCGGCGCTGTTCCATGATCCGGTTCATGACTTTCACAGCCGCCGCTCGCAGCCCCGCGCTGCCTTCCGGCCAGTCGAAATCCGCCTCGGTGTAAACGCGCCGTCCATCGGCGGCCGTTTTGACCTTACGCAGGGATGACGAGGGAACCCATCCATAAAGGCGCGGAACATCGCTGCTCGTGGGAGTATGGATTTTCGACCAGTCTCCAACCCGGCAATGTTCGCGGACGGTGTGCCCCTCCTCCATGGGGAAGGGAACAGTTTCATCACCAACCTTCCACGGCACGGTCGCCGCGTTCGCCTTGGGAGCCGAACGCAACTCAACGTCACTATTTGCTGCAAAATCCGCCTCTGTCTTATGCGATCCAAAATCGCATTGCATGGCGGCAGCGGCTTCCGCACTGGCGCGCGCCTTACTTTCGGAAGCCGTATCCGCACCCTTGGGGAGCATAATGACGGCCAAAGCAGTCATAAGGCCGCCAAGCAGCAAACGTGCCTTGTTGCCCACAGTGGGTTTGCCCTGCGCTCTCCGCTCCCGAAAGGATCGAGACCAAGCCATTCCGCCAGCTATGAAGAAACAGAGTGCAGAGACGAAACCGCCAAACACCACCAACGACAGGATCGAGGCGGCCCCTCCTGCC
>NZ_JALDYQ010000113.1:0-10311 GCF_032153725.1 Sphingobium sp. | reverse complement strand
CACGCCGCCCGCCGCGGGGACGCGCGGCGGGCGGTGCCTGCCCGGCATTTGCGAACAGGGCACACTGTTTCTTAACCCGCCTGTCGGAATATGCCCTGCGGGACGGATGGAAGCGGTATATGGACCTGGACGAATTGCGACGGCAGCATGATGAGATCGAGGCGCTGACCGTCCGGTTCCGGCAGGCGATCGCGGATGACGGCAATCCGCAAAGGCTGGGTACGCTGCGTTGGCAGTTCGCGCGCCTGCTGATGGCGCATCTCGCGCTGGAAGACCGGATTTTCTACCCGAATATGCAGCGGCAGGCCCATGCCCGGCTGCGCGACACGGCGGCGCGGCTCGAAATCGAAATGGCGCCCATCGCCAATGATTTTTCCGCTTACATGTCCCGCTGGAGCGATGATCGGATCGAACGGGAATGGGCGGATTTTTGCCGCGAAAGCCGCGAGATCCTGAACGTCATCCTCAAGCGGATGCACAAGGAAGAACGGCTGCTGATGCCTCTGCTCGCCGATGCCGGACTGGTGGAAGCGCCCCGCATGAGGCGAGCTGGCTAGGGCCGATCGCCGGCCAGCATCTTTGAACATTTGCGGCGGATGAGCACCGCATGATCCCGACCGGACCGGACGACCTCCTTCAATCCGCCCGCTCCCGCGGTTTCCATGTCCGCCGTTCCTCCGCGGCGCGCAGCACCTCATAGGCGGCCTGAATCGTCTGGAAACGGATGGCGGCCTGCGCGTCGCCCGGTTTCACGTCCGGATGATATTCCTTGGCCAGACGGCGCCAGCTCTTCTTGACCGCCTCGAAATCGGCATCGTCCTCCAGCTCCAGCGCCTGGAGCGCGTGGAGTTCATCGCGCGAGCGGCTGCCGTCGCCGGGGCCGCCCCAGCCATGATAGGCGCTATTCTGGTAACCGCCCGCATCCCGCCGCTCCGTGCGTTCTCGCTGTTCCCGTTCCTCGCGGTCGAGCCCCTGAAAATAATCCCAGTTGCGGTTATATTCCGCCGCATGATCGGTGCAGAAATACCAGCGTTCCCGGCTGTTGGGCGATTTGGGCGCGGGGCATTCGCCCGGGCGGTCGCACCCCTGGCGATCGCACAGGCGCACCTGCTGCGCCTCACGCGATGCGCCATAGCTGCGCCAGCGGGGAAAGCCCCAGTCATTGGATCGGCTGCTTCTTGCCATCGTTCCAAATTAAGCAGGCCGCAGGCAGAACGCCACCCCGGCGGGTTGAATTTACTGTCACACTCAATGCCAGAGGGCCTGTAAGCCGGGTTCTGTCCTTCCCCGAAAGGAAGTGGCGACCATTCCTCTAGGGGACGGATTGCTCCGTCCCTCAAGCAACCAACCCGGGCGATCTCAGCCGAAACAGGCCTAGCAGCCCAATTCTTTCGAACCGCCTGCGCGCCGCCCCTATTCGGTCTTGCTCCCGGTGGGGTTTACCGTGCCGCCTGCCGTTGCCGGAGGCGCGGTGCGCTCTTACCGCACCCTTTCAATTTCGCCCGCCCGAAGGCTTAGTCCGAAGACTGGGCGACCTGCTTTCTGTTGCACTGTCCCTTGGATCACTCCAGCCGGCCGTTAGCCGGCACCGTCATTTCGTGGAGCCCGGACTTTCCTCGCCATGGCAGTTACCCGCCACGCCGCGGCCGCCCGGCCCTCTGGCACAGGCGCCTATACACAGGTCGGGGGCTCCAGTCATCCCCGCTTATTCGTCACCCCGGGGTTTGGGCAGCAACAGGGCGAGCAGGATCGCCCGGCATTCGCCGTCGATGATTCCGTCGATCAGTTCGGGGCGGAAGCGCCGCTGAAAGGCAATTACCGCCGCCTGCGGCTCGGCAATGTCATAGCCGAAACGTTCCAGCGCCAGCATGAAGCCGCCATCGCTCCAATGCGGGTCCATCAGATTCTTGGTCGGGCGCGGCAAAGCCAGCCGCAACCGGGCCAGCTGCCCCCACGGGAAAAGCTCGCCCGGGTCCTGCTTGCGCGCGGGCGCGACGTCGCTATGGCCGACGATATTGCCGCGGGTGATCTTGTGCCGTTGGACGATCTGGTGGATCAGCGGGATCAGCGACCCCATCTGCGCATCCGGGAAGGGCCGATAGCCCCATTCATGCCCGGGATTGACGATCTCTATGCCGATGCTCGCCGAATTGATGTCATCAATGCCGCGCCAATGCGCCCGGCCCGCATGCCACGCCCGCTTGTCCTCGTCCACCATGCGGATGATCTGGCCATCCTCGGTCACGACATAATGGGCGGACACGTTCGATTCCGGGCTGGCCAGCCAGTTGATCGCGGTCGTCGCATCGACCATCCCGGTATAGTGCAGCACCAGCATCGAGATGGGCAGGCTGCGCTCGTCGAAATTGGGCGACGGCGTATCGATCATCGGAAAGTCGGTCATCGCGAAAGGCCAGTCACTCGCACTTGTCCCTCATCCGCCGGGATCAGGCGCCGCGATCAGGCGCCGATCTTCTGGTCGCCGTCCGGCTTAGGCAGACCATGGCCGACAGCGCCGGGTCAATCAAGCGCGCCGCGCTGTAAAAAACGCGACGGAGCGGATCAGAGCGCCCGGCGAACCGGGACTTCGGCCTGCGCGGGGGCTTCCACCCTTCGACCATAGCCGCCGCGAAATTCGGGATGGGGCACGAAATCATCGCTATGCCCAATCACCGTTTCCCCCGCGCCCAGCAGCAGGACGGAGCGAGCATGGCTGTGCCGGGAAAGCAGGCGGAAGACGCTCTGCCGGCGTTCGGGCGTGAAATAGAGCAGCACGTTGCGGCACAACAGCAGGTCATATTCGCCCATCGGCGCGCGCGGATCGAAAAGATTGTCGGTGCGGAAATCGATCATCTGCCGCAGCGTCCGATGGGCGCACCAATCGTCGCCCGCCGGTTCGAACCATTTGATGAGGTCGGCAACGGCCAGTCCCCGCTGCACATCCATCTGGGTGAAGATGCCCGCTTTGGCCTGGTGGATCGCGGCGGTGGAAATATCGGTCGCCAAAATCTCGATGCGCCAGCCGCGCCACCGCGCCATGTCGTTGCACAGCTGGATCGCGATCGAATAAGCCTCCTGCCCGGTCGAACAGCCCGCGCTCCAGATGCGCAGCGTCCGGTCCGTCCGCTGCGCATGGATATGCGGCAGTATTTGCCGATGCAGCATGTCGAAAATCTGGAGATCGCGAAAGAAGCTGCTTTCATTATTGAGCAGCGCATTCACCACGTCGTTTTCCAGCGCCGCGTCCTTCTTCGCCGCCAGCCGGGCGGCCAGCGCATCCATGTCGGCAAAGCCATGGGCGCGCAGCAGGGGCTTCAGCGCCGTTTCCATCCGCCAGGCGCGGTTTTCGGACAGGATCTGCCCGGTGCGCGCCTCCAACAGGGCGGACAGGATACGCGCCGCGCCCGAAGAGGCGGAACCGGCCGAAAGAGGACCAAAAGGGGGAGATAATGCCATCAGTTTCTGTTCTTTCCTCTCCGCGCCACGAAATCCATGATCGCATGGGGTTCCAGCAGGGCGCAGTGCAATCCCTCGCCCGCGATCGATCCGGGCATGCCCCAGACGACGCTGCTCGGCTGATCCTGCGCCACGATCCAGCCACCCGCCGCCACGATGTCCCGCGCGCCGGCCGTGCCGTCCCGTCCCATGCCGGTCAGCACCACCCCTGCCGCCGCCGCGCCATAGGCCTGCGCCATGCTGGCGAACATCGGGTCCACGCCGGGCAGATTGCCCGCAGAGGTAGGCTGCGGGTCGAGCATCACGAAAACCCGGTCGTGCAACCCCCGCCGCAAACGGAGGCTGGCGTCGCCCGGCGCGACATAGACCGTGTCGGGAACCAGGATTTCACCCTGCTCCGCCACCTTGACGGGCAGAAACGTCATGCGCCCCAGCTGCTGGGCGAAATAGGAGGTGAAACTGGCCGGAAGATGCTGGGTCAGGAGGATCGGCACGCCCAGCGGCGCGGACAGGCCAGCGAACAGGCGGCCGAGCGCATGGATGCCGCCGGTCGATGCGCCGATGCCCAGACAGGCAAGTTCGGCCGCCTGTTCGGGCGCGATCGGAACGGATGAGCGGACCGCGATCGGCGTGGCCGCCCCATTGAACAGGCGCGACAGGCGTTCGATCAACGCGGGAGGGAATTGTTCGCCAAAGCTCCCGCTGCCCGGTTTCGCCAATATGTCGCTCGCCCCCAGCGCCAGTGCCTCGACCGCCGCGACGCTGCCTTCCTCGCAATTGCCCGACAGGATCGCGACCTTGGTGCGCGGACTGGCCCGCAGGATCGCAGGCAGCGCCATCAGGCCGCTCTGCCCCGGCAGCTCGATGTCGAGCAGCACCAGATCGACCGCATGCTCGCTCAGATATCCCAGCGCCTGTTCGGCGCTGTTGGTCTTGTGGATGACGGAAAATCCCGGATCGGCATTCAATATCCGTTCGATCACGGTGCGGACCACCACCGAATCGTCGACGATCAGCGTACGCACCACCCCGTCTTCGCTCCGGCTGCTGGCCATGATCGGCACGTGAACGGTCATCGGAGGAAAACTTTCTGAGCGAAGGCGAGAAGGCAAGGGATAAGGGCGATCAATCCGCCCGCCGCATCAGGATGCAGCCTAGATGACGCCGACGATCGCCAGCTTGGTTTCCAGCGTTTCGCGGTCGAACGGTTTCATCACATATTCGTCGGCGCCTGCTTCGACGGCTGCCTTGATATGGCCGATCCCGTTTTCGGTGGTGCAGAAGATGATCTTGGGCCGCGCCGCCAGCTTGGCGCCCGAAAGCGCCTGAAGAAACTCCATCCCGCTCATCACCGGCATGTTCCAGTCGAGCAGAACGACATCGGGCAGGGCCGTTTCGCACTGGGACAGGGCATCACGGCCATCGACCGCCTCGCTGACCGAAAGGTCCAGCGATTCCAATATGTGGCGGGCGACTTTGCGGATGACTTTCGAATCATCGACGACCAGGCAGTTTTTCATAAAGCGTCCCTTGTTGTGCGTCCCATCTTCACGAGCCTTAACCGGCAAAGCCGAGCAATTGGTAAACGTCGATACAATATCGTCATGCCGCCTGCGCCACGGCGCCTGCTTCGATGAACCCGCTCAGGGATACGAGCAGGCAGGGCTGGCCGTCATGTTCGACCAGTCCGCGGGCATAGGGCGACCAGGCCGGATCGAGCCGGCCACGCAACGGCAGTTCGCCCTCCGGCACCTGGCAGATGTCGTGGATGGCATCGACCATCAGCCCGTAGCTGTGGCCGCTGATGTCGGCGATGATGGCCAGCCCGCGCTGATCGGCCGGCGTCGGCAGCCCCCGGACCAGCGCCGCGGCATCGATGATGGTCAGCACCCGGCTGCGCAGCGCGGACAGCCCGGCGACATGCGCGCCCATGCCCGGCACCGGCGAGACGTCGGTGAGCTTGACCACTGCCTCGACCTCGCCGGTTTCGACGGCGATCCTCGTTCCGGCCAGCGTGGCGAAAAGATAGAGCTGATTCATCCGGCTGCTCCTTTTATCGCCGCGATCCGACAAGAGCGGCCATCAGCGCGTCCTGATCATAGCGATAGATGCTGTCGTCCCTTGGACCGCTGGGCCGGGGCGTAGCGCGCAGATGGACAATGCGGCAGCCCAGCAATTCGCTCGCCTGCGCCGGATCCGATCCGGTGAACAGCACGACGTCCTGCGGGTCGACCGCCGCGTCGACGGGCAGGCCCATCACGACATCATGCCCCGCCTGTCGAAGCAGCGGCGCCAATATCTCACGCGTCCAGCCATCCTCGCTGTCCGCCAGCACGCAACGGCCACCGCCCCGTTCGACAATGGCTTCATCCGGCAGCGCGGCGAACAGGGCGAAGGGATTGATCACCTCCAGATGCTCGCCATCGATGACGGCGACGCCGCTCAGCAGGCCGTGCATGGCGACCATGTCGGGCACCGCCGGCATTTCCACGATGTCGAGTACCGCGGCGACCGGATAGCAGGCCTCCCGCGAGCCATCGCGCAGGCGCAGCGCCGCCACTTTCTCCCCGGCAAAATCATGATGGCCGTTGGCGATCGGCACCAGCCGTCCGTCCAGCCGCACGAAGCCACGCCCGCCCGAGCGTCCGAACAGTCGCGCATCGATATCCTCGACCCGATCGATCAGCGCCAGCTTGAGCAGGCGACGCTCGCCCGAATATTCCTCGAACCGCAGCGCGGGCACCATCTCGACGCCGCCCTGCGCCTCGTCCGCTTCCCCGGCCCGGCGCGCCGCATGATCGTCCACAATATTGGGCAGGCGCGCGGCATTGGCGAGTCCCGCCGCATCCAGCAGCAGCATCGGCTTGCCATTGTCCGGCAGCGTCATGCCGGCATAGACGCCCGTTGCCATCACCAGCGGAGAGGCGGGCCGGATCACCAGTTCCTCATGATTTTCCACCGCCGCCACGCCCATGGCGAAGGGAACGCCGGTGGACGATCGCACGACCATGATCGCGCGCGGGCCGGTCTGCGCCAGTTTTTCCATGCCCAGCACATCTTCCAGATCGATCATCGAATGACGGACCGACCGGATCGTCGCGATCCTGGCGCCGCCGACCTCGGCCATGGCGAGCGTCTGGTTATTGTCGTGCAGGATTTCCACCACGGCCGCGCGCGGGATGGCGAAATGCAACCCGCCCGCGCGTACGATCAGCCCGGGTATGATGGTCAGCGTCAGCGGCACGCGCAGCATGATGGTGAGGCCCCGCCCCGGCCGGTTATCGAGCGCGATGACGCCGCCGATCCGTTCCACATTGGCGCGGACCACGTCCATGCCGACGCCGCGCCCGGAAATGGCCGTCACCTGGCTCGCGGTCGACAGGCCGGGATGGAAGATCAGGTCGAGTTTCTCCGCCTCGCTCATCCGCGCCGCTGCTTCCGGGCTCAGCCTGCCCGCCGCGATCGCCTTGTCGACCAGCCGGCCGGTGTCGATGCCCTGCCCGTCATCCGCAACCTCGATCACGATCTGATTGCCCGACTGGCGCGCCTCCAGCTTCAGCCGCCCCGCCTCGGGCTTGCCCAGCGCGCGCCGCTTTTCCGGCGTCTCAATGCCATGATCGATGCTGTTGCGGACGATATGGGTGAGCGGATCGACCACCATCTCGACCATTTCGCGATCCATCTCGACATCCCCGCCTTCAAGGCAAAGGTCGATGCGCTTGCCAAGGTCGCGGCTGAGATCCCGGACCATGCGCGGAATCGCCGTGAACAGCCGGTCGACGCGCTGCATCCGCGTCCTGGAGATGGCGTCGCGCATGTCCGCCACGCAGGTCGACAGCCGTTCGAAGGCGCTTTCCAGTTCCGGATCGCCCGACCGCTCGCGCAGCTTGCGCGACAGTTCGTTGCGGGCCAGCACCATGTCCGACACGCCGTTCATCAACTGGTCGATCAGCGACAGCGGCAGTCGAATGGTGCGCGGAACGGCCTGAACGCCCGACTGCCGGGCGACGGCCACGGGCGCAGCCATGGCCTTGCTTTCGCCCGGCCCGGCCATGTCTTTCCCGGTCAGCGCGCCGATCAGATAATCGTCATTCTCATGCGGCAATGCAGCCCCGATGGCGACAGCCTCAGCCAGTTCGGCAATGCGATCCATGATGCCCAGCACGGCGCTGACGACCTCCGGATCGGGACGCCGCTTGCCCGCGCGAATATCGGAAAGCACATCCTCGGCCGCATGGCTCAACCGCTCGAACCGCGGCAGGTTGAGGAAGCCGCAGCTGCCCTTCACCGTATGGAAGAAACGGAAAATGGCATCCAGCCGGTCGCGATCCGTCGGGTCAGCCTCCCAGGCGACGACTTCGCCCGCCAGAGCCTCCAGCGTTTCCTGCGTTTCGGATATGAATTCCTGGAGTAACTCGTCCATTCCCGCGCCTCATGGATAGGATGCGGACCATGGCCGGGCTGTGGTTAAAGGCCCGTTAAAGACAGGAAATCCGTGACAAAAAGGGCGCCGCTACCCATGGTGGCGACGCCCTTCGCGGCTCGGGTAGCAGCCTCGAACTTAATGCTTTTCGGTCTTCTCGACCGCGTCCGCCGCTTTCTCGCCAGCCTCGCGGGTGGCGTCGGCCTTGTTTTCCAGCGCATCGGCGGCGTTTTCGGCGGTATTTTCCGCGTTGCCGCTCAGATTATCGGCCATGGCTTCCATATTGGCGGCCTGGTTGTCGATGGCGTCCGCCTGATTCTCATACGCGTTCTCGACCTTGTTTTCCTGCTTTGAATCGCACGCGGCAAGCGCGATCAGGCTGGCAAGGCCAAGGACTGATACGAAGGTTTTCACGGCGTTTTCTCCTGTTGCGCCCCCACGGGCTGACGTCATGCGGCAAGGGGACCGGATGACCGGAACCCTGACGGCGATCAACTGGCCGCGCCAAGGATGGTTCCCGCCGGACGCTCCTTTCGTCGTGGAAACGATCTATTTTTTGAGTGAATCCCGGATTTCGCGGAGCAGAAGCACGTCTTCGGTCGTAACCGCGATCCCCTCTTCGGGCTTGGGCAGCAGTCGGTTCACGGCCTTCACCAACAGGAAGATGACGAAGGCGAGGATGAGGAAATTGACGAATACAGTCAGGAATTCGCCCCAGCCGAACATGGCGACGCCCGCCCCCTTCAGGTCCGCATAGCTTTCCGGATTGCCCTTGAACCCGGCGGGGATATCGCCCAGCCGGACGAAATAGCGCGAAAAATCCGCCCCGCCGAAAATATAACCGACCACCGGCATGATCAGGTCGTCGGTCAACGATTTGGTGATGGTTGCGAAGGCGCCGCCGATGATCACGCCGCCGGCCAGGTCCATGACGTTGCCGCGACTGATGAAGGTTTTGAATTCGGAAACCAGCCCCATGGTGAACCCCTTGTCCTGATTGCGATAATGATAGCATGGGCCGTTGCGCAGGGTTCGACAACCGCCTATTTCCGACAGCGAAACAAGTCTGAGGATGTTCCATGACGATCCTTCGCCATATCCGCCTGTTCCTCCTGCCGCTGCTGGGCGCCTTTGCGCTGTCGGCCTGCGGCATCAACAGCGTCCCCGCCGCCGAGGAGGTCGCCAAGGCCAAATGGGCGGATGTACAGGCACAATATCAGCGCCGCGCCAATCTGGTCGGCAATCTCGTCGCCACGGTGAAGGCCGCGGGCAAGCAGGAACAGGACACGCTGGTCAAGGTGACGGAGGCCCGCGCCAAGGCAACCTCCGTCCAGGTCAATGCCGACGACCTGTCCGATCCCGCCAAGGTGGCGCAATTCCAGCAGGCGCAGGCGCAGCTTTCGCAGGGCCTTGGCCGCCTGCTCGCCTCTGTCGAGGCCTATCCCGACCTCAAGACCAACCAGAATTTCCTCGACCTGCAATCGCAGCTGGAGGGGACGGAGAACCGCATCGCCGTCGCCATCCGCGACTATAATGAGGCGGTGCGCGCCTATAACACCCGCATCCGCACCTTCCCCGACGCGATCGGCGCCAAGATCATCCATGGCGCCAAGCCGATGACCCCGTTCCAGGCCACCACGCCCGGCGCGGAAGAAGCGCCCAAGGTCGACTTCGGCAACTGAGCCCGGCCATGCTCCGCCGCCTGCTCCTGATCCTCGCGCTGCTGGCATTCCTTCCGACAGCGGCGCTTTTGGTTTTTCCGCCTCCGGCTCAGGCCCAGACCTTTCCCAAGCTGACCGGGCGGGTGGTGGATGATGCCGCCCTGCTCTCGCCGCCACAGGAGCAGGCGCTGACCGACAAGCTGGCCGCGCTGGAAAAGCAGAGCGGGCGGCAATTGGTGGTCGCGACCCTGCCCGACCTTCAGGGCTATGACATATCGGATTATGGCTATCAGCTCGGCCGGGCCTGGGGCATCGGGTCCAAGGACAGGAATGACGGCGCGCTGCTGATCGTCGCGCCCCATGAGCGCAAGGTGCGGATCGAAGCTGGCTATGGCCTTGAAGGCATCATGACCGATGCGCTGTCCTCCCAGATCATCCGCAACGAGATCACGCCCCATTTCAAGGCGGGCGACATGCCGGGCGGCATCGATGCGGGGGTGGACGCGATCGGCAAGCTGCTGACCCTGCCCCCCGAAGAGGCCAGGGCGCTGGCGGCACGGGCGGCAGCCCAGGCACGCGACGCGTCAGACGATGGCGGCGGGTTCATGGCCGTCTTCTGGCTGATGGTCGTCGCGATCATCGTCATCGCCATGATCTCCGGCCGGGGCAAGGGCCGCCGATATCGCGGCGGATCGGGACCGATCATCCTCTGGGGACCGGGCGATTCCGGCTGGGGCAGCGGCGGCGGATCGAGTTGGGGCGGCGGAAGCT
>NZ_JALDYQ010000035.1:0-47396 GCF_032153725.1 Sphingobium sp. | reverse complement strand
ACCGCATGGCCATTAAGGCCGACGATCTTGTCGAACAATTCGGCCCGGAAACCGTTCATCACGCTCATCACGATGATGAGCGCCGCCACGCCCAGCATCACCGCGACCAGGCTGATTCCGGCGACGAGGAAGATAAAGCCCTCCCCCTTGCCGGGCAGCAGGTAGCGTTTGGCAATCATGCGTTCGTATCGCGATAGAATCATGACGGCGCGGATGGCCTCTTGGACAGGGATATGGGCAGCCCGTCTAGCACGGTCCTGACCAACGGCAAGCATTGCCAGATTGTTGCACGCGCGCCACAGCGTGATCGGAAAAATCACAAGGGCCGGAAATAGCCCGTGACAGCAGACCGCTCTACTCATAGCACAGGCTTCGAAGCACAGGTAAAGGCCGTGGTTCAGGGATACTGCATCCCGTTTCGAGCTTAGGGGGCTAAGGAACGGTTGAGGCAGACCAAGGGGGAGACGAGTAATCGTCCATTAGCACCCGGGTCGTGAAAACACGGCCCGGGTGCTTTTCCTTTGCGTCTTCGCCGGGCGTCGCAGTTCGCGTGTCGACCTCCTCTTGAAACACTCTTCCGTCGAACCATATCGAATGCGTCCGGCCGCCACATGGGGTCGGACATTGTCGCCGGATGCCTGTTACGGGTCCGGCATGTTTATTTGGTTCTTTGGCATTTTGCTCTTAGGAGATCATGACAATGCGTGGTTTTGACCTGACCCCCTATCGCCGCTCGACCGTTGGCTTCGATCGCCTGTTCGACCTGATCGAAAACAATGCCCGGTTGCAGCAAGGCGACAATTACCCCCCTTTCAACATCGAGCGGCTTTCCGAGGATCGCTATCGCGTCACTCTGGCGGTGGCGGGTTTTCGTTCCGATGAGATCGACATCACGGCCCAGCAGAACCTCCTCCAGGTGACCGGACGGAAGGAAGAAGCCAATGGCGATCGTTCGCGTTTCCTGCATGTCGGCATCGCCAACCGCAGCTTCGAGCGCCGTTTCGAGCTTGCCGATTTCGTCCGCGTGGAAAAGGCGGACCTGGCCGACGGACTGTTGATCATCGAACTGGTGCGTGAAATCCCGGAAGCGATGAAACCGAAGAAAATCGCCATTAATGGCGGTCAACTCGTCGAAATCAACGGTGATCGCGACGCTGCCTGATCGGCGGCGTTGATGGGAAAACAGGGGCGGCGATTTCGTCGCCCCTGTTTTCGTGGATCAGATTTCGACCTGGCTTCCCAGCTCGACCACGCGATTGGTCGGAAGCCGGAAAAATTCCATCGCGCTTTCTGCGTTGCGCAGCATCCAGGCGAATATCTTCTCTCGCCAGAGCGGCATGCCCGGCTTGGCAGACGGCAGCAGGGTCTGCCGCGCAAGGAAGAAGCTGGTATCCATCATCCTGAATGCCTGTCCGCAGCCAGTCACATTTTTCAGCGCGGCGGGCACGTCAGGCTCCTGCATGAAGCCATATTGCAGCACGAGGCGGAAGAAGCCCCGGCCCAGATCCTCCAGCTTGCAGCGGCCGTCATCTTCGACCACGGGCACATCCTTGATCTTGACGGTCAACAGGATGACGCGTTCGTGCAGCACCTTGTTGTGCTTCAGATTGTGCAGCAGCGCATGGGGAACGCCGTCGGGAGTGGAAGTCATGAAAACCGCCGTGCCCGGCACTCGGACGGCGCTGTTTGCCGCCGACGCCACGAAGACGGGGATAGGCATCGCCGCTTCGCGCAGGCGATCCTGCACCAGCCGGCGTCCCCGCGACCAGGTGGTCAGCAAAGTGAAGATGACGAAGCCGATCAGCAACGGGAACCATCCGCCCGCCGGCACTTTGGTGAGATTGGCGGCCAGATAGGCGCCGTCCACCAGGAACAGCACCGTCAGCAGGGGCGCCGAATAATACCAGCGCCATTTCCACAGGCGATACAGCAGGACGGTCAGCAACAGATTGTCGATGAACATCGCGCCGGTGACGGCAATGCCATAGGCCGCCGTCAGATTGGACGACGTCTGGAATACCAGCACCAGCAGGATCACCATGACCATCAGCCCCCAGTTGATGAGGGGGATGTAAATCTGTCCGGCGGTCGATGCGCTGGTATGGGCGATCCGCAGGCGGGGCATGAAGCCCAGCTGGATCGCCTGCTGCGTCACGGAGAAGGCGCCCGAAATCACGGCCTGGCTGGCGATGATCGCCGCCAGCGTGGCAAGACCCACCAGTGGCAACTGGCCCCATTGCGGCGCCAGATAATAAAATGGACTGTGCAGCGCCGCAGCGCCTTCCCGGAACAGAAGCGCGCCCTGCCCCATATAATTCATCATCAACGCCGGCAGAACGAAGGTCAGCCACGACACCCGGATCGGACTGCGCCCGAAATGGCCCATGTCCGCGTATAGGGCTTCGGCGCCCGTCACCGCCAGCACGACCGCGCCAAGCGCCAGAAAAGCAGGCAGCGGGTCGGTCACGAAGAACATGACGGCCCAATAGGGATTGAACGCGTAGAGAATGCCAGGCGTCTTGATGATGCTGATGATGCCCAGAACCGCGATCGTCAGGAAATAGAACAGCATGATCGGGCCGAAGAGCGAGGCGACGCGATTCGTCCCCAGCCCCTGTATCCAGAACAGGCCCAGCAGGATGATGATGGCCGCAGGCAGGATGAGCGGGGCAAGGCTGGAATTGTAGACCGCCAGCCCTTCCACCGCCGACAGCACCGAAACCGCCGGAGTGATCATCGAGTCGCCATAGAAAAGCGAGGTCGCGAACACACCCAGCAGGATGATCCCCCGCGACCATCGCTGCGTCTTGGTCTGGCCGTTGATCAGCGCGAGCAGGGCGAGGCTGCCGCCCTCCCCCTTATTGTCCGCGCGCATGATGATGGTGACATATTTGAGCGTCACCACCAGCATCATCGACCAGAACATCAGGCTGATGACGCCCAATATGTGATCTGGATCAAGGTCCAGATGATGATGGCCGGCAAAGGTTTCACGAAATGCGTAGAGCGGACTGGTGCCGATATCGCCGAACACGATGCCTATGGCGCCCACGACCAGCTTGAACGTGGCCTTCTGTCCCGCATGGCCGTGATCATGGGTGCTTTCGTCGTCGGCGCGCGCGTCGCCGTTGCTATTCCCGTCAGCCATGGAAAAAATGCCGAATTGTCATGATCTTTGGACACCCGAGCGGGGAAATGTGGCCCGTCCTGTCATTCCGTAAGCCCCCGCAAACCGCCGCGCCCTATCATGGCTCCAGGATGGTGGCAATGATGCCGCTGCCGCTTCGATCGCTTATCGGCTTTCGCCGCTCAGCACGGCATCGATACGCGCGATATTGCTTTCGAGTTCCTTCCTGACCTCGCTGCCCTGGGGCGCGCTGGCGGCAAGCGGCGCCCACAGCGCGCGCGCTTCCTTGAGCTGCCCCGCGCGGGCCAGAGCCAGGCCATAGAAATAGCGCGGTGCCGGGCCGTCGGGATCGATCGCCATCGCCCGGCGATAGGCGAAGTCCGCCGCCGGAGAGAGCACGCCGCTCGCATGGGCGACCAGCGCATTGCCGAAGCCCAGCCACAAATTGGGGTCGTCGGGTGTTTCCCGCAGGCCTGAAAGCAGCACATTGGCCGCCTCCTTGGTCTTGCCCTGCCGACCAAGACCATCGGAGAGCAGCAGCCACTGCCCCGCCTTGCCATAGCGTTCCGCCATGCCCCGGCGTTGCTCGGCCAGTTTCTCGTCAAAGGCCGCCCCACCTTTTTCCGCCGATTGCCGGGGCGAGCCGGCCAGGCCGGGTCGCCCCTGCCAGGCATAGCCCGCCAGCCCGAGCAACAGGGCAGCCGCCGTGATCTCCCAGGCCGAACGCGGTATCCGCCCCACGGCCATGATCGCAGCCAGCGTCCCCATGGCGAGAGCCGCAGCGATGATCCACCCCGTCATGGTCGCCTCCGCTTGATTCGACCGCGCAGGATCAGCAGCCCCAACCCCAGGAACAGCAGCGGCGCTGCCCAGAGCGGCCAGAGGATCGGTTCGACCGTCGGCTCATAGCTGACCCAATCGCCATAGCGTTCGATCAGCCAGGCGCGGATATGTTCCGGCTGCTCGCCTGCCATGATGCGTTCACGGATTTGCGAACGCAGGTCGCCTGCCATGCTGGCATTGCTGTCGGCGATGGACTGGCTCTGGCAGGTGAGGCAGCGGATCGTTTCCATGAGCGCCCGCGCCTTCTTCTCCAGCCCGGGGTCCTCTATCTGGCGGTCGGCATAGGGAGCTGGCGGCAGCGCGGATTGCGCAAAAACAGGGGCGCTCAGCACCAATGCCAGCAGGGCGATCAGCACCCTCATTGCGCGCTCCTCAGCCGATCGAGGATCATCGGCACGTCATCTTCGCGAATATCGCCGACATGCTGGTAGGCGATCCGGCCCTGGCCGTCGATGACGAAGCTTTCAGGAACGCCGGAAGAACCGAGCGCGATCTGCACCTCGCTCCGCGCATCCAGGCCGATTCGGGAATAGGGATTGCCGTAGCGCCTGAGAAAAGCGTCGACATCGGGGCGGGCGTCGCGGATGGCAATAGCGTCGATCTCCACCCCCGCCTGCTTGAGCGCCATCAATTGCGGCGCTTCAGCGGCGCAGGGCACGCACCAGCTGGCGAAGATATTGAGCAGGCGCGGCTTGCCGCTGGTCAGCTGCGGATTGGAAAGCGGCGGCCGATCGCTCGCGGCCGGAGGCAAGGCGAAGGCAGGAAGCGGCTTGCCCACCAGCTTGGAACTGATGATCCGGTCGTCAGGATACAGCAGTCCGCTCGCAAACAGCCCGAAAAAGACGAGGAACAACAGCAGCGGCAGCCAGATCAGCAGCTTCCTCATGCCACCGCCTCCATGGCCATTCTGGCTCGCCATTTAAGCAGCCAGCCGCGCCGCTCCCGTCCGACCAGCGCCATAGCGCCGCCCAGCGCGATCAGGAAGCCGCCGAACCAGATCAGCGTTACAAAGGGTTTCCACCAGATGCGGAGCTGCCAGCGGCCCGCATCGGCTTCCTGCCCCAGCACGACATAGAGCTGGCCGTTCCAGCGCGTCAGCAGGGCCGCTTCGGTCGTTGTCGTCGGCGGAGAGGCGAAGAAGCGCGACTGCGGGTGGAGCAGCACCGGCTCGCCGCCCCGGCTCGCTTCCATATCGGCCTGGAGCGCGGTCCAATTGTCGCCTGCAATCGGCAATATCTGTTTGAAGCGAATCGTCCAGCCGGCCGTCTCCACCGTGTCGCCGGGACGCGCCGCCACCAGCTTCTCCACCGTGAAGGCCGAATCGCAGGCCATGCCCGCCAGGCTGACCGCGCAGCCCAGATGCGCGATCACCATCCCCCAGGTGAACAGCGGCGTCCGGCGCAGATTGCGCTTCCAGAGCGGCGCCACGCTGCCAACCGCGACTGCCAGCGCGATCACCAGTCCAAGGAAGGGCAGAACGCCGATCCGTCCCCAGGCCAGCACGGCAAGAAGAACAAACACAAGCCCGCCCATGGCGAGCGGGATCGCCATGCGCCGGGTCACTTCGCGCATCCGGTCACGGCGCCAGCGGGTCAGCGGCCCCAGGATCATGGCCACCATGAGCGTCAGCGCGATCGGGCCTGCAATGCGATCGAAATAGGGTGCGCCCACCGACACCTTATGACCGAACGCCTCTGTCATCAGCGGATAGAGCGTGCCGATCAGCACCAGTCCCAATATCACCGAGAGCAACAGGTTGTTGACTACCAGCATGGTTTCCCGGCTGACCAGTTCAAACGGCGCGCCTTCGCGGACCGCTCCTACGCGCCAGCCGAACAGCGCCAGCGCACCGCCGATATAGATGCCGAGCAGGGCCAGGATGAAGGTGCCACGCTCCGGATCGACGGCGAAGGCATGAACGCTGGTCAAAATGCCCGATCGGACCAGGAAGGTGCCAACCATCGACATGGAAAAGGCGACCACCGCCAGCATCACCGTCCAGGCTCGCAGGGCGTCGCGCGTCGCCAGCACGGTCACGCTGTGCAGCAGCGCTGTCGCCGCCAGCCACGGCATGAGCGAGGCGTTTTCCACCGGGTCCCAGAACCACCAGCCGCCCCAGCCCAGCTCATAATAAGCCCAATAGCTGCCCGCCGTGATCCCCAGCGTCAGCAGGATCCACGCGCCCAATACCCAGGGTCGCATGGCGCGGGCGAAGGCGGCGTCGACCTGCCGGGTCAGCAGCGCGCCGACCGCGAAGGAAAAGGCGACGGACAGCCCGACATAGCCCAGATAAAGCGTCGGCGGATGGAAGGCCAGGCCCGGGTCCTGCAATAGCGGGTTCAACCCCTGCCCGTCCGCCGGCGGCGGATCGATGCGGGCAAAGGGATTGGAGGCGAAGAGCAGGAAGGCGTAGAAACCCAGGCTGATCGCCGCCTGCCCGCCCAGCGTCGCCATATGGGTTTCACGTCGCAGAGCCCGTTCGAACAGCGCAACGGCCGATCCCGCGACACCCATCACCGTGACCCAGAGCAGCATCGACCCTTCATGATTGCCCCAGGTTCCGGCAAATTTGTAGAGCCAGGGTTTCATCGAATGGCTGTTGGTGACGACCAGCAGGACCGACATGTCCGATTGCAGGAACAATGTGATCAACAGGGCGAAGGCGATCGCCGTCAGCAATCCCTGTGCCACCGCCACGGGCCGCACCGCGCCCAGCAGTTCGCTCTTGCCGCCCGCCAAGCCAAACGCCGCCAACAACAGTTGAAGCAGCGCCAGCGACGCGGCGAGCCATAAGGCGGCCAGGCCAGCCTCAGCGATCATGCGCGCCCTCGCTTCACCGATCCACCTTCATCTTGTGGGTCTTCTCGTCATAGCTCATGCCCTTGAGTTCGCGCGGCATGTAGCGCTCGTCATGCTTGGCGAGCAGATTGGTGGCCTGGAAAGTGCCTCCGGCATCGAAGGCGCCTTCGGCCACGACGCCGGACCCTTCGCGAAACAGATCGGGGGCGATTCCCCTGAAGCTCGCCGGGACAGTCGCCTTGCCGTCGGTCACGTCGAAATGGATGGTGACGCCGTCGCCGGCGCGCTTGAGGCTGCCCTTCACCACCATGCCGCCAAGCCGGATCGCCTTGCCCGGTTCCACGCCCTTGGTCCTGACGTCATTGGGCGCGTAAAAATAGGCAGCTTCGTCCTTGAGCGCGGACATCGCCAGCAAGGCCGCGCCGACCAGCGCGACCAGCGCCGCCAAAGCCAGGATCAATCGTTGATGCTTCGCCTTCATGATGGGGCCTTCATGACCGGTCCGCCAGTTGCTGCGCCCTTGCTTCAGCGCCGCGCATGGCACGCCAGCTGAGCAGGCTGATGAGGCCCGTGCCCGACAAGGTCAGCGCATAGGCGCCGATCACGAAAGCCCACTGGTTCATCCTCTCACCCTCGCGCCCGTCATCCTCGAGCAAGCCGCTGCATCCGCGCCTCGATCTTGTTCCGCGCCAATATGGCGCGCATGCGCATCAGCACTATCGCGGCGAAAAGCAAGGTGAATCCGATCAACGTGAAGCCGAGCGGCCAAAGCAGCGAGGCGTCGATGCTGGAGCCCCGCAGGGTGATGCTGGGCCCCTGATGCAGGCTGTTCCACCACACCACCGACCGGTTGATGATCGGAATGTTGATGGCGCCGACCAGTCCGAAAATGGCGGTCACGGGGCTGACCCCGCCCGCGCCCTGCCCTTGACCGTGCCGAGCGCTGGCATTGGCGAGCGCGATATAGCCAAGATAGAGGAAGAACAGCACGAGCATGGAGGTCATGCGCCCGTCCCATTCCCACCATGTGCCCCAGGTCGGTCGCCCCCAGATGGAACCGGTGATCAGGCAGATCGCCGTGAAGAAGGCGCCGGGCGTCGCGATGGCGCGCCCTGCCACGGCCGCGAGCGGATGACGCCAGACCAGTTGCATCAGCGCGGCGATCGCGATCCCGGTCCATCCGCCCATGCCCAGCCAGGCAGACGGCACATGAATATAGAGGATGCGCACGGTATCGCCCTGAAGATAATCCGCCGGCGTCACGAACAGGCCGCATGCCGCACCGGTCAGCAAAAGGGCGAGGCCCGGCCAGAACAGCCAGCTCGTCAAGGGACGCGCTATCTTCAGGAAGCGAGCGGGATTGGCGAAACGATGCATCAGGATGAGGCTCTTAGCCGTCCGCAAGCGCCAAAGCCAGTAGGCCTTTTTCCCAATTTCGCGCGCCTGCGGCGACGGCTTCCCGCCCTTTTTTATGACAGACAGGCGACAAATCGTCCCCGACACACTATATGCGCGCGTATGCCACCCCGATGGGGCGGACAGGATTGGCAGTGGACCACCAAAAGCCCATGTTTACGACGAACCCGTTCGACGACGACAAACTGCGTGAGGAATGCGGCATCTTCGGCGTTTTCAACGCTGAAACCGCCTCCGCCATGGTTGCGCTTGGCCTTCATGCGCTTCAGCACCGCGGGCAGGAAGCAGCCGGCATCACCAGCTGGGACGGCCATGATTTCCATACCCATCGGGCAATGGGACATGTGGCCGGAAATTTCGATCGCGATGAAGTGATTCGGGGCCTGCCCGGCGGCGCGGCCTGTGGCCATGTCCGCTATTCCACGACAGGCGAAACCTCGCTGCGCAACGTCCAGCCGCTTTATGCGGAGTTGAGTTCGGGCGGTTTCGCGGTTGCGCATAACGGCAATATTTCCAATGCCATGAAACTGCGTCGCGAGCTTATCCGTCGCGGCTCCATCTTCCAGTCGACCTCCGACACGGAGGTCATCATTCACCTGGTGGCGACATCCACCTACCGGACCCTGCTCGACAAGTTCATCGATGCGCTGAAGCAGGTCGAAGGCGCCTATTCGCTGATCGTCATGACGCCGGAGGGCATGATCGCCTGCCGCGATCCCCTGGGCATCCGGCCGCTGGTGATGGGCAAGCTGGGCGATTCGATCATCTTCGCTTCGGAAACCGTGGCGTTCGACGTGGTGGGCGCCGAGCATGTGCGCTCGATCGAGCCGGGCGAGCTGGTCATCGTCACCCATGACGGCGAAGTGCGCAGCCACCGCCCCTTTGGCGAGACGCACGCACGCCCCTGCATTTTCGAGCATGTCTATTTCAGCCGCCCCGATTCGGTGGTCGACGGCGCCAGCGTCTATTCGGTTCGCAAGGCGATCGGCGCGCAGCTGGCCATCGAAAATCCGGTCGAGGCGGATTATGTGATCCCCGTGCCCGACAGCGGCGTGCCGGCAGCGATCGGCTATGCCCAGCAATCGGGCATTCCGTTCGAGCTGGGCATCATCCGCTCGCACTATATCGGCCGCACCTTCATCCAGCCGGGCGACAAGGTCCGCCATCTGGGCGTGAAGCTGAAGCATAATGCCAATCGCGCCCTGATAGAAGGCAAGCGGATCGTGCTGATCGACGATTCGATCGTGCGCGGCACCACCAGCCTGAAGATCGTGCAGATGATGCGCGAAGCGGGGGCCAAGGAAGTGCATATGCGCATCGCCAGCCCGCCGACGAAGCATAGCTGCTTCTACGGCGTCGACACGCCGGAACGGGCCAAACTACTGGCGCACCGCCTGGATATCGGCGGCATGCAGGAGTTCATCCACGCCGATAGCCTGTCCTTCATCTCGATCGATGGTCTTTACAAGGCGCTGGGCGAGGCCAAGCGAGCGGACATCCGGCCGCAATATTGCGATGCCTGCTTCACCGGCGACTATCCGACCACCCTGACCGATCAGGACGAAGTCGTGGTGCAGAAGCAGCTGGAGTTGCTGGCCGAGCGGGTGGTCTGACCCCCCTTTTTCTTCCGTTGAACGGACAAGCCCGTTGCCCTGCGGCTTCGGGCTTGTCGCTTGCCTGACCCCATGAGGGATATTCCATGTCGACCCAGCCTCTTTCGGGCAAGCTTGCCTTAGTCACCGGCGCGAGCCGCGGCATCGGCGCCGCTACAGCGGAAGCGCTGGCCTGCGCCGGCGCCCATGTCATCCTGACCGCGCGGACCGGCGGCGGACTCGAAGAAGTGGAGGATCGCATCCACCAGGCTGGCGGTCACGCAACCATCGCGCCGTTGGACCTGATCGATGGCGAAAGCATCGGGCGGTTGGCGCAGGCCATTTCGGGGCGCTGGCAGGCGCTGGATATATTGATGCTCAATGCGGCCACGCTGGGCAGCCTGGCTTCTGTTCCGGCCATCGATGCCAAGGAATTCGCGCGGTTGCTGACGCTGAATATCGCCGCGCCACAGGCTCTCATCGCGGCGTTTGACGGCATGCTTCGGGCGAGTTCCGATGCGCGGGTGGTGGCGCTCACCTCTTCCGTCGGCGCACAGCCGCGCGCCTATTGGGGAGCCTATGGCGCCTCGAAGGCGGCGCTGGAGACTCTGGTGGGCGCCTATGGCGAGGAAGTGAAGAATATTTCCGCCATCCGTACCCATATCGTCGACCCGGGCGCCACGCGGACGGCGATGCGCGCGCGGGCTTTCCCCGGTGAAGATCCGGCAACGCTGAAGGAACCCGCAACGGTAGGGCAGGCCATTGTCGATCTGGTCGTCGCGGACACGCCGAGCGGTTATCGGACGCGCGTGGATTAAGCCGGCTTCACCAGCGTGACCTGCGCGACGTCGATCGTGCCGCCACGGAAGCCCCCTTCGCAATACATCAGATAATAGCGCCAGAGATCGACAAAATGCTGGTCGAAACTGGCGGGCAGCCATCCCTTGTCGATGGTTCGGTCAAACCGTTCGCGCCAGCGCCGCAGCGTTTCGGCATAATGCTGGCCGAAGCGGCGCACATTGCGCCATTCCAGGCCCTGCCCCTCCGCCAGGGCACGAAAGCGGCTTTCCGAAATCAGCATGCCGCCGGGGAAGATATAGGTCTGGATGAAATCGGCGTTCCGCACATAGCCTTCGAATATGGCGTCATCGATCAATATATACTGGATCGCCGCCCTGCCGCCGGGCTTCAGCAGGCGCGCAATCGCCCCGACATAGGCGGGCCAATAGCGTTCACCAACCGCCTCCACCATTTCCACGCTGGCGATGGCGTCATATTGCCCCTGGGCATCACGATAATCCCGCAGAACGATGTTCGCTCCCGAGCCTAGCCGGTCACGGGCATATTTCGCCTGTTCGACGGACAATGTGAGGCCGTCATAGCGGATCGGACACCGCGCCATGGCCTGTTCGGCAAGGCCGCCCCAGCCACAGCCGATCTCCAGCAGCGCATTGCCTTCGCGCAGATCGAGTCGGTCGAGAATGGCATCGGCCTTCCTTTGCTGCGCCCGCTCCAGGCTTTCGATCCGATCGTCAGGATCACGGAACAGGCCGCTGGAATAATGCATGCCCTTGTCCAGCCACAACCCATAGAAATCATTCCCAAGGTCATAATGGTAGGCGATGTTGCGACGTGATCCCTTGCGGCTGTTGCGACGCGCCCAATGCGCCAGCCGGCCCATCCAGCGCACAGGTCCGCGGGATCGGGCGACATTGCCGAGCGACACGGCATTGGCCATGAACAGCGCGAACAGCGAAACGGGGTCGGGACTGGTCCATTCGCCGCGAGCCCAGGCCCTGTACCAACCCGCCGATCCGCCCACAATCAGGCGAAGCAGCGCACGCCAGCGCAGCAGATGCACCTCGCATTCCGGGCCCGGCGCGCGGCAACCCAGCAAGCGTCGAGTGCCGTCAGGCAATATAGCGTGCAGCGAGCCCTTCTCCAGCCCCAGATCGATGCGGTCGAGCAGCCTGTGGAATTGCAGGCCCGCCAGCTGGCCCAACCAGCCATGGCTGCGGCGGTCCAGCGGTCGCCTTGCCGGCATGGCCGCCCTGCCGCGACGGGGATCGATTGCGTTCATTCTTTCATTCTGCCCGATGGTTTACGGCATCGCAATCATGGCTTGCTACGGCGACAAGCGGGCAAGGCCCCCTCTCCGGGAGTCCAGTCGTTGGCAAAGGCCACTGCCCAGTCCGGCTTCGCCGGCAGAAGGCGGCCATCATCGAGCGAATCGCCATGCGGCCAGCGCGCCGCTGCGGCAGGCGGCATCTTTTCCATCACCGCGCAGGCAAAGGTCCCGCCGCTGGGCGATCGCCTTTTCCGCTTTGCGCCACCAGGGCTCAAAATGGTGCAGTGCATGAATGCGCCGGGCCCCCCGTTTCGCGGGCAATCCTTGCAAGCTCCTCGACACGATCGCCTTTGATCCCATTTGACACGCGGGCGGCACAAATTGCCGCGCCGATAATTTTCGCCCATGGACGGGGGGCTCACTGCCGCTTATTCTCGCACTGCACAAAGCACATGTCCGCGTCAGGCGCGGACGGCGTGCCGGACATAACGATCAGGGACTATGATGGCGTCGATGCCGAATGATTCAGAACTCGCCTACCGGCCGTGCGTCGGTATCATGCTCGTCAACATGGACGGCAAGGTCTTCGTGGGCCAGCGGCTCGATAACGTGGTCGAGGCGTGGCAGATGCCGCAGGGTGGCGTCGATGATGGAGAGGATGTCAAGACGGCCGCGCTTCGGGAACTGGGTGAGGAAACCGGCATCATCCGCGATCATGTCGAATTCATTGCCAAGGCCCAGGACGAGCATTTCTACGATCTGCCGCCGGAACTGATCGGAAAGCTGTGGGGCGGCAAATATCGCGGGCAGCGGCAATATTGGTTTCTCGCGCGTTTCCTGGGCACTGACAGCGACATCAACATTCAGACCGCGCACCCTGAATTCCGCGACTGGAAATGGGCGGAACCGGAAAGCCTGCCTGACCTGATCGTGCCGTTCAAACGGAAGCTCTATCGGGATATCCTTCAGGAATTCAGGGCTTTGATCTGAAAAGAGGGTTAAAATCCGCCATCATGCCGGTATGAGGAGGCGCATGCGCTATTGCCTGGCACTCCTGCCCCTTCTCGTCGCGACACCGGCCCGGGCCGATTATCCGGTGCTCCTGCCTCCTTCCGTGCGGGAGATGCTGGAAGCGGCGATCGCCAATGGCAATGAGGCGGAAATCGCGACGGTCGCCAAGATCGCGCGGCAGACCAATCCCGGTTCCGCCGACGAGATTCAGCGCATGGTCAAAAGCTGGAAGGAGCGGACGAGGGCGACGCAGGAAACCGTCATACGCGAAGCCCGCTTCACCGAATTATGGACCGGCAAGGTCGAGGGCGGGGGTTTTCGCTCCACCGGCTCCACCAGTGAAATCGGCATCAGCGCGAGTGCCGCGATCAAGCGCACCGGCATCCAGTGGTCACACAAGCTGGCCGCCAGCATCGATTACCGGCGCGCCAACGGGGTGACGTCTCGCGAACGTTACACCGCCAGTTATGAGCCGCGTTATGAGTTCGACCCCAGGGGCTTTGCCTATGGCCTCACCCAGTTCGAGCGGGACACTTCGATCGGCTATGACGAACGCTACACCGCATCGGCGGGGATCGGTTACAAGATCATCGTCAGCAAGCCGATGGAACTTTCCCTGGATGCGGGCCCATCGATTCGTCACGCGAAATATGTGATCGGGGCGCGCGAAACCAAGTTGGGCGCTCGTGCCTCCATGGACCTTGCCTGGCGGCTGGCGCCGACGCTGGTGTTCAAACAGGCCGCATCGGGTTATGTGGAGAGCGATGTGTACACGCTCAACTCGCTGACCTCGCTCGTGACCAAGGTGGGCACGCGCTGGTCGGCAGCCTTTTCCTATAATGTGCAATATGAATCGGAGACGCTGCTGTCGGCACGGGACTTCGATACCCTCAGCCGGCTGACCCTGACCTACGACTTTTAAGGCCGGGGGTGGAGGCCTCGTCTCCGCTCTGATAGGGTCACCGGGATGAGAGGCATTTCGTCGTTCGAACGGGGAGTCATGGAAAGCGCCGCAGATGCGCCCATGCTCGCCCGGACTGAAGAATGGGCAAGGGTCAACAGCGGATCGCGCAATCTGCCCGGCCTTGCGACCATGGCCCACATGCTTTCCCATGCCTTTGCAGCCCTGCCGGGCGAAATTTCCCTGATCGATCCTGCCCCGGTCCGGATGCCGGGACCGGACGGCAGGATGAACGCGCTCGATCACGGGCGGCATCTCTGCCTCTCCGTGCGGCCGCAGGCGCCCGTGCAGATTCTGCTTACCGGGCATATGGACACGGTATTCCCGGCCGATCATGCCTTTCAGACGCTACAATGGGTCGATCCGACGACCCTGAACGGTCCGGGCGTGGCCGACATGAAGGGCGGGCTTGCTGTCATGCTGGCCGCGTTGATGGCCGTGGAGGCGGCGCCCGGCGCGGAACGGATTGGCTATGATGTGATCGTCAACAGCGATGAGGAAGTCGGCAGCCCGTCCTCCGCGGCCCTGTTGCGGCAGGTTGCGACCGGAAAGCTCGCAGCCTTCACCTATGAGCCTGCCCTGCCCGACGGAACGCTGGCTGGAGCGCGCGCGGGCAGCGGCAATTTCGCGATCGTCGTCACGGGAAAAAGCGCCCATGCCGGGCGCAATCCGCAGGATGGCCGCAACGCTTTGCTGGCGGCCGCCGATCTGGCGTTGCGGCTGAAGCGGGGCAGCGGGACGGGATTTTCCTGCAATCCGGCGCGGATAGAAGGCGGCGGTCCCAATAATGTCGTGCCCGACCATGCAGTCCTGCACGTCAATTTCCGTCCCCGGACGCCAGTTGATGAACAGGCGGCGGATCAATTGCTGAACGATGTCATGGCCCAGATTGCGCGGGAACATGACGTGACGCTTCACCGGCATGGCGGTTTCGGCCGGCCACCCAAGCCGATGGATGCCAAGGCTCAGGCTTTGTTTGGCCTTGTCCGGCAGTGCGGGGCGGATCTGGGTCTTTCCATCGGCTGGCGAGACACTGGCGGCGTGTGCGACGGTAATAATATCGCGGCCTGCGGCGTGCCTGTGGTCGATACAATGGGCGTGCGCGGCGGAAATATTCACAGCGATTCGGAATATCTAATCGTCGACAGCCTGGCCGAACGGGCGCAACTGTCGGCGCTGGCATTGTTGCGCATCGCAGAGGGGCGTTTCACGAAAGGGGCGAAGGCGTGAGTTTTTTCATGCGTACCGCGCGCGCGGGCGATCTCCAGACCCTTTATGAAATGGCCAAGCTGACGGGAGGCGGCTTCACCAATCTCCCGCCCGACCGACAGTCGCTCGCCGCCAAGCTGGAGCGGACGGAACAGGCGCTGATGCGGGAAAGTGAAGGCGTCGAGGATGAACTGATCGTCATGGTGCTGGAGAACAGCCAGACCGGTCAGGTCCGGGGCACATGCCAGATATTCGGCAAGGTGGGGCAGAATTGGCCCTTCTACTCCTATCGCCTAGGCGTGCTGACCCAGCATAGCCGGGAGCTTTCCCGCACGTTCCGGGCCGAGATGCTGTCGCTGACCACCGATCTGGAAGGATCGACGGAGGTGGGAGGGCTGTTCCTGCATCCGCGCGAGCGGGCGGAAGGACTGGGCCTGCTGCTGGCGCGCAGCCGCTATCTTTACATCCGCAACCATCGCGAACGCTTTGGCGAACGCATCATTGCGGAACTGCGCGGGGTGATCGACGAAGCGGGCGGCTCTCCCTTCTGGGATGGCCTTGCCGGGCGCTTCTTCGGCATGAGCTTTCAGGAGGCGGACGAGTTCAACGCAGTGAACGGCAACCAGTTCATCGCGGACCTGATGCCCAAGACGCCGATCTACACCGCCATGCTGACCGACAGCGCCCGCAGCGTCATCGCCATGCCCCATCCCAATGGCCGCGCGGCCATGCGGATGCTGGAGACGGAAGGATTTTCCAATCCGGGCTATGTCGACATTTTCGATGGCGGCCCGACCATGGTGGGGCAGATCAATTCGCTGCGGACCATCGCCCATGCCGCCGACGTGACGCTGGGCGCGATTGAAGAAAAAGGCGGGGACAAGGTGCTGGTCGCCACCGGACGGCTTGCGGACTATCGGTGCACTTACGGCTTCGTCACGGAACGGGACGATGGGACAATGGCGCTCGACAGGGCGTCGGCGGACTTGCTCGGACTGGAGCCGGGACAGGGTTTCACCATGGCGGAACGCGCATGACGGCAAGGGAAATCAATTTCGACGGCCTGGTCGGCCCCAGCCACAATTACGCGGGCCTCAGCCTCGGCAATCTGGCCTCGTCACGCAATGCGGGCGCGATATCCCATCCCAGAGGGGCTGCTTTGCAGGGGATCGAAAAGATGCGCTGCAATATCCGTCTGGGGCTGACCCAGGGACTATTCCTGCCCCAGTGGCGACCCGACGGAGCTTGGCTGACGGCTCTGGGAACCGATGTCGGCAATGCCGATGCGCATATCCGCGCCGCCGCCATGTCGGCTTCATCCATGTGGGCGGCTAATGCCGCCACGGTATCGCCGGCGGCCGATACGGCAGACGGACGAACCCATATGACCGTCGCCAATCTCGTGACCATGCCGCACCGCAGCCATGAATGGCCGCAAACGCTGGCGCAATTGCGGCTCGCCTTCTCCGACCAGAGCGCCTTTGCCGTGCATGGCCCTGTCCCCGCCCCCTTCGGTGATGAAGGCGCGGCCAATCATATGCGCCTGTGCGACCATCACGGGACCACGGGCGTGGAGGTGTTCGTCTACGGCCAGTCGGGCGGCCCCTTTCCTGCCCGCCAGCATCTGGAGGCGAGCAAGGCGGTCGCGCGGCTGCATCGGCTTGATCCGGGGCGCACGCTGTTCGTCATGCAGTCGGAAGAAGCGATAGCAGCGGGAGCCTTCCACAACGACGTCGTCGCCGTCGCCAATGAACGCGTCCTTTTCACGCATGAGCAGGCCTTTGCCGACAAGGAGGGGTTCTACGCCGATCTGCGCGCGAAACTGCCGTCGGTTGAGATCATCGAGGTTCCGGCCAGCGCCATCAGCCTTTCCGATGCCATCCGAAGCTATATTTTCAACGCGCAGCTGGTCACCTTGCCGGATGGAGGGATGGCGCTGATCCTGCCGACCGAGGCGCGGGAGACGCCTGCCATATGGTCCTGGCTGGAAGCGATGGTCGCAGGCAATGGCCCGATCCGGCAACTTGTGTCCGTCGATGTTCGGCAATCCATGGCCAATGGCGGCGGGCCTGCCTGTCTGCGCCTGCGCGTGGTAGCCGATCCTGCTTATATCGACCCGCGCTTTCTGGTGGATGAGGCAAAGCTGGACGGCATTGCCGCTATTGTTGCAGCTTATTGGCCCGAAGCCATCGCGCCCGGCGATCTGGCTGACACCCGCCTGATCGCCCGGATCGAACAATCATGGTTAACGCTTGTTGACCATTTGCAGCTTTCGGGCGATTTAATTCCCTAGCGGCAGAGAAGCCGAGTGGAATCAGATGGAACGGATCAAGCGCCTTTTCACCATCAAGACCAAGTTCGAGGCGTTTCTGATGATCTACGCTCTGGCCCTTGGCGCGACTGAACGGGGTGTTGTTTATATGCAGCAATATCCGGGCACTGGCGGGCATCTGTTGGCGCTGGTCTGCACAGGCAGCGTTTTCCTGGCGGGCGGCATGATCCTGGATGCCGTCGAGATGCGGCGTAGCTCCCTTTAGAGGCATTCTTTGCTTTCCGTAATTTAGCTGCGCTGGCCTGCGGCTCCGAGCCGCCCGATGTGCCATCTGGCTTGAAATCACTCTTGTAACGCACGCCCGCGCCATGCAGGAGCGGCGCCATGGCTGCCATCATGCTTCAGGGAACGGGTTCGGACGTCGGCAAATCCTTGCTGGTCGCCGGGCTTTGCCGCGCGCTGGTCCGTCGCGGCCATGGCGTCCGGCCGTTCAAGCCGCAGAATATGTCGAACAATGCCGCAGTGACGGTCGACGGCGGAGAGATCGGACGGGCGCAAGCGCTTCAGGCGATTGCCGCCGGAGTCGAACCCCACACCGACATGAACCCTGTCCTGCTGAAGCCGCAGGCCGATCGCACGTCGCAACTCGTCGTGCATGGCCGGGTACGCGGCAATCTGGGCAGCGGCAATTTCCGGTCGGCGCGCGGCGGATTGCTGGACGCTGTCATGACCAGCTACCACCGGTTGCGATCGCAATGCGATATCGTCGTGGTGGAGGGCGCCGGATCGCCGGCCGAAGTCAATCTGCGCGCGGGCGACATCGCCAATATGGGCTTTGCGCGGGCCGCCAATGTACCGGTGATACTGGTAGGCGACATCGACCGGGGCGGCGTGATCGCGGCCATCGCCGGGACCCGGGCCGTCACCGACCCGGCCGACGCCGCGATGATCAGGGGGTTCCTGATCAACAAATTCCGGGGCGATCCCGCGCTGTTCGAAGACGGATATCGCCATATCGAACGTTTGACCGGCTGGAAGGGCTTTGGCGTCATTCCCTGGCTCGATCAGGCCAGCCGTCTGCCAAGCGAGGATGCGGTGATATTGGAGCGCAGGCGGGGCGGCATGGGTGAACGGCTGGTGATCGCCTGCCCGATCCTGCCGCGCATCGCCAATTTCGACGATCTCGATCCATTGAAGCTGGAGCCGGGCGTCGATGTCGTCATGGTGCCGCCGGGCCAGCCCATTCCAGCCGAAGCCGCGCTCATCATCCTGCCGGGATCGAAGGCCACGATAGCCGATTTGCAGGCGGTTCGCGATCAGGGATGGGACATCGACATTCGCGCGCATCACCGGCGCGGACGGCCGATTTTGGGCATTTGCGGCGGCTATCAGATGTTGGGCCGAAGCATAAGCGATCCCGATGGGATCGAAGGCGCGCCCGGCTGCGTCAACGGGCTGGGCCTGCTGGACGTGGAAACCCGGCTTACACCCATCAAGACATTGGAAAGAACGACCGGAACCGCGCTGGGGCAGGCATTTTCAGGTTATGAAATGCATGTCGGCATGACCGAGGGAACCGACTGCGCGCGCCCCTTCGCCATGATGGAGCGCGATCGGCCGGATGGTGGATCAAGCCAGGACGGCTTGGTGATGGGTACTTATGTCCATGGCCTGTTTGCCAGCACCGCCCTGCGCGCCGCCTTTCTGGCGCGGCTTGGCCACCGGTCGGCGCTTGGCGACTATCAGGCGTCGGTGAATGAAGCGCTGGATCAGATCGCGATCCAACTGGAAGAGCATGTCGACATGGAAGCGCTGATCCGGATCGCCATCACCCGAAAGGCCGCAGGCGCGTAAAAAATTGCGCCATCGCGGCACAGATGCGCATCTATGCTATTGGTTATATTTACGGAAAATCGGCAACATCCTATACTAAACCATTGGACATAACGCTAATAATATAGCCGACATGGGGGGCAACTTATGTTGCGTGACCTTCATAAACCAGCTGCCCCGATGAAGGCCGCCCTGTCATCGTGCAGGCGGCATTTCCTGTCTTCATTGGTCTTCAGCGCCCTGATGAACGTCCTGTACATCGGGCCGGTTCTCTACATGTTGCAGGTCTATGATCGCGTCGTCGCGGGCCAGGGCAGGCTGACGCTGTTCTTCCTGACCGTGATCATCATTTTCGTGATCGGCACGCTGGCGCTGCTCGAGCAAGTGCGCTCCCGCCTGCTGGTGCGGGCGAGCATGCGGCTGGACCGGCAACTTGCCGGCCTTCTGCTCGACACGACCCTGAGCGGGCGCGGTTCCACCAGCGAGACGATGAACAAGCAGGTCCTGCGGGAATTCGATACGTTGCGGCAGGCGCTGACGGGTCCCACGATCCTGTCGATCTTCGATTTCCCCTGGAGTCCCGTCTACGTCATCGTATGCTTCCTTATCCATCCGACCATCGCCGCCATGGCGGTCGTCGGCGGCGGAGCGCTTCTCTTCATCGCCCTGCGCAACGAAAAACAGACCAATGCGCCGCTGAAACAGGCCAATGAGGCCGCGAACAAGGCCTATGTCAGTCAGGAGCAGACGCTCGCCGGCGCGGAGGTGATCCGCGCGCTCGGCATGCGGAGCGCGCTGGTGCGGCGTCATCTGCTCGAACGCCATGCGATGCTCAATCTTCAGGCGAGCGCGAGCTTTGCCGGTGGCCATTATGTGGCGATCAGCAAGTTCATCCGGCTGTTGCTGCAATCGCTGGCACTGGGCCTGGGCGCCTGGCTGGCCATCAACAACCAGATTTCGGCGGGCGCGATCTTCGCCTCCTCCTTCCTGATCGGGCGGGCGCTGGCGCCGATCGACCAGTTGCTGGGCGCATGGCGCAATGTCGTCCATGCCCGCGCGAGCTATGCCACGCTCAACGATCTGCTCGCCGCGAAAGAAGCTGACGTCACCCTCACCCGCCTGCCTGCGCCGATCGGTCATATAGCGGTCGAACATCTGACCTATTTCACCCCCGGTCTGGACCGGCCGATATTGGCGGACATCAGCTTCACCGTCGAACCGGGAGAAGTCATCGCCATTGTCGGGCCGAGCGGCGCGGGCAAATCCACCCTGCTGCGCATGCTGTCCGGCGCGGCCCGACCGCTGCGGGGAGCGATCCGCTACGACGGCGCCAATATCCAGGATTGGGATTCGGAGCGGCTGGCGGGCTTTGTCGGCTATTTACCGCAGGATACATCGCTGTTCGCCGGAACGATCAAGGAGAATATCGCCCGCTTCGGCAATTTCCTGTCGGACGATGATGAAATCATCGACAACGCCGTGATCGAAGCGGCCCGGCTGAGCGGCGCGCATGAAATGATCCTGCATTTGCCCGGCGGCTATAATCTGACGCTCGGTTGGGGCGGGCGTGGGCTGTCCGCCGGGCAGGCACAGCGCGTGGGGCTGGCGCGGGCGCTTTATGGCGCGCCGCCGCTGGTCTTTCTGGACGAGCCCAATGCGCATCTCGATGCCGAGGGCGAAGTGCGGCTGGTGGCGACACTGGCCGACCTCAAGAAGAAGAATGCCTCCGTCATCATCGTGGCGCATCGGATGGGAATATTGGGCGTGGTCGACAAGATCATGGTCATGCGCGACGGGCGAATGGAAACCTTCGGATCGCGCGACGACGTGCTGGGGCGGCTGAAGGCGATCCGGTCGGAGGAGCATCCCACGTCACAAACCGCGGAGGGATGAGGCGCCATGGGGGACATTCAACTGAGGGATGCCAGCGGGGCCGTCCAACTCTATTATCCCGCGGCGAAGGATGCCGAAACGATTGATGACAGACCGGATCGCGACATGCGGACGGGCACGATCATCGCCATTCTCTTCTTCATCCTGTTCCTGGGCTGGGCTGCCTTCGCGCGGCTCGATGCGGCGGCTTATGCGCCCGGCCGGCTGACTGTGTCCGGGCAGCGCCAATCGGTGCAGCATCGCGACGGCGGCGTGGTCGGCGCGATCTTCGTGAAGGAAGGGCAGCATGTCCGGCAGGGGCAGCCGCTGATGGAACTCGCCTCGGCCGAAGTTCGCGCGCAGGCCCGCATGTATGGCGCGCAACTCATCGAACTCAAGGCGCAACGGGCAAGGCTGATCGCCGAGCAATTGGGGGCGAGCCGGGTGGAATGGCCCGCTGAATTCGCCACTCTCAAGGGACAGGAGCAGGAGGACGCGCAGGAGGCGATCCGGCTCCAGCAGACGCAGTTCAATGCCCGTTCCTCGGTACTGGCCGCCCAGACCGGGGTGCTGCACGAACAGGCCAATCAGGTGCAGCAGACGGCGCGCGGCTATCGTTCGCAACTGGCTGCGTCGTCCGAACAGGCCCGGCTGATCGGGGAAGAGCTGGACAGCCTGCGGGACGTGGCGGAAAAAGGCTTCGTCTCCAAATCGCGGATCAGGGCGCTGGAACGCGCGCGCGCCGATCTTCAAGGGCAGGAAGGACAATTTTCGGCGAGCATAGCCCGGTCCGGCGCAGAATCGGGAGAAAATCGGCTGAAGGCGCTGGAAGCGGAAAAGGCCTATAAGGAACGCGCCGCATCGGAATTGCGAGATGTCGAATTTTCATTGAACGAGATATTGCCCAAATATCGCGCGGCCGGGGATCAGCTTGCCCGGCTCGCGATCCGGGCACCCGCGACGGGCACGATCGTAGGCCTCACTGTCTTCACGGTCGGCGGCGTGATCTCCCCTGGCCAGAAGCTGATGGATATCGTTCCCGACCGCGCGGGCCTGGTCATAGAGGCGCGTGTCTCGCCGGACGATATCGATGATCTGAAAATGGGGCAGCGGGCACAGATCCGGTTCAGCAGCCTGCATGAACGGGACCTGCCGATCATGGATGGCCAGATCACCCGGCTGTCGGCCGACAGTTTTCAGGACGAAAAGGCGGGCGTGTCCTTCTACACCGCAGAGGTGATCGTGCCGTCCAGGGAACTGGATGCGATCAGGACGGTGCGTGGCCAGGACTTCAGCCTGAAAGCCGGGATGCCGGTGCAGGTGCTGATACCCTTGCGGCGGCGGACGGCATTGCAATATGCGTTCGAGCCGCTGACCCAGTCGCTATGGCTGTCCTTCCGGGAGCATTAGGGAATTTATGTAAGCCGGCAAAGGAATTGGGAAACGGCGTTCATTGCAGTTCCGAAAAGCGGGCCTGGGCGCCGAGCGCATTGTAGATGTGCCGATATTCGGCAATGATGGCGTTGCGATCATAATCCCTGACAACGCGTTCGCGCAGGGCTTCGCCCATGGTGCGGCGCAGCGACGGCGCCCGCAACAGGCTCATAATGGCTGCTGCCGTCCCCTCGGGATTGACCAGTTCGGTGACGATGCCGCCGGGCCGGTCGACGGCGGGCGACCGACCTTCGATCAACTCCCTGCAACTGCCCACATCGGGCGCCACCACGGGAACCCCGCAGGCCCCCCCTTCCAATATGACCAGCGGCTGCGCTTCCGACAGGCTGGTCAGGACGATCAGGTCAATTCGCGGCAACCATTCCGCGACATTGACGCGCCCTGCAAATTGCACGGCATTGCCGATCCCCAGTTCCTTGACCAGCGACTCACAATCGGCGGCATAGTCGGGGTCCTCGTCCAGCGGTCCCAATATGGCGAAGCGCACTTCCGGCATCTCCGCCAGGATGACGGCCGCCGCCCTTATGAACGTCTTGATATCCTTGATCGGCACGACCCGGCCGATCAGCGCCACCAGGGGACGGGCAGGATCGCAGGTCCGTTCCATATGCGCGAAACGATCCGCCTCGATGCCGTTGGGAATGACCCGCAATCGTTCCTGCCTGGCGCCCAGCCGCTGCTGGGTCTGATTGTTGGCGCCGTAAAGCGCGATGATCGGGTCGCACGCATCATAGCAGGCCCGCGTATAGGTCTGGAAAACGGCCAGCCACAAATCGCGCAGGTCATGCCCATCCCGGTCAAGCGTCAGGCCGGTTTCGATCTGGTCGCCGATCCAGTCGGCCATCATGATTTCGATCTGCCGTTCCAGCATGTAGATGCCGTGTTCGGTGATGAAGGCGGGGTGCCCCGTTTCATAAGCCGCCCGCGCCGCCAGCAGCCCCGCAAAGCCGGTTGAAATGGTATGGTAGACACGCGCCCGCGGCAGGGGCGCGAGCAACATCTTGAGCAATCCGCCCAGCAGAACCCGCATGGCCCAGAAGAAATGATGAAAGGAAGCCGACCGAAAAGCCGTATCGTAATAATGGGTGAACAGATCGAATATTTCGGGATTGGACAAAAGATCGCCCGCGGCGGGTGCCGGCTTCAGCACCTCCAGCGCCTGACGCAGATCGATCAGTTCATTCCTCCCCCCGGTCGACAGGAAGGCAAGCAGCAGGCGGCCGATGCGCTTCATCTGCGGCGCGGGATAGCGGCGCGGCAGGCAGGGTTCGACCAGCAGGGGGATTTCCACGACCTGCACGACATTGGGCGGCGGCACCATGCGCCAGGGCTGCACATTCGCGCCTGCCTTGATCGCGACCAGTGAAAATCGCAGATCGGGCATGCTCTGGATCAAATCCTGCAACCAGCTTGAAACACCGCCGACGACGAAAGGATAGGCGCCTTCGACGATCAGGCATACATCGCTGTCCTGCGCGCCGGACATCAGGAAGCCCGCTCGACGCCCGCCATGCGGACGGGCGAGGCCTTGCCCGCCCGCGCCATGGCACGCCTCAGCTGGGCGCGCGCGGCTTGCAGCGCCCGGCGCCGGATATCGCCCCCCTTCAGCAGTCCCGCAATGTCATCCAGCTTGCGTTTCGCCTCCTGACACAGGCGCAGCCGCTGGCCCTGGGGCAGCAGCTGGTTGAAACAGCCATGATCGGCCAGCAGCATGGCAAGGGCATAGCGGTCGTCCAGATTCTGGGCCGGCGCGATCCGGGCCTGCAATTCGCTGCGTTGCTGCGCCAGATTGTAGCTCACCTGCACGGCGGCGGCGGCGGCCAGTGCGCGGATGGTCTGGTCTTCGTCCGACAGGGCCATGACGATCAGGGGAGACAGCCGGGGCTCAAATGAGGTCACTGCGGTTTCCAACGCCCGATAGCGGGCTTGCAGATTGCCGTAGCGCAGCATCGTGGCCAGCGATCCGATCTCATCGCTGTCCGGATAGCGCACACGGTCATCGAGTATCCGGCCAAGCCGTTCGACCGGCGAAATCCCGTTCATGAAACGCCGCTGGCGAACAGGGGAACGCTGATAGGCAATCTGCCGCTTCCTTCGCGGCTGCACGACCAAAGGCGCCAACAACAGGCAGGCCAGCATTCCGGCGGGACCAATGGCGGCGCCAATCGGCAAGGCGAAGCCTTGCAGCGCGTTAAGCCTTTTGAGCCGGGGCATCGCAGCCAGCAAGGCGCCCGAGCTGAGCGCCAGATGCGCGGGCGCGAACCACAAAATCGCTCCCTTTCCCGCAATCAGGCTCTGTAAAAGCAGGAACAGATCGACAATCGAGCAAAGTGCGAGCCAGCCGATCAAGCCACTTTCCCTTCCGGCACCAGCCATTTCGATGCGAAGGCCTGGTCGCGCCCGAACAATGCCGGGCATTTGCCGAGCAGGTCCGCGACATGGAGGAGTTGCGCCACATAGGCTTCGGTGATCCGGACGCCCGCAACATCATGGACAAGGATGATGGCCAGCAGCTGCTCCCCTGCCCCCGCCACTGGCACTGCCAGGATGCCCAGTTTCGCAAGCAGCAGTTGATCGGGTCCACGATCGCTCCGCAGCGGCCGCGGGGCGGCAAGCATCGCCTGGGCCATGACCGACCGCGTCAAGTCCGCAGGCTGGCCGGGCGCGGCCTTGCCTCCGAATCGTGCGATGACCTGACTGCCGTGCACATCGTAGAAGGTGAAGTCTTCCGTCTGCGCTGCCAGCGCGATCATGCGCGCCACGGCGTCGACCTGGCTTTCCGGATCGGGTTGCGAAAGCCCCAGCCCGGCGGCAATGGCCTGCACGACCGTCCGCTGTTCCGTCGCGATCCTCACCTGAAGCCTGCGGTTGATATCGGTGAGCCGCGCGATGATTTCCGCCAGCCTTTTCCAGTTGCGATCCATGGCCTGATGCTGCCGTTGCTGATCGGCGATCCGGTTCACCCGATTGGCCGTGACTTCGCCCATCACCAGCGCCGTCACCATCCACAACATCGGCTGGATGGAAAGGCGCAGTTGTTGTTCGATATGATCCGCCGATCCCGGCCACAGGTCCGACCAGTGGAACCAGATGGCCGAAGCGATGGCTCCGGCGACCAGCCCGGCGCCCGTGCCATAGGCCGTGGCCATGATCAGCACCGGCAACCAATAGGGATTGGGATTGAGGTCCGAAAAGGCATCGCCTTTGGAAAGGCCCAGATCGATCGCCATCAGAATGGCGAAGAGGATCAGCATCTCCGTGCCTTGCAGCAGGATCGGCCGCTTTTTCAGCATCAATGCCTCCCCAGATAACGCGTCAGCGCCACGCGCAGATAGAGCTGGCGGCCCGAAATGCCCGGCCGGCTGATCGAGCTGACGCCGCCGCTCGCCTGAAGCCGCCAGCCGTCGCTCAGCCGCCCCGTGGCGCTGACATTGGCGGTGGGTCCGTTTGTCTTGCCCTTGCGATCGAAGGTCCAGCCGGCAGCGCCGGTCAATTGCCATCGCGTCCAGGACATGCCCGACACCAGCTGAAAACTGTGATTTTCTCGGTCGCTGAGCGGAATATAGGCCAGCCCGTTGGGCCGAATCCGGGTGCGATCGACATATTCGGCGTCCAGCCGATAGCTGATCGCCAGCGAGGGCGAACCGCGACGAAGCAGATAATCGGCGCCGCCGGCCGCGGTGAAACTGCGCGTGACGGCACCGGTGCCGCTCAGCCCATAGCCGTTCCACGCGCCGTCGGCCTGCACCGACAGTTCGGGCGTCAGCCGGATCGTCCCGCCGATCCCCGCCCGGCTGATATGGCCACCAAAGGTCGATTGCTCGGGCGTAGCCAGATCCGGCAGGCGATAGGCAAGGACCAGTCGCCCCTGCCTTTCGGGAGGACCGGCGAACAGGCGAAGGCCCGCGCCCACGACCTTCTCGTCCAGCTGCGCGCTGCCCTGCAACTCGATCCGCGAAACCGGACCCAGATTGACCGTCGCAAACAGGTCGCCAATGGCCGAACGCGACGTGCGGTTGCTGATGATGCCGCCCGGTCCATAGACCGTGTCCGCCTCCGACCGGAACCAGCGGACGCCGGCGCCTGCCGAGAAACGCGGGTTGAACGGGACCATGGCGTTGAGTCCCGCCTCCGCCTGCCAGAAGACCTTGCCGCCCCGCGCCGTCACTGCTGCCGCGACGCTGCCGCCGGATTCCGCGATGGCCTGACGCGCGAAGGGATCATCGGCGGCAAGATCGCGATAGCGCGACGCGCCCAGGGCCAGCGCGCCTTCCGCAATTTCCATGTCGCCCAGCAGGCGTTGGATGCGCCTGTCCTCCGGATGGGCCGCCGCCAGAGGAACGAGCCGTCGCCGCGCTAGGTCCGGATAACCCGCCGCTGCATCGGCCTGCGCCCTGGCGATGGTGAGTTCGGCGTCCATGTCCGTCGTTGGCGGCGGGGCCGCCATTGCAGGCGCGGACGATGGCTCCGGGTCAGGCACGAAGCGAACATGCAGGCTTCGCGCGTCCGCGGTCACCTCCAGCCTGCGCCCCGCCGCGGCGCGCAGGACCAGGCTGTCGTCATTCCAGCGCAGATCGGCAAGATCAGGTCCGGCCGCCTTGGCGAAATCCTTGAGCGCCTCATCCGCGATCGGCCGATCGAACCGCACGACCAGCTCATAACCACTATTGTCCAGTTGCAGATGAACGGTCCCGCCCCATTGCAGGTCGACCGTCCCTATGTCGGCCGCCATCACCCCGGCGTCGGGCGGCAGCGCCGCGATCATCAGAGGCGGCGGTCCGGCGAGCAGCAGGGCGGCGGCGAATGGCGTCATGGTCGCAGCACCTTCCGCGCCCGTCCCGGATTGCCGGCGTTGATAAGAAGCCGCGCAAGCATGATGTCGAGCTTGCGATCATGGGGCGTTGCCTTGCGCAGCGCTTCGACCATGGCCATCGCCTGGGACGTTCGGCCAAGCCGCGTCAGCAGTTCGGCCTGCTCGACCGACGGAGAAGGAGCGAGGGCCAACAACCGCTCCAGCCAGGGTCCGGCCGCCGCTTCCCCTTTCAGCTTCGCCTGCGCGTCGCTCATCAGGCGCAGCGCCGCAGGGTCATCGGGCCGGTCCCGCAGATAGATTTGCAGTTGATTGATGGCGCCCCGCGCATCGCCCTTGTCCCAGCCATTCCAGGCCAGGCGCAGGCGATCGGAGGGCTTCGCCCGCCCCGCCGCGATCCGGGCATTGGCAAGCGCGAGGTCGTAATAAGCTGCCTTTTCGGACGGAACCATTGCGCTGGCCGCCGTCTCCAATTGCGCAGCGGACAAGGCGCGGCCGTCCAGCAGGCGGTCGAGCGCGCGTGCTGCGGCCGCCCGATCCCGCGCGGAATTGGCGAGCGCGATGCGCTGGACCAGCACGTCGTCATTGTCGGCCGAAGGCTGGGCTTCCAGAAAAGCTAGCGCCTCCGCGGGCTGCGCCCGCTCGATATAGGCCGGCATCCAGCGCGGATCAGCGGACGCACGCGCCTTGAGCCAGGCAAGGTCCTGCGCGACCGGACGGGGTCCCATCAGGTAAAGCATGCGGGCGGTCGAGGCCTTGTCGTCCGATGCCCTCCGCAGCAGCGCGATGGCGTCGGAGCGGAAGCCCTTCTCCAGAAGGCGCTGCGCCACGGCCTGCCGATCGGCGCCACGCTGAACAGCGGCATCCAGCAGCCATCGGCGGATGGCCTCCCTGTTCCCGGACGCCATGATGATGCTCTCCCGCGCGGCATCGCGGCCATCCGGCAGCATCGCGGCATAGCGAAGCGCCGATCCGGTATCGCCCGAACGCTGCGCCAATGTCATGGCCAGCCAGGGATTATGACTGCGCCAGTTCGGCGTCCCTGCCCGGTCGATGCGGGAAATGAGATCATAACGCCCCGTCCCGCTGGCCCATGACGCGAGATCGAGCGACTGCGTCGGGCTGAGCGGCGCGATGGCGCCATGTTCGGCCGCGACGATCAGCATGTCGGGCCGCGCCAAGGCATAGCTGGCTTCGATCAGATCCTTTTCCGGCGCGCTTCCCTCGTTCATGGCGGCAGAGCGGAGCAGATCGGCAGCGCCCTGATCGTCCCCTGTCTTGCGGCGCAGATCGAAGCGCAGGCGCCAGGCGGCGGGCGCCGCGTGATCGGGCCGGCTCTCCAGAAAGGCAAGCGCGACATCCGGCCGCCCGCCCGCCAGAATATCGTAGGTGATCCGGTCGCTGGCAACCGCATCGCCGCCTTTCGCAAGCGCGTCGGCCAATCGGGACAGAAGCGGCGCGGAGGCCGTTGCCACAGATGCATTCAACAGGCGCTGAATCTCCGGAAGGTTGAGCCTTCTCCCCTCCGAAAAGCGCTGCATCAGCACCGCGGTGCCGGGGGACGGCGACGGGGCTGCAACCGGTGGCGGCGCGAATGTTCCTCGCCGGATCGCATCGGCAATCTGCCAATGGCTGGGCATCAGCAGGGCCGTGGCGGCGAGCAGCAACCCTCCCCCCACTATCGGTCCGATGAAAGCCATGTTCTGGCTGCGCAGCGCTTCGATCTTCATGATAGGGGCTCCGGAATGAGCCGGTCGAGGGCCAGGGCGGAAACATAGGGCTGGAAACCCGCCGCGCGTTCCTTGGCATAAAGGCCCGCTACGGTCGCCTTGTCGCGCGGGTCCCAATAATCGAGCGTGGCAAGGCCAAGACGGGGATTGATCTGCTTCGCGGCAAGCAGATGGCCCGCTTGCCACGCCCAATCCTCGGCCGTGGTCATTTCATAGCGGGCATCCGCGAAATTCCAGCGCGACGCCATGGCTTCGGCCAGCACCAGGTCGATCTGCGTGGCGACCTGAGGCAGCAGCGCATAACCCCGGTTCATCATGATCACCATGTCCGGGAAGCGTTTCCGGATGGCCTGCACCAATCGGGCAGCGCCTGCGACCATGCCCTTGTTCCGGTCGGCGTCCTGCCGCTCCAGCGCCTCGGCATTGTCGAGCGTGTCCATGAAAATGCCGTCATAGCCCTTGCGCAATATGGCCGGGATCAGCCGATCGAGCACAAGCCGCGTCCATGCCGGATCGCGCAGATCGACAAGACGCGCCTCGGGCCAGTTCGGATTGGCATGGCGCAGCGCGCCCGCCTTTTCGAGTTCGGCGGCAAATGGCCGCGCGGCATTGACTTCGCCAAGGCTGATATAGCCCAGCAACCGGCTGCCGGGGCCGCGCAGCGGCGCGAGCGGCCGCTCAAAATCGGGTTCCAGCACCAGAAGGTCGAAGCTGCGGGCGACCGCAGGATCGGTCGTCTCGCCATAATCCACGCCCCAGGCGTCGGGATGGCTGATTTCGGGAAGCGCGCGGGCGGACAGCCCGAAGACCATGAAGGAAAGGGCCAGCAGGTCGCGGCGACGGAAGGCGGCGAAGCTCATGGCCAGAACCTCGCCCACAACCCCTTATTGCCAACGACGGCCGGGTTATTGCCGACGAAGAGCAGATAGGTGAGCTTGCCGGTCGCCTGCGCGACCAGTGCCACGGCCAGCGACGCCGCCGTGACCGCACCGACCAGATAGCCGAAGCCGAAGCCTGCAAAACCATTGCCGCTCAACAGGAAGGTTCCGGTGGCGCTGGCGAGCAGGAAGCTGCCCCAGACCGCCACGATCCGTCCGGAAAGGTCATAATAGGACAGGATGATGCTCATCTGGATCGCGACGAGGTGGAAGATCACGCCCACCGCCGTCAGCCGGAAACCGAACATGCCGCGCGCATTCATGTCCAGCAGCCGGATGATTTCCGGTGCGAGCACCCAGCAGAAGCCCGCCAAAATCGCCTGCTCGACCATGAGCAGCCTCAAATCGAGCCTGATGACCCGGGCGACCTTCTGCCGGGCCTTTTCGATCCGGCGCCGGTTGGCGGTTCCCATGCAATGGCTCATCAGGTCAGTGAAAACCCGGTCGAAGCGGGTTTCCGTCGTGACCAGTATCAGCGTCAGCCCCGGGATCATGGTTAGCAGGCCAAGGAAGCTGGCCTGATCGTTGACCGGATTGACCCGGAGCGCCCCGATGGCCTGCACGCTGCCCGGCGCCCACCAGAGCAGCCATTTGTCGATCCAGATGGCCAGTGCATTGGTCAGGCCTGCTGCTCCCAGCGTGAGGACGCCGGGCGTCGTGCTGATCCAGCCTCTCCGCCAATCGGGGGGGGCCGGGAAATCCTCCCTGATGGCGGAGATCAGCAGGGTCAGCGTCACGAGCAGTCCGACCGCTATGAAGGCCAGCACTGCAATGGGCTGCGTAGGACGAATGAGGATCAGGAAGAAAGCCGCCATGGCGATCCCGGACAGATAGGCGAGGAAGATGGGTCGATGCCGCCAGGTCGCATGCAGGAAGGGGCTGGCGATCCAGATCTGCGCGAACAGCGTCAGGATCGCGGTTGCCAGCAGGAACAGGTCTGGCTGCATCCCAGCCGCAAAGCCGAACAGCAGATCGCCCATGATCAGCGACGCCACCGTGGCCCAGACCAGTGCAGCCATCAATATCGAGGGGATGGCGTCGCGTTCCCCCAGATAGAAGCGGTCGGATGCGACGCGCGTCGCGATCATCGCCAAAGGCGCGGTGATGACCGTGGAAACGCCAAAGGCATAGACCAGGCTGGTCTGGATGATCACATGATCCGCCGGAACCATGGCCGACCGGGTCCAGCCTTGCAGCAGGAACACCGCGCATGCCGTCATCAGCCAGGGACCGGAACTGATGACGGCACCGTGAAAAGCGGCATTGGCGATCCCGCCAAGCCCCTCCTCTCGGGCTATACGGTCCAGTCTGAAGCCAATGCCAGCCATTCCCCCGACCTCATCGTCAGAGCATGAAGTCCGCGGCCGTGAGGTTGTGCACCCCGATCAGCCTGATGGCGAATTCAACCGTGGCCGGATTATTGTCCACATTCCCTTCGACAAAGGTGTCCGTGCCGTTGGAGTAGAAATGGAGCTGTCCGGCCGCGGAAAAGGCTGCATTGCCGATGAAGGAGAAGGCCTGGTTGCCGGACTGCGATGGATTGGGATCGATGGCGGACAGGTCGATTCTGTCGATTCCCTCCTGGAAATCCATGATCCTGTCCATGACCAGCGCCGTGCTGTTGCCCGTCGCATTGTAGATGAACAGATCGGCATCAGCGCCGCCGGTCAATATGTCGGCGCCCGCGCCACCCGTGATACGATCGGCACCCGCTCCACCGTCAATGGTGTCGATGCCCCCATTGCCGTTCAACGTGTCGGCGCCGCCATTGCCGATCAGGGTGTCGTTGCCGCCCGCGCCCCTCAGCGTATCTTCTTCACCCCCACCGGTCAGCGTCGATCCGGTGCTTAGCGCGGTCTGCGACGAGCCCGTGACATTGGTGATGACGATAGTCAGGTTCTGGAAGTCCTGCGCACCCAGGTTGTCCGTCGCCAGCACCTGCACCTGATAGCGATTGTCCAGATTGGAGTCGGTGGGATTTTCGAAGTCCGGGGCTGTTTTGAAAGTCAGAACGCCGGTATTGGAATCTATGGAGAAAAGCGCCCCATCGACGGCCGAACCCAGCGAATAGGTGACGGTCTGGCCGATATTGGCATCCGTCGCGCGGACGGTCGTCACCGCTGACCCATTTTCCGCCATCCTGATAGTGGCCGACGCCCCTCCTCCATTGGAGGTGATGATCGGCGGCGCATTGAGGATGGTCACGGTGACGGCGATCGCCTGCTCGTCATAGAGCGCGCCGTCCGACGCGCGCACGACGACGTCATAGACATTGTTCCCGCCCACATCGGTCGGCAGCAGGAAATTGGGCGTGTTCGCAAAATTGAGCTGCCCGGTCGACGAGTTGATCGTGAATTTGGTGGCGTCCACCCCGCCGGAAATGGAATAAACCAGCGTCGTGTTCATATCCGGATCGACCGCCGTCACCTTCATGACCGGCCGCGTACCGCTGGAGACGGAGATAGCCGCCGTGTCGCCGCCGCCGCCCGATGTGATCACCGGCGCCGATTCATTGATATTGGTGACGGTGACATTGATGGCCTGCTCATCGAACAGCGCGCCGTCCGATACCCGAACCGTCAGGCTATAGACATTATTTCCATTCGCATCGGTCGGCACATCATAATTCGGTGCCGTCAGGAAGGCGAGTGCGCCGTTGGTGGGATTGATCGAGAACATCGCCCGATCCGGCCCGCCCACGATCGAATAGGCCAGCGTCGTCCCCGCATCCGGGTCCGTCGCGGTGACGGTCGTAACAGCCACGTTGTTTTCAGGCATGGAAATCGCCGCCGTCGCCCCGCCACCGTTAGAGGTGATGACGGGCGCCTCATTCACATTGGTGACGGTGACGGCAATGGCCTGCTCGTCGAACAGATAGCCGTCGGAGGCGCGGACGATCACGTCATAGACGTTGTTCTGGCCGCTGTCCGTCGGCGCCTCGAAATTCGCCGCGGCAAGGAAGGCGAGTGCGCCAGTCGCGCCGTTGATCGTGAACTTCGCCGCATCGGCCCCACCGGAGATGGAATAGGCGATCACCGTTCCGGCGTCCGCATCGGTCGCGGTCACCGTCGTGATCGTGGTGCCGTTCTCGGCGATGGAAAGCGCGGCGTTCACACCGCCACCATTGGAGGTGATCACGGGCGGGTAGCCGGTTTCCAGCACGACATTGTGCAAACCATAGGCGCCGACGTCCAGCGTCACGATCTCGCCGATCTGGCTGACCACCGTGGCGCCGTGGACCACGACATTCTTGCCGCCGGGATTGGCGATGTCGATGACGACCTTGCCCTCGCCCTGAAGCGAGAAGGCGAGGTTACGGCCGTCGCCCGTCAGGCTCATCAGCACCGACCGCATCGGCAGATCGGTGATGTGGGTCACATCGTCGGCCGCCGCGCCCAGATTGATCTGGAAGGTTCCCCCGTTCTGGGGAAGGAAGACGCTGTCGCTGTCATAGGCATACCAGCCCGTCACATTCTGGATGACCAGCGAACCCTGGCGGTCGACATCCAGCGAGAGGTTGCCGACATCGCTGCCGATGACGCTGGCGGTGATGCTGTTGCCCAGAACGGTCGTGTTGATCGTGGCATTTTGGACCGCCGTCATGCGCGCGGCCAGATCATCCAGCGTGACGAATTCCATGTTTGCCGCCACCGCATGCTGAATCCAGCTGGTGAACAGCGAAATATCATAGGGGCTATCCAGCGCGGGACTGCCCGAAACGAAATCCGCCGCGCCATAATCATGCCAGGGCCATACGATCACCGGCGTCTGCGCATTGGCAACCAGCTTGTCGAACTCGCTGATCCAGGCCGCCGTCGCGTCAGCCACCGACTTCTTCTGAAATTCGACCAGGGTGAAGTCGAAGGATGTGTTGGGCGCGAAATAGATCTGGTTCTGATTGGCGGGCGTCAGATAGCCGAAGGCATTGGGATAACCCGCCCCCTGCGCCGCATAGCCGCCGGTCAGATAATCCGTCACATATTTCATGATCTCCTGGGACGCGGGCAGAAGCTCCGGCGCTCCCGGTACGGCAGCGCCGACGATCTGAAATGGTCGTTGCAGATAGTTGGAGAGCTGGTCGTTGAGGATCGTGGTGCTGCTCTGGAACTCCGTCTGAATCTGCGAGGCGCTGAGCAGATTGGTGTTATCCGGGTGCGTCAGGCTGTGCGTGCCGATTTCGTTGCCAAGGTCGAGCAGCGCCTTGTAATAAGGCAGGGACACGGCCCAGTCGGTGCCGGTGCCGTTGGTGCCGTTGCCTACATTCAGATAGAAGCTGCCGACGAAATTATAGTCCGCCTTCCACTGCGTCAGGATCGGCAGCAGTCTGTCATAGATGCCGGGGGTGGTGCCTGCGGGATTGACGTCCTCCAGCTCCTGGCTCTGGTCCATGTCGACGCGGGCGGCGACGATGCCCGAATCGCGCGACAGGTGCAGGCCGACCGACAGGCCGGTGCCGTTGGCCGCATAGGAAATCGCCTGTTGCAGCATATTGGCGTCGGCCATGACGCCTTCGCTGGAGAACAGGACGTTGCGCGCCGGACCGGTCTGCGTGGCAAGGGCCGCCGAATAGACCTGTCCGCCGTTGATGGTTTCGGTGGCGATTTGATGGCCTGTGCCGCTGACGCTGGTAAAGGCGTTCCAGCCGACATTGGAGTAGCTGTTCACCTGCTGGCCATTGGCATAATGGTCGAGGACAAGACCGGTCGGGTCCGTCGCGTTTATCACCACATTGCCGGTGCCGCCGGTGACGCGCGTGGCGTCGAACAGCAGCTTCATCTGGGCATAGGGATCGCCCGGCAGCGGATCGCCGCCAATCGCGCCGCCCGCCACATGGGGCTGGTTCGTCATGAATTCGCCGGCCGTGATCAGGCCGATGCCCAATTGCTTGCTCGCCATTTCCAGCGTGTGGGTGATCGCCTCCACCTTGTCCGCAGCCACGTTCCGGAAGGACGGAAAGACGAGCGCGTCATAGTGGGAGAGCTTGTTCAGGTCGGTAAGGTCAGCCTCCGTCAATATGTCGAAGGGGATGCCGGCCTGGATCGCCTGCGACTGAACGGACATGAAAAGCTGCGAATAGGCGGTCGGGCTGAAATAGGCGTCGGCCGTCGTCTGAGAGAAGACGATGCCGATCCGCATGTCGGGCGCCTGCGTCGCGGTCGGCTGGTTGAAGACCGTGAACGGTGCGGACTGGTAATTGGACGGCATGAAGCTGTTCGACAGGTCATTGACGTCATAATAGGTGTACATCGCCGCCGGATTGCCCACCGCAGTGGTCGGCAGCCGGAATTCGACGACCGTACGATCCGCCGACCAGGCCGCCTGCAATCCACCGAGTACAAGAGTGCCGCCCGCCGCACCGGAATAGAGGTTCACCGAACCGTCGGCCGCGAAATTGACATTATATTCCGCGCCACCCGCGAAGCCGAATATCTGATAGCCCGTGGAGGTCTGGCCATCCGTGTTCAGCCAGACGGTGGTGTTCGCGCCTATGGCGACAGGCGCCTTCAGGGCGAAAACGAAGGCGTCGCTGTCAAGGGTCGCATAGACCTGATAACCGGGGGCGCTGCTGTCGTCGATCCGATCGGTCGCGAGCCAGTCATTAAGTGAACCGTCAATCGTGACGCTGTGGCCAAAGGTCATGGCAAACCCCCAAACTTATGGATTTGAAAAAATCACATCATAAGTTTGCGACCGGAATATTTTTTGTTTCTCAGTAAAAATCATCCCGTGCCACTATCGTTGAAATAGCGGCATGGATTTCCTGTCGACATGCAGGCAAAAATGCCGCGTCGTCTGTCACTCCCAGCAAGTTACCCGCGCCGGTGGGGCTCCATCAGGATATCAGCGTTTTCTCGCTCAAATGCCCTTGCTGTTCCGAAATCGGCAACAGCATATGGCGCTATAGTCACACCGCGCAATTAATGGGGCGACTCGGTTTTCAGAAGTTTTTTCCCATGGTTAATGTGATGATAAGCATGATATCATGTCAACTTTAATGAATCCATGTTTCCAAAAAATTCGTGGAAAACTATCAAATTGCTTATGCCAAAGGTGAATAATCTTTCGAACTATAGCAGTAGAAATATATCTGTTGTTATATCCTGATCAATCTTCTTTCTTTTATCAGCAGACGGATGGCCACTCCTTATGCTAGAAGGAGGTGGGCACATTTATTCAGGATCGCCGCTCCGAAAGGACGGGCCGTGACTATGATCCGGAAACCAAAAAGGCTTTCGCAGATCAGTTCGCTCACCATGGCGATGCTGATCCTCGCTGCCTGCGGTGGCGGTGGTGGTTCAGGCAATTCCTCTCCCGCTCCTTCCCCGTCGCCATCTCCCTCTCCATCCCCTTCTCCCAGCCCTACACCGACACCTACGCCCGGGCCGGCCACGCTTCCCAGTTGGGACTGGATATTGCAAAGCCAGGGCCTGCCAGCGACGCCTCCAGCGGTTGCCTATCTGGACATCGACGGATTCGATAGCAGCGCAGCCTATGTGACGCTGGCCAAGAGCCGAGGCATAAAGACGATCTGCTATCTCGACATCGGATCTGCGGAGAGCAATCGGCCGGATTATTCCCGCCTGTCGGCCATTTCCGGCCTGCTGGGCAACAGCTATCCCGGCTTTGCAGGGGAGCGCTATATCGACATTCGCCGCTATCCGGAGTTCATCCAGGTGATGGACGATCGATTGCGCATGTGCCGGGACAAGGGATTCGATTATGTCGAATTCGATGTCATGGACGCCTTTGAGGATGGCGCAGCCACAACCGGGTTCAACCTTACCGAACAGAATATGATCGATTATGTAACCGCCCTGTCCAGCCGGGCGCGCGGCTATGGGTTGAAGCCGGTGCAGAAAAACGCGAGCGGCTCATCGGCAAAGATCATTTCCCTGTTCGACGCCATCCTGTTCGAAGGATGCGTGCTGGGCAATTTCTGTTCCGACGATGCGCCCTATATTGCGGCGGGGAAACCTGCCTTCAACGCCGAATATCCCGAGGAGTGGCCCGCCGGAACCTTCGATCGGGCAAAGACGTGCAGCGTGTCGGACAATGCCAGAATCTCGACGATCATCACCGTCGTCGATCTCGACCGGCCCGCCCCGGACCGGTGCGAATAATTGCGATTTGGGGAATGGTGCACCCGGAACGATTCGAACGTCCGACCCTCAGATTCGTAGTCTGATGCTCTATCCAGCTGAGCTACGGGTGCGTTGTGGAGGCGCAGATAGAAGGGGTGGAGCGCTCTGGCAACCCCCTAAGTTCGCCAAGTGGAAATTAAAATGCGAGACGATTTTTGAACGGCAAAACATGTTCCGGCACCGAAAAGCGGATCGATTTGCGCTGCCGATGTGAATGGGAAAAATGGCGCACCCGGAACGATTCGAACGTCCGACCCTCAGATTCGTAGTCTGATGCTCTATCCAGCTGAGCTACGGGTGCGTTGGAGTGGCGCAGATAGAAGCGCTCGAACATTTGAGCAAGCCCTTTTTGCACTTTTTTAACGGGCCGAACCAATGCAAGGCGAACCGCAACCTTTGCTCCCGTCCACTCGTTCGACGGGAAAGGAAAGGATGCTGACATGACCTTCACCCTCAACGAAATCGCGCTGTTGCTTATCGCGCTGCTGGTGGGGCTGGTTCTGGGCCTCGTCATCAGCGGACGGGGCAAATATAAGCGCTATTGGCGTGACGAGCAGTTGGCCCATCGTCGGGCGATTGAGGACCGGGACACTCGCTTGACCGCTGCGCAGGAACGAATTGGAGAGCTTGAGCGGCAGACAGGACCGATCGGCCCCGGCACAGCGGAAGCGGTTGCCGGCGCGGTACATGGACGCGACGATCTCAGCCGCATCCACGGCATCACGCCGCAGGATGAAATTGCGCTCAATGAGGCCGGCTATCACCGCTATCCGCAGGTCGCCGCCATCAGCAGCGAGCAGGAGGCGGAGTTGGAAACGCGACTGGGGTTGAGGCAGGGCGTCATTGCGCGCGAAGAATGGCGGGAACAGGCCCGGCTGCTCGACGCGCATAAGGATGACGAACATGCGCGACTCTATAAGCATCGCGCCACACGGGTCTGAAGAGACAGGGGCGGGATTTCGTCCCCGCCCCTTTCCATCCTACTTCCCGTTCGCCAGCGCGGCCTGAGCGGCGGCGAGACGGGCGATCGGCACGCGATAAGGCGAGGCCGATACATAATCGAGGCCGGTCTTCTCGCAGAAGGCGATCGACGCCGGATCGCCGCCATGTTCGCCGCAAATGCCGAGCTTGATGCCGTTGCGGGTCGCGCGGCCACGTTCGGCCGCCAGTTCGATGAGCTGACCCACGCCCTCCACATCGATGCTGACGAACGGATCGCGAGCGAAGATGCCCTTGTCGACATATTGCGTCAGGAAGCGGCCGGCATCGTCACGGCTGATGCCGATGGTGGTCTGTGTCAGGTCGTTGGTGCCGAAGGAGAAGAATTCGCCCACTTCAGCAATCTCGCCAGCCTTCAACGCGGCGCGCGGCAGTTCGATCATGGTGCCGACCAGATATTCGACCGAAGCGCCCTGCTCCTCGAAAACCTGCGCGGCGACGCTGTCGACGATCGCCTTCATCAGTTCCAGTTCCTTCTTCGTCGCAACGAGAGGGATCATGATTTCGGGAATCGGCGCTTCGCCGCTGCGCTGCTTGATGATCAGCGCGGCTTCGAAGATGGCGCGGGCCTGCATCTCGTATATTTCGGGATAGGTGACGCCGAGGCGGCAACCGCGATGGCCGAGCATCGGGTTGAACTCGTGCAGTTCGGCCGCGCGGCGCTTGAGCGCTTCGACGCCCACGCCCGCGGCCTTCGCCACTTCCTCGAACTCCGCTTCGCCATGGGGCAGGAATTCATGCAGCGGCGGGTCGAGCAGGCGGATGGTCACGGGCAGGCCCGCCATCACCATGAATATCTGCGCGAAATCGTCCCGCTGTTCAGGCAGCAGCTTGTCGAGCGCCACGCGGCGGCCCTTTTCACTGTCGGCGAGGATCATCTCGCGGACGGCGGTGATGCGGGCGGCGTCGAAGAACATATGCTCGGTGCGGCACAGGCCCACGCCTTCCGCGCCGAAATCGCGGGCGGTCTGGCAGTCCAGCGGCGTTTCGGCATTAGCGCGGACCTTGAGGCGGCGAACCTTGTCGGCCCAGCCCATCAGCACGCCGAAGTCGCCCGCCAATTCCGGCTGCACGGTCGGAACTTCGCCCGCCATCACCTCGCCGGTGGCGCCGTCGATGGTGAGGATGTCGCCTTCCTTGAGGGTGCGGTCGCCGATACGCAGCGTCTTGGCATTGTTGTCGATCGACAAGCTACCCGCGCCGGAGACGCAGGGACGGCCCATGCCACGCGCCACCACGGCGGCGTGGCTGGTCATGCCGCCACGCGCGGTCAGGATGCCCTTCGCCGCGTGCATGCCGTGAATGTCCTCGGGCGAGGTTTCGACGCGGACGAGAATGACAGAATCGCCCAACTCGTTGCGACGCTCGGCGGTGTCGGCGTCGAACACGATCGCGCCCGAAGCCGCGCCGGGCGAGGCAGGCAGCCCCTTGGTCAACACATCGCGCGGCGCCTTGGGATCGAGCGTCGGGTGAAGAAGCTGGTCGAGCGCGGCGGGATCGACGCGGGCGACGGCTTCTTCCTCGGTGATGAGGCCCTCATTGGCCATGTCGACCGCGATCTTGAGCGCGGCCTTGGCGGTGCGCTTTCCTGACCTGGTCTGAAGCATCCAGAGCTTGCCCTGCTGCACCGTGAACTCGATGTCCTGCATGTCGCGGTAATGGGTTTCGAGGATCTGGAAGACCCGCGCCAATTCGGCATAGGTTTCCGGCATCGCCTCTTCCATCGACAGCGGCTTGGCCCCTGCCCGCTCGCGCGCCTGCTTGGTGAGATATTGCGGCGTGCGGATGCCCGCCACCACGTCCTCGCCCTGGGCGTTGATGAGATATTCGCCGTAATAAGCATTCTCGCCGGTCGCGGGATCACGGGTGAAGGCAACACCCGTTGCCGAGGTATCGCCCATATTGCCGAACACCATCGCCTGCACATTGACGGCGGTACCCCAATCATGCGGGATCGAGTTCAGGCGGCGATAGACCTTGGCGCGGTCAGCCTGCCACGAGCCAAAGACGGCGCTGATCGCGCCCCACAGCTGGTCGTTCACATCCTGCGGGAAGGGCTTGTTCCACAACTTTGAAACAAGGGCCTTATATTCGGTGACAAGCGCCTTCCAGTCGTCGGCGGTCATTTCCGTGTCGAGCGTGTAACCCTGATCTTCCTTGGCGATTTCAAGGGCTTCCTCGAAGGCGCCATGGTCGAGTTCCAGCACCACGTCGGAATACATCTGGATGAAGCGGCGATAGCTGTCCCAGGCGAAACGCTCATCACCCGACGCACTGGCGAGGCCAATGACGGTTTCGTCGTTGAGGCCGAGGTTCAGCACCGTGTCCATCATGCCGGGCATCGAAATGCGCGCGCCGGAGCGGACGGAAACCAGCAGCGGGTCGGCCTTGTCACCGAACTTCTTGCCCGTGACACCTTCGATATGGGCGATGCCGTTCGCGACTTCCGCCTTCAGGCTCTCGGGATAAACGCCGCCATCGGTGTAATAGCGCGTGCACATCTCGGTCGTGATGGTGAAGCCCGGAGGCACCGGCAGGCCAATGGCGGCCATGCCGTCCAGATTGGCGCCCTTGCCGCCCAGAAGGTTCTTGTCACCCTTGCCACCGTCATCGACGCCACCGCCGAAACGATAAACATAACGGGTTGCGGTCGTGCTCATGCTGGCCTCTTCCATTGTCAACATAATCGCGGCTCTCCTGCACTGATTGCCGTGTCTTTGTGCGATGCAACAATTCTTTAGAACAGGAGTGCGATAAACGCACCTGCTTTTACGATATTTGTCCTCTCACTTCACTGATTTTCCCGGTTGTCCGGGTATCTTTCTCTATCAGCCTGTAATTTTCGAGAAATCCGCCACTGCATGGACAGCTTCCCGCACACGGGCAAGCAGCGCGAGGCGAGCAGAGCGCTTGGCCGGATGGGCGTCGTTGACGGTGACGCTTTCGAAAAAGGCGTCGATCGGGGCGCGCAATGTTGCAAGTGCGGCCATGGCGCCTTCGAAATCCTCCGCAGTGACCGCTACGGCTGCGCGGGGTTCGGCGGAGTCGAGCGCTGCTATGAGATCAGCTTCGGCCTGTTCGGGCGTGTAACTCAGCGCGACGGCTTCGGCGGTTTCGACGCCTTCCTTCTTCAGGATGTTGGCGGCGCGTTTGTAACCGGCCAGCAGGTTAGCGCCGTCGTCCGTCGCCACGAAGGACTGGAGCGCCTTCACGCGGGCGAGCAGGCGGACAAGGACGTCCTCGCCACCGAGCGCGAACACAGCGTCGATCAGGTCGTGGCGGACGCCCGCTTCCTTTTGCTGGACCTTGAGACGGTCAATAGTGAACGAGACGAGATCATCTGTAGGATCAGCGTAATTCACGCCATCCGAATGATATAAACGTTCCCCATCGCAAGCGCTGTAGAGAGAACTCAGCGACACCCGCAGGTTGTTGTCGATGATGAGCCTGATCAACCCGAGCGCCGCGCGACGCAACGCAAAAGGGTCTTTTGAACCGGTTGGTTTCTGGTCGATCAGGAAGAACGAATAAAGGGTGTCGACCTTATCGGCCAACGAAACAACCGTTCCCAATTCATCAGACGGGAGATCATCGCTCTGCCCAATCGGTTTGTAATGATCGCGAATGGCTGCCGAGACGGGAAGCCCTTCCGCATCAGCGTAATAGCCCCCCATAGTCCCCTGCAATTCAGGGAACTCGCCAACCATTTCCGTAACAAGATCAGCTTTGGCCAATTCAGCGGCCTGTCTCAAAAGAGGCTGAAATTTTCGCGCCTTTTCTTCCGACCATCCGATCAATTCGGGAATACGGTCAGCCGCAATTGTCGCTACCCGCTCGACCTTCCGTTTCACGGTCCCAAGCTTTTCGTGGAAGGTGATGCGCTCCAGCTTCTTCGCGTGGTCCTCAAGCTTCGTCTTGCGGTCCTGCTCCCAAAAGAAGCGGGCGTCCGACAGGCGGGCGGCGAGGACCTTGCGATTGCCGGCGATGATCGCCGCGCCGCCATCCTTCGCCTCGATATTGGCGGTGCAGATGAAGGCCGGTGCCAGCTTGCCGCTCGCATCGCGCAGAACGAAATATTTCTGGTTGATGCGCAGGGTTAGCTGAATGACTTCAGGCGGAACCTCAAGAAAGGCCGGGTCGAAATCGCCCAGCAGTGGCACCGGCCATTCGGTGAGGCCCGCATTTTCCGCGATGAGGCCCTTGTCCTCGATCACAGTATAACCCTGTGCGGCAGCGGCGTCGTTCGCCTTCGCCTCGATGATCGACTGGCGCTCCTGATGGCTGACGATCACATGGCAGGCGCGCAGCTTTTCGACATAATCGTGGGCGCTGCCGATGGTGATCTCGCCGGGATGGTGGAAGCGGTGGCCTAACGTGGCGTAGCCCGACTTGACGCCTTCGATCTCGATCTCGACCAGATCATCGCCAAGGATCGCGACGATGCCTTGCAGCGGGCGGACCCAGCGGAGGCTTTCGGTGGTGTGCGAGGAAGCGCCCCAGCGCATGGACTTGGGCCAGGGGAAGGCGCGGATGACCGTGGGGACGGCTTGCGCGAGCACTTCGACGGTGGCGCGGCCAGGCTTGTTGACAACGGCGAACCAGATTCCGTCGCGGTCTTCGAGCTGGTCTTGACGGAGGCCGGTCTTGCGCAGGAAGCCCTCCAGCGCCTGCGCGGGCGCGGAGGTGCGCGGCCCCTTGAACTCCTCGCTGACGGCAGCGGTTTCCAGCGGCAGGTTGCGCGCGATCAACGCCAGACGGCGGGGCGTAACGAAGCTGTCGACGCCCTCCGGCTTCAGGCCAGCCCTGGCCAGTTCCTCGGTGAAAAGGCGGACGAGGTCGTCCGACGCCTTCAATTGCATGCGCGCCGGGATTTCCTCGCAGCGCAGCTCAAGGAGGAAGTCGCTCATGCGATTTCCTCCGCAGCCCCAGCGAAGGCTGGGGCCTTGTGCCGGATCGCGTTCGGCCTGAGGCACGAGATCCCAGCTTTCGCTGGGATGACGGAATTGTTCTTACGCATCATGCGGCCCACCCGTTCACTTCCATCCACTTTTCGCAGGCGCCCTTGGCAAGATCGCGCACGCGGCCGATATAGCTGGCGCGTTCCTGCACCGAGATGACGCCGCGCGCCTGGAGCAGGTTGAAGACATGGCTCGCCTTGATCGCCTGATCATAGGCGGCGAGCGGAACGCCTGCTTCCAGCGATGCCTTGCATTCGGCCTCGGCATCCTTGAACCAGCGGAACAGCTTTTCGGTGTCGGCTATCTCGAAATTCCATTTCGACATCTGCCGCTCATTTTCGAGGAACACGTCGCCATAGGTGACGCCGGCGTCGTTGAACTTCAGGTCGTAAACGCTGTTGACGCCTTGAATATACATGGCGAGGCGTTCGAGGCCGTAGGTCAGTTCACCCGCGACCGGCTTGCAGTCAAAGCCACCCATCTGCTGGAAATAGGTGAACTGGGTGACTTCCATGCCGTCGCACCAGACTTCCCAGCCAAGACCCCAGGCGCCCAAGGTCGGGCTTTCCCAATCGTCTTCGACAAAGCGGATGTCATGGACCAGCGGGTCGATGCCGATCTCCACCAGCGACCCCAGGTACAGCTCCTGAAGGTTCGCCGGGCTCGGCTTCATGATCACCTGATATTGGTAATAATGTTGGAGCCGGTTCGGATTTTCGCCGTAGCGGCCGTCGGTCGGGCGGCGGCTGGGCTGGACATAGGCGGCGTTCCAGGAATTTGGACCCAGGCTGCGCAGCGTGGTCGCCGGGTGGAAGGTGCCCGCGCCCACCTCCATGTCATAGGGTTGCAGGATCACGCAGCCCTGCTTCCCCCAATAGGCATGGAGGGTCAGGATCAGATCCTGAAAGGAGAGCGCTTTACTTGTCGCCACGGATCGTCCCCAGAAAATCACGGCCTGAAAATGACGGTTTAATTGCGGCGGCCCTTGGCGCAGCGAGGGCGCAGGGTCAAGGGAAAGAGGGTGGGAAGGAAGGTAAATCCGCTTGCTCTGTTGCATGGCGGGACGCATGGATGGGGCAAGATCGATCACAGGAACATGAAAACCGCATGAAATGGCCCTTTTTCCATTGGCTCGCGCCTGCCATGTTGCTGCTCGGCGGATGCGCGCTGGAACAGCCCGCTTCCGCTCGGGATGCGGCGGCGCGCTCGGCCTATGTGACGCCGGCGCTGTGGACGGTGAAGGATGCCGATACCACCATCTATCTGTTCGGCACGGTCCATGTGATGAAACCGGGGGTGGACTGGTTCAGGGGCGGGGTCAAATCGGCCTTCGGGCAGTCGGACGAACTGGTTCTTGAAATCGTGGAGCCGGACGATCCCAATGCGCTGGCCTCGACCGTGGCGGGGACGGCTCTGGCGCGGGACGGCGTGAAACTGTCGGACCGGCTGGGCGCGGAAGAGCGGACCAGATATCAGACGGCGATGACCGCCAACGGCCTGCCCTGGCAGGCGTTCGAAATGTTCAATCCCTGGATGGCCGGCATGGCTTTGTCGGTGCAGCCGCTGGAGAAGCTGGGCTACAAGTCCGACCTGGGCGCCGAGAAGATACTGACGGCGGCGGCCAGGGCTTCGGGCAAGAAGGTCGGCGCTCTGGAGACGGTGGAGCAGCAGCTTGGCTATTTTGCCGGGTTGCCGATGGAGCAGCAGGTCAGGTTCCTGACCGCCACCATCGAGGGGTTGCCCGACATGGACAGGGAATTTGCCAGCCTGGTTGCGCATTGGCAGGGCGGCGAGCCTGAAAAGCTGGCGGTCGAGATGAACGAATCGCTGGAAGCGACGCCGCAACTGGCGCAGGTCCTGCTGATCCAGCGCAACGCCAATTGGGCGAAGTGGATCAGGCAGCGGCTCGGCCGACCGGGGATCGTGTTCATTGCCGTGGGCGCAGGGCATCTGGCGGGCAAGGACAGCGTGCAGGATCAGTTGAAGGCGCTAGGCATCTCTTCGGAGCGGGTGAAGCGGTAGAATGATGCGTCTGCTGGCGCGCTGGCTGGGACTGGCGGTCCTCTTTCTGGTCGCCGCGTGCGGAAGTGAGCCCCCTGCCCCGCCGCCCGGCGGCGGGCCGGCCCTCTGGCGCGTCGAGGGCAAGGGGATCAATGGCTGGCTGTTCGGCACCATCCATGTGTTGCCGGGTAACGTGCAATGGCAGACCGCGCCGATCAAGGACGCCCTGGCGCGGGCCGATCGACTGGTGCTGGAATCGGCGGAAATTCAGGATCAGGTCCGGACGCTGGCGCTGTTCGAGAAAATGGGGCGCAGTCCGGGGCTGCCACCACTGGAGGTCCGCTTGCCGGTTGAGGACAGGACGGCACTGGAGGAGATCGCCAGCGATGGGGGCACCAGTGCGCGGGCCCTGTCCGGATATGAGAGCTGGGCGGCGGCCATGCTGCTCTCGGCGGCGGCGCAGCAGGCGCTGCATGTCAGCAAGGATAATGGCGTGGAACCGGCGCTGATCGCCGCGTTCAGCGACGCGGGGAAGCCGATCGGCGGGTTGGAGACGGTGGAGCGGCAGTTCCGCGCCTTCGACACGCTGCCCGAAGCCGTGCAGCAGCGGTTGCTGGCCGATACGGTGCATGAGGCGAAGAATATGCGGATGCTCTACGACCGCATACTCAAGGCGTGGATCAGGGGCGACATCGCCACCCTCTCGCGGGAGGATCAACTGAGCGGGAAGCCCGATCCGGTGGTGGAGCAGGCGGTGCTGATCGACCGCAACCGCGACTGGGTGAAGTCGGTCGAAGCGCTTGCAGGGCGCCCATTCATCGCCGTGGGCGCGGGGCATCTGGCGGGCAAGGGCAATCTGGTCGAACTGCTGCAAGCCGGGGGTTATAAGGTTACGCGGGTGCAGTAACGCCAAAGCCCGATTTTCTGTTCTCTTGCTTTCCCGCCCTTTTCTGTTATTGGGCCACCCGTCCCGGCATGGTCATCCCTGGAGGCGTGGCGGGCGCTTATATCAATTTGCTTTTGGAGACACGCAATGAGCGAGCAGCTTACGCTGTCGGCAGAGGCACGCGATCGGGCAGGCAAGGGAGCCTCCCGCGCTCTCCGCCGTGAGGGCCGCGTACCCGCCGTCATCTATGGTAACAATGAAGAACCGCAGTCGATCCACGTCGAGGAAAAGCTTCTCAGCAAGCTGCTCGGCACCGGTCACTTCTTCAATTCGGTCGTCATGGTCGAGGTGAACGGCAAGGCCGTGCGCACCCTGCCCAAGGATGTCGCCTTCCATCCCGTGACCGACCGTCCGCTGCACGCCGACTTCCTGCGCGTTTCGGAACATGCCACCGTCCACGTCAACGTGCCGGTGCGCTTCGAAAATGAAGACGCTTCGCCGGGCCTGAAGAAGGGTGGCGTGCTTAACATCGTCGCCCATGAAGTCGAACTGATCGTCGACGCGGCCGAGATTCCCGACGACGTCGTCGTCGATCTGAGCGGGCTGGACGTTGGCGAAACGATCCACATCGGCGCCGTGAAGCTGCCCAAGGGCGCCAAGGCCCATGGCGAGAGCGACTTCACCGTTGCGACCATCGTTGCCCCCTCGGCCCTTAAGAGTGCCGAAGGCGACAACGAAACCCCGGCTGAAGGCGCCTGAGCCTTTAACGGGCAAGTCCTTCGGGACTGGAAATTCCGATCCCGCTTGCCTAGTCGGCAAGCGGGATTTTTCTTTGGAGTGGACAAGCGATGCAGATCTGGGTGGGCCTGGGCAATCCCGGAACCCAATATGCGATGAACCGGCATAATGTCGGCTTCATGGCGGCCGATGTGATCGCGGACATCCATCGTTTTTCTCCACCGAAGAAACAGTTTCAAGGCTGGGTGCAGGAAGGCCGGATCGGGCCGGAGAAAATCATCCTGATCAAGCCCGCCACCTTCATGAACGAGAGCGGGCGGTCCGTCGGCGAAGCGATGCGTTTCTACAAGCTGACACCGCAGGATGTGACCGTTTTTCACGACGAACTCGACCTGACGCCGATGAAGGTGAAGGTGAAGCGCGGCGGCGGCAATGCGGGGCACAACGGCCTGCGGTCGACCGATGCGCATATCGGGGCGGAATTTCGCCGGGTGCGGATCGGCATCGGCCATCCGGGGCACAGGGACCGGGTGCATGGCTATGTGCTGGGCAATTACCACAAGAGCGAGATGGACGCGCTGTCCGACATGCTGGGCGCGATCGGAGCCGAGGCGGAGTGGCTCGCCAGGGGGGATGATGCGCGCTTCATGAACGAGGTGGCGCTGCGGCTGGCGGATTAGGTGTCTGGTTGCGACACATCATTGGCGTAATAAAGCACACCGTCAACTTTAGTCAT
>NZ_JALDYQ010000034.1:0-48140 GCF_032153725.1 Sphingobium sp. | reverse complement strand
CAGGAGCACGTTCTCATTTTAGGGTAGGGTAATCGCGCCATCGAAAGCTGCGCGCAGCGTCTCGGCATCGAGCGGATCGAGAATTGGCAACCGCCCCAGACACGGCACCTTCCCCAGCATCGGAATGATCCGCTCATTCTCCTCATGCGGCTCGCCGATGAAGGCGATTCCCGCGATCGCGATCCGGCGCGCGCGCAGCGCCTCGATGCTGAGCAGGCTGTGGTTGATCGTGCCCAGCCCCGTCCGCGCGCACAGGATGACCGGCGCGTCCCAATAAGCGAACAGGTCGATCATCAGCAGCGTCTCGCTGACCGGCACCATCAGGCCGCCCGCGCCCTCCACCACCAGCGGGCCATCCACCTTCGGCAAGGCCAGCCGGTCGAGGCTGATCTCCACCCCGTCGATCCGCGCCGCCAGATGGGGGGAGGCAGGCGTGGTCAGGCGATAGGCTTCGGGCAGGATATGCGATGGCGGAAGGCCGGACAGCGCGGCCACGCGTTCCTTGTCGCCCACGGGATCGACGCCCGCCTGGACCGGCTTCCAATAATGCGCGCCCATGGCTCCGGCGAGGCCCGCCGCGAACACCGTCTTGCCGATGTCGGTATCGGTGCCGGTGACGATGAAGGCGCTCATGCGACCACCTTCCGCAACGCCTCGCCCAGCGCGGCGATATCCGCGCGGCCGACATTCAGCGTCAGGGAAATGCGCAAACGGCTGGTGCCCGGCGGCACGGTGGGCGGGCGAATCCCGCGCACGTCGAACCCCGCCTCCTGCAATGCGGCGGCGGCGGCCATGGCACGGCGGTCCTCGCCCAACAGGACAGGGATGATCTGGCTGCGCGGAGCGGGCAGGCCGAGCGGGGCGCAAATCGCTTCGCTGGCATCCACCATCAGCGTCTTCAACCGGTCGCGCAGATCGCCCGCCTGCTCGATCCGGTCGAGCGCCGCCGAGACTGCGACCGCCATCAGCGGCGAGGGCGCGGTGGAGAAGATGAACGCCCGCGCCCGGTTGATCAGATAATCGACAAGCAGGCGCGGCCCACAGATCAGCGCGCCCTCGACCCCCATCGCCTTGCCGCAGGTATGCAGCGTGACGACATTGTGGAGGCCATCCAGCCCGGCCGACAGCCCGCGCCCCGAAGGCCCGAAGACGCCGGTGCCATGGGCTTCGTCCAGGATCAGCATGGCGTCATGCCGGGCGGCCAGCATCGCCAGATCGTTGAGCGGCGCCATGTCGCCATCCATGGAATAAAGCGTCTCGACCGCGATCCAGATGCGCCCCTTGCCGCCTTCCTGCCGCCAGGCGGCGATCAGGTCGGAAAAGCTCTGCGGGTCATTATGGCGGGCGAACACGGTCACGGCCTTCGACATGCGGATGCCGTCATGCACGCTGGCATGGATCAGCTCGTCCGCGACGATCAGGTCGCCCCGCTGCGGCAGCGTGGAGAACAGGGCGAGATTCGCCGCAAAGCCGTTCGCCATGAACAGCGCGCCCTGCGTCCTGAAGAATCCGGCGGCCTTGGCCTCCAGCCCCTCATGCTCGGGCGCATTGCCGCGCAGCAGCCGCGATCCGCCCGATCCCACCGGCACGCCGCGCGCTACGGCATCGGCGACGGCCTGACCGATGATCGGGTCGGAGGCGAGGCCCAGATAGTCGTTGGAGGCAAAGTCCCGCCCGGCGCGTGGCGTCAGGCTGCGCAGACGGCCGCGCTTTTCCAGCGCGGCGAGTTGCGAGCGGAAAGGTTCGCTGGTCATGGCGCGGGCTATAGGCCCGTGGGGGTGGAAGGAGCAAGCCTGCCTGCCGATCCGTCGGTCATCGTGACCGCGGACGGAGAGACGACTTTGGGTGGTTTCTTGCCACTAAGCCCCCCCCCTTCAGGGGAGGGGTTGGGGTGGGGCCGGTCCGTTAAAGATTAGCTTTCCCTTGGGGCACGCCCCCACCCCTCAATCCCCTCCCCTGAAGGGGAGGGGAAGATCAACTGCCCGCTTCCCGCCATGCCTTGCGCTATTGTCAGAAAGAAAAGCTCAACGACACCGACGCGACATTGTCATTGGGGTCATCCGCATGCTGGCGGAAGCCATGCTGGTGCAGATAGCCGATCTCCGCGTTCACATTCTTCGCGAGCGGCGTCGTGATGGCGATCAGGTTGCGCATCCGCTCTTCGCCGCCGACCCGCTGGAAATTGGTCTTGTTGAAGTCGATGAAGCTCTCATGGCTCAGCACCAGCGCGGTCTTGCCGCCTTCCTTGAAGGGCAGCACATATTTGATGTAGGGACGCAGCCGCCAGGCCGTGCCGTCAATCCCCTCGCGCCAGCGTTCCTCCAGCCGCAGCCGGGCGCTGAGCTGGCCGGGACCGATCTTCACGATATTGTCGAAGGTCACCTGCTGGCGGCCGCGATGCTCCATCACGGCAAAGTCGCCGCCATTATATTGCGGGTCATGGGTATAGCCCGCCCAGACCGTGACTTTCTTGCTGACCTTGTAGCCGATCAGCGAATTCATCTCGACCTCATACAATCCGTCGCGATCGTCGCTGAACCGGGCAACGACCTCTTGCGAAAAGCGCCAGTGATCGCTCAGCTTCACCGTCGCGTTGGCGGTGGTCCAGAGCTGTTCGTCCTCGCTGGCATGGGCCACGGCCGGAACGGCCAGCACGGCGAGCGCAGGCAGCAGCTTACAGGTCAGTCGCATGTCGTCATTCTCCCCTCGCCCATTGCTGGCGAACGGGGGCCCACTATGACTGTTTCGTTACAATCATGTGACTATCCCATTGCCAATTTGTGACGGGCATGCTTCCCGACAAAAGCTGCCCGCCGCAGTTCAGGCCGGATTATGCTCCTTCAGGAAAGCATCCATGCGCTGGAGAAATTCCAGCCGGTCGGCCTGGCGGGAAAAGAAATGGTCGGCCAATGGCTGTTCGACATAGATATAGTCGCGCCCGGCGACCTTGCCGGCGGCCTTCAGCTTTTCGGCCATTTCGCGCGACTGGTTCACCTGCACTCGCCGGTCCTTCCTGCCGTGCATCAGCAGGATGGGCGCGGAAAATTGCGCGGCGAAGTTGATCGGGGAGACGGAGGCGAAATCGGGCGCCTGTTCCTTCATCCAGTCCTTGCGCCCGCCATGGTTCAGGAAGCGGGCATCATAGCGCATCATCGCCGACAGGTCCGACACCCCGGCATAGGACACCGCGCACCGATAGCGGGCACCGTCGCGCTGCGCCGCGCGCATGGCCGCATAGCCGCCATAGGAGGCGCCGACGACGCAGACCCGCTTCGCGTCGGCGATCCCTTGCCCGACGGCCCAGTCGACCGCATCGTTCAGATCATCCTGCATGGCGAGGCCCCATTGCCCCTCGCCCTTGGCCGCGAAGGCCGTGCCATAGCCGGACGAGCCGCGATAATTGGGCTGAAGCACGGCATAGCCGCGATAGGCGAGGAACTGCACCCACCAGTCCCATTCCTCGCTGTCGCGCGCGAAGGGGCCGCCATGCGGCATCAGGATCAGCGGCAGATTCTTCGGGTCCCTGCCCACGGGCAGGGTCAGGACGGCGGCGATCTCCAGCCCGTCGCGCGCCTTGTAGCGGATCGTCCTGACCGGCGAGAGATGGGTGCCGGGACCGAAGCTGGTGCTGATCTGCGACAGAACGCTCATCGCGCCCGCGGAGGTGTCGTAATAATAATAGGTGCCGGGCTGATCCGCGCTGCCGACATGCACGATCATGCGGCTGTGGTCGCGGCTGGTGGACACGATCCGCGCCCGGCGATTGGCGCCCACTGCCTTGTCGATGTCGGCCTGCACCTTCGCCAGTCCTTCGTCGAACCAGTGCACCCCCGGTCCATCGGCGGTATAATGCACGCCCGCCAGCCCGGTGCCGGCGGCGTCACGCTCCACCGTGTCGATGTCGAAACCCGGGGCGGCGAAGATCTTCGTCCCCAGTTCCAGCCTGGCGAGATCATATTCATAAAGGGCATCGGTCCCTTCATGATCGTCGCTGGCGACCGCCTTGCCGGGGTCGGCGGTGAACAGCATCGGCACGACCATGGATTCGTCGCGGCGGCGATTGGCCCGGTCGACCACCCGGAAACCGGATCGGCCGTCGGCGCGGTAGAGCAGCTTCGACATGCGCGTCGCGTCGTCATAGCCCACGCCCATCCGCACCGTTCCGGCCGCGTCGGCATACCAGGACATGACCTGCTGGCGCGACGGCACGACCAGGTGCATCTTGCCGGTGGAGACATCCACTTCGTCCACTTGCGGCCAAAAACCCGCATCATCGCCATAGATCGACGTTTGATAGGCCAGCAGGATGCGCGGGCTGCCGTCGCGCGCGACCCAGATCACATCGTCGCCATTCTGCGCCGCCACCTTCTTCGCGAGCATGTTGATCTTCGACCCGTCGCGCTTGATGCTGGCGACCCGGCTGATCGACCAGGGCATGCCCTCGACATTGGTTTCGCTGGCTATGCCCGCGATCAGCCAGTCGTCATTGACCCAACTCCACCAGTTGAGGTCATTTTCCCCCAATTGCAGGGCTCGGATGCGATTGGGTTCATCGGCAATGGCGGCGATCATCAGCATCAGTTCGCCATCGCGCGCGACCTTCGCGGCAAGGCGCGTCCCGTCGGGCGAGAGTTCCGGACGCTCCATCAGCGGCAGTTCGGCAAAGGCCTCGATCGGCCATTCCTTGCGCGGCGCAACCGTCTCTGCACTGGCAGACACGCAAAGCTGCGCGAGCAGAACGCCCGCGACCACAGAAAAGCCCCTCAAATCTTTCCCCCCGTAAAAAATGGCCCCGCCCCTCCATAGGGCAGAGCCATTTTCCTGTCTTTCCCTTTTTAAACGGGGATTTAGAGCATTTTGAAGTCCGCCGGAACGGCAGGCGGCCCGCAAGATGCGGCCAACAAGGGCTACCCCCCGTGCGCCAACGCCGCCAGCAGCAGCAGGGCGACGATATTGGTGATCTTGATCATCGGATTGACCGCCGGTCCGGCCGTATCCTTATAAGGATCGCCCACCGTATCGCCGGTCACGGCCGCCTTATGGGCTTCCGACCCCTTGCCGCCATGATTGCCGTCCTCGATGAACTTCTTGGCATTGTCCCAGGCGCCCCCGCCCGAAGTCATGGAAAGCGCCACGAACAGGCCCGAGACGATGACGCCCAGCAGCAACGCACCCAGCGCCGCAAAGCCGTTGGGCGTCCCCGCCACCGCCGAGATCGCGAAATAGACGACGATCGGCGCCAGCACCGGCAGCAGGCTGGGCACGATCATCTCCTTGATCGCGGCGCGGGTGACGAGGTCCACCGTGCGGGCATAATTGGGCCGCGACGTGCCCTCCATGATGCCCTTGTTGGTGGCGAACTGGTCGCGCACGTCCTTGACAACGTCGCCCGCCGCCCGGCCCACGGCGGTCATCCCCATCGCGCCGAACAGATAGGGCAGCAGGGCGCCCAGCAGCAGCCCGACGATGACATAGGGGTTGGACAGGCTGAAATCGACCGGCTCGGTCAGGCCCAGCGCCGAATTGTAGAATTTGAGGTCCTCCGTATAGGCGCCGAACAGCACCAGCGCGGCAAGGCCCGCCGAACCGATGGCATAGCCCTTGGTCACGGCCTTGGTGGTGTTGCCCACGGCATCGAGCGCGTCGGTCTTGACCCGCACGCTGTCGTCCAGATGCGACATTTCCGCGATGCCGCCCGCATTGTCCGTGACAGGGCCATAGGCGTCCAGCGCCACGACCATGCCCGCCAGTGCCAGCATTGCCGTGGCGGCGAAGGCGATGCCGATCAGGCCCGCCTGGCTGTAGGCGACAATGATGCCGACAACGATCACCAGCGTCGGCAGCGCCGTGGCTTCAAGGCTGACGGCCAGCCCCTGGATGACATTGGTGCCATGGCCGGTTTCCGACGCGCGGGCGATGCTGCGCACCGGGCGATAGTTGGTGCCGGTATAATATTCGGTGATCCAGACGATCAGGCCCGTCACCGCAAGGCCCACCATCATCGACCAGAACAGCGCCATGCCGGTATAGCCGCCGCTGCCGTCGAGATCGGCGCCGAAGCGGGCGTTGAGGTCGCCCAAAGTGAAACGCGCCGCCGCATAGAGCGCCGGGATCGACAGGATCGCCGTCGTCCAGAAGCCCTTGTAGAGCGCGCCCATGATCGACTGGCTCGCCCCCAACCGCACCATGTAGGTGCCGATGATCGAGGTGATGATGCACACCCCGCCGACGATCAGCGGCAGCGACATGAGGTTCATGAGGAAGGCATTGTCGACGCCCTTCACCAGCAGCGCGGTCAGCACCATGGTCGCGCCGACCGTCACCACATAGGTTTCGAACAGGTCCGCTGCCATGCCCGCGCAGTCGCCGACATTGTCGCCGACATTGTCCGCGATCACGGCGGGGTTGCGGGGGTCATCCTCCGGGATGCCCGCCTCTACCTTGCCCACCAGGTCCGCGCCGACGTCGGCCGCCTTGGTGAAGATGCCGCCGCCCAGACGCGCGAAGATGGAGATGAGGCTGGCGCCGAAGGCCAGCGCCACGAGGGAGTCGATCACCAGCCGGTCATCGGGCGCATGGCCCGCCGGCCCGGTCAGATACCAGAAGAATAGGCTGATCGCGAGCAAGGCTAGCCCCGCCACCAGCATGCCGGTGATGGCGCCCGCGCGGAAAGCCACGGTCAGGCCGCTTTGCAGCGTATCACGGGCGGCTTCGGCCGTGCGCACATTGGCGCGTACCGAAATGTTCATGCCGATGAAGCCCGTGGCGCCCGACAGCAGCGCCCCGATCAGAAACCCGATCGCGGATGTCGCGCCAAGGAAGAAGAAGACCAGAGCCGCGACGACGACGCCGACCATGCCGATGGTCGTATATTGGCGGCCGAGATAGGCCTTGGCCCCCTCCTGAATCGCGCCCGCAATCTGCTGCATGGTGTCATTGCCGGCGGAGGCCGCCAGCACCTGTCGACTGGTGAAAAGGCCGTAGAGCACGGCCAGCACGCCGCACCCTATGGCGATCGAGACAATCTGCATGAATGTTCCTCTCCCCCTGTTATGCCTGTCATCGGCCGCTCCGCAGGGAATGACGGGCGGGCGAAAGGCGTGGGAACGGGCGGCCGGAATATACGCATCCGGCATCAGGCACCGCATCAATCAGCATCAGGCTCACGCACATCATGCGGTCCTACCGGGCTGAGAAAGGTCGGGGGTGAAGCTACAGGGCGGACGGGCCGCGTCAACCCGTTACGATATTAAGGCGAATCAGGGTCGATCAGCCATGCTCCCAGCCGAGCCGGTTGGGCAGCGGCATCGCCACCCCGTCGATCATCAGCGTCAGCCCGCTCCCTTGCGAAAAACACCCGACCGGGATGGCCCGCACAGGCGGCTTGACGGCGGCGGGCAGGGCAAAGAGCAACTCATAATCATCCCCGGCGCGCGCCGCCGCGATCTGAACCGCATTGCTGGCGCCGCGCGTGCTTTCCAGCGCCGGCGACAGGGGAATATGATCGATGGTGACGGCAAGGCCGCTCGCCTCCGCCATGCGCGAGGCATCGATCAGCAGGCCGTCCGACACATCCATCATGGCATGGACATGCGGCGCCAGCAGCGCCCCTTCGGCCAGGCGCGGCCGCGGACGGCGATAGGCGTCGACCAGCGGGCCGGATGCGGTGGGATTGGCCTGCAACAGATCGAGCCCCACCCCCGCATCGCCCACCGGGCCGGTCAGATAGAGCCTGTCCCCCGCCTTCGCGCCGCTGCGGGGCGGAACCGGTCCGGAAGCTTCGCCCAGAGCGGTCAGGCTGTAGCTGCGCGGCGCGCGCTTCGGCATCCGCACCGTGTCGCCGCCCAGCAGGGGCATGGCGTGGCGGGCGAGCGCTTCACCCAATCCTTCGAGGAAGGCGGCGTCCCACGCATCATCACCCGACAGCGCATAGTTGAGCAGGCAGCCGAGCGGCCTCGCGCCCTTGGCGGCGAGATCGGACAGGTTCACCGCCGCCAGCTTCCAGCCGATATCGGCGGGCGGATCCTGGGCAAGATAATGCACCCCCTCCACCATGGTATCGCTGGTCAGGATCAGGCGCGCGCCGCCGATTTCGAGGACCGCCACATCGTCCTGCAAGCCCTGCGCCGCCGGATCGTTCGCGAGCAGGCGCAACAGGGTCAGGAAGCGGGATTCAGCGGACATGGCATCCCGATCCTCTTTAGCTTGACGTGTTCCTGCGAAGGCAGGAGCCTAGACCCGCCGTCTGAACTGGGCTCCTGCCTTCGCAGGAGCACGCTGTTTTGTCGAGGATCAAGCAGATTTACTTCCGCACGTCCTTCGCCACCGCGTCCAGCAGGCCATTCACGAACCCCGCCTCGCGCTTGTCATAGAATGCATGGGCCACATCGACATATTCGCTGATGACGGTGCCGGTCGCCACATCCTGGCGGGCAAGCAGTTCATAGGTGCCCGCGCGCAAAATCTGCCGCATCGGCTTGTCGAGCCGCTCCAGGCTCCACCCCTTGGAAAGACGCGCCACGATCAGCCCGTCAATTTCCTCGCGCCGCCGGTCCACGCCCTGCACCACGTCGTCGAAAAAGCTCTCTTCCGCCTGCGCATAGGTCACGTCCTCGATGGTCGCGCCCAGACGGTGCTGGTGGAACTCATGCAGCAGCAGATGGAGCGGCGTGCCCTCCATCTCCAGCTGGTATAGCGCCTGAACCGCGGCAAGGCGCGCGGCGGAGCGGGATTTGGAGCGTTCGTTCATCAGGATTCCATGTAACCGTTCGCCCTCGGCTTGTCGAAGGGCTGTGTGTTTATTTCAGGCGGAGCGCCACTGACGCCGCATGCGCCGGCAGCCCTTCCGCCTCCGCCAGCGCGACGGCGGCGGGACCAATGGCATCGATGCCGTCAGGCGTGAGACTGAGGAAGCTGGTGCGTTTCATGAAGTCCAGCACCGACAGGCCCGAAGAGAAGCGCGCCCGGCGTCCTGTCGGCAGCACATGATTCGGCCCGGCGACATAATCGCCCACCGCCTCGGGCGTCATGCGGCCAAGGAAGACGGAGCCTGCATGGCGTACCTGCTTGAACAGAGCGTCGGGTTCATCGACGGCGAGTTCCAGATGTTCGGCGGCAAGCCGGTCGACCAGCGGCATTGCCTCGTCAAAGTCGCGCACGACGATGATCGCGCCATTGGCGTTCCAGCTGGTCGTCGCCACCGCCTGCGTCGCCAGCAGGGGCAGGCGCCGCTGCACCGCCGCGGCCACCGCATCGGCAAAGGCCGCGTCGTCGGTGAACAGGATCGACTGGCTGGTCGGGTCATGTTCCGACTGGCTCAGCAGATCGGCGGCGATCCAGTCGGGATTGTTCCTGCCATCGGCCACGACGACGATTTCGGACGGCCCCGCCACCATGTCGATGCCGACCACGCCGTAAAGCTGGCGCTTCGCCTCCGCCACCCAGGCATTGCCCGGGCCGGTGATGACGTCGACCGGCCTGATCCGACCCGTGCCATAGGCGAGCGCCGCGACCGCCTGCGCGCCACCGACGCGCCAGATTTCCCCGATCCCGGCAATCTGCGCGGCGGCAAGGACCAGCGGGTTGATCTCGCCATTGGGGGTCGGCGTGACCATGGCGATGCGCTGGACGCCCGCGACCTTGGCCGGGATCGCATTCATCAGCAGCGAACTGGGATAGGCGGCGCGGCCACCAGGCACATAGAGCCCCGCCGCGTCCACGGCATTCCAGCGCGCGCCGAGGCGCACGCCCGCCGCGTCGACGCTATCGCTATCCTGCGGTTTCTGCTTTTCATGATAGGCGGCGATGCGCGCCGCCGCGAGTTCCAGCGCGTCGCGCAGCTCGGTGGAAAGCGTATCCAGCGCCTTGCGGCATTCGGCCGGCTCCACCGCCCAGCCGCTGACATCCAGATCATGGCGGTCGAAACGGCTGGTATAATCGGCCAGCGCGGCATCACCCTCGGCGCGGACGCGCTTGAGGATCGCAGTCACATCGCGCGACACATCCTCGTCAGCCTCACGCCGGGCATCGACCAAGGCGGTGAAGGCGGTCGCGAAGTCTGCGCTGCGGCTGTCGAGCCTAAGCGGCATCCTGCACCCCCACGGCCTTGCGGAAGGCCTCCACCAGCGGCACCAGTTCGGCCGAGCGCATCTTGTAGGCGGCGCGATTGACGATCAGCCGCGCCGACACCTGCATGATGACATTGGTTTCAACCAGGCCGTTGGCCTTCAGCGTCGCGCCGGAGGACACAAGGTCGACGATCCGCCGCGACAGCCCCAGCGAAGGCGCCAGTTCCATCGCGCCGTTCAGCTTCACGCATTCGGCCTGAATGCCCCGCGCCTCATAATATTTGCGCGTCAGATAGGGATATTTGGTCGCGACGCGGACATGGCTCAGCGCCGCCTCATCTTCGTCGGCAAGGCCCACGGGTTCCGCGACCGACAGGCGGCAATGGCCCATGTCGAGGTCGACCGGCGCGTAGATCTCCGAATAATCGAACTCTTCCAGCACGTCCGATCCGACGATGCCGATCTGCGCCGCGCCATGCGCCACGAAGGTCGCGACGTCGAACGCCCGCACCCGGATGATCGACACGTCCGGCCGGTTGGTGGCGAAGCGCAGCGCGCGGCTTTTCTTGTCATGGAACTCCGCCTCCGGTTCGATACCGGCTTTGGCGAGCAGGGGCAGCGCTTCATCGAGGATGCGCCCCTTGGGATGGCGAAGGTGAGCGGACGAGTCATGACCCGCGCGCCTTACTTGCGAAGGGGCAAAAGGGCAAGGTTCAGGCCGCTTCGGCCAGCGCCGCCTCGGTCGCGGCGATCCAGCCGCCGCCCAGCACCCGGTCGCCCGCATAGAGCACCGCCGCCTGCCCGGGCGCCACGCCATATTCGGGCGCGTCGAAGACCAGCCGCTCCCCATCCAGCCGCGCCCGCACCGGCTTCGCCATGGATCGCACCTTGGCTGTCAGCGGCCCGGAAAAATCCCCGCCCAGCCAGTTGATATCGCTCAACCGCGCCGCCGACACCGCCAGCGCCGCCTTCGGCCCGACGATCACGCGCCTTCCCTCGGCATCCAGCCGCACGACATAAAGCGGCTCGGCCTGCCCTCCGATCTCCAGCCCCTTGCGCTGACCGACGGTGTAGTGGATCATCCCCTTGTGCGTGCCCATGACGCGCCCGTCGATATGGACGATTTCCCCGCCCTCATCGGCATCGGGGCGCAGCTTCCGCACGATTTTCGCATAATCGCCGTCCGGCACGAAGCAGATGTCCTGACTGTCCGGCTTCATGGCGACGGACAGGCCCAGTTCCGCCGCGATCTCTCGCACCTGCGGCTTGGGCAAACCTCCCAGCGGAAAGCGCAGATAGTCCAGCTGCGCCTGAGTCGTGGCGAAGAGGAAATAGCTCTGGTCCCGCGCCGGATCGGCCGCGCGATGCAGTTCCGCGCCATGCGGCCCCTCCACCCGGCGCACATAATGGCCGGTGGCGAGGCAGTCCGCGCCCAGGTCCCGGGCGATCTGGAACAGGTCGGTGAACTTCACCCCCATATTGCACTTCACGCAGGGGATGGGCGTGCGCCCGGCCATATATTCATCGGCGAAGTCGGCAATCACTGACTCGCGAAACCGGCTTTCATAATCAAAGACATAATGCGCGATGCCGATGCGATCCGCGACCGCCCGCGCATCCCGGATATCCTGCCCGGCGCAGCAGCTTCCCGTGCGGCCCACCGCCGCGCCGTGATCGTAAAGCTGCAACGTCACGCCGATGGTTTCGGCCCCCGTGCGCGCGGCGAGCGCGGCGACGACGCTCGAATCCACGCCGCCCGACATGGCAACGACGATGCGCCGCGCCTTGAGCGGCTCGATAAGCTGAAACTGGGGCTGCATGGGCGCGCATATAGTCGCCCCGGCCCCAGCATTCCAGCCGGATTCCACCTGCCCGATCCCATCTCACCAAAATTGAGGGCAAGTTTACCGGACTTTATCCTTTAGCCCTTACACCCCTCTCCCATGGATTTGAGTTTCCTTCGGACTGGCGGGCTGAAACCCAGCTTCGTCAAGCCTTCGGGCCGGCGGCGCGTGCCGGTCTGGCCGTCCCTGCGGGCTGCTTCGGCAGCGGCGCAGGCGGCCAGCCCGACCGCGCAGGCGGTGGCGGGGGTCCTGCGGGGGCAGGACATCGAAGGAGACTGGGTCCAGGAACTGGCCGATATCCTCGCGCCACGTTCCGCCGGCAATATCGACGCCGTAGGGCTCGCGGGAAGCTTTAACCCGTTGATCGCGAACCGTTTAAAGGTGGGGCAAGGATAATGAAGGGGGCGTTTACCGTGGCGCTTTAGGGCCTGTTCAGGGCTTGAAGCGCAAACAGCCAAGCACTGCTGGAAATCGGAAACGCCAGTGCCGCTTATTGAGGGTGATAATGATCGAAAACCAGAAAATCAGACCTGCGCAGGTCGTAGGGCCGCTCGGAGAACCCCTGACTCTGGAAAGCCTGCCTCCCGTGGACACGACACGTTGGGTCGTGCGCCGGAAGGCGGAAGTCGTGGCGGCCGTCAATGGCGGCCTGCTGACCGTGGATGAAGCCTGCGCCCGCTATTCGCTGACGCTTGAGGAATTTGCGAGCTGGCAGCGCGCCGTCGACCGTTCGGGCATGCACGGCCTGCGCGTGACGCGCATCCAATATTACAAGTCCCTCTACGAACGGCAGCAGAAATACTGATCATCCGTTTCTGGAACAAAGGGTCGCACAGGAAGGGGGATCTGGCATCCGGCGGCCTTCTGTTTTGGCAAAGTCAAGTCCAAATGGAACGCAAAGCCGACTTCTCCGTTGAACAACTCAGCCAACCCGAAAGGGGCTGTGGTCCAAGGAGAGTGAGAAATGGGCATCATTTTGTGGCTTGTCGTCGGTGGCGTCATCGGCTGGCTTGCCAGCATGGTCATGCGCACCGACGCGCAACAGGGCATATTGCTGAACATCGTCGTCGGCATCGTCGGCGCGTTCGTCGGCGGCCTGATCTTCAGTGGCGGTTCGATCAATGACGGCCTGACGCTTTACAGCTTCCTCGTGTCGCTGGTCGGCGCCATCATCTTGCTCGCAATCGTCAATCTGGTGCGCCGCGGCTCCGTCCGCTGATCGCCGGAAATGAACAAAGAGGCCGCGCCTGATGACGCGGCCTCTTTTTTAACCCTCAGCTCCGCCCCGCAAAGAAGCGATAGAGCGCCAGCACGCCGATCGCGCCCAGCACGGCGGCTATGAAGCTCGCCTGCTCGCCCGGCGCATAAATACCCAGCAACCGCCCGACATAGCCCGCCAGCAACGCCCCGGCGATGCCCAGCAATATGGTGACGACGCAGCCGCCCGGATCGCGGCCGGGCATGACCAGCCGCGCGATCGCGCCCGCGAACAGCCCGACAATGATCCATCCCAGCAATTCCATCGTCGCCCTCCAGCCGCTACAGGCGCCATAGCGCCACAGTCCGCCCGCTTTGGCAAGGGCACCAGTCCGCCAACGGCTTTGCAGTTCGCGCCGCAGCCGTGATAATGGGGGCTTGAGCCCAGTGATGTATTCATATAATACAGCAGCCCGAACGGCGCCTGTTGGTTGAAAAGCATGGCCGAAAGATGGATTCAGAATGAATTACGAAACCCAGTTGGTCGGCGATACCCCGGCAGAGGTCCTTTCCGGTCAGGATGAGCGCCCGATCTGGCGCCGCCGGCTGGTGATCGGCGCCGCCATCGCCATCATCCTGATCGCGGTCGCCACCTGGATCAGCATGCGCGGCAAGGGCGCAGACATCCCGGCCAACAGCGCCCAGGCGCCGGTCGTCACGGTCATCAGCCCCGGCCAGTCGATGGTGTCGCACACCGTCAGCGCCACCGGCTCGCTCGCAGCGCGCGTGGAGATGCCGGTCGGCGTCGTGGGCGAAGGCGGCGCCGTGACGCGGGTGCTGGCGCAGCCGGGCGACTGGGTGCGCGGCGGACAGGTGCTGGCGACCGTCGAACGCTCGGTCCAGACGCAGCAGATCCGCTCGCTCGCCGCCCAGGTGGAGGTGAACCGCGCCGACGCCAAGCTGGCGCAGGCCCAGCTCGACCGCGCCAAGGCGCTGGTGGCGCGCGGCTTCATCAGCCAGGCCGATATCGACCAGCGCACCGCGACCCGCGATGCCGCCAATGCGCGCGTCAGCGTCGCCGTCGCCCAGCTGGCCGAACAGCGCGCCCGCACCGGCCGCCTCGACATCCGCGCGCCCGCGGCCGGGCTGGTGCTGACCCGCGCGGTGGAACCGGGCCAGATCGTGGGATCGGGCAGCGCGGTGCTGTTCCGCATGGCCAGGGATGGCGAGATGGAAATGCTGGCCCAGGTCAGCGAAGGCGATCTCGCCGCGCTGCGCGTGGGCAACAGCGCCACCGTCACCCCGATCGGCGGCACCGCCCGCTTTGCCGGGCGCATCTGGCAGGTGTCGCCGGTGGTCGACAATCAGAGCCGGCAGGGCATTGCCCGCATCGCCATCCCCTATGATCCGGCGATCCGGCCGGGCGGCTTCGCCTCGGCCACGATCGTCAGCGGCACCGGATCGGCGCCGATGTTGCCGGAATCAGCGGTGCAGAGCGATGCGAAGGGCAATTTCGTCTTCATCGTCAACGGCCGCGACGAAGTGCAGCGGCGGGACGTCAGGATCGGTCAGGTGACCGATGCGGGCGTGTCGATCCTGAACGGCCTCAACGGCAATGAACGCATCGTGGCTTCAGCCGGCGCCTTCCTGACCCCAGGCCAGAAGGTGAAGCCGGAAGCCGGCAAGTCGAAATCATGAGTTTCCGCAATATATCCGCCTGGGCCATCCGCAACCCGGTGACGCCGCTGGTGCTGTTCGTGGCGCTGCTGCTGGCGGGCATGGTCAGCTTCAGCCGGATGGACGTCAACCAGCAGCCCGACATCAGCTTCCCCATGGCGCAGGTCGTGGTGCTGCAACCCGGCGCCGCGCCGACCGAGCTGGAAACGCAGGTGACGCAGCGGGTCGAGGCCGCCGTGCGCGGCATCAGCGGCGTCGATGAAATCACCTCCTTCGTGTCCGAAGGCCGGTCGATGACCAATGTGCAGTTCCAGATCGGCACGCCGGTCGACCGCGCCGTCAATGACGTGAAAAACGCCGTCGACCAGATCCGCAGCGACCTGCCCGAAGGGATTTTGGAACCGCAGGTCAGCCGCGTCGACATTGACGGCGGCCCGATCGCCTATTTCAGCGCCGAAGCGACCGACATGACGCTGGAGGAGCTGTCCTGGTATGTCGACAATAGCGTGGCCAAGCGGTTGTTGGCAGTGCCCGGCATGGCGGCGGTCAAGCGCGGCGGCGGCGTGTCCCGCGAAATCCGCGTCATCCTGAATCCGGCCAAGCTGCAATCGCACGGCATCACCGCGTCGCAGGTCAACCAGCAATTGCAGCAGGTGAACCTGAACGCAGCCGGCGGCCGCACCGAAATCGCCGGCGCCGAACAGGCGATCCGCGTGCTCGGCAATGCCCGCGACGCCTATGCGCTGGGCCAGACGCAGATCGCCATTTCCGGCGGCCGCACCGTCAAGCTCGCCGACCTTGCCGATGTGCGCGACATGTATGCCGAACAGCGCACCCTGTCGCTGATGAACGGGCGGCAGGTGACCAGCTTCAGCATGGAAAAGGCCAAGGGCTCATCCGACGTCACCGTCTTCGACGAGGCGATGAAGGTGCTGGACCAGCTGAAAAAGGAAAATCCCAAGGTCCATTACAAACAGCTCTACACCAGCGTCGACTATACCAAGAGCCAGTATCACAGCGCCATTGCGGCGATGATCGAGGGCGCGGTGCTGGCCGTCGTCATCGTCTTCCTGTTCCTGCGCGACTGGCGCGCGACGATCATTTCGGCGCTGGCCATACCGCTGTCGGCCATTCCCGCCTTCTGGTTCATGGACATGATGGGCTTCACGCTCAACATGACCTCGCTGCTGGCATTGAGCCTGGTGGCGGGCGTGCTGGTCGACGATGCGATCGTGGAGATCGAGAATATCGTCCGCCACATGCGCATGGGCAAAAGCGCCTATCAGGCCGCGATCGACGCCGCCGACGAAATCGGCCTGGCCGTGCTGGCAACCACCATGGCGATCGTCGCGGTGTTCCTGCCGGTCGGGATGATGCCGGGCATTTCCGGCCAGTTCTTCATCCAGTTCGGCCTGACCGTGGTGGTCGCGGTGCTGCTCAGCCTGGCCGTCGCGCGCCTGATCACGCCGATGGTCGCCGCCTATTTTCTGAAGGCGCATGGCGAGGAAAGCCATGGCGAAGGCTGGCTGATGGATATCTACATGGCGATATTGCGCTGGTCGCTGGATGAACGCAGGGCCATCGCCCATCGCACGCGCGGCGGCACGGCCCGCTTCACCGCCTGGCTGCGCGACCATCGCATCTGGACGATGGGCTTCGGCTTCCTCGCCTTCCTCGCGACCATCCTCGCCTTCTGGACCCTTCCCATGTCCTTCCAGCCGAGCATGAACACCGATTTCAGCCAGGTGAAGATCGAAACCGTGCCCGGCAGCACGCTGGAACAGACCACGGCGATCACCCGCAAGGTCGCGAACATGCTGGCTGCGGACAGGGATTATGTCGACGCGGCCTTCGCGGATATCCAGACGACGGGCGCCGACATCTTCCTGACGCTGCGCAAGGACCGGCCGACCAGCTCCGTCGACTGGGAACGCAAGGTCGCGCCCAAATTCCAGCAGGTCGCGGACGCCCGCGTCAATTTCCAGTCGCAATCGGGTGGCGGCTTCGGGCGCGACATCATCATCATGTTCGGCAGCGACGATCCGGCGCTGCTGGAACAGACCGCCAACAGGCTGGTCGCGGAAATGGCCGGCATCCATGAAATCCGCGCGCCGCGCGTGCAGGGCGACATGAACCGGCCCGAAATCGTCATCAAGCCGCGCTTCGACCTGGCCGCCAGCCTGGGCGTTACGACCGCCGCGCTCAGCCAGACGATCCGCGTCGCGACGATCGGCGATATCGATCAGAACAGCGCGAAATTCTCGCTGTCCGACCGGCAGATTCCGATCCGCGTGTCGATCGCGGAGGACAGCCGCCGCGATCTGGCGACCATCGAGAACATGCCGGTGCCGACCGTCAGCGGCGGCTCGGTCCCGCTGAAGGTCGTCGCCGATATCGAATTCGGCTCGGGGCCGACGCAGTTGCGGCGCTACAACCAGATCCGCCGCATCGTCGTGGGCGCGGATCTGGCCCCCGGCGTCGTCACCAGCCAGGCGATGACAAGGATCAACGCCCTGCCGACGATGAAGGCGGTGCTCGACGGCAAGATCGCGGGGGTGCAGAAGATCAACACCGGCGACAGCAAATGGCAGGCGGAGATGGTGATGAACTTCGTCATCGCCGTGATCTCCGGCATATTGCTGGTGCTGGCCGTGCTGACGCTGCTCTACAAGCGGCTGATGCCGCCCTTCGTGAACCTGGGCTCGCTGCTGCTGGCGCCGCTGGGCGGGGCGCTGGCGCTGCATGTCGCCGGGCAGCCTCTGTCGATGCCCGTGTTCATCGGCCTGCTGATGCTGCTGGGCATCGTCGCCAAGAATTCGATCCTCGTCATCGATTTCGCGCTGGAGGAAATGCAGAAGGGCGTCCCCCGGCTGGAGGCGATCATCGACGCCGGGCACAAGCGCGCCCAGCCGATCGTGATGACCACCGTGGCGATGGTGGCGGGCATGGTGCCGACCGCGCTGTCGCTGGGCGGCGACGGCGCATGGCGCGCGCCGATGGGCATCACCGTGATCGGCGGCCTGATCCTGTCGACGCTGCTGACGCTGGTCATCGTGCCGGCGACCTTCAGCCTGGCACTGGGGATCGAGGAATGGGTCGGACCACGCCTGGGCCGCCGCCTGCTGACCTATCGGCCGGGCGATGCCCGTGGGGGAACCACGCAACCGGCGGAATAGGGGGGATGGCAGACATGAAGCCCCTCCCCTTCAGGGGAGGGGAAGCGCAAACGTCGGCTCATGACCCAAATCCCCCTCCGGCCTCTCCCCACCAGTCCCCCCCGAAAAGAACCACTTGCCTGAACGAAACGGCGGCGTAACCGTTAGGCGGTCATGAAGCTGCTCGCCCTGCCCCGCCCCGCCGTCGTCACCCCTCCCCATCCGGCCCGGCGCATGCGGATGGTGGCGACGGGCATGCTGCTGGCCATGGCGGCGCTGTTCCTGGCGGCGCGGGCGACGGTCCATCTCCATCCCGCCATGGGCTTCGTCCAGGCCTTTGCCGAGGCGGCGATGGTCGGCGGCCTTGCCGACTGGTTCGCCGTCACGGCCCTGTTCCGCCATCCGCTGGGCCTGCCGATCCCACATACCGCGATCATCCCGCGCAACAAGGACCGGATCGGCGACACGCTCGCCCTGTTCCTGCGCGACAATTTCCTCACTCCCGCCGTCGTCGCCCGGCGCATGCAGCGGCTGGACATGGCGGGCGCGGCGGGCCGCTTCCTCGCCAGCCCGTCAGGCGGCGACGGCCGGCTACGCGAAGGCGCGTCCCGGCTGGTCGCGGACATATTGGAAGCGCTGGATCAGGAACGGCTGGGCGGCATGGTGAAGGGCGCCATCGCCCAGCGGCTGCGTGCCATCAACCTCGCCCCGCTGGCCGGCCAGGCGCTGGAAGCGGCCATGCGCGACGGTCGCCACGCGCCGGTGATGGACGGCATCATCCTGTGGGCCGACCGCGCGCTGGAGGCCAACGACCATCTGATCCGCCAGATGGTGCATGACCGTTCGGGCAAGATCCTGCGCTGGACCGGGCTTGATGAAAACCTCGCCAACGCGATCATCGACGGGCTGCGCAAGCTGCTGGCGGACATGGCGCGGGACCCCGGCCACGGCCTGCGCCTGAAGGCGGAGGAGGGCATGGCAAAGCTCGCCGCGGACCTGCAATCCGACCGCGAAATCCAGGCCCGGGTGGCCCGCATCCGGGACGAGATCGTCGACAATCCGGCGATGCAGCGCTGGATCGACGGATTATGGGAGCAGGCGCGCAGCGGCCTCCTGCGCGCCGTGCGCGATCCCGGCAAGGCCATGGCGGGGCGCCTGGGCGAGGCACTTCATCAACTCGGCGGCACCTTGCAGGACGATGCCCGCCTGCGGTTCCTGATCAACCGCTTCATGCGTCGCGCGGCGGTGGGCGCGACGGCCAGCTATGGCACGACGATCGTCAAGCTGGTCAGCGAAACCGTGCGCGGCTGGGATGCGGGCACCGTCACTAGCCGCCTTGAACATGCCGTCGGACGGGACCTGCAATATATCCGGGTCAACGGCACGCTCGTCGGCGGGCTGGTGGGACTCGCCCTCCACGCCGTCGATACCGTGCTTTAGGGGTGCGTGGGGATTTAGCTTGGTAGTGCAATTGGGTGGAAGGCGGACCGTCTCCTTTTCGTCACCCCGGGCTTGACCCGGGGTCCCGCTACCTTTTCAGGCGCGCTCCGAAAAGAAAAGCGGGACCCCGGAGCAAGTCCGGGGTGACGAGGGTGGGGATGTCGGGAAATGGCCAAAAGCAGCCAACCGATTCTCCTGTCCTACAGCCCCTTGCCCGCGCTAAGCTCCGACCCGGCTCTTTCACAAATAGGAAATGGAACAAAAAACGCCCTTTCCCGTGGGTCTATCGTGTCACCTATGTCACCCAAATCCTACAAGCTTGCCGCCACGCCCAAGGGAGATGCCATTTGTGCGACGTGATTTCCGAGCCGTGAAATGTTCCATTTCACGCGAAATCACTCTAGAGGGCCACGGCAAGCGAAGAGCGGCACCCGAACAGCAGGAAGCATCATGTCAGACGTCACCATCAAACGCGCCCTCCTTTCCGTGTCGGACAAGTCCGGCCTCATCGAACTGGGGCAGGCGCTGGGCAAGCATGGCGTCGAACTGGTGTCGACCGGCGGCACCGCCAGGGCGCTGCGCGAGGCGGGGTTGCAGGTGAAGGACATTTCCGACCTCACCGGCTTCCCGGAAATGATGGACGGCCGCGTCAAGACGCTGCACCCCAAGGTCCATGGCGGCCTGCTCGCGGTGCGGGGCAATCCCGCTCATGTCGCCTCCATGCAGGAACATGAAATCGGCGCGATCGATCTTGTCGTCGTCAACCTCTATCCCTTTGCCGCCACCGTCGCCAAGGGCGCGGAGCGCGAGGAGATCATCGAGAATATCGACATTGGCGGCCCCTCCATGGTCCGCTCGGCCGCCAAGAACCATGAAAGCGTGGCGATCGTCACCGATCCCGCCGACTATGCCCGCCTGATCGCGGAAATGGACGAGAAGGGCGGCGCGACCTGCTACGACTTCCGCCGGATGCTGGCGGCCAAGGCCTATGCCGCCACCGCCGCCTATGACTCGATGATCGCCAGCTGGTTCGCCTTTGCCGATCAAGGCGTCGACTTCCCCGAAACGCTGGCCGTGTCGAGCAAGCTGGGCGCGACCCTGCGCTATGGCGAGAATCCGCATCAGTCCGCCGCACTCTATCTGCCCGTCGGTCCCTCTGCCAACGGCATCGCGCAGGCGCAGCAGATCCAGGGCAAGGAACTCAGCTACAATAATTATAACGACGCCGACGCCGCGCTGGAGCTGGTCAGCGAGTTCCGCGATGGCCCGCCGACCGTGGTGATCGTCAAGCACGCCAATCCCTGTGGCGTCGCGACCGGCGACACGCTGATCGAGGCCTATGAAGCCGCGCTCGCCTGCGACAGCGTCTCGGCCTTCGGCGGCATCATCGCCGTCAACCGCCCGCTCGATGGGCCCACCGCCGAAGCGATCAGCGGCATCTTCACCGAAGTCGTCGCCGCCCCCGACGCGGACGACGACGCCAAGGCGATCTTCGCGAAGAAGAAGAATCTCCGCCTGCTGCTGACCGGTGAGCTGCCCGATCCGGCCCGCACCGGGTTGATGATGAAGAGCATCGCCGGCGGCATGCTGGTGCAGAACCGCGACAATGGCCGCATCAGCCGCGACCAGCTCAAGGTCGTGACCAAGCGCGCCCCGACCGAACAGGAACTGGCCGACTGCCTGTTCGCCTGGACCGTCGCCAAGCATGTGAAATCCAACGCCATCGTCTATGCCAGGGGCAACAGCACCGCGGGCATCGGCGCGGGCCAGATGAACCGTCTCGAATCCGCCCGCATCGCCGCGTGGAAGGCGAAGGACGCCGCCGAAAAGGCGGGCTGGAGCGAAGCGCGCACCATCGGCTCGGCGGTCGCCTCCGACGCCTTCTTCCCCTTTGCCGACGGCCTGCTGGCGGCGGTCGAGGCGGGCGCCACGGCGGTGATCCAGCCGGGCGGATCGATCCGTGACGAGGAAGTCATCGCCGCCGCCGATGAAGCGGGCCTCGCCATGGTCTTCACCGGCATGCGCCACTTCCGCCACTGACGGGAAATGATGCGGATGCGAAGGGCCATCGGTCCTTTCGCATCCGCAAAAATGAAGCTTTTCAGCCAGTTTTCGCCAACTGGCCTCTTTCCATCAGCCTGCACGAAGCCTATCTGATTCGTGACCCTTCTCCCACGTCAGGCGTTGGGCGGACCCGATAAAAGTTCGACAGGAGAATATAGGATGACCAGAAAGACCCTGGCGGCCCTTGCCGCCACGATGACCCTTGCCCTGCCCACCGCCAATGCCTTCGCGGGGATCAGCCAGATGGACGTGGTGGTCGACGGCCGCACCGGCGCGGAAACCCGCAGCCTCACGGTGTCGGTAGCGGATCTCAACCTTGCCAGCACCCATGGCGCCCGCCTGGCCGATTCCCGTATTACCAAAGCCGCCAAGCAGGTCTGCGGCTGGATGAACGGCTCGATCCTGCCCGCCACCCCGGAATATCGCGCCTGCTTCGGCGGCGCGCTGGATAGCGCCCGCGCCGACCTCAACACGCTGATCCAGGCCCAACGTCAGGGCTGATCCTCACCGATCGACCAGGGGCCGTTCCGCTTGGCGGGGCGGCCCTTTTCCTTGCCAGTCATCCTTACCAGCCATTAACCACTCCTTAGAGGATTTCCTTCACTCCCGGATGCGGAACTGTTCATCCCGGGGGGATTTAAACATGCCGCGTATCGACCAGAGTGTGGACGTCGCCATTATCGGCGCAGGTCCGGCCGGCCTGACCGCCGCCTATCTTCTGACGAAAAAAGGATATTCCGTCACCGTCATCGAGAAGGACCCGGTCTATGTCGGCGGCATCAGCCGCACCGTGGAACTGAACGGCTTCCGATTCGACATTGGCGGGCACCGCTTCTTTTCCAAGTCGAAGGAGGTGGTCGACCTCTGGAACGAGATTCTGCCCGATGATTTCATCCAGCGCCCACGCATGAGCCGCATCTATTATGAGGGCAAATTCTACAGCTATCCGCTGCGCGCCTTCGAAGCGCTGGCCAATCTGGGCCTGTGGCGTTCGACCCTGTGCATGGCGAGTTTCGCCAAGGCCAGGCTGTTTCCCAACCGCCATGTCCGCTCCTTTCAGGACTGGACCGTCAATGCCTTTGGCCACAAGCTGTTCTCGATCTTCTTCAAGACCTACACCGAAAAGGTCTGGGGCATGCCCTGCGACGAAATGTCCGCCGACTGGGCGGCGCAGCGGATCAAGGGCCTGTCGTTGTGGAGCGCGGTCGTCGACGGCCTCAAGCGTTCGCTGGGCCTCAACAAGAAGCCCAATGACGGCATGGCGACCAAGACGCTGCTGGAAAGCTTCCGCTATCCGCGCCTTGGCCCCGGCATGATGTGGGAAGCAGCGCGCGACTTCGTGGTCGAAGGCGGCAACCGGGTGCTGATGGGGCACAGCTTCAAGCAGCTTTCGCAGGATCAGGGCTCGGGCCGCTGGCGCATGGTCGCGCAGGGGCCGGGAGGCGAGGTGATCGTCAATGCCGGCCATGTCATCAGCTCAGCGCCGATGCGCGAACTGGCCGGCCGCATCCATCCCCTGCCCGCGACGCTCGGCAATGCGATGGAGCTGAAATATCGCGACTTCCTGACCGTCGCGCTGATGGTGAAAGGCGCGGATATCTTCCCCGACAACTGGATATACATCCACGACAGCAAGGTGCAGGTCGGCCGCATCCAGAATTTCCGCAGCTGGTCGCCGGAAATGGTGCCCGATCCCGACCTTGCCTGCGTGGGCCTTGAATATTTCTGCTTCGAGGGGGATGGCCTGTGGTCGTCCGGCGATGCCGATCTGATCGAACTGGCGAAGAAGGAAATGGCGATCCTGGGCCTTTGCGATCCCAGGGATGTCGTCGGCGGCGCCGTGGTGCGGCAGGAAAAGGCCTATCCGGTCTATGACGACGACTATGCCGCCAATGTGCTGGCGATGCGGACCGAATTGCAGGATCTTTACCCGACTCTGCATCTGGTCGGCCGCAACGGCATGCACCGCTATAATAACCAGGATCACGCCATGATGACGGCCATGCTGACCGTCCGCAATATCGAAGCGGGCGAACAGCTGTACGATATCTGGGCGGTCAATGAGGATGCCGAATATCATGAGGCTGGCGAGGAAGGCCAGGATGTCGCCGGTCAGCGCGCCGCGCTGGCAAGCCAGCGACTGGTGCCGGGCAAGCTGAAGGCAGCATAAGGCCATGGGGGGCAAGCTCAGGCCGCTGATCGCCCTGGTCGGCATGACGATCACGCGGCTGATGTTCGCCCGCTATGCGCTGGTGAGCCTCTGTGCGCTCTGCGCCGACATGGCCCTGTTCCTGGCCTTGTGCCGGGTCGGACTGTCGCCCACCATCGCTGCCTTTGCCGGTTATATGGGCGGACTGATCCTGCACTGGATGCTCAGCATCCGCTTCGTGTTCGTGGTGGCGGGCGGCGCCACGCATGGACAGCGGGTGGCGTTCGTGATCAGCGCCCTGCTGGGTCTGGGCATCACCGTCATCATGGTGACGGGCCTGTGCGCGCTCGGCATCGCACCGGCAGCAGCGAAGGCGCTGTCCATCCCCGTGAGCTTCCTTACCGTCTATGCGATCCGCAGATATGGCATATTCGCTCGCGCCTGAAGCCCCGGCGGGGGCAGGCGGCAACCCCTTCGCCGCCTGGGGGACGGCACGCTGGGCCTTTGTCGCATGGCTGCTGTGCTGCGCGATCATGATCTGGCTGTTCCGCCACGATTTTGCGGTTCTGGGCTTCTACGATCCCGACGACGCGCTGCGCCTGCAGGAGGTTCGGGACTGGCTGGCGGGCCAGTCCTTCTTCGATGTCAGCCAGCATCGCGTGAACCCGCCCATGGGCGGGCCGATGCATTGGTCGCGCATCGTCGACATGCCCATCGCCCTGCTGATCCTGCTCGCCCGCCCCCTGATCGGCGCCGCGAACGCAGAGATTTTCGCCTGCGTCACCACGCCTTTATTGCTGCTCGGCGGCACGGCCAGCGCGGTTTACTGGATGGCCAAGCGGATCGGCGGGCGCGACATCGCGCTGGCCTCCGTCGTCCTGCTGCTGGCGACACCCACCATCCTGATCCAGTTCATGCCATTCCGGATCGATCATCATGGCTGGCAGATCGGCATGGGCGCGATCGCGCTCACGGGCGCCTTCGATCCGAACGCGCGCCGTGGCGGCCTGATCTCCGCGCTGGCAATCGCGATCTGGCTTCAGATTTCAAGCGAAGCCCTGCCCTATGCCGTGCTGTTCGCGGGCCTGTTCGGGCTGCGGTCACTGATTGAGGGCGCGCAGGGGCCGCGTTTCACCACCTATGCGCTGACGCTGGGAAGCGGCGCGCTCACCCTGTTGACGGCGATGCGCGGTTGGCAGGCACCTTTCGACCAGCATTGCGACGTTCTTTCCGCCGCCTATGTCTGGCCGCTCGCCGCCTTTTCCGCCGCGACGGGGCTGGGAATGGCGTCCATCGGCTCGTCATCGACGGCACACCGTTTCGCCGTCATGGCCCTGGGCGGCGGGGCAGCCATCGCGATGTTCGCGATCGTCGGCGGCGACTGCGTCACGGGCGATCCGTTCCAGGCGCTCGGCCCCATCGCCTACAGGCATTGGTACATGCAGATCATGGAAGGGCGCCCGATATGGGAGCAGGATGTGGTGAAGATGGGCGTCATCGCCCTGCCGTCAGTCGTCGGCCTGTTCAGCGCTCTCCTCGCCGCCCGGGCGGCAGCGCCGCATAGCCGGGAGCAGGTGGGTTGGCTGGTCCTCGCTTTGCTGATCGGCGGAACCGCGGCGGTTGCCATCATGGTCATGCGGGCCCTGTCGGTCGCCCATCTGACGGCCTTGCCCAGCACGGCCTGGATGCTTCTGCATCTGTTGAAGCGCGTCCAGGCATCGCCCAGGGCTGCCCTGCGCATCATCGGATCGGTGGCGCTGACCGCGCTCACCCCTGCGGGTATCTGCGCGCTATGGGGCGTGGCCACGTCCCAGCCCGACAAGCCCGGCGGCAAGCTCGTCAGCTGTCAGGCCACCGCGGCGCTCCGCCCGCTGGGCGCACTGCCTGCGGGAACCCTGTTCGCGCCGGTGGACATGGGACCTGATATTCTGGTCAAGACCCATCACAGCGTGATCGCCACGGGCCATCATCGCAATGCGGCGGGGATCACCGAAGTCATTCAGGGCTTCATGGCGCGGCCCGACGCGGCCCGGAAGCTGATCGGCGGGCTGCGAGGCGGGCGTGGCGCCGACTATGTCATCGCCTGCAACAATCTGAACGAATTCACCTATTATGGCAAAGCCAGTCCTCAGGGACTGGCCGCGATGCTGTCCAGGGGCCAGCATCCAGACTGGCTGATACCCATGCCCGGCGAGAGGCCGGTGCGCATCTTCAAGGTCATCCGTCAGCCGGGCTCGAAGGCCAATGCTACGCCATTCATGCAATAACGCTTGCCCGTCGGCCTGGGGCCGTCGTCGAAGACATGGCCCAAATGGCCACCGCATCGGGCACAATGCACCTCGGTTCGGATATAGCCGAGTTCAAGGTCCCGGGACGTACCCACGGCTCTGGGCAGGGGCGCCCAGAAACTGGGCCAGCCTGTGCCGCTGTAGAATTTGGTCTTCGAACTGAACAATCGCTGCCCACAGCCGGCGCAGGTGAACGTGCCGGAGCGGTGTTCCTTGTTCAGCGGACTGGTGAAGGGATATTCGGTCGAATGCCTGCGCAACACCTGATAGGCGAGCGGGCTAAGGCGCTTGCGCCATTCCGCATCGCTCAGCGCGAAGGGGTAGGCGGCGTCGGCCCTGCCCGGCCCCGACTGCCAGAGGGCAAGCGCTGCGGCGGCATAACCGCCCATGACCAGAAATCGCCGCCGATCCATGGACCGCGCCATAGCAGGTTCAGCCTGTCGCGCTTCTGAACAGCTGTTTCCACCACCCGCCGCCCGATTTCAGCACATGCCGGCGGAACAGCAGCACGCCGACCCGGATGATGAGGGCAACCCAGAGAATCTGCCACATGATGGCCAGCAGATGCGGCCAGATCGCATCCACCTGCGCTGCCCGCGCGATCATCGCGAAGGGGGAGGAGAAGGGCAGGATGACGGCCGCGATTTCCGGCGGCGATCCCATCTTGTCGACCGCATAGGTGGCGAAGAAGAAGATCAGCATCTGCCCCATGGTCACCGGCATGTTGAGCGTCTGCACCTCCCGCACCGTCGCCGCCTGCGCGCCGATGCCCAGGAACAGCGAGCCAAGCAGCGTATAGGCCATGCCGAAATAAATGACGGCCAGCATCAGGAAGACCGGCCAGCCGGTCGCCGGGACGGGCAGGTTGGCGCCGGGCGTCTTCAGCGCCAGGAACACGCAGAAAGCCGTGCCGCCCCAGAACAGGATGCCGACGAAGCTCATCGCCAGCATCGCCATCAGCTTGCCCAGGAAGATCGCGTCGACCGGCACTGCCGCAGCGAGGATCTCGATGATCTTGTTCGTCTTCTCCTCGACCAGATTGGACAGGATCATGCCCGCGAGCAGGATGGTCAGGAAGAAGATCACGATCTGGGCGATGCGGCCGATCACCAGCCTGCCCTGCGTCTGCGCGCCGACGCTGGTCGCAACCTGCTGCGCCTCCACATGCACCATATGCAGCGACCGTTCGGCCACCGCGGCGCTGGCGAGCAGGCTGATATCGCCTTCCAGCCGTTGGATGTCCTGGGGCTGGCCCGTCATCACCGGACGCGCCGGGGACCCTGAAACGATCACCACGATATCGGCATCGGCCTTCGCCAGCTGGACCCGGGGCGGGGGCGAGAGCGGAACGCGGCGCAGCACCGGCAGTCCTTGCGGCCCCATGCGTTCGGCCAGCCTGGCATGGGCCCGCTGCATCCGGGCGACATCGCCCGCCGACATGGCGACCCCCACGACGGGGCGCAGATCGGTGGTGGATATCCGGTCGCCAAGCCCGCCGAACGCCATGCCGATGATGATCGGAAACAGCGGGCCGAGCAGAAAGAATATGAAGGTGCGGGACAGCACGACGGCGGTGAAATCCCGCCGGGCGATGACGAAGGCAGCGCGCATCATCTCCTTCACGCCGCTTGCTCCCGCGCCTGATCTTCCTGCATTTGCCGCGCCGCGGCCTCCCCCGCAATGGCGACGAAGGCGTCGTGCAGGCCGGGACGCTCGATCGAGAGGCTTTCTATCCCGGCATTGCCATCGAACAGCGCGCGCAGCAGGGGTTCGATGCCGTCCTGCGGCAAGGCGAAATGCCAGGTCCCATCCTCCGCCAGCGTTTCGGCGGGGAGGGCGCGGCGCCAGCCACCATCGCTGGCGCGGGTGCGAAGCCGCACCTGCGGGCGGAGGCGGTTGCGGGCGTCATCCACCGTGCCGTCGAAACGCAGGCGGCCACCGGCGACGATGGCGACGCGTTCGCAAAGACGTTCGGCATGGGCGATGACATGGGTGGAGAAGAGCACCGTCACCCCGCGCCGGGCCTGATCGCGGATCAGGGATTCCAGCTTGCCCTGATTGAAGGCGTCCAGACCGGAAAAAGGTTCGTCGAGGACGATCAGGCGCGGTTCATGAACGATCGTGCCGAAGAGCTGGACCGTCTGGGCCATGCCTTTCGACAATTGGCGGATCGGCTTTTCCACCGAAGCGCCCATGCCATAATCTTCCAGCATGGCGCGGGCGCGCTCCCGCCCGGTCCTGAGCGGCAGACCCCGCAGGGCGCCCATGAAAGCGATCGCCTCGAATGCCTTCATCGAGGGATAAAGACCCCGTTCTTCGGGCAGATAGCCCACATTGCGGGCCTGCCGCAGCGGTACGGGATCGCCGAGCAGGCTGCGATGGCCCTCATCCGGGTCGATGATGCCGAGCAGGGTGCGCAGCAGCGTCGTCTTGCCCGCGCCATTGGGGCCGAGAATGCCGTAGATCGCCCCGGTGGGCACCGCCATGTCGATGCCGTCGACCGCCCGGAAATTGCCGAATGTCTTGACAAGACCATGGCCTTCGACGGCATAGGTCGGTTGAGGAACCCCGATCATCGGCCTCTGATAGTCGCATCGCATGCCAACGCAAAACGAAACCTTGGAACAGCGGCTTAAGGCCGAAGCAGCGCGGCTGGGCTTTGCCGCCTGCGCCATCGCGCCGGCGGATGCCGCGCCGCGATCTGCCGAGCGGCTGCGGCAATGGCTGGATGCCGGACATCATGGCGGGATGCTGTGGATGGAGGAGCGCGCCGGGCAGCGCGGGTCGCCGCAGGGGCTGTGGCCGGACGTGCGCAGCGTCATCATGCTGGGGATGAGCTATGCGCCGGGGCGCGATCCGCTGGCGCTGGCAGAGGCGGGCGACCGGGGGCGGATTTCGGTCTATGCGCAGGGGCGTGACTATCATGATGTCGTCAAGAAGGGGCTGAAGGCCCTTGCCCGCTGGCTGGTCGAACAGCAGCCCAGCGCGCTGAAGGTCTTCGTCGACACCGCGCCGGTGATGGAGAAGCCGCTGGCGGAGGCGGCGGGGCTGGGCTGGCAGGGGAAGCACAGCAACCTCGTCAGCCGGGAACATGGCAGCTGGCTGTTCCTGGGGGCCATCTATAGCGAGATCGCCCTGACACCCGATGCGCCGGAGAAGGACCATTGCGGCAGTTGCACCGCCTGTCAGGCAGCCTGTCCGACCGGCGCTTTTCCCGCGCCCTATGTGGTCGATGCGCGGCGGTGCATTTCCTACCTCACCATCGAGCATAAGGGGCCGATCCCGGAGGAATTGCGGGCGGGGATCGGCAACCGGATTTATGGCTGCGACGATTGTCTGGCCGTCTGTCCATGGAACAAATTCGCCAATAGCGCCGCGGCGAACCGGGCCTTTATCGGGCGGGCGGAACTGGCGGCGCCGGACCTTGGCGATTTGCTGGCGCTGGACGATGCGGCCTTTCGCGAGATTTTCTCAGGCTCCCCGATCAAGCGGATCGGACGCAACCGGATGGTGCGCAATGCCGCCATCGCCGCGGGGAACAGCGGCGACAGGCGGCTGATCGATCGACTGCGGCCGCTGATCGGGGATGACGATCCGGTGGTGGCGGAGGCGGCGCGCTGGGCGCTGGGGCGGTTGGACGCATCGCAGGGATCCGGGTGACACAAGTGACACGACAAAAGGGCGGAGGTCCGGCCTTTCCGCTGCCATTTCCCGGCAAGGATTCCTGTTGTCAAAGAGCCGGTTCGGGCTTGGCATGACCGACCCTCGATAGGACAGGATTATTTCGCCTGGAGCGCGGCGGCGCAACTCGCCGGATCAACATCTGTCCCCGCGGGCGTGCGGGCGTCGACATGGGTGACGAGCGGTTCCCTGCCCTGCGGCGGGACGTAGAGATAGGCGTCCAGCACGCAGCGGCCATTGGCGAATTGCAGTTTGCGCATGGTGCTTTCGCGAATATCGAGCCGGGGCTGGCCGAACAGCTGGATGAGATGCCGGGCGTCCGATCCGATCAGCGGGCCGGAGCGGGTGAAGGCGCTGGCCGGGGGCCCGGCGGGCGGCGGGGCGACATGCGCTGCGGGGGGCGGGACGACGCCTCCGCAAGCCGCGAGGGTCAAGGACAGGAGTGCGACGAGCGCCGGACGGATGGCCAGATGGGAGCGGGTCATGGCATTTTCCTTCGGGCACCGTGCAGCATGGGGACTGCCATAGCCGCGCTCCAGATCGGCGCAAGCAGGTTGAGGATCGGCGCGAGGAAGATCAGCGCCGAGACGAGGCGCAGGCGCCACGGGTTGCCGCGCGGGATCGGCGGCAGGACGAAGGGCTGCGATCATGACCATGGCGCGGCGATTGCGGCGGCGATCAGTGGCGTTGCGCGGGGCATCGCGGACGGTTAGAGACTGCGGGATTTTTCCTGCTTTCCATTGATGAAGGATTTTGCGTGACCGCTGCTGCCCCCACGCTTGATGTTGTCGCCATCGGCAACGCCGTTGTCGACGTGCTCGCCCGGAGCGACGACGCCTTTCTGGCCGAACATGCGCTGACCAAGGGCGGAATGCAGCTGATCGACGCCGCCACCGCGACAAGCCTTTATGCCGACATGGGCGCGGGCAAGGAAATCAGCGGCGGGTCGGCGGCGAACACGCTGGCGGGGCTGGCGGCGCTGGGCAAGAAATGCGGTTTCATCGGGCAGGTCAATGACGACCAGCTGGGCGCGGTGTTCACGCATGACGTGCGGGCGCTCGGCATCCGCTATGACACGCCGGCGATGCAGGGCGACGTGCCGACGGCGCGTTGCCTGATCCTGGTCACGCCCGACGCGCAGCGGACGATGAACACCTTTCTGGGCGCGTCGCAGTTCCTGCCGCGCGAAGCGCTGGACCTGGACCTGATCCGGTCGGCCAGCATCCTTTATCTCGAAGGCTATTTGTGGGACCCCGAGCAGCCGCGCGCCGCAATGCGCGCCGCCATCGATGCGGCGCGAAGTGCCGGACGGAAAGTCGCCTTCACCCTGTCCGACAATTTCGTGATCGACCGGCATCGCGCCGACTTCATCGCGCTGATCGATCAGGGGCTGATCGACATCCTCTTTTCCAATGAGGGCGAGATTCAGTCGCTGGCGCAGGTCCATGATTTCGAGAAAGCGGTGGCGGCGATCGCGGCGAAAGTGCCGGTGCTGGTGTCGACGCGCAGCGAAAAGGGCGCGATCGCCGTGGTCGACGGCATGCGTTATGAGGCCTTTGCGGCGCCGGTGGCCGAGGTGATCGACACGACCGGGGCGGGCGATCTGTTCGCGGCGGGATTCCTGGCGGCGCATCTGGAGGGGCTGGAGATCGACAAGTGCCTGAAGCTGGGCGCGGCGGCGGCGGCCGAGGTGATCTCGCACTGGGGCGCGCGGCCGGAAGCGGATTTGCAGGCGATCCGGGCGAAGACGCTGGGGTGATATAGGGGCCGGGCGGAAGTCCGGCCTTTTTTAACGCTGTCGTGTTCCTGCGAAGGCAGGAACACATGGTTTCAAGTCGATAGGACTTATGCCGGCTTCTGCTTGCGGAACAGGGCGCGGTCGTCGGGGCCGAAGCCCCAGCGCCAGATGACGAAGCCGTAGACGCCGAGGATGGTGAAGACGCCGAAGGCCAGTTCCACCCATTCGAACCGGGGCGGTAGCGCGACGAAGGCCGCGCCGACGATGCAGGCGACGCCGGAAGCGCCGAGCAGCGGCCAGCGCCAGGCGTTGACCCTGGCTCCGAGCAGGATCGAGAGCAGGCGCGCCTTGACGAGGGCGCTGACGCCGAGCGCCATGCTGAGCGCGAGGGCGGGCGCGGCGGCGAGCGCCATGTCGTGGAGGCCGAGGCGCTTTGCGAGGAAGATCAGCGCGAAGCTGAGCGCCGCCTGCAAGCCGATCATCAGCAGCGAGATCATCAGGTTGCGGTGACGGGCGATATAGACCAGCGCGGATTCGCTGACGACGGCGGTGGCGGCGACGACTTCGGCCAGCAGCAGGAAGGCGAGCGCGCCGGTGCCGCCGACGAAATGCGGACCGACCAGGCCCATCACCGCTTCGCCGGGAATGCCGAGGGCGAGGGCTATGCCCGCCTGCGCGGCGATGATCCAGAAGCCGACCTGGCTCACCTGTTTCGCGATGGCGGTGAGGTTGCCCTCCGCCAGATTGCGGGTGATGACGGGGCCAAGGATCGGGTCGAAGCTGGTTTTCAGCTTCTGCGGCAGGGAGGCGACCTGCTGCGCGACATAATAGATGCCGACCACCGCCGGGCTGACGAACAGGCCGAGGATCGCCATGTCAAGGCGGCGCGAGCCCCATTCGACCCCGTCCGCCGCCGCGAGCGGCAGGTTGCGCCGGGCCAGCCGCCAGAGCCGGCCGAAATCGGGGCGCCAGCCATGGGGGATGCCGTAATGGCGGGTCAGCGGGATGATCGAGGCGACCAGCGCGGCGATCATCGAGACGACATAGGAGAGGATGAGGCCGTCGCGGGTCGAATAGAAGGCGAAGGCGAAGGCGCCGATGCTGATCGCCCATGGCTCTATGATCGACCGGGCGCGCACCGTGGCGCCGATGTCGAAACGATAGGCGCAGGCGGCGAGCGCCACGTCGGAACCCGCAACGGCTATCACGATCAGCGCGAGCAGACGGTCCAGGCCGTTGATACCGCTATTGGGGAACATCGCCTGCGGGAAGGCGACGAGGATCGCGCTGCCGATAAGGGAGGCGATCAACGTCACCAGCATGGCATCGGTCACGACATGGCTGTGCGGACGTTCGGTCTGGGCAAGCGCGCCCGCGAGGCCGCGTTTCAGGCCAAGGGTCGCGAGCTGGGCAATGAATTCCACCACCAGCACGGCATAGGCGAAGCGGCCGAGCGCATCGGCGCCGTACCAGCGGCCGGCGATGAACAGGAAAGGCAGGCGCGCGGCGAGACGGAGCAGGAAACCGAACACATTGATCCGTCCACCCCGGGCGAGCGCCGCAATGTCATCCTGCTGCGCGGGAGAGGCCCCTTCAACCGGCAACGAACTATGGTCCCCCTGTGAGATCAATGCTGTGACATCAATGCTGTGGCGTCATTTTGTGGTGCCGGACTGTAGCAATATCTGGAAAGAGCGCGAGTTTTTATTCGGCGCGCAGCGGACGGGCGAGCAGCGCGTCCATGACCTGGACGAGCGGCGCGGCGTCTTCGAGCAGGGCGCAGACAGCTTCGACCACGGGCATTTCGACCCTGGCGGCGCGGGCGGCCTGCCGCAGGACGGGGGCGGTGAAGGCCCCTTCCGCTACGGTCCGGCGGTTGGAGAGGAGGGTCTTGGCCGACTGGCCCTCGCCCAGCCCCTTGCCCAGCGAGAAGTTGCGGCTGTTGGTCGAGGAGCAGGTGAGGACGAGATCGCCAAGGCCCGAAAGGCCGGCCAGGGTTTCGGCGCGGGCACCGCGGGCGAGGCCGAAGCGGGTCATTTCGGCGAAACCCCTGCTGATCAGCGAGGCGCGGGCGTTGAGGCCGAGGCCAGCACCCTCCGCAACGCCGCAGGCGATGGCGAGGACATTCTTGACCGCGCCGCCGATTTCCGCGCCGACCACATCGTCGGACAGATAGGGGCGGAAGGCGGGGCGGGCGATGCGGGCGGCGATCTTTGCGCCAAGATCGGCGTCGGCGCAGGCCAGCGTGATCGCGGTGGGAAGGCCCTTGGCCACCTCATGGGCGAAGGTGGGGCCGGAAAGAACGGCGATAGGGGACGTTGGCTGGGCCTGCGCCGCGACTTCCGACATGAGGAGGCTGGTGCCGGCCTCTATGCCCTTGGAGCAGAGGATGAGCGGGGTGCCTGCCGGAGCCTGGGCCACGACCGCGCGCAGATGCTGGGCCGGGCTGACGATCAGCAGCATGTCGCGGTCGGCCATGGTGCTGATGTCGCCGGTCGCTTCGATAGACGGGCTGAGCGGGATATTGGGGAGATAGAGCGGGTTCTGCCGGTCCTTGTTGACCGCCTCCACCACTTCGGGCTCCAGTGCCCAGAGGCGGACATGCTGGCCGTCTGCGGCAAGGGTTTGGGCGAGCGCCGTGCCCCAGGCGCCTGCTCCGATGACACCTGCTTTCATGGGAGGGGGGCCTTCATGCTTTCACTCCTGCTCCGCGCGCTTTTTCGGCGCCGGGGTCCAGCGGCCAGCGCGGGCGGGCCGGGACGGTCAAGTCATCGATCAGGCCTGCCGCGTAACGCTCCGCGCCGGCCCATGCGATCATCGCGGCATTGTCGGTGCAGAGCCAGAGCGGTGGGGCGACGAAGGGCAGGCCGTGTTTGGCGGCCAGCGTTTCGAGCGCGGCGCGGATCGACTGGTTGGCGGCGACGCCGCCCGCGACGACGAGGGCGGTGATGTCCTTGAGGTCGGCCAGTTGCCGCGCAGTGCGGTCGATCAGGCAGTCGATCACCGCCTGCTGGAAACTGGCGGCGATATCCTCGGTCGAATATTGGCCGGATTGGGCCGCGCGCATGACGGCGCTTTTGAGGCCCGCGAAGGAGAAATGGGGTTCCGCCGTGCCGACCAAGGGGCGCGGGAGGGGAACGGCTTTCGGGCTGCCCATCGCAGCGGCCTTTTCCACCGCCGGGCCGCCGGGATAGCCCAGGCCGAGCAATTTCGCCGTCTTGTCGAAGGCTTCGCCGCTGGCATCGTCTATGGTGGTGGCAAGGCGGGTATAGTCGCCGGGGCCACGCACATGGAGAAGCTGGCAATGGCCGCCCGACACCAGCAGCAGCAGATAGGGGAATTGCAGGCTGGGGTCGGCGAGGCGCGGCGAGAGGGCGTGGCCTTCGAGGTGATTGACCGCGATCAGGGGCTTGTTCGCCGCATGGGCGAGCGCCTTGCCGGTGACGAGGCCGACCATCACGCCGCCGATCAGGCCGGGGCCGGCGGTGGCGGCGATCACGTCGACATCATTGAGGGTGAGGGCGGCGTCGGACAAAGCGGCCTCGATCAGGGGAGCGAGTGCTTCGACATGGGCGCGGGCGGCGATTTCGGGGACGACGCCGCCATAAGGGCGGTGCGCCTCTTCCTGCGTGGCGAGGCGATGGGCCAATATCCTGCCCTCCGCCGTCACCAGCGCCGCTGCGGTTTCGTCGCAGCTTGATTCCAGGCCGAGGATGATCGTCATTGCCGCTTCCATCTAATGTCCGCGACCATTAGAGCAAGCGGCATATGCAAAAGCCTGATCAACCGCTCCGCCTTGGCACCCGTGGCTCTCCGCTTGCGCTGGCGCAGGCGCATATGACGATGGCGGCATTGCGCGCCCGCCATGGCTGGGACGAGAGCGCGGTCGAGATCGTCGTCGTGCAGACCAGCGGGGACAGGATTCAGGACCGGCCGCTGGCCGAGATCGGCGGCAAGGCGCTGTGGACCAAGGAACTGGACCGGGCGCTGGTCGAGGGCGAGATCGATTTCGCGGTGCATTCGATGAAGGATGTGGAGACGCTGCGGCCCGCCGGAATCCGCATCGCCGCCATGCTGCCGCGCGCTGATGCGCGGGATCGGCTGGTGGGCGCGGGAGGTTTTGACACGTTGCCGGAAAGGCCGGTGGTCGGGACCAGCTCGCCGCGCCGGGCGGCGCAGGTGAAGCGGTTGCGACCCGATGCGCAGGTCGTGCTGTTTCGCGGCAATGTGGCGACGCGGCTTGCCAAGCTGGCGGCGGGGGAAGCCCATGCGACCCTGCTGGCGGCGGCGGGGCTGGACCGGCTGGGTCTGCAGGATGTGGGGGTGACGATCCCGATCGAGGTCATGCTGCCCGCGCCGTCGCAGGGGGCCGTGGGGATCGAGACGTTGAGCGGCAATGTGGCGATGCTGGCATTGCTGGCGACGATCAGCGACGCGGACACTTTCGACTGCGTGATGGCCGAGCGGGCGGTGCTGGTCGGTCTGGGCGGGACCTGCCACTCGCCGATCGCGGCGCTGGGGCGGCTGGAGGATGGGCGGATTCATCTGCGCGCCGAGATCATCAGTCCGGATGGGCAGGAAACGGTCGGGGATTCGCTGCGGATCGACCGGGATGACATGGCGGCGGCGGAAGCCATGGGACGCGGCCTGCTGGAGCGGGCAAGTCCGGCGTTGCGCGCGCTGTTCGAGGCGTGAGGCCACTCGTCATCCTGCGACCCGAGCCGGGTGCCGGCAAGACGGCGGAGCGGGCGGCGGAATTGGGACTGCTGGCGCGGGTTCATCCCCTGTTCGCGCCAGCGGTGGTGGAATGGCAGGCCCCTGCCCCGGACCGTTTCGATGCGCTGTTGCTGACCAGCGCCAATGCCGCGCGGCTGGCGGGCGACCGGCTGGCCGATTATCGGGACCTGCCTGCCTATGCGGTCGGGCGGGCGACGGCGAAGGCGCTGGAGGCGGCGGGATTCGCGTCGGTCGTCGCGGGCGCGGGCGATGGGACAGCCATTGCGCAACGGATCGCGGCGGACGGGCATCGCAGCGTGCTGCATCTGGCCGGCCGCACGGCCGCGCCGATCGAAGCGGGACCGCTGCGGATCGAGCGGATCGCCGTATATGAAATGCAGCGGACCAGCGATGACGGGCTGGCGGAACGGCTGGAGCCGGGCAGCATATTGTTGGTTCATTCGCCGCGCGCCGGGGAGATTCTGGCGCAGCGGGTCGGCGGGCAGCAGCGCGCGGCCCTGCACCTGATCGCGATCAGCCCGGCGGCGCTGGCGGCTTGCGGCATGGGCTGGGCCAGCGCCCAGGCGCCCGATATGCCCGATGATGAGAGGATGCTGGCCCTTGCCGTCCGATTATGCGAATGATTCGGCCTTGATGGAAGAAAGGCCCTTGATGAGCGACACGGACGGCGCGGCACCGGCTCCGGCAACAGCAGCGCCCGCGCGTCGGCGGGGTCCCTGGCTGATGCTGATCCTGCTGATGCTGGCCTTTGCGATCGGGGTCGTGATCACCGTGCTGGCCATGCCGCGCATCGCGCAGCGCTGGGGCGGGTCGCCGCAATCGGTCGCGGCGGCGCCCCTGCCGGGCAGCGGCGCGGCGATACGGCCGCTCTCCGTCGATGCCGCGGAGATGCTGGACGGGCGGGTCGTGCAGCTGGAGGAACGGCTCAACCGGATCACCGTCGAGGCGCAGGCGGCGTCGGGCAATGCGGCGCGGGCGGAGGGGCTGCTGGTCGCCTTCGCGGCGCGGCGCGCGCTCGATAGCGGGGCGCCGCTCGGCTATGTCGAAGGGCAGCTGCGGCTGCGCTTCGGCCAGGCGCAGCCGCGCGCGGTGGCGACCATCATCAATGCGGCGCGCGAGCCGGTGACGCTGGCCGACCTGCGCGGCGGGCTGATGGCGATGGCGGATCAGGTGACGGTCCCGCCTGCCGATGCGAGCTGGTGGGAAGCGCTGGAGCATGAGGCGCGCGAGCTGGTCACCATTCACAAGGCATCCACCCCCTCTCCCCGGCCGCAGGCGGCGCTGGATCGGGCGATCCGCTATATTGACGGGTCACGGGTCGGCGCGGCGCTGGCGGAGGTGGAGCAGATGCCCGGGCGCGCGGCGGCGGATCGCTGGATGCAATTTGCGCGGCGCTATCTGGAGGCGCGGCGGGCGCTCGACCTGATCGAGACGGCAGCGATCCTGGAGCCGCGCCAGTTGCGGGCGGCCGATGGCGGAGCGGTGGCGCAGACCTCTCCGCTGGCGCCCTGAATCCGCTGTCACAAACGACGAACCGTTCGTCCTGATGGATGAAAATCCATGGACTCGGGGGCCATTGTCATGAGAATGTCATTTTTCCCTTTGGGAAAAGGAAAGACATTTTCGTGCCGCCCTATGCTGACGCCATTGCCAGTTTCTGGAAAGGTCGCCTGGCCAGCGGTCCGCGCGCGGCCGAGCGGCCGTCGCTCCAGCATCTACTGGGCAATGCATCGGTGCCGTTCGACCTCATGCGCACGCGGACGCAGATATCGGCGCTGACCGGCGCGATCCGGGGCGATGGGCGGCATATCCTGCTGATTCCCGGGCTGATGGCGTCCGAACAGCGGATGGAACCGCTCCGCGCGGTGCTCAATGCAGCGGGCTATTCGGCGCATGGCTGGGGCATGGGGCGCAATTTCGGGCCAAAGCCCGACAGTCTGGCGCAGATCGACCGGCGGGTGGATCAGATTCAGCGTGAAACCGGTTCGAAGCTGATATTGGTGGGCTGGAGCCTGGGCGGGCTGTTCGCGCGGGAATATGCCAAATTCGCGACCCACAAGGTCAGCGGCGTGGTGACGATGGGCACGCCCTTTTCGGGCGATCCGCGCGCCAATCATGCGTGGCGGCTCTATCAGCTGGTGTCCGGCTTTCCGGTGGATCGGCCGCCCTTTGCCTGCGATCGGGAGCAAAAGCCGCCGGTGCCGACCGTGGCCCTGTGGTCGCGGCGGGATGGCGTGATCCTGCCGGAATGCGCCAGGGGGCGCGCCGGGGAACGGGACCGGGCGATCGAGGTGGATTGCACCCATATGGGCTTTGCGGCATCGCCCGAGGGGATTTTGGCGGTTGGCAAGGCGCTGGAGGCCATGCGGGTTTGACATGAAGGATGGCCGTCAGGGCTGAAGTCGATCCGCCCTAAACCATTTCACCCGTCAGCAAGCGCGGCAACGCTCCGGATTGTCCCCGCGCCTCCGCCATGAAGCGGTTCTTGAGCAGGGACGTGCGCTGCACCGCTGCCAGACCCGCGCGGCGCACGAGCGAAGGAATGCGCCCCGGCACGTCGAACAGCCGGACCAGCCCGTCCATCGCCACGCTGGTCATCATCGCGTCCAGCCCGCGCCAGCGCTGATAGCGCGTCAACAGTTGCGCATCGCCCGGATCAAGGCCCAGCCGCATGCCTTCCACCAGAACCTCCACCAGCGCGGCGACATCGCGGAAACCGAGGTTGAGCCCCTGCCCCGCGATCGGATGGATGGCATGGGCGCTGTCGCCCACCAGCGCCAGACGGGTATCGGTGATGCGCGCCGCATGGTGGAAACCCAGCGGATAGCTCGACCGTGGCCCGGCCAGCGCGATCTCGCCAAGGAAACCGCCCATGCGCTTCTGCGCCTCCGCCAGCCAGGCGCGTTCGGAGAGCTTGAGCATGGCGGGTGCCTGATCCGTCGGCACGGTCCAGACAATGGCCGATCGCGTGCCCGGCAGCATCGGCAGCAACGCGAAAGGACCGCCGGGATAGAAGATCTCATAGGCCGTATTGGCGTGCGAAACCTCATGGTCGATGGCCGTGACCATCGCGACATGCCCGTAGTTCCAGCGCGTGGTGCGGATGCCGGCGGCTTCGCGGGTCGGGCTGTTGCGCCCTTCGGCGGCAACCAGCAGCGCGCCATGGATCGTCTGCCCGCCCGCCAGCGTCAGCGTCACGCCATCGGCATGGCGATCGACATGGGTGGCGCGATCGGGCTGGAAGCGGGTGAGGTTTTCCGCCTTTTCCGCCGTCTGCGCCAAGGCAACGCGCAGGTCGCGATTGGGGAACATGATCCCCATGACGCCATCATCCGCGTCCGGCGCGAAGTCGAGCGCGCCCGGCTCCAGCCCGTCGCTGACCCAGATGCGGTCGATCGGGCAGCCCTTGCCCTCCAGATAGGCCACCACGCCGATGGCGGAGAGCATGGCATGGCTGGTCGAGCTGATCGCGGAGACGCGGCCGTCGAAACCGGCGGCGGTGGTTTCCTGCGCGTTGGCCGGATCGATCACGGCGCAGCGCACGCCATGGCCGGAAAGCGCGATGCCAAGGGTCAGGCCGACCAGGCCACCGCCCAGAATGACGACGTCGAAGCGTTGCATGGCGGTGGTTCTAGGCTGTCGGGACAGGAATGGAAAGCGGCTGTTCGCGACGTGCTCCCGCGCAGGCAGGAGCACGATGTTTGTTTTACAGCTTGCGCACCCAATTGGCCGGATCGGCCACGGCGCCGCGCTGGATGCCGGTCAGCTCCGCGCGCAACGCTTCGGTGACGATGCCGCCATCGCCATTGCCGATGGTGAAGTCGCCATCGGCGCTCTTCACCGTGCCGATCGCGGTCACCACCGCCGCCGTGCCGCAGGCAAAGGCTTCGCGCAGCCTGCCGCTGGCGGCGTCGGCGCGCCATTGGGCAAAGCTGTAGGGTTCCTCGCGCACCTCATGCCCCTGGGCGCGGGCGAGGCTGATCAGGCTGTCGCGGGTGATGCCCGGCAGGATGGTGCCCCCCAGCGGCGGAGTGACGATCGAGCCGTCATCCATCACGAAGAACACGTTCATGCCGCCCAGTTCCTCGACCCACTTGTTCTCCGCGGCGTCGAGGAAGACGACCTGATCGCACCCATGCTTGCTGGCTTCCTTCTGCGCGACCAGCGAGGCGGCATAGTTGCCGCCGCATTTGGCGGCGCCGGTGCCGCCGCGCGCCGCGCGGGTGAAATGTTCCGACACCCAGAGCGTGACCGCTTTCTTGCCGCCCTTGAAATAGGCGCCGGCGGGCGAGGCGATGACACAGAAAATATATTCGTTCGCCGGACGCACGCCCAGGAACGTCTCGCTCGCGAACATGAAGGGGCGCAGATAGAGGCTGCCCTCGCCGGTCGGAATCCAGTCGGCGTCGGTCTTCACCAGCAGCTCGACGGCGTCCATGAAGACGTCTTCGGGCAAAGCGGGCATCGCCATGCGTTCAGCCGACTCAGCGAAGCGGCGGGCGTTTTCCTCCGGCCGGAACATGGCGATGCTGCCATCTTCCAGACGATAGGCCTTCATGCCCTCGAAGATTTCCTGCGCATAGTGCAGCACGGCGCAGGCGGGATCGAGCTGGAACGGTTCGCGCGGGCCAAGGGCGTGGCTGTGCCAGCCCTGCCCCTCCGTATAGCGAATCGTGACCATATGGTCGGTGAAGAGCTTTCCGAAACCCGGGTCCGCCAGCAATACCGCGCGCTGGTCCGCCGATACAGCCTGGCTGCTGCGGGTGACGGTGAAGCGCGATGTCTGCTGGACGTCCATGACGAAAAACTCCTTTGGGTTGGACGGGGCCGCCTATGTCATAGATGGCGGCCGGAGACAATGGGTCATTAATACTGACCAATCTGGCCCAGCAAGGGCCGCTTGGCTCCGGCTGGCCTCTTGGCGCTCGGCCGCGGCCTCGCTATCCCCGTTCCATGCAGTTTTTCTCCGATAATGCGACCCCCGTCTGCCCGGAGGTGATGGCGGCGATCGCGGCGGCCGACCGGGCCGACCATGGCTATGACGGCGACATGTGGAGCGCGAGGCTGGACGGCGCCTTTTCGAATCTGTTCGACACCCCGGTCAAGGCGCTGTGGATCGCCACCGGCACGGCGGCGAACAGCATATCGCTGGCCTGCCTCTGCCCGCCCTATGGCGGGGTGCTGTGCCATGAGGAGGCACATATCGTCGTCGACGAATGCGGCGCGCCCGGCTTCTACACCCATGGCGCGAGCCTGATGGCGCTGCCCGGCGAGGGCGCGAAATTATCGCCCGAGGGGGTGGTCGAGCGATTGAAGGCGATCCGGCCCGATGTGCATCAGGTGCCGGCGCGGGCGATCAGCATCACCCAGGCGACCGAATATGGGCTGGCCTACACGCCCGATGAGGTGGCGGCGCTGGGCGCGGCGGCGCGGGCGCAGGGGCTGGGTTTCCATATGGACGGGGCGCGCTTCGCCAATGCGGTGGCATATCTGGGCTGCCATCCGGGCGATGTGAGCTGGCGGGCGGGGGTCGACATATTATCCTTCGGCTGCGTCAAAAATGGCGGGATGATCGGCGAAGCGCTGGTGTTTTTCGGGGAGCAGGCAGCGGCGCGCGCGGCCGAGGCGGCACGCTGGCGCAAGCGGGCCGGGCATCTCTTTTCCAAGGGCCGCTATCTGGCGGCGCAGTTGCTGGCGATGGTCGAGGGCGACCTTTGGCTGCGCAATGCGCGGGCAGCCAATAGGGCGGCGCAGGCTCTGGCCGAAGCCGCGGCCGGACGGCTGATGCATGCCGTCGAGGCCAATGAGCTGTTCGTGCGGCTGACGGCGCAGGAGGCGGCGGCGCTGCGGGCACAGGGCTTTGATTTCCACGATTGGGGAGAGGGCGCGGCGCGGCTGGTCACCAACTGGTCGCAGGACGCCGCCAGCGTAAAACCGCTGGCCGATGCGCTCAGGGCCCTGAAAGAATGACGGAGGACAAGGGGGTCGCCCTGCCCTTCATTCTTGTCACGCTGATCTGGAGTTCCACTTGGATCGTGATCCGCGACCAGTTGGGCAGCGTGCCGGCGAGCTGGTCGGTCTGCTATCGCTTCCTGCTGGCGGGCGTGGCGATGGCGATCTTTGCCAGGGTGCGACGCGTGCCGCTCCGGATCGGCGGCAGGGGGCTGGTCTTTGCCGGGCTGCTGGGCGTGGCTCAGTTCGTGCTGAACTTCAACTTCGTCTATCGCGCGGAGCATTATCTGACTTCCGGCGTGGTGGCGGTGGTCTATGCCATGCTGCTGATCCCCAACAGCATCATGAGCTTCCTCTTCTTCCGCCAGCCGGTGAGCCGGGCCTTTGTCGCCGGATCGGTTGTCGCGGTGGCGGGCATCGCGCTGATGCTGGCGCATGAATATCATGCCGCGAGCGTCAGGCCGGACATGGTGCTGCTGGGCGCGGCCTTTTCGATCACCGGGCTGATGAGCGCTTCGGCCGCCAATGTGATGCAGGGGATGGAGATTGCGCGGCGGCTGCCGATGGTGGCGGTGCTGGCCTGGGCGATGCTGATCGGCGCGGGGGTGAATGCGGTCTTCGCATGGGTCATCGCCGGGCCGCCGGTGATTGAGTTGCGGCTGGGCTATCTGGCCGGGATTGCCTGGCTGGGGCTGGCGGGATCGGTCGTGACCTTTCCGCTCTATTTCCGGCTGATCCAGCGCATGGGCGCGGGGCGCGCGGCCTATACCAGCGTGCTGATCCCGGTGATCGCCATGCTGATCTCCACGCTGGTGGAGGGCTATCGCTGGACCGCTCTGGCGAGTGCCGGCGCGCTGCTGGCGATTATTGGAATGGTGGTGGCGCTGCGGACCAGGCAGGCTTAACGCCGCACGCCCGGCCGGTAGAGACGCTTGGCGGCGTTCACCTTGTCGATCAGGCTGGTGAGCGGGACGGGCGTGGAGGCGGCGCGCGCCGGCATGGACAGGGTGTTGATGCGCTGGCCAAGGGCGGCGAAGGCATTGTCGAAGCGGTCCATTTTCCTGTCCTTGCGAAGCTGACGGCACCGTCATCGGGCAGGGATGGTTAAGAAGGCGTTAGCGATGATCCGACTTTGCGGCGGGCCGCGTCAAAGGCAGGCGGGCAGGCCTTCGCGATAGGTCGGATAGCGGGGCGACCAGCCGAGCAGGCGCCGGGCCCGGCCATTGGCGACGCGGCGGTTTTCGGCATAGAAGGACAGGGCCATGGGGGAGAGCCGCGCTTCCTCCAGCGTCAGCAGCGGCGGCAGAGGCCGGCCAAGAAGGACGCAGGCGGCTTCGATCAGCCGATTCTGCGCGCAGGGGAGATCGTCGGAAAGATTGTAGATGCCCGACGGCCCTTGATGCAGCGAGGCGACGACACCCGAGACGATGTCGTCGACATGGGCGCGGCTGAACAGCTGATCGGGCAGGTCGATGCGATGCGCCCGCCCTTCCCGCACCCGGTCGAGCGCCGAGCGGCCCGGCCCGTAAATGCCGGGCAGGCGGAAACGGCGCATGTCGGGGCGGAGCGCGCCCCAGTCGGCATCGGCCCGCGCGCGGGCGGCGCGGCGGCCGGGGCGGATGGGGCTGGATTCATCGACCCACGCGCCCGCCGCATCGCCATAGACGCCGGTAGAGGAGAGATAGCCGCTCCAGATCGCGGGCGCGGCGGCGATGTCGGCGCCATAGCGGGCGAGGACGGGATCGGCGTCCCCCTCCGGCGGGACGGAGGAGAGGATGTGGCTGGCCTGCGCAATGGCCGCGCGGACGGCGCTGCCGTCATCGAAGGCGAGCGCTTGCGCATCGGCAATGCGGCGGACGCCGGTGATCTGCCAACCCTCGCCGCGCAGGCGGGCGGCCAGGCGGGAGGCGGTGTAGCCCATGCCGAGGATGAGCATATGAGGCATATTCAACGGCTGGGATGCCTAAACCGTGAAGCTCTCGCCGCAGCCGCAGCTGCCCTTGGCATTGGGGTTGTTGAAGACGAACCCGGCGGTGAAATCGTCCTCCACCCAGTCCATGGTCGAGCCGACCAGATAGAGAACCGAGGCGCCGTCGATATAGAAGGTGCCGCCGGGAGTTTCGATCTTCTCATCGAACCGGGCTTCCTCGCTCACATAGTCGACCGAATAGGCAAGGCCCGAACAGCCGCGCTTCGGGGTCGAAAGCTTGACGCCGATCGTGCCTTCGGGCGCCTGCGCCATCAGGTCCGCGACGCGCTGCTGCGCGGCGGGCGTCAGGATGACGGCGGCGGGGCGGGCGCGGATTTTGGTTTCGCCATTGGAAGTAGGGGTCATCAGAGCATTCCCAGTTCGAGCTTGGCCTCATCCGACATTTTCTGCGGGTCCCATGGCGGGTCCCAGACGAGGTTCACCTGCGCGTCGCCCACGCCCGGCACCGCGCCGACGCGCAGTTCGACTTCGCCCGGCATGGATTCGGCGACCGGGCAATGCGGCGTGGTCAGCGTCATGGTGACGACGGCATGGCCGTCCTCGGTCACGTCGACGCCGTAGACGAGGCCGAGATCATAGATATTGACCGGGATTTCCGGGTCGTAGATTTCCTTGAGCGCATCGATGATGGCGTCATAAAGGCTGCCGCCCGGCTCGCCCTTGGACGTTTCGGCGGGCTTCTGAGCAAGGAAGCCGTCGAGATAGTCGCGCTGGCGATGGCCAGAATCGGTGGTTTCCTCGACGCGCGCCTTCGGGGGTGTTTCCACCGCTTCGACCTCTTCCACCAATATCTTCCGCTCTTCGCTCATCCGAAGATTTTCCTCACTCTTTCAATGCCTTTGACCAGCGCATCCACGTCGCCCTCGTCGCTGTAGATGCCGAAGCTGGCCCGCGCGGTCGCCTCGACCCCCAGATGGCGCATCAGCGGCTGCGCGCAATGATGCCCGGCGCGGATCGCGACGCCCGTTTCGTCCAATATGGTGCCGACATCGTGCGGATGCACCCCCTCCACCTCGAAGGAGAGGATGCCCGCGCTGTCCTCCGGCCCGAAGACGCGCACGCTGTTCAGGCTTTCCAGCGCCGTCCGCGCCTTGCCGACCAGCGCGCATTCATGGGCGTGGATCGCGTCAAGGCCGATGGCCTGCACATAGTCGATCGCCGCCGACAGGCCGACGACGCCGGTGATATGCGGCGTCCCCGCCTCGAACCGGGTTGGCGCGGGGGCATAGGTGGTCTTTTCGAACGTCACCTTGTCGATCATCGAGCCGCCGCCCTGATAGGGCGGCATGGCGTCGAGCAGTTCCTTCCGCCCCCAGAGCGCGCCGATGCCGGTCGGGCCGTAGAGCTTGTGCGCGGAAAAGACGTAGAAATCGCAGTCCAGCGCCTGCACATCCACGGCAAGGCGGGGCACGGCCTGGCAACCGTCGATCAGGATCTTGGCGCCGACGCTATGGGCGATATCGGCGGCGCGGCGAACGTCGAGGACGCTGCCCAGCACGTTCGACACATGGGCGAGCGCGACCATCCGGTGCGCGGGGGTGATCATCGCCTGCATCGCATCGAGGTCGATCTTGCCGTCGGCGGTCAGCGGCACGACGTCGATCTGCGCCCCGACATTCTCAGCGACGATCTGCCAGGGGACGATATTGCTGTGATGCTCCAGCATCGAGAGCAGGATGCGATCGCCCGCCTTCAACTGCGTCCCCGCCCAGCTTTGCGCGACCAGATTGATGCCCTCGGTCGCGCCACGGACATAGACGATCTCGCTGTCCGACGCCGCGCCGATGAACTGCGCGACCTTGCGGCGGGCGGCTTCATAGGCGAGCGTCATATTGGCCGAGCGCTCGTAAACGCCGCGATGGACCGTCGCATAGTCCGGACCATAGGCGCGGGCGATGGCGTCGATCACGGTACTGGGCTTCTGCGCGGTGGCGGCGCTGTCGAGATAGTGCCAGGTACCGACGCCGGGGAAGTCGCGGCGCAGGCTCAGCTTTTCTGCGGCGCTGACGGTCATACCAGCGTCTCCAGCTTGGCGATGGCGGCGGCTTCGAGGCTGTCCTTCACCGCTTCATCGGCAACATCGTCGAACACGCCCGCGACAAAGGCTTTCAAGAGCAGTGTCTTGGCCGTCGCCGGGTCCATGCCGCGGCTCGCCATGTAGAAGAGGGCCTGCTTGTCCAGTTCGCCCACGGTCGCGCCATGAGCGCATTTCACGTCGTCGGCGTAGATTTCCAGCTCAGGCTTGGCGTTCGCCGTGGCGGTGCGATCGAGCAGCATGGCTTTCACCGACTGGAAGGCATCGGTGCGCTGCGCATCGCGGGCGACGTTGATGGAGCCCAGATAGCTGCCGGTGGCGCGCTGGCCCAGGATCGAACGGATCGTCTGGCCGCTGGTTGCATCGGCTTCCGCATGGGTGACGGCGGTGATGATCTCCAGCACCTGATCGCCGCCGCCAATGATCGCGCCCTTCAGTTCGAAATGCGAATTCTTGCCCAGCGTGACGGTGAAGGTCACGCGGCCGAATTTGCCGCCGATATTGAGCACATGGAAATCGCAGCGCGCTCCGTCCGCGATGCTGATCGCATAATCATGCACCGCCGCCGCGCCTTCGCCCGCATCCTGCAACAGATGATGGCGCGCAGTGTCCCCGGCGGCGACATCGATGCGCACCGGCGCGGGCGTCGGCCAGATAGTCGCCAGCGCCTCAAGATCGCTGTAGCGCCATTCCTCGGCCCTGCGTGTGGGGAGGGGGCGCGTGGGAAGGGTGAGCGTGGTCACGCCGCAGCCACCTCCGCCCCAACCACATCAGCATAACCCTCGCGCTCCAGTTCCAGCGCCAGTTCGGGGCCGCCCGACTTCACGATCCGGCCAGCCGCCAGCACATGCACGAAGTCCGGCTTCACATAGTCGAGCAGGCGCTGATAATGGGTGATCAGCAGCACCGCCTTGTCGGGCTTGCGCATGATGGCGTTGATGCCGGAACCCACGATCTTGAGCGCGTCGATGTCGAGGCCGGAGTCGGTTTCGTCGAGGATCGCCAGCCTGGGGTCGAGAATGCCCATCTGCACCATTTCGGCGCGCTTCTTCTCGCCGCCCGAAAAGCCGACATTCACCGGACGCTTCAGCATCTCCATGTCGAGGCCGAGCAGGCCCGCCTTTTCCTTGGCGAGCTTGATGAACTCGCCGCCCGACAGGGCCTCCTGCCCCCGCGCCTTGCGCTGGCTGTTGAGGCTCTCGCGCAGGAATTGCAGGTTGGACACGCCCGGAATCTCGACCGGATACTGGAAGCCCAGGAACAGCCCGGCGGCGGCGCGCTCATGCGGCTCCAGCTCGAACAGATCGGCGCCTTCGAAGGTCGCGGTGCCGCCGGTCACCTCATAGTTCGGACGGCCGCCCAACGTATAGGCCAAGGTCGACTTGCCCGCGCCGTTCGGCCCCATGATCGCGTGGATCTCGCCCGCGTTGATGGAGAGCGAGAGTCCTTTCAGGATCGCCTTGCCGTCGATTTCATTGGTCAGATTGTCGATCGTCAGCATGTATTCAACCCTTATGCGCGCGCTGGAGCGTCCGCGCGGTCCAGAAGGCCATGTCCCGCACATCGCCCGGTGCGGGGAACAGCGTGTCGATATGGCGCTTGATCGGCATATAGGGCCACCAGTCGGCGCCGGGTTCGGGCGCGCCCTTTTCCAGCATGCCGGTCACGAATTCCGTCACCGGAGCCATGCGAGCGAGGTTGGGCGCCTTCGCCTTGTGGAACGCCTTGTCGGTCTTGAGCCGTTCGGTGAAGGCCAGGTCGCCCTTGTCCAGCGCGGCGCGGCATTCGGCCTGCCAGGCGTCGAGATCGCCGAAATCCTTGGCGGCGCGGGCCTGAAGTTCGCCTTCCTCCAGCTCATAATCCTCAGTCAGGATGCGGATCGCGGCGGTCCATGCCTGACCATTGCCGACATCCTCCGCGAAATCGGCGAGGGCATCCTGGATATCGTCTTCGTCGCTCAAGATTCTATTCCTTAGTGTAACCTTGGGGGGCCTCAGCCCACCGATCCTTCGAGAGAAATCCCCAGCAGCTTCTGCGCTTCCACCGCGAATTCCATCGGCAGTTGCTGCAGCACTTCCTTGGCGAAGCCGTTGACGATCAGGCTGACCGCGCTTTCCTGGTCCAGG
>NZ_JALDYQ010000033.1:0-48490 GCF_032153725.1 Sphingobium sp. | reverse complement strand
TTGAACTAAAAACGGCCGGGCTTGTAGCCGCGCGCCTGGCTCTCCGGGAGGCCGGCGAACCAGTCGCGGATGTTGGTGAAGGCGCCCGTGTAAGTCGCCGGGTTGGAGCGGGGGGTGCGGCCGATGGGCGACTGGTCGATGTCGATCACCTTGTCGCAATGTTCGAGGCCCGTCACCTTGTCGTGGGGACCGGCGACTATGCGGGCGCCGTTGAGGGTGCGGGCGGACGCGGCGTAGAGGGTGTCGATGGTGAAGCTGGACTTGCCTGAGCCCGAGACGCCGGTGATGCAGGTGAAGGTGCCGAGCGGGATGCTGGCAGTGACGTTCTGCAGGTTGTTGGCGCGGGCGTTGTGGACGGTGAGCTTCTTGGCCGATCCCTTGCGGCGCTTGGGCGGGACTTCGATGCGGCGGGTGCCGTTCAAGTAATCCGCGGTCAGGCTGTCGCGGTGGGCGAGCAGTTCGTTCAAGGACCCTTGCGCCACGATCTCGCCGCCGTGGACGCCTGCGCCCGGACCCATGTCGACGATATAGTCGGCGGTGCGGATCGCGTCCTCGTCATGCTCCACGACGATGACGGTGTTGCCCAGGTCGCGCAGGCGTTTCAAGGTGATGAGCAGGCGGTCATTGTCGCGCTGGTGCAGGCCGATCGATGGTTCATCGAGGACGTAGAGGACGCCGGAGAGGCCGCTGCCGATCTGGCTGGCGAGGCGGATGCGCTGGGACTCGCCGCCGGACAGGGTGCCGCTGGTACGGTCGAGGTTCAGGTAATCGAGGCCGACATTGTTGAGGAAGCCGAGGCGTTCGACGATTTCCTTGAGGATGGCCTTGGCGATCTGGTTCTGCTGGTCGTTGAGGTGGGTGGGGAGGGTCTGGAAGAAGCGGAGCGCGTCGATGACGCTGCGGCGGGTGGAGAGGGAAATGTCCTCCCCGGCGATCTTGACCGCGCGGGCTTCGGGCTTGAGGCGGGCGCCGTCGCATGTCTCGCAGGGCATGGCGGTTTGGTATTTGCTCAGTTCCTCGCGCATCCAGGCGGAGTCCGTCTGGAGGAGGCGGCGGTTGAGGTTGCCGATGACGCCTTCGAAGGGTTTCCTGACCTCATAGCTTTTCTTGCCGTCGACGAAGCGCAGGGTGACGGGTTTGCCGGCGGTGCCGTGGAGGATGATGATCTTGACCTCCGCAGGGAGATCTTGCCACGGGGTTTCGAGGGAGAAGCCGAATTCCTTGGCGAGGGAGCCCAGGACCTGCATGTAATAGGGGCTGGGCGGGTTGGATTTCGCCCAGGGGACGATGGCGCCTTTTTTGAGGGTCAGGGCTTCGTTGGGGACGACGAGTTCGGGGTCGAACTCCTGCCGTTCGCCCAGGCCGTCGCAGGCGGGGCAGGCGCCTTGCGGGGCGTTGAAGGAGAAGAGGCGGGGTTCGATCTCCGGAATCGTGAAGCCGCTGACGGGGCAGGCGAATTTTTCGGAGAAGACGATGCGGTTTTCCGGAACGCCAGCGTTCTTCATTTTGCCGGGCGTTGGCGCAGGCCCACCCCCGGCCCCTCCCGCTTGCGGGAGGGGGGAAGTGAGGTCGGCGACCGTGGCATCGGCCAGGTCGACATAGGCCAGGCCGTCGGCCAGTTTCAGGGCTTGTTCGAAGCTGTCGGCCAGGCGGGTGGACATGTCTTCGGTGACGGCCAGGCGATCGACCACGACTTCGATGTCATGCTTGTATTTCTTGTCGAGGGCGGGGGCGTCCTCGATCGCGTAGAGTTCGCCGTCGATGCGGACGCGGGTGAAGCCGGCCTTCTGCCATTCGGCCAGTTCCTTGCGATATTCGCCCTTGCGGCCGCGCACCACGGGGGCGAGCAGGTAGAAGCGGGTGCCCTCCGGCAGTTGCATCACGCGGTCGACCATCTGGCTGACGGTCTGGGCGCTGATGGGGAGGCCGGTCGCCGGGCTGTAGGGGATGCCGACGCGCGCCCAGAGGAGGCGCATATAGTCGTAGATCTCCGTCACCGTAGCGACGGTGGAGCGGGGGTTTCTGGACGTCGTCTTCTGTTCGATGGAGATGGCGGGGGAAAGGCCCTCAATATGTTCGACGTCGGGCTTCTGCATCATCTCCAGGAACTGGCGGGCATAGGCGGAGAGGGACTCGACATAGCGGCGCTGGCCCTCGGCATAGATGGTGTCGAAGGCGAGGCTGGATTTGCCCGAGCCGGAGAGGCCCGTGATGACGATCAGGCTCTCGCGCGGAAGGTCGACGTCCACGCCCTTGAGATTATGTTCGCGCGCGCCGCGCACGGAAATGGTGGTGAGACTCATGGGGCGTGTTGTTCCAGATTTGTTCTTCAAGGGCAAGACAGGGTTCGGGCGAGTAGATAGGGTGATGGCGGCGAAAGGATAGGGGGGCGGCTTTTCTCCATGGCGGGGCTGGGCTAGGGCCGGGGGATGAGCGGGAATTGGGTTCGGATGCGATATGGCTTGCTGGCGGCCGTGGTGGCGCTGGCCGGCTGCGGCGGGGGCGTGACGTACCGGCCGGTCAGCGACGTGCCGGTGCGGGTGGGAAAGCCCTATGCGGTGCGGGGCGTGACCTATGTGCCTGCGGTCGATCCCGGCTATGATCATCTGGGCTATGCCAGCTGGTACGGGAATGAGAGCGGGAACCGGACCGCCAATGGAGAGCGCTTCATGCCCCGGGCCGTGACGGCGGCGCATGCGACCCTGCCTCTGCCAAGCTATGTGGAGGTGACGTCGCTGGAGACGGGGCGGACCATCCTGGTGCGGGTGAACGATCGGGGTCCCTTTGCCGGGAGGGGGCGGATCATCGACCTGTCGCGGGGGGCGGCCGAGCAGCTGGGGATCAGGGCTGTAGGACATGCGCCGGTCAGGGTGCGGGTGGTCGAGCCGCCGGAGAAGGAGCGCAGGAGGCTGCGCGAGGGGAAGGAGGCGCCGGGGCGGCCGACCGTCAATGCCGCGACGCTTGCCAATCTGCGGGCGCAGCTGGCGGCGCAGGGGCGCTGATGTCGTTTGTCGATGACGGGCTGCGGTTCGTCGCCGGTGGATGCCGCCGGGCGCGATCGGTCGACGGATCATCGAATGGCAAAAACGGTTCGTCGGCTCTGGCGCTATGATGCAGGCGAAATCGCGATGGGCGGCACGGGATCAGAGGGCGCGGATCGTCTAACCAGTGCCGTTTCGCGCGTGACAGTTTCAAAAAGAGATCCCGGAGAGCCCGACAGCTTCCTGGATGCACCCCCGGCCTGTCCCTTGCGCCGGGGGTGCTTTTCATATGCGCCGCCTGCGGGAAGACTGTCATTTTACGCTACGGAAGCCTTGTTTTCTTAATGTAAAATTGTCGTTCGTCCCATCCTGACTGCACTTTGTCGAGAGGCGCGTCGTTGGCCGATGCGGAGGGGCGCCGGTCGAAAGCGAAAAGCGACGCATTTGCAACCCGCGTACACCGGTCGGGCGAAGACAGCAGGGGCGATCTTCTTTTCGGGGCCCATTCTTCTCTTCGCTTCAGGTCCGCCGCAGGTCCCTGTGGGGCCGGACCTGCCAAAGCAGATCGTTGAGGAGACTATTGCCATGACCGCCATCAAGTTCGCCGCCGCCTTTGCCGCCATCGCCGCCCTGGGCGCGGCCGGTAGCGCTTCGGCCATCGAATTCGAGTCCAACGGGAAGAGCGTCGAGGTCAGCTATCATGACCTGGACCTGTCGAAGAAGGGCGACCAGCGCCTGTTGGATGCCCGGATCAAGCGCGCCGCCGAGAAAGTGTGCCCGACCAGCGACAGCAGCGCCGCGATCAGGAAGTGCCAGCAGGTCGCCGCCGCCCATGTGCGCAGCTCGGTGGAACTGGCGATCGCCAAGGCGCAGAGCGGGGAACGCTATGCCGATATGGGCAAGGAGAAGCCGGTCGGCGCCGGGAACTGAAACCCGCCTGGAATCGGATGAAGGAGAGGCCCGGGCGACCGGGCCTTTTCGCGTCCGGGGAAGGGGAATGATGACCTGCGCCCGATTTAACGTTGCATATCCTAGCGGCCGGTCAGCGCGCGGGCGTTGGCGAGATAGGTGCGGCCGATCCGGATTTCCGTGTCGTCGCGAAGGCAGGCGGACCAGACGCCGCTGCCGTCATGGCGCAGCCGGGCGATATGGCCGCGGCGCACGATATGGGATCGATGCAGCCGGACGAATTGTTGCGGGTCCAGCCGGTTTTCCAGCGAGCTGATCGTCTGGTGCAGCAAATAGCTGTTCTGGCCGACGTGCAGGCGCATATAGTCGCGTTCCGCCTCGATCCGGTCGATCTGGGCGGCGCCGATGCGGATCAGTTCGGAGCGGTGAGGCACCCAGAATTCCTCGGCCCATTCGGTTTCGGTGCCGGGGACAGAGGCGGGAGGGGCGCGATTGCCGAGCGCCTGTTCGACGCGGTCGATCGCGCGGGAGAGGCGTTCATGGGCGACCGGCTTCAGCAGATAGTCGACGGCGGCCAGGTCGAAGGCTTCGACCGCGAAGCCTTCGAAGGCGGTCACGAAGATCACGGCGGGGCAGATGCCCATGCGCGAGGTCGCCCGCGCCACGCCGATGCCGTCCAGCAGCGGCATGGCGATGTCCAGCATCACCAGATCCGGCTCCAGCCCCTCTATCAGCCGCAGCGCGGCCTCGCCGTCGCTTGCCGTGCCGACCAGCCCAATGCGCGGCTCGCGGGCGCAGAGCATCTGAAGGCGCTCGACAGCGAGGGGTTCGTCGTCGACGATCAGGGTGCGGATGGTCATTCAGCAGCTCCGGCGGATGATCGGCAAAGTGAGGTTCACGGTGAATCCACCCCCTGTTCCGGGGCCGTGATCGATCCGGCCCCGATCGCCGAAGCGGGCGGTCAGGCGGTCGCGCACATTGGCAAGTCCAATGCCGCTGCCCGCATCGGCCTTGCTGGGCGGCTTGTCCCCATTGTCGGTGACGCTGAGGTGGAGCATGCCATCCTCCTCCCGCGCGGCGATGGTGATGGTCACCGGGCTGGAGGTGCGCGACACGCCATATTTGATCGCATTTTCGACCAGGGGTTGCAGGATGAGGCCCGGCACGCAGGCATTCAGCAGCCCGGCGGGAATCCGGATGCAGGTCGAGAGGCGATCGGGGAAACGCACGGCCTCGATGTCCAGATAGAGCTTCTGGAGATGGACCTCCTCCTCCAGCGACACGTCTTCGAGCGGGTCGCCGGTCAGGCTGGTGCGATAGAAATTGGAGAGGGAGAGGATCATCTGTTCCGCTTCGTCCCGGCGGTCCTTCATGACCAGCGAGGAAAGCGAATTCAGCGTGTTGAACAGGAAGTGCGGGTTCACCTGATAACGCAATGATCGCAGTTCGGCCTGTTGGGCGGCGCGTTCCAGCCGGTCGGCCCGGCGTTCGACGCGATGGGCTTCGCTGGCATAGGAGAGGGCGAGGTACAGCCCGGCCCAGGCGGCGAGGAAGAAATAGCGGCTGATCGCGTCCTCCACGATCTGCATCAGGGCGAAACCCTGTTCATTGGCATATTTCTGATAGTCGGAATCCGGGAAGAGCGAGGCCGGATCGTAGATGTTGAAGACGTAGAAATTGGCAGCCGCCGTCGCCAGCGCGAAGGGCGCGGCCAGGGTGAAGGTGGCGACGATGCGCGCGATCAGCGGCTTGCGGTCGAAACGGCGCAGGCACAGATAGAGGACCCAGGTGACGACGATGCCGATCGCCGTCACCACGGCGCGGCGGGCGGCCATGGTGCCCTGCGCCTCGAAGCCCATGACCGAGGCGCGCAGGGTCACCAGCATCGCGTAGAAGAACCAGAAGCCGAGTATCGAATAGAGCGCGACCGTCGGCGGCACGCCCGGCGCGCCGTCTTCATTTTTCATGTTCATGGGGGAAGTCTAGGCCAAGGCGGAATGGTTGTCGCCCCTGACCCCTGAAGCTGGTCGAAGGGTTCCATGCGTTGGTCGATGGGGGAACCGGCGCCGCGTGCCGCCCGTTGATCCGGTGAGGCGCCTCCAACGCGCCCGCGAGGAGAGCATGATGAGCGACAAGACCGATATCCGCCCCAACAGCCGCGAGGAAGCGGGCGACACGCGCCCCACCGATGCGCAGGATCATGCGGTGACCCCCGAAGAGAAGCTGGACGAAGGCCTGAAGGACAGCATGGACGCGTCCGATCCGCCAGCGGCCACGGCGCCCGGCGATCATGGCGATCCGGTGCCGTCTTCCGGTTTTCCGGAGGGAGAGGATAAGAAGGACCGGCGATAGACGGGCCGGGAAATCGTGATATGATCGGTTCGGAAGGCGGTCGTGAAGCAGCCTTCCGCAGGTGAGAGGAGCCTTTTCATATGCCGACTTCCGCCACTCCCGCGATCGAGCGCATTGCCCGCGTGCTGGCGGGGCGTCAGCTCAGCCTGAATGGCGGGGGCAGCGATCCGCATGCGGCGAGCGCAGTCGATGCCAGCTGGAAGGATCATGTCGACGATGCCTATGCGATCCTGCACACGTTGCGGGAGCCTGATGCGCAAATGGCGCAGGCGGGCGACGTGACGGTGTGGCGCAGCATGATCGGCGCGGTGCTGGAGCGCCGTGCCGGCTAGGGATTGGGTTGTGGCTGGATGGGCATTGGGGGATGTTTGCGCTTCCCCTCCCCTTCAGGGGAGGGGCTTTAACTTCCGCCCAGCCTTATATCGCAATCTTGCGTCATGCATTGGCCCGTCGCGCTGGCCGTGGCATAAGCGGCGGCATGAGTGGGCCAGCGCTGAAGATCAAGATCCAGATTTATTGCGGCGAGGAAATCGCCATGGGGCCGGGCAAGGCCGACCTGCTGGATGCGATCGCCGGCGAAGGGTCGATCTCGGCGGCCGGGCGCAAGCTGAAGATGAGTTATCGGCGGTGCTGGATGCTGGTGGATGTGATGAACCGCTGCTGGGCCATGCCGCTGGTCGCGACGTCGAGTGAAGGCGCGCGGCTGACCGATTATGGCGTCGGGATATTGGCGCGCTACCGGGCGATGCAGGCGGCGGCGGCGGGCATTGCGGATGCGGCGCACTGGCCCGATCTGGCGGCGGAGGTGCGGTTGGAGCCGTTGCCGGCACAGGCCTGACAAGGACGCGCCCGGCATCTGCTTTGGCCGAATTCGCTATATACGAATATATATAGCGAATCATGTGATGCCCGTGTAGGGGCTTCCCCCGACGACAAAGGGGGGCATCATGAAATTCGGTTCACATGGGGTGTTGGCGGCTGCTTTGGCTTCAGTGGCGTTTCCGGCGGTTGCGCTGGCGCAAGTGCCGGACGCTGAAGGCGCGGCGGAGGGCGCGATCATCGTCACGGCGCGGCTGCGCGAGGAGGACCCGCAGCAGGTGCCCGCTTCGCTGAGCGTCGTGGGCGGCGATGAACTGACGCGTACCTATACGGTCAACACCAACCAGCTGAGCCAATGGGTGCCCGCGCTCAATTACAGCTCGGCCAATCCGCGCAACACCAGCTTCACCATTCGCGGCCTGGGGTCGAGCGTGGTGGCGGTGAGCCAGGCCAATGATGGGCTGGAGCCGGGCGTGGGCTTCTATGTCGACGGGGTCTATCATGCGCGGCCGGCGACGGCGGCATTCGACTTTGCCGATGTCGAGCGGGTGGAGGTGCTGCGCGGGCCGCAGGGCACGCTGTTCGGCAAGAACAGCACGGCCGGCGCCATCAGCTTCACCACGAAGAAGCCCGGCTTCGATTTCGGGGCGGAGGCGGAGCTTTCCTATGGCAGCCGCGATTTCGTGCAGGCCAAGGCTGCGGTGACGGGGCCGATCGCGGGCGATGTGTTGGCGTTCCGGCTGTCGGGATCGGTGACGCGGCAGGATGGCTATGTGTGGAATGTCGCGCGGGGCGAGCATCAGAATAATCTTCATAATGACGCCATTCGCGGGCAGTTGCTGTTTCAGCCTTCGCCGGATTTTTCGCTGCGGCTGATCGGCGACTGGGCGAATTTCAGGAATAATTGTTGCGCGCAGGTTTTCGTCCGGGTGGCGCCGACGCTGAAGCCGGTGGCGCAGCGCTATGCTTCGCTGGCGGCCAATGCGCCGGGCGGGGCCTATGCGCCGCCGAGCACCAATCCCTATGATCGGGTGACGGATAATGATGCGCCGCTGGGCGTCGACACCGATGAGGGCGGGGCGTCCGCGACGGCCGAGTGGAAGCTGGGCGGGACGACGCTGACCTCCATCAGCGCGTGGCGCTTCTGGAACTGGGATGCGGCGAACGATCGCGACTATACCGGGCTGCATATCCAGACGACGCAGCATATTCCCTCGCGGCAGGACCAGTATAGTCAGGAATTCCGCATCGGCTCCAACGTGCCGGGCAGGCTCGAATATGTGGCCGGGCTTTATTATTTCCACCAGAAGATCACGGGGCGGCCGATCAGCATTTATGGGCCGTTGGCGACTTACTGGTTGCTACCGGCCAGTGCGACGCGGACGTCTTCCCTGCTCGACGGCTATCAGACCGACGGGCGGACCGATTTCCGCAGCGAGAGTTTCGGGATTTTCGGGGAAGTGACCTGGCGGCCGGTGGCGCGGCTCGCGGTGACGGGTGGGCTTCGCTATACCTATGAGGAAAAGGACGGCGTCTATGACGTGCGGACTTTTGGCGGGGTGGCGCCGACGGCGGCATTGCTGGCGGACCAGCAGTCGATCCTGCGGGCGCAGAGCTATAGCGCGCATAATGGCGATGGCAGTGCTTCGGGGCGGGCGAATGTCGCCTATGACCTGACTGATGGGATCATGACCTATGTCAGCTTCGCCAAGGGGCAGAAGTCGGGCGGGATCAACATGTCGGGCCTGCCGGTCAACGCCTCCGGCCAGGCGGTGCTGACCACGGCTGTGGTGCGGCCGGAGACGAACACGACCTGGGAGGCGGGGTTCAAGACGCGGTTCTTCGGTGATGCGCTGACTTTCAATATCGACGCCTATCATATCGATGTGACGGATTTTCAGGCGAATATCGTGGACAGTTCGGCCACGGTGGCGCTGCGCAGCTATCTCGCCAATATTCCCAAGGTGACGGTGAAGGGCATCGAATTCGACGCGGCGGCGCGAATCGGGTCGCGGCTGACGTTGCGGGCTTCGGGAGCCTATGCGGACGGGAAATATGCGAGCTATCCCAAGGGCCCCTGTCCGATCGAGAGGACCGGCACGGGCACGGCACAGTGCGATCTGTCGGGGCAGGGGATGCCCGGCCTGCCGAAATGGGTCGGTTCCGCCGGGGGCGAATATCATGTGCCGCTTGGTTCGGGCGACTTGTTCCTGCGGGGCGACGCCGTGACGCGGACGCGGGTTTTCGGGGATGCGACGGGGTCGGCCTATACCATCATCAAGGGCTATACGCTGGTCAACGGCAGCGTCGGTTATCGCACGCCGCGTTGGGAAGTAGCGGTGTTCGCGCGCAACCTGTTCGATAGGGACTATATGCAGAATCTGACGGTGCAGGCCGGGAATAGCGGGCTGATCGTCGGCACGCCGAGCGAGCCGCGCACCATCGGCGTGACGTTGCGGACGCATCTGGGTGGATGAGCCGCTCTGGTTTTTTTGTTATCGCATCGTTTCAAGCGATGCTCTGTTGGGCGCATTCCCGAAATTACATGTTGCGCTGCACAAAGAAAAGTGATTCCATATGCATGTCGGGCGGAACCGGCGCTTAAGCTTGCAGTAACCATATCGGGCGCATGTTCTGCTTACGACTTGAAGTCGGAGGGCAAGAGCATGGGCACGAGTGCAAGACCAGCGGACGGGGCCATCACTCTGGCGGAATTGCGTGAATTCGCCAGTTTCCCGGCCGCTACGCAGCGTTATATCCGAAGATCGCTGGATATCGGCCTCCACCGGCGCGACGCCATGAAGCTGTGGTCGCGCGACATGGTGGAGGAAGCGAGCATCCGCGCGCAGGCACGGATTTATGGGCGGCTTGAGGAGATCAAGGCGCGCGTCCCCGATGACAGCGGCCTGGACCAGATGGAGCCGTTCATGGCGCCGCTGGTGACGATTTCGGCCTTCGATCTGGGGCAGGACCGGCTGTGCAGCTTTTCGGCCTATCGCTTCTTGTACGAGCGGTTGCTGGGGGCCGGGGCGCGGCCCTGGTTGCCGGGCGCGTTCTGCGCGGCGGCGAGCCTGCCGCATCTGCATCCGGAAAAGCGCCGGGCGCTGCTCCAGTCGATCAGCGAGGCTGCGGCGACCGCGGTGGGCTGGTCGAATCGGGAGCCGACCTTCTATCCCGAATGGGTCGAGAAGGTCGATCTGAGCAAGGCGAACTGACCGTTCCATTGCGCGCCCGTCCGGGGGGAGGGGCGCGAGAGGAAGGCGATCATGACGGCGCGGCGGGCTGGGGCCTGCTGCGCCGTCGCCTTTTCGGGAGGTGACTGAGGCGATGAAGAGCCGTCCCTCCATGAGGTCATCAGGCCATTGCAAATCGTATTGGTACCGTCTTGGGACCACTTGTCTGGAATCCGCACATCGAACGGATCGGCCCCGCCAGTTCGAGCGTCCGGATGTGCGGCAGAATCTCCTCGAACAGAAGACGCATTTCGAGCCGCGCCAGATGCTGGCCCAGGCACGCGATATCATCGCCGGGATGGGCGACGCGGTTGGCGTGCACGCCCTGGGAATAGCCAAAAATCTCCGCCATGAAGTTTTGCGCGACTTCGGTCGACGTCTGGCTGCCTCCCTTCGCTCTCGAAAATTCCGGATCCATGACCCCGAACAGTTCCAGAGTCAGGCGGAGAAGCTCCTTTTCATCACTTTCCGGTACGCCCATCAAACTCATCACGACACGCAGCGGATAGGAGGGGCATCCGGGTGAACGCCGTTCTGCCAGGGATTACGATGACCAGCATGGGGCAGGACGTCATGGAGGTCGGCGAAGAGGTCAAGGCTGCGCTTGAGAATATGTGCCCGATGGGCCGCATCGCTGAGCCCGGGGAAGTTGCGGAGGCAGCCCTTTTCCTGGCGTCAGACAGGGCAAGCTTCATCACCGGCGCTGGTCTGGTCGTGGACGGCGGATCGTCGGTCGGGTGCTAGGGTGTGTGGGGATTCAGCCCTGACGGCCTGCAGATGGTTGAAGCGAGGCGCATGACTCGCTTCAATCTTCGCGCTTCCGGTGCTCACATGATTTTGAGCACGCTGCGCTCCAGCTTTGGTTTTCGCATCGTTTCAGACGCATAACCGGTTCGCTTTTGCGCACGATGCTCTCAAGCATTTCTAATGGTTCGCTCAGCATTGCTTGTGGGACTTATCTCTACTGATGAAATAGATAAATGCCCAACCGATGCCGGAAGGACAAATATGAAGCTGTTACGTTCCCTGGTTGAATCCTGGAGCCGCCTGCGCCGTGCAGCGCGGCGTGAATTTCTGCGTGACCCCGACCTGATCCTGTTCGATCGGGCTGGGCCGAAGCAGGAAAGTGCCGGTGGCCGCTAAAAGCTGGTCGCGGCGTCGATTTCTGGGCGCCGGAGCGGCATCCGGTCTGTTGTTGGCGGGATGCAGCGCCGGTCGCCATGGCCGCCCTCGCCTGCGCGTCGCGATCACCGGCAAGGGGGAAGGCGATACGCGGCTGCTGTTCAGGGCGGCCGGGATTGCACCCAAGGGTTTCGATCTGGGCTACAGCGAATTTCAGTCAGGCCATCTGGTGGTGGAGGCGCTGAACGGCGGCTCCCTCGACTATGGCGGGATGAGCGAGATTCCGCCGATCTTCGCCGCAGCATCGACGATCCAGAGTTTCCGGCAGATTGCGGTCGCTCATGGCGACGTCAACAATCAGGTGGTGTTGGTGCCGAAGGGGTCCAGGGCGCTTTCCATCGGCGATCTCAAGGGCAAGCGCGTGGGCTATGTGCGGGCCACCACGTCGCACTATTTCCTGATCCGGATGCTGGAGGAGGCCGGGCTGCGATGGGATGACATTACGCCCGTCGCGATGGGCGTGTCAGATGGCGCGGCCGCCTTTTCACAAGGGGCATTGGATGGCTGGGCGATTTACGGCTTTCCGATCCAGCGCGCGATAGCGACCGAGGGCGCCCGCATCCTGCGCACCGCCCATGGCATATTGTCGGGCAATTATCTGGTGTCCGCTCATGTCGATGCGCTGGCCGATCCGGAACTGGCGGAGATCATCGGTGAGTATCTGGTGCTGGTGCAGCAGGCCTATGGCTGGGCGGCGGCGAACCAGGATGAATGGGCGGGCATCATCGCCCAGGATATCGGCGTGCCCCGCGATCATGTGGTGGACCAGTTCCGGCGCAAGAGCGCCAGCTATGAGCTGCGCCCCGTGACCGATGCGGCCATCGCTTCGCAGCAGCAGGTGGCGGACCTCTTCTTCGCGCAGAAGCTGCTGCCCAGGGCGGTCGATGTGCGGCCCCTCTGGGACGCGCGCTTCAATCCATCCATTCCGAAAAGAGGTTGAAAATCATGGCCAGCCAGGCCCTTGCTCCCGAAGCCCCGCTCCCTGTCCCGATCGGAGCCGACCATCTGGATCGGATCACCCGGCAGCTGGCGGAAACGGCAGAAAGCTATGATCGGAGCGCGGAATTTCCCCGCGCCAATTTCGACCCGCTGGGGCGGGAGGGGCTGATCAGCCTCACCGTTCCGATCGAACATGGCGCGCGGCGCATCCCTGTCCGAAGCGTTACGCGTGCTGGGCGCCGTGGCCCAGGGGGAACCCTCGACAGCGCTGATCCTGTTCATGACCTATGATTGCGATGGGCGGCGGCGCAAGGGGGTTTGTTCGGGCTTCATGGCGGATCAAACGACGGCGGAGCAGCCCGGCCTGTTCCTCCAGCCCTCGACCCATTTCCATCCACCCAGCGATATGACGCGCGCCATGATCATGGTCGGCCCCGGCACCGGCATCGCGCCTTTCCGTGGTTTCCTTCACGACCGTCAGGTCCATGGCGCGAGTGGCTCCAACTGGCTGTTCTTCGGGGAGCAGCATGAGGCGAGCGATTTCTCCTATCGCGACGAGATCGACGGCTGGCGGCGGAGCGGCCATCTCGACCGGCTGAGCCTAGCCTTCTCCCGCGATCAGGCCGACAAAATCTATAGGACCGGCGCTATGTCAGGGACGTCTATTGAGAAAGACGATCAGGCATAGCGGGACGCGGTGCCATTGACCTGGCAAACCGCATCCCACCAGTCGGTGATCGCGCCCATTTCCGGTGGTAGCGTCATGAAATAGGGAGCGGCGAACCGCGCCCCTACCATTCAGAGGGCAAATTTTCATCCTCACGTGCAGACGGTGCGCCTTTCCATCTACGGAGCCTGTGAAGCCGATATCCTTAGCCAGCCCAGCAAAGGCATCGGGATTTAGCAGCGCGTTTCCCGCTACGCCCGCAGCACCTTGATATCCTTGAGATGTAGAAGAGCTTTGGCGTCCAGCCCGTTTCTGAAGAAAAAGCGCTTGCCCTTCACGTCACCGAAAAACTTCTTGTAGCGATCAATCGTCACGTCAGCATCTCTGCCACCGGTAATAACGGTGATATTTGGCCGATCGCCCTCTGTCAGTTGGACCCGCTTCAGTAGATGTTTGAACTCGAAATCGGCTGCAGGCATCGAATAGCCGATAAAGACCCAGTCGGCGGCCCCCTTCAGATATTGCTCTGCCGTTCGCCAACTGGCCGAGTGCATCGGAAAATCAAGCGCCTTGCGATAGCTGAAGGTTGCAAACCGCGTGCCTAGGCTCTGCGTATCGCAATGGGGGCAAGCAGGGGTCCGGATCGCAGGAAGCTTGGACTTTGGCTTCGGCAGTACCGCCCAGTCCTGCCGACGGAACAGGGTCTGTGCCACCTGATCGGTATCGCTCGGCGGCACCCAGAAGGTTTCTCGACACGCATCGCAGTAGAGCCAGTTCACCGATCCGTGCGGCTTGAGAATGTGCAGCGTGTCGCCTGCGAGCGGACGATCGATCAGATTGTTGCCATCGAACATGACAGCCCGCGCATGACATCCATAGTCCACGCGCCGAAGCGTTTGGGCGCGTGCCATGCCACGCTCGAACACCGTGTCCCAGTTCATGCTCAGAACCGCGCTGATATCGGCTCTGAATCCGTCGAAGAATGTCTCTAGCGCTCTCCAGCCGGCATCAGGCGAACGCTGCCTGCGCTTATACGCTTGAGAAAGCATCCGAATCATCCGCACGATGATTGCACGACGAACCACGCGCAGATCGGCCGCTGAATAATGCGGACCAAGATGATGGCCGGTATTGGCGGACAGATCGACGAGCGTGAAAATGTCCTCGAGATCAGGCCAGTCGTCCGGGTTGCGGGATGCGCCCTCGCCAAAAACCTGGTCAGCAAAGCTTTTAATGAACGCGATTTGCCGTGCGCTGGGGCCATCAGCGACCACGCGTCCCAAACTCAACAGTTCTTTGGTGAAACCACCAGCGAGCGGAAGGCCGGCACTGAAGGAGAAGCCAGCACCGACGATCACAAGATTTCCCGGATCAAATTCTTTTGCCAAGTCGCCCCCTCCGCGCCGTATCGTATCACCAATCACGAAACGAAAAAGGCTTAGCTGTAAAAGCAGTAGCCTTCTCCCCGTCACGGCCCCTTACATCATGGCCGGTTCGGTTCGGCGTCAAAGTCGCCTTCCAAATTCTTGGTAGCCATCACGCTTTGGATCGCGTTGCTGCTGAGCATCACTCTGTGTCAGATCGACCTAGTGGATTGATTTTGACATTTGCGTCCCGCCATCCGGATAGCACGGTATCAAATGTCAGAATCGGACCACTAGATGTCCATCACGACCATCTAACCGACCATTTCAAATCGATCCTGCATGCCAAGCTAGGGCCGCAATGGCGCGCCGTCATCCCGCCAGACACAGCCCATCTCGAAAAACTCGGCGCGAGGCTTGTCGCCCGCTTCGAGCCGTGCACGGTCTGCCTGGACTGCAACGGCGCCGACGGTGCTGTGAAGGCGAAGCTGCGGGAAATCCCTCGGAGCTTCAGTTTCCGGCCTAGTGAGATTCGCCGCTTCATAACCGTGCGTCCCAACGCCGAGCATCAGATCGACGTTGAGGCCGCCCGCGCGATCTTCGCCGAAGCGCGTCTCGATTTCGAGCGCAGGCTCGGCCTCATCGCAATACTGGCCGCGATGACGCTGGCCGGCGAGATGACGCTCGAGCCCCATCTATTCTGGGGGGCAATCCGATGGGAATGTACCGCCATCTCCACAACTGGTTTCTGCGCGAATGTCCCGAGCAGCACACCACGGTCTTGAAGGATGTCGAAGCCTTCGAGGCTCGTTCAGTATCACGCGACGGCGTGGCGACGGCGGAACGCAAGAAGCCCCGCACCGTCATCCGGCCGATCGAAGCCGAAATTGCGGCCTATGATGGCGGTGGCGCTTCCGATCTATGGCAGGCCGCGCCACCCGACTGGCGGTGCCCAGCCTGCGGACGCGACCGCGTAGACATTCTGCGTCGCTCGAACAATCGTAAGCGACCCTGGGCGGGAAAGCTTGTCCGCCATACCGAATACATCATTATGGATTTGGTGCCGGATGACGAGGATGCAGAGTTCGCGGTCGATCCTTTCATCGATCGCCACGAGTTGCACTTGATCTGCCTCGACTGCTCGACGATCCTTTCCGCCTCCCGGCGAGCGTGAAGTGATGACCGGGATGGATCGCAGGGAAACGATCTTCGCCAAGGACAATCTGCTCACTTACAGCCGGTCAGTCATTCAGCCCTCTTGCCGAGGGAGCGGAGCCGCCCGATGCTGACCTTTTGGGGCGTGTGCAACAGCATGAACTTGAAAGAACTGCCCCATGAACAATCCTGATCGTATCATCCGCATGAAGACCGTTCTGGCCCGCACCGGGCTTTTCCGCTCCACCCTTTATCGCAAGATCGCGGAGGGGACGTTCCCCAAGCAGATACCGATCAGGTTCCAGGCGCGGGCTGGCACGAATCCGCCGTCAATCGCTGGATCGCCAATCCGGCCGCCTACCGGGAGGAGGGTTGTGCCTCGGGATGATTGGTCGCGTATATTTCCGGTTTGATGTCGACGACAGAGAGCCTTATCGGCACGGCAAAGCTCAACGACATCGATCCGCAGGCCTAGCTCGCGGACGTCCTCGCGCGGATCGCCGACATCCCCAAAACCGTCTCCAAGAACTGCTGCCCTGGAACTGGCGCACCGTCGAAGATCAACGCGAAGCCGCCTGATCCGCGGCCCTCACCGAATGCCTACTCCCGTTCTCCAGATACTGCGTACCGAAACCTTCGAGGAAGCGCTCAGCTATCCAAGCCGGCATCAATATGGCAATGGCGTCGCCGGTGGCGCTGCGAGCCCCCTATTCTTGACCCCTTCGCTCCTGTGCGTTGCGCCGGTGCGTGACCGCGCCTATGAAGGTTATGAATGAGACAGAAGATAGTAATGACATGAAATTTGCGCAGAAGGACGGAGGTGTGGAGGGTGTAGTGCCTGATAAGATATCGCACCGATCGGTCGCTAGCAAAGATCGCGCGTTGGCGAACGCATTGGAGCTTAATCTGGCGGATGAGCTGGATCAGGCTGTCGGTTTTTGGCTACGGCGCGCGGTTAGCGTCGCGGACACATTGTTTGCCGAGGTTTTTTCTGCGTTGAATATTACGACGCAGCATTATGCCATCATCATGTCGATCAGGAGCAATCCCGAATGTCAGTCGTCCGCCCTGTCGGCGCTGCTCAACATCACGCCCAACAATCTGGTGCCCCATATCGATGGACTTGTTTCACGCGGCTATGTGCGGCGCGTGGAGGGCAGCAAGGATCGCCGGGTCAAGCATCTGCGCCTCACGCCGGAGGGTGAGGCGTTCGCGGAGTTGCTTGCGGAGAAACATGAGGAAATTCGCGCCCGCATCAGGGCTCGTCTGGGCGCGAAGGAGCAGGTGAAGCTCCTCCAACTGTTGCAGTCCTATTGCGGTTGAGCCGGGTTGGCACCTGATCCGGCAGATGGCGCAAAAGTGGGAACCGATTTTGCGCTTGAAACGATGCGATAACAAAGAACTAGAGAGCGAGATGCTGCGCCAATTCGGCGTTGAACGCTGGGGCATTTTCAATGTGCGACAGATGCGCGGCTTGGGGCAGTATGGCGCTGCGGCCATTCTGGACGCTCGCCGTTATGACTGGCAACGATGCGCCGCGCGGACCATCTTCGGCGCCCCCGATAACGAGGGTAGGGGCCTTGATCCGAGCCAGTGCATCGCGCAGGTCCACGTCGCGCAGCACGTGCGTATTGCCGACATAGCCGGAGATCGGCATGCCTGCCATATGGTTGACTAGCGCGGCCACTCGATCAGGATGGGCCGAGCGGAAGCCATCGCTCAGCCAACTGCTGATCGTGGCATGCGCAATGTCCGCCATGCCCTCTGACCGCGCCTTGGCGGCCAGTTCGTCCCAGACCGGCTTGTTGGGTATGAAAGGCGTGGTGTTCGCCAGCACCAGCCGGCCGATCCGGGCAGGGTGCTGCGATGCCAGCCACATGCCGGTCATGCCGCCCTGCGACACGCCGACGAAGTCCACCCGATCCAGCCCTAGCGCGTCGAGGATTGCGAGCGCGTCCCGGCCGAGCATCTCGACCGAATAGTCGCCCTCGGGCGCTTCGCTGAGGCCATGGCCGCGCGTGTCGAAGCGGATGACGCGCCGTCCGGCAAGCAGCGGCATCTGGCCGTCGAATGTCTCCAGCCTGCCGCCGAGATAGTGGGACAGCATGACAGGCACATCGTCATCCGGCCCCTCCACGACGACGTGGAGACGGCAACCATTGCTGGTGATGAAAGGCATGGATCAAAACTCCGTAAAGTCAGGCGGGCCAGCGCGTGGACGGCGTCCAGGGCGAGGGCATATAATAGGGGATGGCGATGAAAGTGGCCTCGATCGCGGTGATGCGGCCAGCCTTGATCTTGAACAGTTCCAGCACGCTCCAGCTGTGCGGTTCGCGGAAGATCGACTTCATTTCGGCGCCATCTGTCAGGGTGTAGCTGTCCAATACGCCCTTATGGTCGATGAAGGCGCGGCTCATCACCAGTCCGCGCTCCTCATCCACCACCATGAAATCCCGGTCGCGTACCCGTTCGTTGAAACGGTAGCGGCCAAGGCGGAAGAGATGCTCCACATCCGGGAAGGCCATGCCGTTTTCGAAACGGGTGCAGTCGGGCGAGAAGGCGGTGTCGCGGATTTCGCCGGTGTTGTTTTCCAGCGTCGACCAGTAGCCGTTCGCGATGGAGACGAGGTCGGCGCGGGTCATGCGCTGGTCCACTTCGACCAGTTCGACCAGGTCGGGATCATGCGCGAAATCCTCCACCGCGCCGATCGGCGTGGGTGGACCGGACAGGTTGCGGCGCGTCGAGAGGATATGTTCGGCTTCGGTGATGAGGCCATCCTCTACCCGCAGCCGGACGGCAAGGAAACCGGGCACATCAAGCGTGCGGATGGCGGTGAAGATGCCGATCGTTCCGCCCGTCACATCCACCAGCGTGAGGGCGGGCCCGACCTCCTCCGCCACCGTGTCCCAGCTGCCGTCGGGGAAGGGGAGGGCGACGTTATTCTCACTGAAGCGGATGCGTGGAGAGATGGGCGCGGCGGCCGGATCGTGCGCGACATAGGCGGCCCGATACCGGTCCGCAATGGAGTGGAGCTTTGCAAATTCGCTCATATCTGTGCCCCTGCATGGGTCATGTCGCTGCGGATGTGGCGGGCCGCCCATGCCAGGATGAAGGCGGCGACGAAGGCGCAGGCCCCGCCCAAGATCATGGAGTAACGGATCGCGTCGGCGCCGTAGGTCACTGCCCAACGGTCGTTCAGCCAGCCGATCGCCAGCGGGCCGACGATCTGCCCCACCATGTTGACGCAGAACAGGAACAGCGCGGTGGTGGTCGCCCGCATGGAGGGGGGCACGATTTCGGCCAGTGCCGCATAGACCGGCCCGAAATGAATCACCCCGGCGAAGGACGCGACGGCAAGGCCGGTGAAGGCCAGCGGCAGATTGTCCGACAGCAGGAAGATGAGTTCGGCGGGCATGGCGATGGCCGCGCCGATGGCCGGGATGATGAGCAGCCAGCGCTTGTCCTTGCGCGCGGCCCAGCTGGTGATGGCGCCGCCGAAGATGACGCCCGCAATATTGGCGAAGCCCTTGATCGGGCCGAAGCTGGCGCCGGCCTGAGCCGGGTCGAAGCCATGGACGCGCATCAGGAAGGTCGGGGTCCAGGTGAGCACGGCATAGGCGTTGATGGCGAGCAGCGCGCCTGCGAAGCAGATCCAGCCGAAGCTGCGACGGGTACGCAGATGCGCCCATATCTGAGCCAGCGGCAGGCGGACCACGACCGCCCCCCGCCGCGCTGGTTCGGGCACGGTCAGGAACAGCAGCGTCGCCATCAGCAGGCCAACTGCGCCCGCGATGAAATAGGTGACGCGCCAGCCATGATGCTGCGCGATCAGCCCCGCGACGGGCAACATCACCAGCGCCGCTATGCCCGATCCGGACGTCATGATCGACAGGGCAAGTGGCCGGTTGCGGGACGTGAAGCGGTCGGACAGCAGCGCTGTGCTCGGTGCGATCCCCGCCGCCTCTCCCGCGCCCATGAGGAAGCGGGTGAAGGCCAGTTGGGCGACATTGGTGACCATGCCGGTCGCCACCGTCATCAGGCTCCAGGCGGTGCAGCCCACCGCCAGTATGTTGCGGCGGTTGGAGCGGTCGGCCAGCCGCGCTATTGGCACGGCAAGGCCGGAATAGAGCAGCACGAAGGCAAAACCGGTGATGAGGCCCAGCATCGTGTCGGACAGATGCAGGTCCTGCTTGATCAGCGGCAGGACGATGCTCAGGATCGTGCGGTCGAGGAAGTTGAGCGCATAGATGATGGTGACGACCACCAGCGTGTAGATGGATATGGGGGTCCAGCTGCCATCGGCGACCGCCGATGCGTGCGTCGGTGCGGTATCGACCCTGTTCATGCCTCTCGCCCGAAATTGAGTTGTTCGTCGCTATACCAGCGGCCATGCACCTGTACATTCGACCTGAAGGGCAGGATGACGCGGCCCAGCGCCCCGTCTTCCGGGTGGCTGGCGTCCACCACCACCAGTTCGGTGCGCATGTCCGCATAATTGTTGGCCGTTCCGATCAGCCAGCCGTCGCCTTCCTCCGCATCGGCGTGGCGCGGCACGAACGTCACTTCCTGAAGCGCATGAGTCGGCCCCGCATAGAAGGAGCGCATGGTCCGGTCCTTCATGTCGAACACGCCATAGCTGTTGGTGATGCGGCGGATGCCGGTTCCGACCCGGTCGCGGTCCAGCGCTTTGCTGCCGTCGTTGAAGGATGTGTAGGCATATCGCATGTCCTGCCCCATGAACCGCTCGTCGACGCGACCCAGATCGATGACGGGCAGGCCGGGGAAGAGTATCTCCTCGACATAGCCGTCATCCTTCGACGCGAGGTCGAAGGTGAGGCGGCGGATCAGGGACTGGCTCTTGACCGGGTCCCATTTTGATCCGTCGGCGAAGGGGAAGAAAGGGAAGGGGTTCGTGTCGAAGATCGGCGCCTCCAATATCACCTTGCCCCCTTCGGTGCGGGCGTTGAAGGTGTGGACGATCGCGCGGTTCGGCCCCTTGAACCAGCGCAAATCCTTCGCCTCGCCATCGCGGGGGAGGATGCCGAACCAGGTGGGGGCATTGCTGTCCCATGCCCAGTGGATTTGGCCGCTGCGCAGCCGCTCCTCGCTGGTCACATAGCCGAAGACGGGGAAAATGACATGGCTCTGCGTGATCGCCCAGTCGTGGACCATGCTGACATAGGGAACCTTCAGCCGCACTTCGCGGCTGACCGCGCCCTTGCGGTCGATGACATAGTAGAAGAGGTCGTCGGTGGCGAGGCCGGTCGCCTCATAGCCGAAGGTCAGCAACTCGCCCGTTTGCGGATCGATCTTGGGGTGGGCTGTGAAGGTCTGGCTGTTATAGCCGCCACCGAAATCGTGGAATCCGCGCGTTTCCAATGTGACCGGATCGATCTCCACTGGCCGCGCATCTTCCTTCAGCGCGAAGAGGCGTCCGGCATGGGCCTCCACGCTGGTGTTGGCGACGGTGTTGCGCCACGGCTCGTCGACATGTGCGACCTGCGGTTCGCAGTCATGGGGATTGCGGTAATAGCCATAGAGCTGCCGCCCCGCCGCGCGGTTGTTGCGATAGCGCTCCGTCTCGATCCAGCGGCCCTTGTAATCGACGCGGCCGTTGCGGAAGCGGAAGCGGCTGACATAGCCGTCCTGGTTGAACAGGCTGTCGTCGCGATGCTTGGGCGGATAGGCCCAGTCGCCGCCCACGCGAATGAACGCGCCGTTGAGCCCGGCCGGTATGGTCCCTTCGATCTGGCAGTCGATGACGTCTGCTTCAAAGGCCTGGGGTGCGAAAAAATCGGTCGTCTGCGACATGAAAGGTGAATCTCGATATATCTGGGGAAAGGGCGCCGCGGGTCGTCAGGCGTCCCAGCCGGTGCCCGCGCGATAGACATTGGCGTTGAGGAACACGCCCTGAACCCGCGTGATGGCGCCGTCGCGATATTTGAACGCCTGACCCAGCAGATTTTCGTTGGGGAACTGGGTGCGTTCCATGTGCGGATAATATTTGCCGTTGAACGTCACGCCCCTCACATCGCCGCGGCGGCGGAAGTTCCAGACACCGAATACGACCTGCCGTTCTACATCGATCACCGGGAAGCGGGCATTGTCGTAGCTGGTAATGAAGGAATAAATGCCGGTGCTGAGCTGTTCCGCCGGGTCCATGCCCAGCGTCGAGCGGACGGCGTAGAACCAGCTGTTCTCGTCCTCGATCGGTTTTAAGGGGATGGGCCAGCGGTCATAGGGGCCGATCGCCATCAGCGTGCCGTTTTCAAGGCGCAGTGCCGATTGCTTGTTGAACTTCACCTTGCTGCCATCGCTGGTGGACACGGCGCGGAGGTAATTTTCCGTCTCCGTGGCGAGGGCGGCGCGGTCGAGTCGGCTGGCGGGTTCCTCCGCCTCGAACCAGAGCAGGTCGACCGGCGGCATGGTGAGCGCCATGGGCGCGCCACGGTGGAGGATCGTCTCGATCTCGGTGATCTGCTCGTCCACGACCGCGATCCGCAGCGCCATCAGGCCGGCAAGCCCGTTTTCGATGAAAGCTACATGGCTGGCGGCCTGTCCCGCCTCTGTGTCGATATAGTCGACGCGATACTGGTCGAGCCGGTCGATGGTGGTCCACAATGCCTCCCCCAGAGGGATCGCCACGCCATTCTCCGTAAAGCGGCAGTGGGAGGCGAGCGGCAGCCGCGCCGGATCATGGGCCACCAGAGCGTCGAGATAGGCGGTGATGATGGCTTCAAGCGCCGCTCTGTCCGCGTGCGTGGCGGTGATTAGGGTCATGTCAAGTCTCCAGGAAAGCGGGTTGCGGCTGCGAGCAGCTGGACGAAGTCGGCCATGTCGCGCTCCTTTTCGATCAAGGCGATGCGGCGCATGATCTGGTCGGCGCGGGCAGCCGGAACATTGCCGGCGAAGGCGACCTGCTGGCGAAACTTGGCTTCCACCTCGGCGCGGGTCGACCCGGCATAATGGCGGGGGCGGCCGGGCAGCGCTTCGCTTAAGGTTCGGCCATTTTCCAGCGTCACCTCCACGATGACGCCCCGCGCCCGCGGAGGCAGGGGCGCGAGAGTGGTGCGCGCGATCAGGCTGGTGAGCGCCGGGTCGGTGAGCGCCGCTGGCTCATAATGTTCCTGCCGCAGCGCGCCGTGCAGTAGCGCGGCGGCGCAGGCGAAGCGGATGTTGAAATTGGCCTGCGAATGGGCCGATGGACCGGTCGCCCATGGCTTGGCGATGAAGAGGTCCAGCACGGATGGCGCGACGAGGATGCGCACTGATCCGATCCGGGCCGGGTCCAGCCGGGCGCGGTCGCGCAGTGTCAGCGCGCATTCGATGGTCGGGTGATTGGCCGCGCAAGACGGCCAGGGCTTGTAATAGACCTCCCCATGCCAAACGCGGCCCAGTTCCTGCGCGAGCAGCGCCGGGCGCGCGCAGCCGGGCGTAAACTGGGCGTAAAAGCCGCGCGGCGATAGCAGCGGGTCGGCCATGCCGGTCCAGCCACCCCGCGCAAGCTCGGCCGCGAAGATGCCGTTGCGAGCGGCCGTGCCCTGCTGGATCTTCCATGCGGCGGCGCCGTCCCAGATGCTTTGCACCGTGCCGCCGATCTGGTCCACCGCCATGCCGAGCGCGTGGCGCGCCGCGCCCGCGTCAAGGCCCAGAAGCCGGGAGGCGATGGCGGCCGCGCCCATGGTCGCGTGCAGTGGCACGCCGTCCCAGCCATCCTTAAAGTCGATCCCCGCCGCCGCCAGCGTACGGGCCGACAGGTCGTCGCCGACCGACAGGGCGGTCAGGAAGTCGGCGCCGCTGGCATGTTGCTGTTCCGCCAGCGCCAGCGCGGTCATCACCGTCGTCGGCGCGTGATGGGACGGGATCAGCATCCCGTCCACCGCGACGGTCATCACTTCGAAATCATAGGCGCGCGCCAATATGGCATTCGCCATGGCCGCTTCGCGCGCGCTGCTGCGGCGGCCGGTGCCAAGCACGCTGGCGGGGCCGTCCTGTCCTCCCGCGACAACGCGCGCCATGGCGGCGGAGCCTTCGCCCCGCAGGCCGCCAATGGCGCAACCGACAAGGTCGAGGAGCCGCAGCTTCGCTGCCTCTACCGTGACGGGGTCCAGATCGGCGAAGCGGGCCCCGGTGATATGGCGGGCGAGCAAGCCGCTGACGCTGCCATCGGGATCGCTGGGCGCGGGCTTGCCTGCCTTGGGCGAGAGCGCGGCGGAAGCGATCCCCTGAGTGGCGGGGACCTGAGTGGCGGCGGGGCCGGCCGCCAGTGCCGCGCCCGCCGCTGCCGCCCCCATGAAACCGCGCCGGTCGACAATCGCCCGATGAGGATCATGGCGTGCCATGTCAGAACTTCACATTCGCGCCGATGGTAAAGGTGCGGCCGATCGTATCGTAATAGGCGCCGTTGGTAAGGGTGAAGAGCGTAGCCGAAGGAAGGGCGGGCGGCGCCTTGTCCAGCAGGTTGTTGATACCGGCGAAGATGCGGAACCGCTCGCCAATGTCCTGGCTGGCCTGAAGATTGACATAAGCGACCGCCGGCACGCGATTGTTGTTGATCGAGGTCGAGGAGCTGAGGCCTGCCGTCTTGTCGATCTTACCTGCCGACAGTGTCGTCACTTGCCCGGTGAGGGAGAAGCCGCCCCGTTCATAGGTCACGGAACTGTTCGACCGGAATTTGGCGACGCCCACATTGCTGTTGTCGCCGGCATAGTCGATGGTCGACGACCCATTGCCCAGATTGCTGTAGAAATGCGGCGTATAGGTGCCGGAGAACGAGAATGTCAGCGATCCGCCCCAGCCGTCATTCAGCTGGTCCAGAGGCAGCCTGTAACTGCCGGCGATATCGATGCCTTTGGTGTGGATCGCGGCGGCATTGATGTAGTTGGACCGGAAGGATGTGGGCGTGGTGCCGGAGAAGGTGAAGAGCGAGCAGAAATAGCTCTGCCCCAAACTGCACAGCGGCCCGGCTGTGGCGCCCGCGACGGTGGTGATCGCGTCCTTCAGGTTGATGTTGAAATAATCGACGCTGAGTGACAGGCCCGGAATGCCGCGCGGTTGAAGCACGACGCCGACCGTCCATGTGTCGGCGCGTTCGGGATCGAGCGCCGCATTGCCGATGGTGGAATTTTGCGGAACGCTGGCCGACACGCCATTCACGATCACGGGCAGGTTTGTGACCGCGCCGTTGCTGTATAGTTCAAAGATGGCTGGCGCGCGGATGTCGCGCGACCGGCTGGCGCGGAAACGCACGCCGTCAAAGGGTTCCCAGGTGGCGCCGACCTTCCATGTCGTCTGCGTGCCCACGGTGCTGTAGTCGGCGACACGGACGGCGCCGTTGACGTCCAACGACTGGAGCAGGGGGGCGTCGCGCGCCAGGGGCACGACTGCTTCCAGATAGCCTTCCTTCACGTTGAACTTGCCGGCGAAGGGTATGGCGTTGGAGGTTTCGAACCCGCCTGCCGCGGCGACCGCATCAGCGGTCACGCGCTGCCGTTCATCCCGATATTCAACGCCGAGCGCGACGGCGACCGGCCCGGCCCAGGTGGAGAAGGGTTCGCCGCTGATATTGAGGGCGGCGATCTTCTGCTTGTAGCGGGCGGCAATCCAGGACGGGTCGGTGACATAGGCGATGGCGGCGGCCGATGGCGTGCCGTTGCCGAACAGGTTGATGGGCACGCATCCTTCCGCCGCCGGATTGAAGCCCGCCCCGGGCAGGGTAGCGCGGCAGACGACCTGCCCGCCGCTGGACACTGCATCGGTGGCGAAGGCGAATTTGCGCAGGTTGCGGTTGTTGGATACCTCGTTGCGGTAGCGGTTCTCGCCCCAACCGACGACCGCGTCCCACTTCCAGCCGCCGCCCAGCGCGCCGGATGCGCCCGCCCGGACAGAGGGCGTGCGGTTTTCGACATGAACCAGCGCATTGCCAAGGTCATAGTCTACGCGCGACATGGTGAAGCCGGGCAGCGCGCCTAGCGCGGCGAGCACGGGCGCGGGGATGAACGGATTTTCGCGCGAGATGCTGATCGCCGCGTCGCGCGGGGGCAGGGTGGCGAGGTCGGAATTGGTGACCGAATAGCTCGCTTCGGCAAAGATGGTGAGCGCGTCGCTGAACACATATTCGGCGCGAAGATAGGGGTTGAAGCGTTCGACGCCGGGCGCGAGCGACACGCCGCGGGCGAGCGATTGCCCCTGTCCGCCGATCTGCAAGGTCGCGTTGCGGATGCCGCCAGTGTCGAAGCGGGAGACGGTCGTTGCCGAGGTGAATTCGTAATTGCGCAGGGCAAAGGTCGCCGGCCCCGTGATCAGGCCACCGGGCGAGGTCGCCGCATGAACTCCGGTCGCGATGATGCTGGCCGGCTGCCCGTTGGTCGCGAAAGCGGCGTTGGCGACGCGGCCATATTCATTGCGTCCCCAGCCACGGGTGTAGACGTCGCCGACCTGATCATTCTTTACATAATCCATCCCGAAGACGATGTGACCGCCTTCGCCAAAGCCGGTGCCGGCAAGCACGCCGAAGCGGTAATTGCCCGCGTCCCCGCGTGAGCTGATGCTGGTCTGGCCGCGCAGTTCCAGGCCTTCAAACTGGTTCTTGAACAGGATGTTGACCACGCCCGCCACCGCGTCCGACCCCCATTGGGCCGAAGCGCCGCCAGTCACGACTTCCACGCGCTGGATGAGCAGCGTCGGCACCGTGTTGAGGTCGGGGGCGGTCGGGATCGTGCCCGTGCCGTTGCTGGCCGGTGCAAGTGGAGGAATGCGGGCGCCGTTCACCAACACCAGCGTGCGTGCCGCGCCCAGGCCGCGAAGGTCGGCGGTCGATGCGCCCGGCGTCTGGGTGCGGATAGCATTGGCGGCGGGTGAAGTGGTGGCGCGGAAGGCGGGCACTTCGTTCAGGATCTGCGCTACATTGGTCACCTGCCGTTGTTCTAGCGCTGCGGCGCCCAGCACAGTGGTTGGCGTGGGAGCCTGTGCCCCCGAAACACCGGCGCGCGATGCGGTGACGACGATGTCACCGGCAGATTGCCGGGCGGCCTCGGCCTGCTGGTCAAGCGCCGGCGTTTCCGCGACCTTTGGCAGCGCCGTTTGCGCCTGCACCCCGGCACTCGCCAGAGCAATGGCTGTCACGCCTGCGCTGGTTAGTGCCACCAGGCTCGTTCGCACGTCTTCCCTTTTCATGCATCCCCCTCCACCGACCTGTCTCCACAGGTAATTTTAGTTCTGTAATAAGAATTATTCTTAAAAAGAATATATGTCAATCGTTATCGATGCACTTCTGGTTGCGGCTCTTGGGCCGGGGCTTCCAAGCCAGCCCGGGCGGCAGCGTGGAAGTCCACTATTCCGCAATAAGGATAAGCTTGCTGTTGAGGTTGCCTTGCGGATGACCGACGCGCGGATCGACGCCGCGACCTGCATCGGCCGGGCAAGGGCCATAGCGGGTGCGGGCCCTTTCCACCGTCACAGGCGGCGTTGCGCCGACCAGGCCGCTGCCCTCCGCTATAAACATGTTTTGTATCGGACCTAAAAACTTCAGGAATTCCGACCCTCGCTTTCGCAAGGCTATGGCAGCGGCATCCGCGGACGAAGATCTGCGTCAGACCAACTGGCTGGGAGGGAAGGATGAAGGCGATACGGCAAGCGCTGGGCATGTCGATGCAGCGGATGACTCTGCTTGCGGGGACGGCGATCTTGTTCGCACAGGGCGGAGCGATGGCACAGCAGGCTGATGCTTCGGCGCAGGAAAAGGGCCCGGTCGCGACCGACCCAGCGCCATTGGCGAACGATATCGTCGTTACCGGCTCGCGACTGGGTTCGCGCGGGTTCTCGGCTCCTACTCCGGTCACGACCCTCGGAGCGGACGATCTGGAAAAGCGCGGTCTTTCCGGGATCGGCCAGGCCATCGCGGAATATCCCGCTTTCCGCCCATCGACGACCCCCTCCACCAATCAGCTCGGCAGTCAGCAGATCGGCGCGATCTTCGCCGATCTGCGAGGGCTGGGGCCAGCGCGTACGCTGGTTCTGGTCGATGGCCGCCGCCATGTGCCGACCACCCTGACCGGGCAGGTCGATCTCAACGTCATTCCCTCCATCCTTATCAAGCGGGCCGATGTCGTCACCGGCGGCGCCTCGGCGGCTTACGGGTCCGACGCAGTGGCCGGCGTACTGAACCTCATCATGGATTCTCGCTTCACCGGGCTGAAGGGCGAACTGTCCAGCGGCATTTCCGATGAGGGCGACAACGCCGAATATAAGGCGTCCGCTGCGGGTGGCTTCAGCTTTGCCGGTGGCCGGGGACACGTCATCGTCGGTGGCGAATATTATAAAAGCCGGGGCACCGGCGATGCCTATAGCCGCCGCTGGGGACGCGAGGAATGGCAGCAGATCCGCAATCCGAATTGGCCGGCGAACGGCCTGCCCAACCGCATCCTGACGCCCAATGCCCATTTTACCTCGCTGGCCGAAGGCGGCCTTATCACGTCTGGTCGGCTGGCAGGCACGACTTTTCTGCCCAACGGCACGCCGGTCGCTTTCCAGTACGGGACACTGGCCGGAACGCAGTATCAGATCGGCGGCGACGGTTACGGTGAGACATTCCTGAAGGGCATTTACCTTTCTGTCCCGGTGGAGCGCTTCAACGGCTTCACACATGCTGAATTTGACGTGTCCGACGCGCTGACCCTCTTCGGAGAATTGTCCTATTCCAAGTCCGTCGGTCGGTCGCATGGACCCCAGCCGCGGGACCAGGGCTCCATCACGATCCTTCGTGGGAATGCCTATCTGCCGCCGCAGCTGGCGACCATGATGGATAATGCGGGGGTCACCAGCTTCAAAATGGGGCGCCTCAGCACCGATTTGGGCTTTCCGAATGCGCGCTCGGTTACTCCCGCCCTCCGTGCCGTCGGCGGTGTGAAGGGGGACCTCGATTCCGTGTGGTCCTATGACGCATATTTTCAGTACGGCCATGTCAATTACAGCAGTACGATCGATGGCGTGCGTGTCGAGAGCCGCTGGGCGCAAGCCTATGACGCGGTTCGCAATGCGCAAGGCATCGTCATATGTCGCTCGACGCTGACCAATCCTGGCAACGGGTGTGTACCGGTCAACCTGTTCGGCAATGGGTCGATCAGCGCTGCCGCGCAGGATTATCTCACCGAAACCCAATGGACGCGTCGCCGAATTACGCAGCAGGTCGCGGCCGCCAATCTTCGTGGTTCTCCATTCTCGACTTGGGCGGGCGATGTATCCTTGGCATTTGGCGGTGAATGGCGCCGGGACGAAGTGGATGCCGATTCCGACGCTATTTCGCAGGTCAACGGGTTCAACTTTGGCAATCCCAAGCCGATCGACGGCAGGATCACCGTCAAGGAGGCCTATCTGGAGGTGGGCATTCCACTGCTTCGCGACAGTGCGCTCGGCAAGGCACTGGACCTCAATGGTGCGGTGCGACGGACCGACTATTCCACGAGCGGCGCCGTAACAACGTGGAAGATCGGCGGCACATATTCACCGGTCGACGGCGTGCGCTTGCGTGCCACAAAGTCTCGCGACATCCGCGCGCCAAACATATCGGAGTTGTTCACCGGGTCCCAGTTCGGCACCACGCAGGTCATTGATGCTGTCACCGGATCGCAGCGACTGACGCAGACAATGACGACCGGCAACCTTGGGCTTTCTCCTGAAAGCTCCGACACCTTCACGGCCGGCCTTGTCCTGGAACCGGCGTTCGCGCCGGGGCTGCGCTTCTCGGCGGACTATTACGACGTCAACATCAAGGGAGCTATCGCCTCCCTCGGCGCGCAGACGCTTGTGGACCGATGCAATGCTGGAGCGAGCGAATTCTGCCAATATATCGCACGCGGAAGTGACGGCCTCATCTCGACGATTACGCTCGCCCAGCTCAACCTGAATCGGGTGCGTACACGGGGGATCGATTTCGAATTCGACTATCGCCTTCCGCTTTCGACAATCATCGGGTCGTCGGACGCCAGCCTTGGCTTTCGCGTCGTGGCGAACTACGCGATCGATCTCATCACCACCGACAGCAGCGGGTCGATCAATCGCGCCGGGCAAACCGGGCTGGCAGTGGGCGCAACCGGCGGCGTGCCGCGCTATACGTTGAACGGAACGGTGACCTATTCGGATGGGCCGTTCACGCTTTCCACGAATATGCGTTATATTCCGCAGGGAAAATATGACGTCACCCTCGTCGGTCCACAAGACAAGGGTTATTCTCCGACACTTGTAAACAGCATTAACGACAATCGCGTTTCCAGTGCATTCTATACCAACCTTTCGCTTGACTATGCGGTCGGAGAAGATGCGAAGGTCCACGTCTTCGGGGTGGTGAACAATCTGTTCGATAAGGATCCACCGGTTTCACCGGGCACGACGGTCACCAATCCGGTGCTATTTGACGTCATTGGTCGCAGCTACCGTGTCGGCGTCCGCTTCGCGATCTGACGGCGATGATGGACGCCTCCGTCACAGCAACCCCGGGAGCAGTCCTGTGAGGCAGGTTCTTGTAAAGGCCGCTTTTGCGGCGGTCATGATGAGCTGCACCGCCGCGGCTCCCAACGCACCGGCGGTCGGCGACCTGCATCTGCAGACGCATCTCGCTCCAGCTGTCGACAGCGCCTATCGGGTTTATGTCCCGCGTAGCTGGAAACCGGGGAAGCGCTGGCCGTTGGTCGTCATCCTGCATGGTGGGGGAGGGGACGAAAACAGCCCTTTTGACCGGACCCCCGGCTTTCGGGAGAAGCTGGAAGCGGCGGCCGATGCGCATGGTTTCATTCTGGTTTCGCCGCGCGGCCTGAAAGGCTGGTGGGGCGCGCGGATGCTGCCGCCCGATGCCACCGAGGCAGTTGGCCGGGGGACCTATCGCATGCCGCCGGCAGGCAAGATCACCTCGCCGCCGCCAGCGCTGCAAGAACTTTCTGCGCGGGACCGGGCTATGTCGCGCAAGAGTATCGAAGCCGCGATAGAGGCCGTTCAAGCGACTTATCGGACCGACGAGGGCCGTGTCTTCCTCATGGGCAATTCGATGGGCTCAGTGGGAACGCTGCATCTTGCGCAGGAACAGCCGAAGCGATGGTGCGCGATTGCGCCCAGCGACGGTCCGGTCGATCCGGCGAGCTATCCCTTCCAGCGGGTCAAACGACTCAACGCCGCGCTCTTCGTTCACGGCGACAATGATCGGGTCGCGCCTATCGAAAGCATGCGGGCAATGGCGGAAGGCTTTCGGCAGGCGGGGGTGCCTACCGAGTTCCTGACTGTTCCGGATGGCGGGCATAGTGACACTTGGCACGCCGCGCTTGAACGGATTTTCGACTTTTTCGCTGGCACGGCCTGTCCGCGCAGCAAAGGCCACAAGGATTGAACATGAACCCCTATCCCGACCTTTACCTGGCAATCGACGGCGAGGTCATCCGTGGCGACCACGATCGGAGCGCGGTGCTTGCGCCTGCTACCGGCAAGGAAATTGCCTCGCTGCCGCTCGCCAGCGCCGCCGATCTCGACCGCGCCCTTGATGCGGCTGATCGTGGTTTCCGGATATGGCGTGCCACGCCGGTGGAGGAACGCAGCGTCGTTCTGCGCCGAACGGCGGCGCTCCTGCGCGAGCGCAAGGACATCATCGCTGCGATCGCCAGCCACGAGCAGGGTAAGACAGTGGCAGAGGCGAGCGCCGAAGTGATGATGGCTGCTGGCTCGTTCGAATGGGCCGCGGAGGAGGCGCGGCGTATATATGGCCGCATGCTCGTGCGCCCGTCGGGGCGCCGCTCGATTGTCACGAAGGAGCCCGTCGGGCCCATCGCGGCCTTTGCGCCATGGAACTTCCCGATCGACAACCCCGCGCGCAAATTCTCCGCCGCACTGGGAGCAGGTTGCTCGGTCATTCTCAAGCCGGCTGAGGAATCGCCTGCTTCGGCGCTGGCGGTCCATCGCGCGCTGCTCGACGCGGGATTGCCCGCAGCGGTTGCTCAAATCGTGTTCGGGGATCCGGACAAGCTGTCCCGCCACCTTATCGCATCTCCGGTGATCCGGCAGATTTCCTTCACGGGGTCGGTTTCCGTGGGCAAGCACCTGATGAAGCTTGCGGCGGACGGCATGAAGCGCACGACCTTCGAACTGGGCGGCCATGCCCCCGTGCTGGTGTTCGATGATGCGGATCTCGAAAAGGCTGTGACGATGACCGCTGCATCCAAATATCGAAACGCAGGGCAGGTCTGCATCTCGCCGACGCGCTTCTATGTGCAGGACGCCATCTATGAACGTTTCGTGGAAGCCTTTGCGCAAAAGGCGGGCTCGCATGTGCTGGGCGATGGCCTTGACCCGGCCACCACCATGGGGCCGATGGCTAATGCGCGGCGCCTGCCCGCAATGGAACGATTGGTCGAAGATGCGCGCGCTCATGGCGCTCGCGTGGTAACGGGCGGAAGCCGCGGCGATGGCGATGGTTTCTTCTGGCAGCCGACAGTGCTGGCGGATGTGCCCATGCAGGCTGCCGTGATGAACGAGGAGCCGTTCGGCCCGGTCGCCGTAATGACCCGTTTTCGCGATTTCGACGACGCCATCACTCAGGCCAATCGCCTCCCCTACGGTCTTGCCGCCTATGCCTTCACAGGTTCGGCCGATCGTGCCCTCGCCGTGGGAGAGGCTCTGGAGGCGGGGATGGTGGGTATTAACACGACGATGGTTGCGGGGGCGGATACCCCGTTCGGCGGGGTCAAGGAAAGCGGCCACGGCTCGGAAGAAGGGCCGGAAGGCATCGAATCCTGCCTGGTCACGAAAGCGATACACCAGGGCTAGGATTCACTCGAAAGGCGCATAAACATGACAGATGCCATCCCTCCCGCCGCCGGTTATCGCCGGATTGCCGCTGAAGAGGCCTTCCTGCCCCCCGAGGTGGAGCGCGCCTACCGTGATCTGCTTGCCGCCGGGACAAGTGGCGATCCGGGCTTCGTCAGCGCCATGGGCTATTTCCTCGACAGCCCCAGCGAACGGGCTGCCGACGTCCGGCGCCGATTGCTCGACCTGGGGGAGCAACGTATCGCAGATATGGACGCGACCGGGATCGACACGCAGATCATTGCGCTCACCTCGCCGGGCGTGCAGGTGTTCGAGCGCGACCTTGCGGTGGGTCTGGCGGAACTGTCCAATGACCAGCTTGCGGAGGCGGTGCAGCGCCATCCCAACCGCTTTGCCGGCATGATCGCCATTGCGCCGCAGGACCCGGCGGCTGCAGCGCGTGAGATCGAACGGGGAACCAAGCTGGGCCTGAAGGGCATCATCGTCAATTCGCACACTCTGGGCGAATATCTCGATAAGCCGCGCTACGCCGAGATATTCGAGGCCGCCGAAGCCTGCGATCAGCCGCTTTATATCCACCCCAACACGCCCAGTCCCCAGATGATCGCGCCGTTCCTGGAGGCGGGACTGGAAGGTGCACTGTTTGGCTTCGGAGTGGAAACGGCCCTGCATGCGCTGCGCGTCATCGTCAGCGGTGCTTTCGACCGCTATCCGGGCCTGCGCATGGTGCTGGGGCATTTGGGGGAAGCTCTGCCGTTCTGGATGTATCGCCTGGACTATATCCACGGCGGCACGGTGCGTTCGAAGCGCTATGACTTCATGAAGCCGCTTCAGAAGCCGATCAGCGGTTACCTGAAGGAAAACATCTGGATCACGACCAGCGGCATGGCGTGGTCGCCGGCAGTGCGCTTCACGCAGGACGTTCTGGGCATGGATCGGGTACTCTACGCGATGGACTATCCCTATCAGTACGTGGCCGATGAAGTCCGGTGGATGGATGATCTTCCACTGTCGGCAGGCGATAAAAAGCGATTTTTTCAAAGCAACGCCGAGGCTGTCTTCAAGCTCTGATACCCGCACCAGGCAGGGTCGGCGTGCCGCTATGGCACTTCCGGCCCTTCCTGCGTTGGTGAGACGTCATTTGTTTGCGGAAGAGGCCGGGCGCGCGAGGGGCTCGACCGCACGGGGGTGGGCCGCCATGGTCGTGCGGATGCGGGCCAGCAGCGCTTCCTCGTGGACTTTGGAGAGATTGGGAGAGCACACCATCTGCACCTCCAGCGTGACCGAAGGTTCGACGATTCGGCACGCGCCGAGCGTGCCGTCCTCGATCTCGTTGATGAACATGGCGCAACACGCCACGGTTTGGGAATTGCCATGCAGCACGAGTGCGCGCCGCAATCCGCCAGGTTCCAGTTCCTGCGCAATGTTCAGGAAGATACCCTGCCGCGCCGCCTCGCTGTCGAGCATCTGGCGAGGCAGGTGATCCTTCGGCCCGGCCGTCAACGTATAGCTGCCAAGATCGGCAAAGCTGACTTCCTGTCCGCTGTTCAGACCTGGGCCGACCAGGTGCAGATGTTCGCGATAGAGCGGAATAGTGCGCAGGTCGAAAAGCTTCTGCGACAGGATACAGATCGCGACATCGAGCAACCCGCCACGCACATCCTCCACCAGTTGGGCGGAAAGACCATCGCGGAAAGACACCCGCATCGGCCGTCCATCAATCTCCAAGGCAGAAAGCGACGGGGCAAGCAGTTGCTGGGGCGTGGGCGAAAGTCCGACGCGGATCTCGTCTTTCTCGGACCGCACGAGATTGTGAATACGCGCACGTGCTTCCCCGACCGAGATCAGGATGCGCTCCGCGTCTGTCAGAAAGGCGGCACCGGCCGGCGTCAGTTCGATGCCGCGCGAATGGCGGATCAGCAATTCCGCTCCCAGGTCAAGTTCCAACTGCTTGATCTGATATCCCAATCCCGGCTGGGACACATTCAGGAGCCGGCTGGCGGCGGCAAAGCTACCCGCTTTGGCCACTGTCACGAAATCCCTGAGTTGACGCAATTCCATCTGTGTCTCCCGTGGAGGGGCGCTATCGAACTTCTCTTGGGCTGGCTATGAAAATTCGAAATTTTCGCACCCTGGAGGTTCTGACACAAGACGGGATACGAATGGAGCCCCGAACGGTGGCGGCGAAGTATCAGGAGAGAGACGTGAAGGCCTTCCCCAAGACCCGCAATTTCACCGGCTATTTCGCCCCGTCGCGGGTGGAAGCCGACATCCGGGATCTTGAACTACTGGATGGCGCGATTCCCGCCGAACTGGACGGCATCTTCCACCGCGTCGCACCCGATCCGCATTTCCCTCCCAAGGCGCAGGACGACATCTGGTTCAACGGCGATGGGATGGTGACGGCCTTCAGCTTTCACGATGGTCGCGTCGATATGCGTCAGCGATGGGTGCATACCGACAAGTTCAAGCTGGAAAGCGCCGCCGGGCGCGCTTTGTTCGGTGCTTATCGCAACCCATTGACCGACGAACCGGAAGTCGAAGGCGTCTATCGTGGAACCGCGAACACCAATGTCATCGTGCATGCAGGGAAGCTGCTAGCGCTCAAGGAGGACAGCCCGCCGGTCGCCATGGACCCGGTGACTCTTGAGACGATCGGCAATTGGGACTTTTACGGTACGATGAAGAGCCCGACTTTCACCGCGCATCCCAAGATTGATGCAGCGACCGGTGAATTATTGGCCTTCGGCTACGCCGCAAAGGGGCTGTTGACGCGCGACATGGCCTATTACGTCATCGGCCGGGATGGACGGGTCGTGCACGAAGTCTGGTTCGAATTACCGTATTACTGCATGATGCACGATTTCGGCATGACCGAAGACTATGTCGTGTTCCATGTGGTGCCGATCACGTCCGATTGGGATCGCCTGGAAAAGCGCAAGCCGCATTTCGGCTTCGATACCGACCGCGATATCTATCTGGGCGTGCTACCACGTCGCGGCAAGGTAGAGGAGCTGCGCTGGTTCCGCGGCCCCAACCAGTTCGCCAGCCACGTCATGAATGCCTATAATGTCGGCTCAAAAATTCATTTCGACACGCCGGCGGCGAAGGGCAACATGTTCCCCTTTTTCCCGGACATTCATGATGCACCGTTTGATCCGGTGGCGGCCCAGCCGCGCATGACCCGCTGGACCGTCGACATGCAGGCGAACACGGATGTCATTGAGGCGATGCCGCTGACCGACCTGGTCGGTGAATTCCCCCGCATCGACGATCGCTTCGCCGGGCTGCCGTACCGGCACGGATATCTGCTGGTGCAGGATCGTGAAAAGCCCTTCGAAGTCGGCGATGCCAAGAGTGCTACGGGGATGGTGATGAACACCCTGGCCCATGTCGATCTGGAAACCGGCGATACGGATGTCTGGTGGACCGGGCCGACCAGCTCGCTCCAGGAACCCTGTTTTATTCCGCGTCCCGGGTCCATGGAAGAAGGTGACGGCTGGCTCGTCGTGGTGGAGAACCTGCTGGTCGAAATGCGATCCAACCTTTTGCTGTTCAATGGTCGGAACCTGGCGGCCGGACCGGTGGCAACGATCGCGGTCCCGATCCGCTTGCGCCCGGCGCTGCACGGTAACTGGGCCGATTCGGCTGATCTGCAAGATGCCTTCTGCAGCGAGCTGCACGAGACTGGGGCATGAGCACGACGAAGGCGGGCGCCGGGGACGCGTCCCTGCCAACCGCCGCTGACACCGACGATAACCTGACGCAAGGATGGGGCAGCCGAGGCTATCGTATCTGGGCGATGGGGTTGTTGCTGCTGATCTACGCATCCAACTTCGTGGACCGCGTAATTCTGGCGGCGCTGGGGCCGTCGATCCGAGCGGATCTCAAGATCAGCGGGACGCAACTCGGCCTGCTGGGCGGCATTGCGTTTGCATTATTCTATACCTTGCTGGGTATCCCGATCGCCCGGCTGGCGGAGAGGCGCAGCCGCGTGGCTATTATCGCGGCAGCCACGGCTATCTGGTCGGCGATGACTGCGCTTTGCGGCACGGCCGCCAACTTCGGCCATTTGCTGCTCTTTCGTGTGGGCGTAGGCGTGGGGGAGGCCGGCCTGACTCCGCCTGCCTATTCGCTGATCTCGGACTATTTCCCGGCGCGCCGGCGTGCTTCCGCTTTGTCGATCTTCCTCCTCGGCATTCCCCTCGGCTCGTTCCTCGGCGCCACCATCGGCGGTTGGTTTGCGCGTGAGCACGGGTGGCGGGCGGCGTTCTATGTCCTCGGCCTGCCGGGGATCGCGCTGGCGTTGATCGCGTGGATAACCTTGCGCGAACCACCGCGCGGCGCTTCGGACCCTCGCCACCTGCGGGGCGGCGAAACGCCCTCACTGATGGTCGTGCTCAAATTGCTGTGGGCCAAGCGCTCGTTTCGCCACATCGCGATGGCAGCTTCGCTGACCAGCTTTGCCAACTTTGGTAACAACCTGTTCCTGCCCAGCTTCTTCTCAGGCGTGCATCACCTCGACATCGCGACATCCGGCCTTCTGTTCGGTCTTTTGACAGGGCTTGCCGGAGTGGTCGGGACATTCGTCGGCGGCTTCGGCACGGACCGCGCGGGACGCCGGGACCGTCGCTGGACCCTGTGGCTGCCCGCGATCGGCCTGCTGGTGGGGGCGCCGTTCTTCATGATCGGGGTGGCCTTGCCAAACTGGCTGGGCGGATTCCTGCTGATGCTGGTGTCCAGCATGTTCTTCTATAGCTGGTCGCCGGCTCTGAACGGCGCGTTGCAGAACATGGTTACCGCGCGGATGCGCGCTTCTGCAGCCGCGATCCTCTCGGTGATCTTCAACCTGTTCGGAACGGGGCTGGGCCCGGTCTTCGTGGGCTTCTTGAACGACTTCTATGCCCAACGCGCCTTCACGGCGGGATCTTATGCCGTCACCTGTCCGGGCGGAGGGGCACTACCCGGTGCCACACAGATGGTCGTCGATGCCTGTTCGGCCGCCACCCAGATGGGCGTGCGGCTGGCCATCATCACGACCGCCGTGGCCTACTTCTGGTCTGCCATCCATTTCTATCTGGCGGGCCGCCATATCCGCGACGACATCCTGGCGGAAACGCCGAACGCTTCAGCATGAGGAACTCGACGATGGCCGATGCGCCGCACCCTTTCCTGCCCAGCCTTGAACACGCCTTCTCGATCGAGATCACCCTCGACCCGTCCATCCGGGTAGAACCTTCGCCCACCGGCTATTCGCGCGTTGCCGTCTACATCCGCGAGGGCAGGATCGAGGGACCATTGCTCAATGGTCGCGTCCTGCCGATGACCGGCGGCGATTGGGCGCAGCTTCGCCCTGACGGGACCATCGACTTCGATGCCCGATACATGCTCGAACTTGATGACGGTGCCATCGTCTACATGCAGAACCGGGGCTACCGTTGGGCCTCGCAAGAGGCGATGGCGAAGCAGGCGCGGCGGGAGGAGGTGCCATTTGAAGACTATTACATGCGCGTTTCGCCCAAGTTCGAGGTGCAGGTTGGCAAGCATGACTGGCTGACGCGGCATGTTTTCGTGGGCGTAGGCGAAAAGATTCCGGCCGGGAACCGGATTCATTACTTTATCGTGCGCTGACGAGTGGAGTTTCGGTGGTTGTATTTATGGCGGGCGCGAAGGGGCCGGGCGACTTAGAGTTACAGCTTTTAATGCGTGGCGAAAGCGTTCCGGCGAACCCACCTGCGCTGGGTCATGGACTCTCCAGGCGAGGCCTCGCCGCAAACCATATGAGGAAGCGGACGGTCTGGTCCCGGTAACTGCGAAATCGGCGCTGTATGATCATTAAGGGTCGAAACCCACGGAAATGGGCCATCTTGACCTGTTGCATTCAAGGTCTTGCGAAAGCGTAACTGCCATTCACTGGACAAATTGCGGGGCTGTGCATCCCGTTTGGATCAGCGGGTTGGGGTTAGGGAATAGACGGATATGGATGCGATGGGGCAGTTGAGATATTCGGTACGACAGTGAAACGGTTCTTCTCCTTGCTCATGCTCTTCGGAGCGTTGATTGGCCTGTTGGGCCAGGAGGTTGCTTTCGCGTCCGATCCTGCGCATCTGCCCGTGCCCGAAGTCAAAATGACGGCGGCGATGGCGCAGATGGCGCCCGATGCATGGCGATGATGCAGAAAGCAACGCCCGCGCCGCCATTGTGCAAGCGCGCCCGGCCTGCGGGCCGGGTGACAGCCTTACTCGCCCGCTGCGGCGCCTTCGCCGAACAGCCCTTCGGTATCCTGCCGGGCGTGTTCGATCAGGTTGGACACGACCAGTCTTGCCGCCTCGCTGCGCCGCGCGGCGATCGCACGGAACAGCGCCTCGTGGTCGGGGGTCGGATCGCGGCGCACCTCGCGCGCGCGCTTGTATTCGGCGATGTAGGTCACCGACGCACCGATCAGCGAGGCGAGTTTGGAGAGTATTTCGTTATCGGCCGCGTCGAGCAGCACCCGGTGAAACATCTCGTCGGCGGCCTGTCCTTCGGGGCTGTCATGGTGTTGATTTCGCATCACTTCGAGCGCCTCGGCCATCTGGTCGAGATGGCTCTGGGTGCGGCGCTGGGCGGCCAGCGCGGCGGCCGCCGGCTCGATGATCATGCGCACGTCGAACAGGGCGGTCTGGAACACCTCAGGCGGGTTGTTCTGCAGGATCCAGCCCAGCACGTCGGGGTCGAGCAGGTTCCACTGGCTGCGCGGCAGGACCCGCGTGCCCGACTTGGGGCGGATTTCCACCAGGTTCTTCGCGGCCAGCATGCGGATGCCCTCGCGGTAGGCGGGTCGGGAGATCTTGAGCGTCTGGATCGCGGTCAATTCGCTGGGCAGCAATTCGCCGGCCACGTGGCGGCCCTGGATGATCGCGATCCCCAGTTCGCGCGCAACCGTGGCGTGGAGCAGTTCGGCGCTGCCGCCGTGCTCGGTGCGGGGAAGTTCGGCGAAATCGTCGGTGTCGTCCATGCTGGCTATGTTCGACAGATTGAGCGCGCGATCAAGGCGCTTGTCCCGTTTGGACGGTATCGCCGGCAAGTCCGGGCCATTCGGCTTCATCGGCAAGTCCGCATCCGTGCGGCTGCCGAAGGAATGCTGCCCGTCCCGGGCCTGGCCGAGGCGGGCAGCATGATCTTGCTCAGAACTTGGTGCGCAGGCCGATGTTGACGATCCGGCCGAGCGGATTGGCGTTCAGGTTGTCGTAGCCAACCGACCCATTGACGTTGAACACGTTCACGAAGGGCGGCGCCTTGTCGAACATGTTGGTCGCGTCGACATAGACCTGCGCCTCGTTCAGGCCGGCAAGGTTCTTGAAGGTATAGCCAAGGTGGAGGTCCACTGTGGTGAAAGCCTTCACGTCATCGCCGCCGCTGGTTGGCACGCCGTTGGTGCGAACCAGTGCGTTGACCACCGAGGAGCCCCAGTACTTGTAGCTGCCGAGGTGGTTGACGAACACATCGCCCGAGAAGCCGCCGCTCTCGAAGCCCACGTTGAAGCGGCCTTCGAACTTCACGCTCGGGAATGTGGTGTTGAAGCCCGACGTGCCGAGCACCGAGAACTTGGTGCCGTTGGCGCCGAAGAACTGGTCGAACTTCAGCTTGCGGGTGAACGAACCGCCCAGGTTGAAGCGGCCGATCCCGGTATCGAACCGGTAATTGGCCGAAACGTCGAGGCCGGCGACATCGAGGTTGAGGATGTTCTGCTGCTGGAAGTTGTAGCTGAAATAGACCGGCGAATTGATCACCCCGGTCTGCGGCAGCCCGGCGCCCAGCGCCGCGATCTGGGCGCCGGTGGCGCCCGCCGGGTAAAGCTGGAGCAGGTACGACAGGTCGGCAGAACCCAGCGCCAGCGGCGCCTGCGGAGCGGTGATGCCCCCGCGCAGCTTGTTGTTCCAGTACGTCGCGCTGAGGCGCAGCCCCGGAACCTGGACCGGCGTGATGTCGACCCCCACGCTCCAGGCCGTGCCACGCTGCGGCTTGAGTTGGCTGTTGCCGCCTTGGACGAGCACGCCGTTGGTTGACGACTTGAGCGTGCAACTGGTCGTCCCGCAGCTTGCCACGCCAAGGGCGGCAAGCTGAGTGATCGCCGGGAAGTTGGCGATCAGGATGGTGGGCGAGCCGCCCGGGATGCCGGCCGGCACGATCCCCGAAAAACCGGATTCGCCGGTCAGGCCCGAGGCATTCGAGCCGATCGAGGTCAGCGCAGGGGCAACGAAGCTCTTGGCCCAGTTGCCGCGGAACCGAATTCCCCGGATCGGTTCGAAGTTGGCTGCGATCTTGGGATTGGTCGTGCTGCCGAAATCGCTGTAATGGTCGTAACGGCCCGAGATGTTGAGGTCGAGCAGTTCGAACACGCTGCCCTTGACCAGCGGGATGTAAAGCTCGGCATAGGCTGACTGCACTTCGCGCTTGTAGTTGGCGTTGAAGGCCTGCGAGGCCGCGCTTGCCGGGCCGAGGTTGTTGGCCCGGATGTTGTACTGGTCCATCCGGTACCGCACCAGCTCGCCGCCCACGGCAAGCTTGGCCGCGCCGGCCGGCAGCTCGACCAGGTCGCCAGAAACCTTGGCATAGGCATTGGCGATGGTCTGGTGGGCATATTGGAACTGGCGATTGTCGATCAGCCCCGCCTTGGTCGCGGCCGAAGTGCCGCTGCCATAAAGGTCGATGGCATTGGCCGTGGTCAGGGCCTGGGTCACACTCTGCGTCGCCCCGTTGATCGCCGCCGAGGCAAAGCCGTTCAGCGCGAGGTTGAAGGTCGAGGCGTTGAGCTGGCCCTGGTTGGTCTGGGTGGAGGTATCGATGCCGTAGATCCCGCCGAGATTGACCTGCCAGGCCGGGGTCAGGTCATAGGTGAAGTCGGCGTGGAAATAGGTGTCTTCCGCAGTGCCGGCGATGGTGGCGCCGGGGCCGAACATCGCGTCGGCATCCCAGTTCACGGTATATCCGCCGGTGGTGGCGCTGGCGAGCGCGGCGATCGCGTAAGGGTTGACCGAACGGCCCGCGGGCAGGGGCGTGGTGCCGGTGCCGCTGGGGGCAAAGGCATAGATCGTGCCCGAGGCGCCGCCGCGGCTCACATTCTGGACGTTCCTGCGGTTGGAATAGACGAAGTCGCTGTAGAAATGCAGCTTGTCGCCGAAGTCCTTGGTGAACTGGGCATAGACGTTGTGCCGCCGTTCGGACGGCAGCACGTCCCAGGTCCCGGTGGGGTCGCAGCCGGTGGCCGTGCCGGTGGTCGTGGTCGGCAGGGTGGTGCAGCGCGTCGGGGTCTGGTTGGTGCCGCCGAAGGCACGCAGGTCCGAGCGGAAATAGCTGCGCGAGGCCGAGGACAGCGCCGACCGGTTCGAATAGTTGTATGCCAGCAGGATGCTGCCTGTATCGAAGGTGTGGCCCCACAGCGCGCCCGCGGTGAAGCTGTTGTAGCTGTCGCCGAAACCCTTCTGCGCGGTCACTTCGGCGCCGTTGTAATTGCGGCGGGTGATGAAGTTGATCACGCCAGCGACCGCGTCCGAGCCATAGACCGACGAGGCCCCGTCAGCCAGCACCTCGACTCGCTCCAGCGCCAGCGGGGCGATGATGTTGGGATCGGCCAGCACGTGATTGATCCCGCTCGTGGGGATGCGGTGGCCGTTCATCAGCACCAGCGTCGAGTTCGAGGCCGAGGCGCCGAGGCCGTGAATGGTCGGCGCATTGGTGCCCGAACCGTCGGCCGAACCGAACGCCCCCTGCCCGGCGCTCTGCAGGCCGACGACCGAAGGAACGCTCTTGAGCACCTGCTGGACCGTCTGCGCGCCGGTCGATTCCAGGTCCTGACGCCCGACGGTGACAAGGTTGGAGCCCACCGGAGCCACCCCCTTGATGCTCGAACCGGTGACGATGATTTCCTCCGACTCGGCATCGTCGGTCGCGGCAGTGGTTTGAGTCTGCGCGAGGCCGGCGGTGGCGCAGGCCAGTGAAAGCGCAAATACGGAACTGCACGCCGCAAAGCGGAACTTGGTCATGCTTACCCTCTCCCTTTTGTAATCTTGTCTGACCAGATTTGCGACATAGCGACGATGATGTCAAAACAAATGTGATTTGAGCCTAAAACTTCCAGAATATGGGCCGGTGCCTTTGCCATAATGCCGCAATGCACAATGTGGGCGCCGTGAATATCACATCTTGCCAGACAAGATTGGTTGAGGCAGGACTGGTGCAGCGCGCGGACCACGGCATGTCCGGCGGAAGGGAGAGAGCCGGGATCAAGGCGGGCCTGTGCGGCGCCGCCTGCGCCCCGGGCCTGTTGCCCTGCCGCCGTCCAGCCCCCGGAACAATGCGCAGCGCGCTGCGAACGGACGGACGGGATATTTTGATGACGAACACCATTCATGTACTCAACGGCCCCAATCTCGGCCTCCTGGGGGTGCGCGAACCGGCGCTCTACGGGCACGCGACACTGGCCGACGTGGAGCGGGAATGCCGCGCCATCGCCGAGCCGGCCGGCTTCGAGATCGTGTTTCGCCAGACCGACGCCGAGCACGAGATGGTCCATTTCCTCCACGCGGCGCGCGTGGGTGCGGCGGGCATCGTCATCAACCCTGCCGCCTTCTGTTATGCAGGCTATCCGATGCTCGATGCGCTGAAGATGTGCGAATGCCCGATCGTCGAGGTGCACATCACCAACATTCACCGCCGCGAGGCGGAGTGGCGGTCGAAATCGATCATCACCCAGGTGGTCACGGGCATGATCAGCGGCATTGGGGTGGACGGTTATGGCCTTGCCGTGCGGCACATCATGCGGCTGCGGTCCGAAGGGTGATGGGCGGCCGGCCCCACGGCCCGCAGGCGGGAGCGACGCGGGCCCGCGCCGGCGTCCTCGCGCTGGTGACGGGCGCGACCATGCTCAACTATCTCGACCGTTCGGTGATGAGCGTCGCAGCCGCGCCGATGAGCAGCGAGCTGCACCTCTCCCCGGTCATGCTCGGCGCGATCTTCTCCGCCTTTTCATGGACCTACGCGGTCACGCAAATCCCCGGCGGCCTGCTGCTCGACCGGCTGGGCACGCGTTTCACCTATGCGCTGTCGCTCACGCTGTGGTCGGGGTTCACCCTGCTTCACGGCTTTGCTGCCAATATCGCCACGCTGATCTGCCTGCGCATGGGCCTCGGCGTGGCCGAGGCGCCCTGCTATCCGTGCAACAGCCGCATCCTGGCCACCTGGTTTCCGCAGGGCGAGCGGGCGCGGGCCACGGGGGTCTATTCGATCGGCCAGTATTTCGGCCTCGCCTTTCTCAGCCCGGTCCTGTTCTGGATCGTTTCGGCCTGGGGCTGGCGGTCGCTGTTCATCCTGATGGGGGTGATCGGCATCGCCTTCGGGCTGTGCTGGCATGCGGTCTACCGCGATCCGCAGGACAGCACCCGCGCCAACGCGGCGGAGCTTGCCCTGATAGCGGCCGGCGGCGGCATGGCCGCCAAGCCGCCCACCCGGTTTTTCTGGGCCAAGATTGCCCGCCTGCTGCGCCGCCGCCAGATCTGGGGGGCATCGCTCGGCCAGTTCTGCAGCAATTCCGCGCTGGTCTTCCTGATCACCTGGTTTCCGACCTACCTGTCGGCCGAGCGGCACATGGATTTCCTCAAGTCCGGCTTCTACGTCGCCCTGCCTTATATCGCGGCTTCGGCGGGGGTCCTTTCGGGGGGCGTGATTTCCGATTGGCTGGTTCGGCGCACTGGCTCGGCCACGATCGGGCGCAAGGCGCCGGTGGTTGCCGGCCTGCTGTTGATCTCCACCATCGTGGCGCTGACCGGGATTACCGACAACACCGTGCTGATCGCCGTCATGTCGGTCGCCGCCTTCGGGCAGGGAATCTGCAACCTGGGCTGGACGCTGGTGGCCGACGTGGCGCCGGAAGGGGAGGTCGGCCTCACCAGCGGCATCTTCAACCTCTGCGCGAACATGGCCGGCATCGTCACTCCGATGGTGATCGGCGTGGTGGTGCAGGCCAGCGGATCGTTCCGCGGCGCCTTGCTCTATATCGGCGGTGTGGCGCTGCTGGGCGCAGCCTCTTACGTCTTCGTCATCGGCGAAGTGAAGCGTCTCGAACTTGAAGACTGAACCGGAAAACCAGATCGCCCGGCGCGCCGCGCCCGGGCCAACCTTGCGGGAGAACAGGATGAAGCGGGTCTTGCTGGGCGGTGCCAGTGCGCTGTTCATGACCGGGGCAACGGTGGCGCTGGCGGCGCCGGACGGCGATTGGGCGCGACCCAACGGCGATGCCGGCGGCATGCGCTATTCCACCCAGGCGCAGATCACTCCCGCAAATGCCAACCGGCTGAAGCAGGCCTGGGTATTCCACATGAAGCCGCCAGCCGAGGCGCCCCCCGCGCAGCCGAGCGAGGCCGAGCGCGCGCAGGCCGCCGCAGAGCAGGCCGGCCCACCTGCTGGCGCGCCGGGGGCCGGGCCTGCTGGCGTACCGGGCGCCGGGCCGGCGGCCGCGCCGCGGTTCCCCAACTTCTTCCGCAGCAACCGGTTCAGCGCCTCGGAAACCACCCCCCTGGTCATCGGCGGCGTGATGTACGTGGCAACGCCCTACAACCAGGTCGTCGCGCTCGACGGGGCGACCGGGCGCAGGATCTGGACGCGCGACCTGCCCAAGGGCGTGCAGCCCGCGCGGCGCGGGATGGATTACTGGGCGGGCGTGGGCGGCAAGGGCGCCGCGCTCCTGTTCGGCGGCAGCGACGGCCGACTCTACTCGGTCCGCCTGGCCGATGGCCAGCCATCGCCCGGCTTCGGCGAGAACGGCTCGATAAACCTCAAGACCCCGGACGTCATGGTGACCGGGCAGAGCAAGCTTTATTCGATGTCCTCGCCCCCGCTCGTGGTGGGCAACCTCGTCATCACTGGTGCGGCTGTAGGCGAATCGATCGGCGGCGCCACCGGCGACGTACGCGCCTGGGACGTGCGCAGCGGCAAGCTGGCGTGGACCTTCCATTCCGTGCCCCGCGCCGGCGAACCCAATACCGGCACCTGGGCCGCGGGCAGCGATCACAACCGGTCGGGCGTGAACGTGTGGGGCATGATGACCGCCGACGTGCAGCGCGGCATCGTCTACCTGCCCTTCGGCGCCCCGGCGGACGACCGGGTCGGCGTGGACCGCCCCGGCAACAATCTCTACGGAACCTCGGTCGTCGCGGTGAACGCGAAGACCGGGCGCTACCTTTGGCATTTCCAGGTGGTCCACCACGATATCTGGGATACCGACGCCGAAACGCCGCCCACGCTGTTCAACGTCCGGAAGGGCGGAAAGCTCATCCCCGCCGTCGGCATCGAATCCAAGAACCAGCTGCTGTTCGTGCTCGACCGGGTGACCGGCAAGCCGATATTCGGCGTCGAGGAACGCCCGGTCCCGAAAAGCGAGGTCCCGGGCGAGATCACCTCGCCCACCCAGCCGTTCCCGGTCCTGCCGCAGCCCCTGGCGAGGATGTCGATGAGCGCGGCCGAACTGTCCACGATCACCCCGGAACACGCCGAGTTCTGCCGCAAGCTGGTGGCCGACAACAATCTCAGCCTGGGCGGCCCCTACAATCCGCCCACCTTCAATCGCCCGATGGTCTACATGCCCGGCACGATCGGGGCGCTGTTCGGCGGTGCGGTCGATCCGGTGCGCGGGCTCTACATCGTCAACACCACCCCGCTCGGCCAGATCCAGCAGATCAGCCCCAATGGCAGCGGCGGCTTCATCAACAACGGCCCGCTCAACGGCCGGTTCTGGGATCCGAAGAACCGGATGCTCTGCCAGGAAGGATCGTGGGGCGATCTGGTCGCGGTCGACATCAACACCGGCAAGATCGCCTGGCGCAGCCGGCTCGGCGTGACCGACAGCCTGCCGGCCCGGCTCCAGCTGACCGGCCGGCCATCGGCCGGCGGACCGACCGTGACAGCCGGCGGCGTCACCTTCATTGCCGGGACGGACGATGCGCGCCTGCGCGCGTTCGATACACGCACCGGCAAGGAGCTGTGGTCGGATAAATTGCCGGCGGCGGCGCATGCCGTTCCGATAACCTATGCCGCCAGGGGCAGTCAGTACGTGGCGATCGTGGCCACCGGCGGCAGTTTCCTCGGCTCGCCGGTGAGCAGCGACAGCCTGATCGTCTATACCCTTGAACAAGGAGGCCGCCGATGAAGAAAGCCCTGTTTTTGGCGCTGCTCGCCGCGGGCGGAACGGCGCTGGCGCAAGTCGGCAATCCGGGCGGCGCGATCAACGATCGCCTGGGCAATCCCGATTACGGCGTCTGCCGCGGCACCGACCCGCGCTGCTTCCATGCCTGGCCCCGCGCGCAGGTGAAGCAATACCGCGTGCTGCTATATACCCGCACCGCCGGCCCCCGGCATGCCAACCTCGGCACGCCGCTGGGGCCCGGCCTCGACCCCGCGCTGGCCGAAAGCAACGTCGTGCAGCGCGAGATGCTACGAATCGCTCAGGAAAACGGCTGGGCGATCGACTACACCGAAGACCCGGCCCAGATGCTGAACCTGAGCGGCTACAACGCCGTGATCTTCATCTCCACCTCGCGCGAGGCGCTGGACGATGGCGGCAAGACCGCGCTGCGCCAATACATGCGCGCGGGCGGCGGCTTCGTCGCGGTCCACAACGCCTTCGGCACGCTGTACAACTGGCCCTACTACGAAGGCCTGCTGGGCAACGCCAATTTCTTCGATCACGGCCCGGCGCGCGATGGCGACGTGGTGGTGGTAGACGGCAAGGATGCCTCGACCAGCACCCTGCCGCGTCGATGGCGGTTCCATGACGAGTGGTACAACCTTGTCCCCTTTCCCACCCAGGTGCGCTTCCTCGCCACGATCGACGAAAAGTCGTGGGATCCGGCGCAGGACCGGCGCGAAGGCGATGGGCCACCTCCGTCGGGACCGAGTCCGCCCAACCTCCCGCCGATGTCGCGCTATCCATCAGTGGTGGGGCGCAGCCCGGGCCACGGCACCTTCCATCCCGTGGCATGGTGCCAGTATTACGATGGCGGCAAGGTCTGGGCGACCACGCTCGGCCACGATGCCAAGGCGTTCGAGAAGAACGGACAGCCCGGCGCGGCCGAATTCCAGGCCATGCTCGTGGGCGCGATCAAGTCGGTCATGGGCGCCGCCCCGTTCTGCACCTAGTGGTCCGATTCTGACATTTGCATCCCTATCGGCTAGGTGGCGCGCAAATGTCAGAATCTTTTCGGACCACTAGCAACTTTATGATTCTAGTGGATTTTACGATTTCGACATTTGCGGCCGTGCTATCCGGATGGCGGGATGCAAATGTCAAAATCAATCCACTAGCGGCGCGAAGGCGGGGCGAGCGGTTCGCCCCGCCGCACCGGTTCAGGGCCCGTAGCTTTTCGCAAGGTAGGTGACGATGGTGTTGTAATCCTGGTCCTGCACCTGCGCGCCCTTGTCGATCATCTGGTCGACGATCTGGGCCCAGCCCTGGCCATCCAGCTTCTTGCTGGTGATGATGACCGGCGAATGGCAGGCGCCGCAAGTGGTCGCCGTCACCTCGCGGCCCTCACCGGGCGCAAAGGCAGCCAGCGCTTGGGCGGGGTCAAGCGGCGGGGGCGGGGCGGCCGGCGCCGGTTGGGGCTGGGATTGGGCAAGGGCGAGGCTGCCGAGCGGAAGCAGCGCGAGGATGGCCAGCCGCCTCACCACGTAAGGCCTTCATGCCGCCGCGAAGTCGCAAAACAAGCCGTCATCATCCGCATCCCACCTCAATCTATTATCCGAACCAGTCCGTACGCGAAACAGCACGATTCGACAAGCCGCCTGTCCGTCGTCAGAACATTCGGGCGCTGCCGGGCCTACCGAACTCCCCCATGCCTCGGACTCGACTGCAAATATGTGGGCACGGACTATTTCACGTGTCGCAGTTCCAATTTCATCGAGAAAGCTGTGGGGTGCCGTTTCACTTGCCACCGATCGATTAAGCTGCGCCCGATGCGCTCCTAAGTGAGGAATCGGGTTGGAAACATGGGGGTCATCTGGACGGCTCGAAAAACCCTGGCATCTGAAGCGCCGACCTGATTCACTATGGCC
>NZ_JALDYQ010000112.1:0-10811 GCF_032153725.1 Sphingobium sp. | reverse complement strand
GAATGACTCTACCCGCCAATCGGCATCAGCGGCCGATGCCTCATCCCACGGCCCGCAACGCCTGCGCGAAGTCGGCGATCAGATCGTCCGCATCCTCACAGCCGATCGAGATGCGCACCATATTGTCGCTGATCGCCAGCGCCTTCTTGCGTTCGGCGGGCACCGACAAATGGGTCATTGCCGCCGGATGACTTGCCAGCGTCTCGGTCCCGCCCAGGCTCACCGCCAGCTTCGCGATCTTCAGCGCATCCAGAAAGGCAAAGGCCTCTGCCTCGCCACCCCTCAGATAGAGCGAAAAGGTCGATCCCGCCCCGGTGCAATGCCGCCGATAGATATCCGCCTGCCGCTCCGTTTCCGGAAAGCCCAGATAGACGACCTTCTCCACCTGCGGCTGGTCCTTCAGCCATGCGCAGACCTTCGCCGCATTCTCGCCCGCCCGGCTCATCCGCAGTTCCAGCGTCTCCAGCGATCGCAGCAACATCCAGGCCGAATGCGGGTCGAGGATCGTGCCGATGGTGTTTCGCATCAGCCGGATCGTGTTGATCAACCCGTTCGGCCCCAGCACGCCGCCCGCGACCAGATCGCTATGTCCCCCCGCATATTTGGTAAGGCTGTAGATGACCAGATCGGCGCCATGACTCAGCGGATGAAGCCAGAGCGGCCCCAGAAACGTATTGTCGATGGCGATCGGCGGCCGATATTCTTCGTTGCCAAACAAAAAGTCGCGCCGCGCGACTACCGCCTCCAGATCGACCAGCACATTGGTCGGATTGGCCGGACTTTCCAGATAGATCAGCGCCACGCGGCCCAGACCCCTGGCCTTTTCGATCACCGTGCCGATTTCCTCTTCGGTCGCGCCCGCAGGGAAATCCAGCCACTGCACCCCGAACTTGCCGAGGATGCGTCCGATCAGCGCTTCGGTCGCGGCATAGAGGGGCGCCGAATGCACGATCACATCGCCGGGCTGCACCAGAGCGAGCAAGGTCGTCGCAATGGCCGACATGCCGCTGGAAAAGAGCAGGGCGTCCTCCGCTTCTTCCCAGATCGACAGCCGGTCCTCCGCAATCTCCTGATTGGGGCCGTTGAAGCGCGAATAGACAAGGCCTTCCGCGCCGCCGGGCCGAATCCCGGTCACGCCCTCGAAATGCCGCTTCCCCGCCGCCGCGCTTTCGAAGGCGAAGGTGGAAGTCAGGAAGATCGGCGGCTTCAGCGATCCTTCGGACAGGGTCGGGTCAAAGCCATGGCCCATCATGAGCGTCGCGGGCTTCAGCTTGCGGCCGTCGATCTCCATGATCGGCTGCTTGGGGCGGCGGCGGTTGCGCGCGGGTTCCGCGCCGGTGAGGTCGGCTTCGGTTTCGCCGGTCATTTGCTTCTCCTGCATGTCTGCGGCATCTGCTGCGCCGCTGTAATGGCCGGGAGTGTAACGCCTTTGGGGGGGAGGGGGCCAGATGGTGCGCGTAATTTTATTCCGCATCGCTGGATATTTATTACGGTGCTTCTGCCTTCGCAGGAGCACGGAGCGCTTCGGGGTTGGGCCGCGTTGAAAAGGATGACCTTTCCTCCCAGCCATCCTACATCAATCCCATGAACCAACGCCTACCCGAACTGCTGGAGCATTGGTTCACCTCGCGCGGCTGGACACCCCGCCGCCATCAGCTCGACATGCTGAATGCCGCCCGGTCCGGCGCGCATGCGCTGCTCGTCGCTCCCACCGGCGCGGGCAAGACGCTCGCGGGCTTCCTGCCGGCCCTCACCGACCTGATCGATCAACCCACTGAGGGGCTCCACACCCTTTATGTCTCGCCGCTCAAAGCCCTCGCCGTCGATGTCCGCCGCAATCTTCTGACCCCGATCGAGGAAATGGACCTGCCGATCCGCGTGGAAACCCGCACCGGCGACACCCCCTCCGACCGCAAGGCCCGCCAGCGCGCCCGCCCGCCGCAAATCCTCCTCACCACCCCTGAATCGCTCTCGCTGCTCCTGAGCCATGCGGACAGCTTCCTGATGTTCGCACGGCTCAAGACCGTCATCATTGACGAGGTCCACGCCTTCGCCACGCAAAAGCGCGGCGACCTGCTCAACCTCTCGCTCTCCCGCCTGCAAGCGATCAACCCCGGCCTCCGCCGCGTCGCCCTGTCCGCCACCGTCGCGGATGTCGACGCCTATCGCGCCTGGCTCGCGCCGGATGGCGACATCCATGCCGTCACCCCGGTCATCGGCGAACAGGGCGCGGAACCGAATGTCGCGATCCTCATCCCCGAAGGCCGCGTCCCCTGGTCCGGCCATTCGGGCAAATATGCCGCCAAACAGGTGATGGAGGAGGTCGAACGCCGCGCCACCACGCTCGTCTTCTGCAACACGCGGGGTCTGGCCGAACTGATTTTCCAGTCGCTCTGGTCGGTGAACGACGCGAACCTGCCGATCGCCATCCACCATGGCAGCCTTTCAGTCGAAGCGCGGCGCAAGGTCGAAGCGGCGATGGCGGCGGGAAAACTCCGCGCCCTCGTCGCCACCGCGTCGCTCGACCTTGGCGTCGACTGGGGCAATGTCGATTGCGTGATCCAGATGGGGGCGCCCAAGGGCAGTTCGCGCCTGCTCCAGCGCATCGGCCGCGCCAATCACCGGCTCGACACGCCGAGTGAGGCGATCCTCATTCCCGGCAACCGCTTCGAATATCTCGAAGCCCGCGCCGCGCTCGACGCCGTGGAGGCGGGGGAGCGCGACGCCGACGATTTCCGTCCCGGCAGCCTCGACGTCCTTGCCCAGCATGTCATGGGCCTGGCCTGCGCCGGGCCCTTCCGCGAGGAGGAATTGCTGGCCGAAATCCGTTCCGCCATGCCCTATGGCGCGTTGACGGAGGAAGCCTTTGCCAATGTCCTCCACTTCATCGAGGGCGGGGGCTATGCCCTGCGCGCCTATGACCGGTTCAAGCGGCTGACCCATGATGCGGACGGCATGTGGCGCGTCTCCCACCCGCGTTTCATCCAACAGCATCGCCTGAACGCGGGCATCATCGTCGACCAGCCGGTGCTGGATGTCCGCTTCGCCAATGGCCGCAAACTGGGGACGGTGGAGGAGGGGTTCGCCGCCACGCTGCGCTCCGGCGACAGCTTCTTCTTTTCCGGCATGGCGCTGGAGGTGGTGCGGATGGACACGACCGACCTGATCGTCCGCGCCACGTCGAAACAGGCGCGCATCCCCAGTTGGGGCGGCACCCGCATGGCCATGTCCACGCGCCTGGCGGAACGGGTCCGCCGCTTCCTGGCCGAACCGGACCAATGGTCGCGCTTTCCGGAGGATGTCCGCGAATGGCTGGAGGTGCAGAAATATCGCTCGGCCCTGCCCGAGCCGGGACAGCTCCTCATCGAAACCTTCCCTCATGAAGGGCGTCACTATCTCGTCTGCTACAGTTTCGAGGGGTGGAATGCCCACCAGTCGCTGGGCATGCTGCTCACCCGGCGCATGGATGCGCAGGGGCTGATGCCGATGGGCTTCGTCTCCAACGATTATGCGCTGGCGGTCTATGGCCTGAAGCCCGTCACCGATCCCGCCAGCCTCTTTTCCGCCGACATTCTGGACCATGAGTTCGTCGAATGGGTGGAACAGTCCAGCCTGCTCAAACGCGCCTTCCGCGACGTCGCGGTGATCTCCGGCCTGATCGAGCGTCAGCACCCCGGCAAGCGCAAGACCGGGCGGCAGGTCACCTTCTCGACCGACCTCATCTACGACGTGCTGCGCAAATATCAGCCCGACCATCTCTTGCTGAAGGCTGCCTGGGCCGACGCGCGCGCCAGAATGACGGATGTGGGGCGCCTGGGCGACCTGATCGACCGGGCGTCGGCCACCATGCTGCACATCGACCTCGACCGGGTCAGCCCTCTGGCGGTTCCCGTCCTGATCCTCATCGGCCGCGAACAGGTCGCGCAGCACGAGGTGGAGGATGCGCTGCTGATCGAGGCTGAGGCGCTGGTCGCAGAGGCGATGCGCAAGGATTAGGGATGGGGTAAGAAGAAAAACGGGACCCCGGATCAAGTCCAGGTGACGAGGGAATGTCAGGGGAGGGTGGAAGGCGGACGGTCGGCTTACCTGAGCATTCCTTGAAGCGCACCGTGTTCCTGCGCAGGCAGGAACCCAGTCCCGCCCTCGCCTCATCATTGCAACGTCTGAACTGGGCTCCTGCCTTCGCAGGAGCACGTCACGCTTAATGGCTGGAAATGGCCAAAACCAGACGCAAGTTTTTCTGTCCTACAACCTCGCAACCGAGGTAAGGCAAACCAGTTCTTTGAACCGTAAGCTGCAATAGGAAATTTCGCACGAAAGGACGCCTTTCCGCGCCTCTATCGTGTCACCTTTGTCACCCAAAGGACAAGGCGGCCAAGCCCCCCGGCGTGGGCATCATCTCCGATCAGGACCACCCGAATCCTGATCATCCCGCACCCCGCCGCAACCGTTCAGCGTTCCCTCTCCGAACGCCACCGCCACCCGGTCCGACCAGATAGCATCGCTCATGCCATCGCTGCATGGCCCTTCGGTAAGGACCATCGAGAAGCCGTCACCCAGATAGCGGATCGCCTTTCCATCGCCATGGCGCGAGACGGTGTATCGGATCGGCGCCTTGTCCGGCCGCTCCAGCGTGACGGTCGAACCTCTTACCGTCACTGCCCAGAAAGGTTCTGTTCCGATCGCGCGATAGTGATCGTCAGTGGGGCGGTCGGAGGAGACAGGCGAGGGCGCCCGTTCCGTGACCGTTCTACGTGGAACCGTTTCCGAAACATTTTCAACGCTTGGATTCGCGACCTCCTTCCGGGCGATGATAGGCGCCGAGGCTTGCGCCTGCGCGCTATTGGCGGCGAACTCGTCTTTCTCGCCCGCACAGGCGGCCATCATCAGCGTAAAGCCGAGAGGCCAGAGCCGTGTCATGGGGCGATTTGGTCCCGGCGGAAGCAGGTCGCGGCATGGTCGTTCACCATCCCGATCGCCTGCATCCAGGCATAGACGATGGTCGGTCCCACAAATTTGAAGCCGCGCTTCTTGAGATCCTTGGAAATCGCTTCCGACAGCGCGGTCTTGGCCGGAACGTTCAGGCCGTCACTTCGGATCGGCGCGCCCTTCACGAAGCCCCAGACATAGGCCGAGAAATCCTCGCCCTGGTCCCGCATGGCGCAGAAAATCTGGGCGCCCCGGATCGTCGCCTCGATCTTCGCGCGCGCCCGGACAATGCCGGGATCGCCCATCAGCCGCTCGATATCGGCTCCGCTGAAAGCCGCCACCTTATCGGGATCGAACCCGGCAAAGGCTGCCCCGAACGTCTCCCGCTTGCGCAATATGGTGATCCAGCTGAGCCCCGCCTGGAACCCCTCCAGCATCAGCGTTTCCCAGAGCCTGCGCGAATCGCGCTCCGGCACGCCCCATTCCTCGTCATGATAGGCGCAATAAAGCGGGTCGGTCCCGGCCCAGCCGCAACGGACCCGCTCCATCAGGTCAGACGTCCAGATTGGCGACGTTCAGCGCATTGTCCTGGATGAATTCGCGCCGTGGCTCGACCACATCGCCCATCAGGCGGGTGAAGATCTCGTCGGCCACGTCCGCCTGCTCGACCTCGACCCGCAGCATGGAGCGATTGTCCGGGTCCAGCGTGGTTTCCCACAGCTGCTCGGCGTTCATCTCGCCCAGGCCCTTATAGCGCTGGATCGCCAACCCCTTGCGCCCGGAGGTGAGGATCGCCTCCAGCAATTCGCTCGGCCGGGTGACGGCGACCGCGCCTTTGGACGCGACCGGCAGATCGTCATCCCCAGCCTCCTCGGCGGCAGCCGCCGCCTTGGCCGTCACCAGCCGGCTCGCCGTGCGATAGCTGTCGGCTTCCTCGGCAGCGATGGCATGCAGCTTGCGCGCCTCGGCCGAACCGATGAAGCCTGCCTCGATCATGTGGTGATCGGTCACGCCGCGCCACAGCCGCTCGAAGTGGAAGCCGCCTTCCTCCGCGATCCGGCCGCTCCAGCTGCCTTCGCTGTCCTGCGTATCCATCCAGCGAACCGTGTTCGCCAGCCGCTCGGCCTGCGCGTCATGGCTCAGCTCCGGGTCGAGCGCGCCGTTGATCGCCAATGCCTCGATGATCGCGGGATTATAGCGGCGCGGCACATAGCGCATCACCGCGCGCATCCGCCGCCCATGCTCGATCAGGCTTCGCATATCGTCGCCCGACCGCATCCCGCCGGTGGTTTCCAGCGCCATCGAATCCACGCCATTGTCGACCAGATACTGTTCCAGCGCCGCCTCATTCTTGAGGTAAACCTCTGATCGACCCCGCGTCGCCTTATAAAGCGGCGGCTGCGCGATATAGAGATGCCCCGCCTCTATGATCTGGGGCATCTGGCGATAGAAGAAGGTCAGCAGCAGCGTACGGATATGCGCGCCGTCCACGTCGGCGTCGGTCATGATGACGATCTTGTGGTAGCGCAGCTTTTCCAGATTGAAATCGTCGCGGATGCCGGTGCCCATCGCCTGGATCAGCGTGCCGACTTCCTTGGACGACAGCATCCGGTCGAAACGGGCGCGCTCGACGTTCAGGATCTTGCCCTTCAGCGGCAGGATCGCCTGATTGTGGCGGTTGCGCCCCTGCTTGGCCGAACCGCCTGCCGAGTCACCCTCGACCAGGAACAGTTCGGACTTGGCGGGGTCGCGTTCCTGACAGTCGGCCAGCTTGCCGGGCAGAGAGGCGATGTCCATCACCCCCTTGCGGCGGGTCAGTTCGCGCGCCTTCTTCGCGGCCTCGCGCGCGGCGGCGGCGTCGATCACCTTCTGGACGATCATCTTGCCGTGCCCCGGATTTTCCTCCAGCCATTCCGCCATCTTGTCTGCCATCAGGCTTTCGAGCGGCTGGCGCACTTCCGACGACACCAGCTTGTCCTTGGTCTGCGACGAGAATTTCGGATCAGGCAGCTTCACCGACACGATGGCGGTCAGGCCTTCGCGCATATCCTCGCCGGTGAGCGACACTTTCTCCTTCTTCAGCAGCCCCGACTTGTCGGCATAATTGTTGAGCGTCCGGGTCAACGCCGCGCGGAAGGCTGCCAGATGGGTGCCGCCGTCCCGCTGCGGAATGTTGTTCGTGAAACACAGCACATTTTCATAATAAGAATCGTTCCACTCCAGCGCGACGTCGATGGTCACATCGTCGCGGCTGCCCGAAATCGCGATCGGATCGGGCATCAGCGGCTGCTTGTTGCGGTCGAGATATTTCACGAAGGCCGCGATGCCGCCCTCGTAGAACAGCTCGACCTCCTTCTTCTCCTCATGCCGCGCATCGGCCAGAAACAGCCGCACGCCCGAGTTGAGGAAGGCCAGCTCGCGATAGCGATGCTCCAGCTTCTCGAAATCGAATTCGGTGTGGTTCTTGAAGGTGCCGCCGTCGCCCGGCGCTTTCTCGGTCGAGGGGAGGAAGGTGACGCGCGTGCCCTTCTTGCCGGCAGGCGCATCCCCGATCACCTTTAGCGGCGCGACGGCATCGCCATAGGCAAAGCGCATATAATGCTCCTTGCCGTCCCGCCAGATATGCAGGTCCAGAAATTCGCTGAGCGCGTTCACCACGGAAACGCCCACGCCGTGCAGGCCGCCCGACACCTTATAGGCATTGTCGTCGGACGTGTTCTCGAACTTACCCCCGGCGTGCAGCTGGGTCATGATGACCTCGGCCGCCGATACGCCTTCTTCCTTGTGGATGTCGGTCGGGATGCCGCGACCATTATCCTCGACGCTCACTGATCCATCGGGGTTGAGCGTGATCAGGATGCGGTCGCAATGCCCGGCCAGCGCCTCGTCTATCGCATTGTCGCTGACTTCGAACACCATATGATGCAGGCCCGAACCGTCATCGGTGTCGCCGATATACATGCCGGGCCGCTTGCGCACGGCATCCAGCCCTTTCAGGACCTTGATGCTGTCGGCGCCATAGGCGTTGCTGTTGGGGTTGTTCTGACTGTGCTCGCTCATGCACGAGCATATAGGGAAAGGCCCGAAGAAACTAAAGCGAAACATGGCGTCTTCCGCCCATGGAAAGCGCGGTCTATCAGGCATCTATGCGTTCCCTTCTCGCTCTGGCCCTGATCCTCGCCGCCTGCTCGAAAAGCAGCGACGTGCTGGAGGATTTGCCCAACAGTTCGCTGGCGGGCGCGCCGCGCGAGGATGTACCTGAAACCCGGCTGGAATCGCGTCTCACCCGTTCGGTGACGATCGGGGAGGATGGTCCGCGCCTCGATGCCTGCGGTGCCATGGGACAGGCGGCGCGCGTCGGTGCCAAGGGGCTGGCCGTGCGCGCTGCGCCCTTTGCCGATGCAAAGGAAATCGCCCGCATGGGGGAGGGCAGCCGCGCCTGGGTCTGCACCCGCAGCCTCGATCAGAAGTGGCTTGGGGTTGTCCTCGTTCCCGAAGCAGCCGCCGATTGCGGCGTCTCCGAACCGGTGGATCGCAAGCAGCCCTATGTCGGCCCCTGCCTCAGCGGTTGGGTGTCGAGCGCCGCGATAAGGCTGATCGCGGGTTAAAGGGACCGGCCGACGGACTCCATGCCGGCCGGTCAGGGGGGCAACCGGATCAGGTCAGGGCGGGACGCTGGGGCGGAGCGATGGTGAAGAAGGGCAAGGCATGGTGCACGATCCAGCCGATCGTCGCCGCATAGGCCATGGTGCCGACGCCCACCGTGCCGCCGAGCAGCCAGCCAACCGCCAGCACGCCGATCTCTATGCCGGTGCGCACCCATTTGACCGGCAATCCGGTGCGGCGGCAGAATCCGGTCATCAGTCCATCGCGCGGCCCCGGCCCCAGACCCGCGCCGATATAGGCACCACCCGCTATGCCGTTGAGGACGATCCCGGCCCCCAGCCAGGCAAAGCGCATGGCATGACCTTCCGGCACCGGCAGGAGCATGAGGCTCAGGTCCACCGCCGTTCCGATCACCACGATGTTGCAAACCGTGCCGATACCCGGCCTTTGCCGCAGCGGCCACCAGAGCAGGAGCACGACGGCGCCGATCAGGTTGACGGTCATGCCGAAGCTCAGGCCCAGACGCGGCGCCACGCCCTGATGCAGCACGTCCCAGGGGTCCAGCCCCAGATTGGCGCGCAACATCAGCGCCATGGAAAAACCATAGAGGCCAAGACCCCAGAACAGCTGAAAAAGGCGGCGGTGCATCATCATGACGTCCGCCATCGCCCGGAATGGCCTTTTACAAAATGGCCATTATCGGATAACTGGCCTCTTCAACATCTGGATTGGAATTGATCATCATGTCCACTTCCCTGTTGCGGCCACCCTCTCTGCTTCGCCTGCTGGGCGCCTGGCGCGCCGCGGACAGCGCTGAACCGGCCTATCGCCAATTGGCGCAGGCGCTGCGGATGCTGGTGCTGGACGGGCGCATCGGCCTCAATGTCCGCTTGCCGGGGGAGCGGGAACTGGCCGCCGCGCTGAGTCTTAGCCGCACGACCATTGCCGCGGCGTTCGACCGGCTGCGCGATGAGGGTTTTCTCGAAAGCCGGCAGGGTTCCGGCAGCGTCACGCGCCTGCCGCCCGGCCGGATCGAGCAGGACCTGCCGGAAATCGATACGGCCAGCGGCGGCAACATCCTGAACTGGACGCATGCCGCTCTGCCGGCGGCGCCGGGCGTCGGCCGTGCCTGTCAGGCAGCGGTCGAGGCCTTGCCAGCCTATCTCGGTGAACTGGGTTATGATCCGCTGGGCCTGTCGCCGCTGCGCCGAGCCATTGCGGCGCATTATGAGCGGCGTGGCTGTCCGACCAGCCCGGACCAGATCATCGTCACCAATGGCGCGCAGCAGGGCTTTTCACTGCTGCTGCAATGGCTGGCGGGGCCCGGGGATCGGGCGGTGATCGACCATCCGACCTATCATAATGCGATTCAGGCGCTGCAACGCGCTCATGTCGTGCCCGTGCCCGTGGGTCTGCCCGCGCAGGGTTGGGATATCGACGCCATGGATGCGGCCTTCCGCCAGACCAATCCGCGTTTCGCCTATATCATCGCGGATTTCCACAACCCGACCGGGCGCAGCATGGACCCGGCCACTCGCCGCGCGCTGGTGGCGGCGGCGACGCGCAACCATATGCCGCTGATCATAGATGAGACGATGGTGGCGATGGGGCTGGACAATCTGCCGCCGCCGCCGGTCGCCGTGCACGATCCGTCGGGACGGCAGGTCATCACCATGGGGTCGGCCAGCAAGATTTTCTGGGGCGGGCTGCGCGTCGGCTGGATTCGCGCCGATCCGCAGACGATCGCGGCGCTCGGTCGCCTGCGTACGACGATGGACATGGCCAGTCCGGTGGTGGAGCAGCTTGCCGTCGCGCATCTGATCGACGCGGACGAAGGATTGGGATCGCGGGCGGACATGCTGCGCGGGCGACGGGATCACCTGTTGCGCCTGATCGATCGGCATTTGCCGCATTGGCGCGTCGAATCGCCCGCCGGGGGCCTGTCGCTCTGGGCGGAACTGCCCCGGGCCGAAGCGACGGCGCTGGCCGCGCTTGCCGAAAGCCACGGCGTGCGGGTGGCGCCGGGACCGCGCTTCGGTGTCAGCGGCGCGTTCGAGCGTTTCCTGCGGCTGCCCTTCACCTTGGCCGAAGAGCAATTGAGCATGGGCGTCGAGCGGCTGGCTGAGGCGGACGCCCGCCTCCACGCCCGCGTGCCGCGCGGCCGAGATTCGCTGGCAGCCGCGCTGGAGGCGGACCGGCTGATCTGACCCTTGGCCGGAAATGGCCATTTTCCGACATCCGCACTCTCGTCACCCCGGACTTGATCCGGGGTCCCG
>NZ_JALDYQ010000003.1:0-165446 GCF_032153725.1 Sphingobium sp. | reverse complement strand
ATCCGCGATGGCACTCTTTACCATATCCCAATGATGTGTCGCAACCAGACAGCTAGTTGAAGATCATGCGTGGCATATAAAAAGAAACAGTCCAATTTGGAATGTCGACAATTTCGCTGATTCTCAGATCCCCTGCAACGCTGCACAGCATATAGGCGCGTTCGGCCGGGAGATGGTGCTCCCTGGAGAGCAGGTCTATCATGCCGCGCACGGCGTTCCGGCTGGCTTCCATCAGATCCGGGCCGATTCCGACGGTAACTTCATATCCTTTTGCATCGAGATGATTGGTCACTGGCCCATGCGTCGTAAACCGAGGGAAGCGTAGCCCGGCCTGCTTGACCAGGTCGATTTTCACCGCGACCGCCATCGGCGTCTCGATCGCGCTGCCGCAGACCTCTCCATCGCCCTGGGCAGCATGCGGGTCCCCTATCGAAAAAAGCCCGCCTGCCACTTCCACGGGTAGATATAAATCCACGCCCAATGCCAGATCCCGAATGTCCATGTTGCCGCCCGTCGCTGTCGGCGGGATAGTGCTGTGCAGTCCGGGTGCCGCGGGCGCGACGCCGATGGTCCCGCAAAACGGCTTCATCGGAATGCGTGCATCCTTGCCGAACATGGCTGGTGCGCCAAAGCCCACATCGTAGGACCAGATATTCAACGCAGGTTCCAGGAAATCGTCAGAAAGCAGCCCGAAATTGGGGACTACGCCCGTCCAACCCCAGCCGCTGGGACCAAAATCCAGCAAGCTGACCTTCAACGCATCGCCCGGTTCTGCGCCATCGACATAGATCGGGCCTGCGATCGGATTCATCAGACTGAAATCCAGATTCAGCAGATCATCTGGCTTCGTATCGCGGGTAATCTGTCCGGACGAGGCGTCCAGTTGGTAGAACTCCACGGTTTCGCCGGGGGAGATAATCGCGGCAGGCGGGCACGCATTGTCCCAGTGATTATGTTCGTGACATGAATGTATGGTCTTGTTGCAAAGCGATTTTCCCAAGAGGTGCCCACTCATCAAAGCTCACTCCCATATTCCTGCCGCAGCCCGGTCTGATCCGGCGCAAAGCAATTACTGGCCGCTGTCCAGGCAATGGCGGACAGCGGTTCATTCATCAGAAAGACCTTTTGACCCGAACGCCCAGCGTGCGTGGCCGGCCATATAGGACCGACTCATCCTGTATAAGCGCGTCGCCCGCCATGACGAAGGATATGTTCTGGCTGTTGAAGATGTTGGTTCCGAACACACCAAACTCCCAACTGCTCAGCGTATATTTGGCAGCAAGGTTCACGATCTCGGATGCCGGTATCCGGCGCCGCGCGGGTGAAAGCGGGCTGAATTCGGTGTGGCTGCTGCCCCGCGCCTGGAAATCCGCGGTCACCAGAAATTCTCCCGTTTCCACCGGCAGCGCCAACTCCACGCCTGCCGCAGCGGTGTATGACGGGAAATAGGGTACACGGTCGCCATCCTGGGCCCCGATAGTGGGGATATCCCCATTTGCCTCCGCTCTGGTGATAGAACCGTTCGCGTAGAAGGTCAGCGCGCTGCTGACACGGACCCGGCTTTCAACCTCTACACCGACGCTGCGCACTCGGCCCTCATTCTCCGTGAAACGATAGCCACAGCTGAGATTGCGGGTTGTCTGCACGTCCTTCCAGTCGACGTAGAAGGCGGCGACATTGAAGGTCATGCGCTTGTCGAGGAGTGTCGCTTTTTCGCCGATCGCATAGCTCCAAAGCTTGTCAGGACCGAATTCGCCGGGCGCCTCGGTACGGCCCACCTGCGCCAAGGCACTACCGCACAGGGAGACAGGCACCGGCTGATTGACACCGCCGTAACGAAAGCCGCGCGCGGCCTCGGCATAGATCAGAAGATCGTCCGATGCCTTCAGCGACAACACCCCGCGAGGATTAAAGCCGTTGGCTTTGGCAACGCCATCGAAAGTCAGCGGCTGGCCAACGCCCTGTGCACCGGCGATCCCGGCGAATAGAAGGGAAAAGCTCTGCTTGTGGTTGAAATATCGCAGGCCGCCGGTCAGATCGACAGGGCCCAGATGCAGCGTGCCTTCGCCAAAGGCAGCCACCTGACGCTCATCAATGTCCTGCAGGCCGGAAAAGATGTTGTCCGTGCTGAAGGCCAGATAGTCCAGCGAGCTGAAGGGTGCGCCAATCACCCCGCTGAAGGCCGCGTCGAATCCCGGTGATGGATAATTCTGCAGATATTTGCGCTTCGCCTTCTGGTAAAAGGCACCCAATGTCCAGGTGAAGACGCCGGCATTGTCTGAAACAAGTCGAGTTTCTTGTGTGAAGTCCTTGAACCTATTTTGCACTATGGCCTTTGCCGGGATATTGCCAAGACCGAAAAGTCCGCCAACATCGTCTGTGCTCGTTACCTGCTCATTCTTTCTGTCGAGATAGGATGATGATGATACCAGCTTGACAGGACCAAAATCATACTCCCCTGAAAGATTATATATTTTGAGATTGTCGTAATAGCGATCCGACGATAGCTGACTGTAAACGTAACGGCCCAGCGCCGGATAGCCGCGATTGAAGCCATCAGCCGTCTGCTCGGCAAAGGTCACGCTGCCATCGATCGTCAGAGCATCTGTCGGCTGCCAGCGCACCGCAGCCCGCAACTGCGTCGTGCGGTCGTCGTTGACGTCCTTCCTATCCAGCGCGAGATTGTCGATGAAGCCTGAATTGTGCCCTTGATAGGCCCCTAGCCGAATGGCGATCGTTTCACTGACGGGCAGGTTCGCGATCGCTCGGACGCTGTAATTTTCTCCACCGCTCCGGGTAATCGACCCAACCCCCTCGACCGATCCGGAAACCTCATCCGTGGTCGGCTTTTTCGTGATATACCGGATCGTCCCGGACATGGAGCCGGCTCCATATAGCGTACCCTGCGGCCCACGTATCACTTCGACCCGTTCAAGATCGAAGACCCTGAGGTCTGGATTGGAATTCTGAACCGAGATAGGTATATCGTCGAGATAGACGGCGACCAGCGGACGATCCTGAATATTGCTGGTTGCGGTGGTGCCGGTGGTCAGGCCTCGCATATCGATCCGGTTCAGGCCCGGAGCTGTTTCCTGCACGTTGATGGAAGGCAGCGTTCGCGAAATATCCTGCAGCCCCCCTTGACCTCTGGTCGACAAAAAGTCGGGGTTAAGAGCCGAAACGGCAATGGGGACATCCTGAATGCTGGCAGCATTCCCGCGGGTCGCGGTGACGATAATTTCACTTTGCGGGTCACTCGAAGCATCTTGAGCACTTTGCGCAATCGACGCGCCGTTCGCCGCTTCCTGCGCCCTGCTCTGCGACGCGATTGCCAGCGCCGCGATGAATGCCGCGCTACCGATCGATCCTAAAAGACCACCCATATTATTGCCCTCCCGCCTCGACTCTTTTAGTCCAATACATAAATGTATCGTTGGGGCGTGGACGTCAATACATTTATGTATTGTCATGAGCGAGGCGTGCAAATGGCCTTCATCATCGTCAAACAAGGCGCTGCTGAGGGGCGTTTGCGGGGGTGCGCGCGCCCTCACATCGGTTCAATCGATGACAGGCAATGTCAGCGCGGAGGGGTGCGCCGCATCATGATAAACAATGTTGTGCGCCACCATGGCTTTCGTTTCGTCATGATTATTGCCCCCGCTATGGAGGTTGCGTTCGTACAGGGGGAAGTTGCTGCCTGCGATTTCCAGCCGAATACGATGACCTGGCGCGAAATGCGAAGCCAGGGTCATGCTGTTGATCTCGATCTTGTACAGCTTGCCGGGCACCAGCATTTCTTCCCGATCGATGCCGTTGCGGTATCGCAGCCGCTTCATCGTATCCAGGATGTTGAACGCCCGACCATCGGGATAGACATCGACGAGTTTGATTGCCAGGTCCGTGTCCCACACAGAACTCGACAGGTAGAGCGTGACACTGGCATCGCCTGCGATCTTGACCGTGCGATCGAACGGTTCGGTCGTATAGACAAGGACATCGTCTCGTTTCTCGATTTCGCGCTGGTCGCGGCCAACATTGTCGTCACAGCAGCCTCCTCCCAGGGAGGGAACCGGATTTAGCGGATCGCTCTTGAACCTGTCCCTGCCGCTTTGCGGTGGTGAAAGCATCAGGCGTCCGTCGCCGCCCAGTCCGTTGGCGCCACGGCGGCTGTCAAGGTAGAAGCGGGTAGGGCTCGATCGGGGCGGCCATGCCACATCTTTCGTCCAGTTGCTGCTTTCCAACGGATAATATTGGACTTTTGGCATGTCCAATCCGCCCTTGCCATCCTTCTTCATCCAGTGATCGAACCATTTCACGACGGTCGTGGCTATGTCGAAACGTGCGTCGCCTATCGGTCGCTGGCCCACCATCGTCTCGGCCGTTTCCGTGCCGATGTCGCAATGAGAGGTGCCACCCATGACAAGATACTGATCAGGCGAATTTGCGCTCACATATTCGTAGCCCTTGATCGTGGCGAGGCTTTCCACCGCGTCGTACCAACTGCTGACGTGCAGGACCGGCGACTTCATCCTGTCGCCGGCATTGATGAAGTCATAGTCCTTCCAGGCAGGATCGTTGGGCTTCATCCGGATCAACCTGTCGAATTCGGTGAGCGGGGCGCCCGCGGCTGACATCATGTCCTGGCTCGGAAGATGGTTCGTCCAGTCCAGGTCGGGAGGGCCGGACGAAACAGCGAGCGAAGGAAAGGTGCTGATCAAGGCCTCGCGCTCCTGCTGCGATATGTCCGGCGGGAGCTTGGGATGGTTGATCTGGCCATGCTTTCGATACCACATGGCCCATGACAGGACGGGCACGCCCCCGGTGTAGAAAACACCCTGGTCCTCGAATCCGGGGATGACACCATATGCTGTCGCAGCCGCCATTGCGACCGTTGCCTTCAACCCGGGCACCTGCTCGGTGGCAAGAGGCAGCGCGACTTCGCCGCTTGAGGAACAGCCAAATGTGCCGACGCCCCCATCTGACCAGGGTTGCCGGGTAATCCATTTGATCGAGTCCGCGCCGTCGGCACGGACATTCTTCATCCAGTGATATTCGCCCTCGGACCAATGCGTTCCACGATCGTTGATGACCACCAGCGCGTAGCCGCTGCGCACCAGGCGCCCCAGGATGAGTGCTTGGCCGCGGACTTCCTTTGCAATCAGATAGGGCGTTTGCACCAGGATCGTCGGCAGCTTCTGCGTTCCCGCCGCGCTTTTTGGACGCACTATCGTTGCCAATAACCGGGTCCCGTCGCGCATCATCACCGGTACGCCCTGCTCGATCGTCGCAATATCGCGCACCTTGAGCAGATCGAGGGGATTGTCGGAAATATTGCTGCTTACAGGGGGATTGGGTCGAATGCCAACAGGCTTGGCTTCGGATACATCCGAAAACAGGGCTATTGCGGAGATCAAAATCAAAGTAGTTTTATTACTAATCATACTATGTCTCCAAACTGATTATTAATAAAAACATATATTTGTTTTATCTTGTTGCGCTTATATGTGATTCATTCTTCGAGAACTGAATTTCTGTATTGACAACAATCTTTGGTGTCGGGATATTTGGCGAATTCCAACTTTCAGGATTGCAGATGCTATGGGCGATGAATTTTCCGCACGAAGCGGCGGGCAACTGTCCCGACGGCAGATAATGGCAGGTGGCGCGGCGGCATGTTTTGCGATGCGGAGCCTTGAAGAAGCGGATGCCTCTACCAGCATGATGGCATCGCCGGCCACCTACGCGGTGGAATCGGAAGCGACCGGGCGGAGCGTCGTCAAGGAAATGCACGGGGGCAAAGCATCGGTGGAAATCCGTCGTTACCCGTTTGGCAATGCGCCGGAACCAGCCCGCTTCATCACCTACACTCTGCCCCCCGGAGCCAGTGAAGGTGTTCACGTTCATTTCCTGGATGACCACAATGGAGAGGGCGCGTTCGACGAATATTATTTTATCATCTCCGGGTCGGGCCAGATGGAGATAGACGGACAGATCGTGCCGGTACGCGAGGGCGATCATATCCATACGCCGCTCACCGTTGCCCATGGCATAGAAAACACGCATCCAACGCAGCTGCTCAAAGTGTTCCTGACTTTCATCAATCGCAAGGTCTAAGTCCGGGCGATGTGACATCCTGGCGCTTCACAGATGGTGCCGCAGTGGGCGGTTTCCCCCTGCGGCCATCCCTTGCCCTGCCGGTTAGAAGGACCGTTTGAGCCGCACGCCGATTGTCCGCGGCCTGCCGACATAATAACGGTCGCCGGGCTGGGTCGCAGCCTGCACCGTAACCAGGCTGACGGCTTTGTCGCTCGTCAGATTCTGGACGAACAGGCCCAGTTCCCAATCATTCTTGGTGTAATTGATTGCAGCGTTGACGATCTGCGACGCCGGAATCTCCCGACGACGTGGGTTCGCAGGATTAAACTCGGTATAGCTGTTCCCGCGTGCCTGGAAATCGGCTGAGATCGCAAGATCGCCATCGGCCACGGCAACGACATATTCGCCCGAGACGGCAAGCGTGTATTTGGGGAAAAACGGAACCCGATTGCCATCAAGGGCGCCGATATTTCCCAGCGGACCGTTCGCCTCCGCCTTGACGACAGATCCATTGACCGACAGGGTGAACGCGTCCGTCAGACGGAAGCGGCTTTCCAGCTCCAGGCCCATGCTGCGCACCTTGCCGGCATTTTCCGTGTACCGGTAGCGGCAGGCCAGATTGCGCGTACTCTGCACATCCTTCCAGTCGACATAGAAGCCCGCCACATTGACGCTGACGCGCCGGTCGAGAAATTCATTTTTCGAACCGACAGTGTAGCTCCACAAATTGTCGGGCCCGAAGGTCAAGGGCGCCTCTGTCCGCCCGGCGGCGGCGAGATCGGCGGCGCAGATGGTCGTCGCAACGGGCTGATTGACGCCGCCATAGCGAAAGCCGCGTGCGGCTTCGACATAGACCATCATGTCATTGCTCGGCTTGACCGACGCGACGAACCTGGGATTGAAGCCGTCGACCTTTGCCTTGCCGTTGTTGACCACGATCGGGCGTCCGACGCCCAGCGCACCGGCGATTCCGCCGAAATAGAGGTCGAATGTCTGCCTCCAGTTGAAATAGCGCAGCCCGCCGGTCAGCTCAGCCGGACCGAATTTCAGCGTCCCTTCGCCGAACAGGGCGACCTGTCGCTCCACAACGTCCTGCGTGCCGGAAAACAGCGTATCAGCCTTGAACGCGCCATAGCTGAGCGAGCTGAAGCTGGTGCCCCGGACGGCGCTCATCGCTGCGTCGAAACCGGGGCTGGGATTGTCCTGGGTGTAGCCCCGCTTCCCGCGCTGATAATAGGCCCCCATCGTCCAGTTGAAGGTGCGATCTCCCGTCGAAAATAGCCGCACTTCCTGAGAAAAGTCTTTCAGTTCATGTGTTATGTCGCCGGCCGCCGGAATCTTGCCTGGCAAACCGAATTGCGGGCCGGTATGTTCGAACGTCACTTTCTGGTTGATCGAACGGTCAAGATAGGAGGACGACGATATGATAGAGGCGCCACCAAGGTCATATTCGAGCGTGGCGTTGTAAATCAGCAGATCGTCTTTGAAATGCTCGGGGATGATGGAAGAGAATTTATATTTTCCAAGCTCCCTGTATGTGGTGTTGTATCCGCCAACGTCCAGCCTGGCATAAGTGATGCTGCCGTCTATGGTCAGTGCATCATTTGGTGTCCAGCGGATGGCACCGCGAAACTGGGTGCTTTCATCGCTGTTGACGTTTTTCTTGCCCAGGCCAACATTGTCGATGAAACCGTCATTGCGTCCCTGATAGCCGCCAAGCCGGATAGCGATCGTGTCGCTGACCGGGAGATTGAGGATTCCCCGCAGGCTGTAGTTGAGGCCGCCATTTTCCGTGAAGGATGTATTGCCTTCGACCGATCCGATTATCCCGTCGGTCCGCGGCTTGGCGGTGATATAGCGGATCGTACCCGCCATTGAGCCAGATCCGTAAAGCGTTCCCTGCGGACCACGGATGACCTCGATGCGCTCAAGGTCGAACACGCGAATATCCGGGCTATAGCCTTGCAGGGACATTGGTACGTCATCGAGATAGACAGCCACGAGCGGGCGGTCCTGGATGTTGCTTGTGGAGGTGGTTCCGGTGGTGAGGCCCCGCATATCAATCTTGTTCACGCCCGGCGTCTGCTGGACGATGTTCAATGCCGGAACGGATCGGGAAAAGTCCTGGAGGCTGCCAAGGCCGCGTTTGTTGAGGTCGTTCGGACTGATCGGCGTGATGGCGATCGGCACATCCTGCGCCGCCAGGGCGCCGCGGCGACTGGCTGTAACCAGAATCTCATTATTGTCGTTCAGGTCGTTTTCAGCGCTCTGGGGTGCGTCCTGAGCGAAAGCGATGGACGAGGCGAACGCAAGCGTTGATGCACAATAGGAGAGCATTGATAAACGACGCATTATATTTCCCCTTAAATGAGTGATTATCGCGCGTTCCTATCCAAATGCGGGCTGTTCCGCAGATGGCGTCGCGTTCTGTGAAAATCCACGTCGCGATCCAATCACGCGCGCGGAATATGCTGCGTGATCGGATCGAGATTCCGATCCCCGTCGGGCCGAAACAATACAGTTATGTATCCCCTGTCAATACGTTTATGTATTCTTCGCAACACGGTCCCGCCCCCGCTCCCGACGCCGGACGGACGGGAGAGCCGGTCATCGGCCAACGGATCGGCGGCGTTGCTCTTGTCCGGACACGCAACACCCGTTCGCGGGGGCGATTGGAGCAATCGGACCGATTTTTTAAGAGAATGGCCTGGAGCGATTTCAGGCAAACGGAATCGGTCGCCGACTGAGCATCGCGTCGAGCAAGGGAATGAGAGCGGCGATCCGATGCAGTCAGATCGAAAACCGTTCCCATGCGACCGTGGAGCGTTGCAAACGTCTTTCTGGCCGTTGATGTCGGGTAGGCGCGACGGCGCCTCCCTACGCGGCCGGGGCGTTAAGGCTGCAACATGACATGGATGTCAAGGCGGCGCACTCGCCGGGCCTCAGCGATCGCCCAGCAAGACCCTGACATAGCCTTCCACAAGGTGGCTGCGCTCCTGCGTGCTTTCCCGCAGCTTGATCGCATAATAACCTACCTGATGGAAATAGGTGATGCGCGCGCGGATCATGGCTTCGTCCTCACCAAATCCCGCGTCGCTGAAGAGCTGTTGCAACGCCTTGAGACGAACCTCGTCGATGGATCGCACAATGTCCGCGACAGCGGGCGATAACGTACTCCACGCGCGTACGGCGCTGTCATACGCCTCGCTGAAGTCATGGCCTTCTATATAGAGATTGGCCAGCGCGCGCAGCCGGTCGCTTGGCGTCCCATCGTTTTGAAGAACGCGCAGCATCGGCGTCGTGTTATGCTCGCGCCAATCCTCGATCAGTGCATCGAGCAGTTCGTCGCGGCTTTTGAAGCGCCAGTAAAAGCCGCCTCGCGTCACTCCGGCGGCCTTTGCGAGCCGATCGATCTTCACTGCCCAGATGCCCTCGTCGATGAGCATCTGCCGGGCGATATCGATCCAGTCCTGAGTTGACGGGGTCTGTTCGGGCGGCGGCGTTCGCTTCCATGACCGCTTGGGCCGGGCTGCTTCCTGGATTTTGTCAGTCATTCCAGACCCTAATTCTCCGTAAAGCGGCCCATTGGCAAGAGGTATAAGCTGAAGACCGTCCCTGGACAACGGATACAATTCATGTGCCCGGACCGGCCCGCGATCGGTGAAGGCTGATCGCATGAAAATCTTGTCCTTCATACGCTGGCCCATGGCTGCGGTGCGTCTAGTTTGACGATTGATGCCAAGGCGGCGCGGGCAGCTAGCGCGACCATCTATGGACGTCGCGCGTTTCGATCCCATGCCGCCCGAACCGAACATGATTGCGGCCAAGGACCTGTTAGGAAATGCGACCGGCCCATCGCGCAGGTGTCCGCTGAGCTGGGCTATGAATATCAGAACAGCTTCACGGTGGCCTTCCGGCGCAGATGGAGTGTCTGCCCAGGGATTGTCGCCGCAATCCGCTGGAGTTCGAGGCGTTGCGGAAAACAAAAGATAATAGAGCATGATCCGACTCAACCCGGTCGGATCATGCTCCAGCTCATGGCACTGGATGCGTGTCCTGCGCGAAGGCCCTGCGCAGGGGCGCGATGCAGATGGGCAGCAGGCCCAGGCATCCGATCGCACCCAGCATGCCCACCGCCTGATACGACAGATGGTCAACAAGGATGCCGCCAAGCGGCGCGCCCAGGGCGAAACCCAGGCGCTCGCAGCCGCCGCCTGCCGTTCCGATCCGGCCGCTTGGATCGATCGCCGCCGCCGATCCGAGCAGATAGGAATAGAGGAACATGTAAAAGACCCAGTAGCAAAGCACGCCCAGGGCATAGCTGACCGCGTTGAACGCGAACCCGAGCAGCAGGCAGCCCGCTGCGGTTGCCGTCAGCCCGATCAGCAGGGCAGTCAGCCGGCCAATCTTCCCCGAAAGGGCGGCCCCCACCATGGTTCCTGCCATGCCGCACAAGGTGCTGGCGGACAATATCACGCCCACTGTTTCGGGCGCGAGTTGCAGGTGGTTGCCGATGCGTTCGGCAAAGCTCCATACAGCGCCGGTCCCCAGTGAGAAGGCTGCCCATATCGCCAGCAGGGGCACCACGCCGACCTTTTGGAATGGTAGCGCCGATGGGTCCTGTTTGCTGCGGGGGCAGTTGCTGAAGCCCAGATAGGCGGGTGCGGTGATCAGGATGACGATGGCGATGCCGATGAACGGTCCCATCGGGCCGAAGCGCGCGGAGGCAGCGGGCAGGGCGGCCATCAGGGCGACGATCACGACCAGCGCGCCGCCATTGGCGATGGCATAGATGCGGTCGGCGTTTCGGCAGGCGGCCACGCCCGAAACCATCGCGGCGAACACCAATCCATAGCCTGCGCCCGCCAATGCGGCGATCAGGCACAGGATCGGCAGGGTGCCGGGGGCATGATAAAGCAGGAGATGGGCGATAGTCCCGATGCCGCCGCCGCCGAAAGCGATCAGCGCCGGATTAAGGCGGCTGATGAAGGGTGAGATGAGAAGCATCGATATGGCAAGCGCGCCAACCTCGAAAAAGCCGAACATGCCTGCTGCGCTTGCGCTGAGGCCAAGGCCATCCATCAGCGCACCGACCTGGAATGGCATGGTGGAGGTCCCGAGATGGGCGATGCCCGCGCCGACGCAGGCGGCAAGAACCGTCCCGATGGGCGGGCGTTCCCCGGAAACATGCCCCACGACAGGGACGATGCCGCCCTCTGCTTCCGCCTTTGCGTTCATCACTCCCGGCCTTTCATCATGGTCGAAGCTTTCAGCATGGGACGCCCATCTTATTCGAAGACGATCGTCTGATGACCGTTCATCAGCACCCTTTGGTCGATATGCCAACTCACGGCGCGGCCCAGGACCGAACATTCGACCTCCTGACCGATGATGACCAGATCGTCGGCGCTGCGCGCATGGCTGACCCGGCGCGTATCCTGTTCGATGATCGGTCCCTCGTCGAGGTCGGTGGTCACATAATGGGCGGTTGCGCCGATGACTTTCACGCCGCGGGCATGCGCCTGATGATAAGGCTTGGCGCCCTTGAAGCTGGGCAGGAAGCTGTGGTGGATGTTGATGCAGCGGCCCGACAGCGCCTCGCACAGGCGCGGCGAGAGGATTTGCATGTAGCGGGCCAGCACGACCAGATCGACGCCGGCTTCATCGACCAGATCGATGATCTTCTGTTCCTGTTCGGCCTTGCTGTCGCTGGTGACCGGGAAATGATGATAAGGAAGCCCGTTCCATTCGACGAAGGAACGCATGGCATCATGGTTCGACACCACGCCCACCACTTCGACGTCCAGCTGGCCGTTGCGCCAGCGGTTGAGCAGGTCGAACAGGCAATGGCCGAATTTCGATACCATGAGCAGCACCCGCGGCTTGACGGACCGGTCGACGAAGCTCGCGTCCATTTCAAATCGCTCGGCCGTCGCCCTGAACCGTTCGCTCAGGCCCGTCGCAGTGACGTCGTCGCCGCCATCGCCATCGAAGGCGAGGCGCATGAAGAAGGTGCCGCCATCCTGATGCTGATGCGCTTCGACGATCGAACAGCGCGCCTCCGCCAGGAAAGTGGTGGTGGCCGCCACGACGCCGCGAACGTCCGGGCAGCATATGGTCAGGACAAATTGGGGTTTCATCAGTCAGGGTTCCTTATCTGGAATTCTTCCAGCGCGTCGCCAAGCCACAGCTCCATATGATGGGCGAGGCTGACGTCGACATAGAGGCGAAAACTGTCCTTGCCCGTCCGCTCGACGATCGAGAATAGCTGGGCGAAGGCGGACTGGGCGCAGGCATCGCGGGCGAAGGCGCGCGGGTGGAAATCGATCGTCGATCCCTTGGCCAGAAGATCTCGGGCGCGCGGGCCGGAAATTTCGTAGACGGCTCGGCCGTCGCTTATATCCGCCCAGTGTGCGGCGCGCGTCTCTGCGGCCGATGTCACATCTGCGCCGCTTGCCTGCGATCCGACGACGAGCCATTCGCCCGGCGCGAGCCAGAGGGCGCGGGCCTGCCCCTGCCGCACGCTGTTCGGCGTCGTCGGCAGCGGCGTGCCGAGCAGCGCGGCCACATGGGCGATCGCCTCCGGCGTGGGCGCGCGCAGTCGCAGGACATGCAGGGGCTGGGCGGGCAGGCGGGCAACATCCACCCCATCGGCACGCCCGGACCAAATGGCGTCAGGCATTGAGCCTTGCTCCTTCCTTGTCGTAGAATGTCGCGTCGACCACGACCGCGTGGAACATGGCGTCGCCCGAACGCAGCCGCACCTTTTCGCCAAGCCGTTCGCGGCCGCCGCGCAACATGCCGAGCGCGACGGGGGTTTCGAGTGTCGGGCTGAAAACCGACGAGGTCACATAGCCTTCGCTGCGGAGCGTGCCGCTGGCATCTTCCGCGACGATATGGGCCCCGATTGGCAGGCGGGTCCGTCCATCTTCCGCGGCCAGCCCCACGAAATTCGGGCGGTCGGTTCGCTGGTCTTGGGGCCGCATGAGCGAGCGTTTTCCGACAAACTCATTCTTCTTCTTCATGATGTGCGCCCATCCCACATCAAGGGCGGTGGTCGTTCCGTCCGTGTCGGCGCCGATGTGCAGATAGCCTTTTTCCGTGCGGAGCAGATCCCATGCGTCGATGCCGACGGGCGCGACGCCGAATTCCTCTCCCTGGTTCATCAGAATGCGCCACAACGCCTCCGTCGCGCGGGCGGCGACGTTGATCTCGAACGAGGCTTCGCCAGTGTAGCTGACCCGGAACACGCGTGCCTCGATGTCCGCGACCCGTCCGATGGCAAAGCCCATGTGAGTGAGGGCGCTCAGGTCGATGTCCGTGCCGGTCTTCGCCAGAAGCGCCCTGGCCTGCGGGCCGGTGACCGTGATCACGCCCCATGCGGTGGTCACGGGCGCAACGATGACGTCGAAATCAAGCCATTCGCACTGGAGCCACTCCTCCATCCAGGCGGCGATGCGATCCGCGCCGCCGCTCGACGTGCCGACGAGGAAATGGTCGTCCGCCAGGCGCGTCGCGACACCATCGTCGATGATGACGCCCTGCTCGTTCAGCATCAGCCCATAGCGGACTTTGCCAACCTTCAACGTCGACATGGTGTTGGCATAGATGAGGTCGAGAAAGCGGGCCGCGTCCGGCCCCTTCACCTCGATCTTGCCGAGGGGGGAGCCATCGAACAGGCCCACGCCATTGCGGACGGCAAGCGCTTCGCGTCGTTCGGCGTCGTGGCGCGCCTCTCCCGCGCGGGGATAGCAGGCGGGACGCGCCCATCCACCGAAATCCTCGAACAGCGCACCGGCCTCTTCATGCCAGCCATGGGCCGGCAGGCGCCGCAATGGCCTGAAAATCTCGCCGCGATACCGGCCCGCGAGCGTGCCGAGCGCGATTGGCGTATAGGGGAAGCGATAGCGCGTATGGCCGCTTTCCCCGACGCTGCGGCCGGTGAGCGAGGCCATGATGGCCAGCGCGTTGACATTGGACGTCTTGCCCTGGTCGGACGCCATGCCAAGGGTCGTATAGCGCTTCAGATGCTCGACCGACCGAAAGCTTTCATGCGCGGAAAGGGCGATGTCGCTGGTGCTGACGTCATTCTGGAAATCGACGAAGGCCTTGCCGCCCGCGCCCGCGATATGCCAGCAGGCGAGGATGGGACTTTCCGCGCGGTCGACGGATTGCGGAGCGGTGCCGGCCGCGCGCGGAAAGCCGATCGCTTCGCTGCTTGCGCCACCCGCCTCGAATCCCTGCGCCAGGCACTCGCCGGTCGAGAAGGCGCCGCGCGCCGCACCGACCGAGATTTCATCCTGCACGGAGCGATCGGGGACATAGCTTGCGATCCGGTCGTCGAAACGCAGTTGCCCGCCCGACTGGCTGAAGAGATGGACCGTAGGATTATAGCCCCCCGACATCGCCAGCGTGTCGCAGGATATCCAGCGGGACTTCTGGCCGGTGCGCACCTGCACGGCCTTCAGGGATTTCGATCCTCTGGTCTGGATGATCGCGCTGCCCGGCAGCAGGGGAATGGAACGTGAGTCCAGTTCCCCGGCGAGGTCGGCGGGTGCCTCCGTGCGAAGATCGACGACCGCGACCACCGTGGCGCCGAGATCGTGCAGGGTCAGGGCCGTCCGGTACGCGTCGTCATTGTTGGTGAACAGAACGGTCTTCTCGCCCGGCAGCGCCGCGTACCGCCAGGCATAGTGGCGCACCGCCCCGGCCAGCATGACGCCCGGCCGGTCATTGCCCGGAAAGACCAGCGGCCGCTCGATCGCGCCGGTCGCCAATATCACCTTCTTCGCCCGGACCAGCCATGTGCGATAGCGCGGCATGCGTGGATCGCGCGCGCATTCCGCCTCATTTCCGACCTGCTCGACAAGGGTCAGGCTGTTGTGGTCATGATAGCCGACCGCAACCGTATTGAGGAGGATATCGGCATCGGGGCAGTCGGCGATTTCCCGGGCGGCCTTTTCCGCCCAGAAGCCGCCTTCCAGCCCGTCGATGATCCGCCGGTCGTAGAGAAGGTTGCCGCCGACCGCCTGATCCTGCTCGATGAGCAGGACGCGGGCGCCGCTGCGCGCGGCTTCGCGCGCCGCAGCCAGACCCGCGACACCCGCGCCGATCACGGCGACGTCGCAATGGGCGAACCGGCTTTCATAGCGGTCGGGGTCGGCGTGGCTGGAGACGCGGCCAAGGCCTGCCGCGCGCCGGATGATCCCTTCATAGAGATGCCAGTCGGGCCACATGAACGTCTTGTAGTAAAAGCCGGCCGGCAGGAACCGGGACACCAGATTGTTGACGCTGCTGACGTCGAAACGGGCGCTGGGCCAGCAATTGACCGGCTTCGCTGTCAGGCCGTCATATAGCCTCACCTCCGTAGCGCGCATGTTCGGCGTGTCGCGTCCACCGGCGCCAAGTTGAACCAGCGCGTTGCTTTCCTCCACCCCGGCGGCAAGGATGCCGCGCGGCCGATGATATTTGAATGAGCGCCCCACGAGCCTGATGCCGTTGGCGATCAGGGCGGAGGCCAGCGTGTCGCCCTCATAGCCTGAATAGGTCTTGCCCTCCCAGCTGAAGGTGATGGGCTTCTTCCGGTCGATCCGGCCGCCGGTGGCCAGTCTGCAAGGGGCATGGCTCACAGCACATTCCCCTGTTCGAGATGGATGGGTGCCGGCTCATGCATTGCGTAGACCGCTTCTATGCGATGCGTCGCCGTGTGGCGGGCGACATTGAACCAGCGGCGGCAGCCAAATGCGTGGAGCCAGCGTTCATAATGCAGCCCCTTGGGGTTCTTGCGCGTGAACAGATAATCGCTCCAACGCTCGTCGGACACGCTTTCGCAGGGCCCCGGGCGCTGGATGTGGCTTTCGCCGCCGCAGCGGAATTCAAGCTCCTCTCGCGGCCCGCACCAGGGGCAGGATATCAGCAGCATGGTCTTGTCCTCAGTGAGCGATGCCGGAACCGGCGGCTTCATCGATCAATGCGCCGGTCGAGAAGCGTTCAAGCGAGAAGGGGCGGGCGAGGGGATGGGGTTCGCCCGTGGCGATATGGTGGGCGAGCAACGTGCCGCCGGCCGGAATCGCCTTGAAACCGCCGGTGCCCCAGCCGCAATTGATGAGCAGTCCGGGCACGGGCGTCGCCCCCAGGATCGGGCTGGAATCGGTTACGATATCGACGATGCCGGCCCATTGGCGCAGGAAGCGCACCCGCCCGAGCGAGGGATATTGTTCCGCCACGGCACCCAGAACCGAGCGGACGGTCGGGATGTTTCCGCGCTGGGCATAGGAAGGGTAGAGGTCCAGCGAACCGCCGATCACCAGCCCGCCCTTGTCCGACTGGCTGAGATAAACTCCCGTCGCCAGGGAGAGGACGACGGTGTCCAGCACAGGCTTCAGCGGTTCGGTGACGAAGGCCTGTAGCGCATAGCTCGTCACCGGCAGCCTGAACCCGGCCTTGTTGGCCAGTTCGGTCGAATGCCCCGCGACCGCGAGCGCGACCTTCCGGCTGCCGATGAAGCCGCGACTGGTTTCCACCCCGGAGATGCTGCCATCGGCGTCGCGGCGGAAACCGGTGACCTCGCATTGCTGGATGATGTCGACGCCCAGGGAATCGGCCGCGCGGGCATAACCCCAGGCGACGGCGTCATGCCGCGCCGTGCCAGCGCGCTTCTGCATGAAACCGCCCAGAACGGGATAGCGTGCATGCGCCGACATATCCAGAATGGGGACCCGCCGGGCAATCTCTTCCCGCCCGATGATTTCCGTGTCGACGCCGTTCAGGCCCATCGCCCCGACCCAGCGCTGCATGGAATCCAGATCATGCTTGCTGTGCGCAAGCGCGATCATGCCCCGCTGGCTGAACATCACATTATAGTTCAGCTCTTTCGACAGGCCTTCATATAGTTTTATCGAGAAATCATATAAATCAGCGCTTTCGCGATAATAATAATTGGAACGAATGACGGTCGTATTCCTCCCCGTATTGCCGCCGCCAATCCATCCTTTTTCAAGAACGGCAATATTTTTAATTCCGTAAGTCCTTGAAAGATAATAGGCAGTGGCCAGTCCATGACCGCCGCCGCCGATAATCACGACATCATAACGGGACTTCGGCTCTGGATTGCGCCAGGCAGGACGCCATCGTTCAGGGCCGCCAAAGCCCGATCGAATGACATTCCATCCTGAATAATGCTGGATAGACACTTCGCGCCCTCTGACGATACAGTTGTGTATTGTGTATGCCTAATTCACATTGTAGGGGCTGGCAACCCCAAACATATTCTGGAGTCATTCATGAACGCCAGCATCATCGATGGAAAAGCACGCGCTGAAAGACTCAGGGCAGATATCGCCACGGACACCCGCAATCTCGCCGCCGCATATGGAATCGTTCCCACGCTTGCGACCATTCTGATCGGCAATGATCCTGCCAGCGCAATTTATGTACGACGCAAGATCGAGCAGACGGAAGAAGTCGGCATGCGCTCGCTGAGCTTCAAACTTCCGTCCGAAGTCGACGAGATGGAATTGCTGGATTTGATCGACCGGCTGAATATTGATCCATCCGTGCATGGAATATTGGTACAACTTCCATTGCCGGGCCATATCGGCGCCACTCGCGTGCTGGAGCGGATCAGTCCGCTGAAGGATGTGGACGGCTTTCATGTCGTGAATACGGGCAAGCTTGCGCTGGGGCGGGCGGGGCTGGTCCCCTGCACCCCCATGGGATGCATGATGCTGCTGTCCGATCATGTCGGCAATCTGGAAGGCCTGCATGCCGTCGTGGTGGGATGTTCGCACATCGTCGGCCGGCCGATGGCGCAATTGCTGTTGCAGGCGCGCTGTACGGTGAGCATTGCGCATATCCACACCCGCAATCTACCCGAACTGGTCGTGCAGGCCGACATTCTGGTCGTCGCGGCCGGCGCGCCGGGGCTGATCCGCGGTTCATGGGTCAAGCCGGGCGCGGTCGTCATTGATGTGGGCATCAACCGGGTGATCGACGAATCCAGTGGAAAGCCCCGGATCGTCGGGGACGCCCGATTTGCCGAAGTCGCGCAGGTGGCATCGGCCATCACACCGGTGCCGGGCGGGGTCGGACCCATGACCATCGCCTGCCTTCTGAAGAATACCTTCGATAGCGCGGAGGCGTCCTGTTTGCAGGCAGCCGCGTCCGGTCGAGGTCGGTAGTCCCCTGGTTCAGGTCAACTCATGAAGGGATCGGGCTGATGATCATCGGCCCGATCGGCACGGGCGCCTTTTCCTGTGTTCATGAACCGCTGCCCGCAAGGCGATTCATGAAATGGGCAAGCGCGACGTCCCGGCTCGAAACGTCCCCTGCATCATGCGTCGTGAGCCAAATATCGACCTTGTTGCAGACATTGCTCCATTCGGGGTGGTGATCGGCCCGTTCCGCCTCCAGAGCGACGCGCATCATGAAGCCTATCGCTTGCGAGAAGTCGCCGAATTTGATCTGACGATAGAGCGCGCCGCGCTCCTTGTCATAAGTCCAGTCCACCAATTCTGCTAGGGCTGCGTCCAATTGTGCTTTTGATAAGGGCAGGGTCATGATGGCCTCAGGCGTTGTTGGTCAGGAAAAGAACCACGCCGTTGAGGGCGCGGGACTGTGGGCTGATCAGTGGCGGCAGGACTGACTATCCAGTCACTATCCAGCCGTTCTCGACCACGACCTTCCATGGGGTAAGGGACTGGCCGGTGCAGGGGCCGCCCACGCAATGGCCATCATGCTTCTCGAAAAGCGCGCCGTGCCAGCTACAGGCTATGTGACCGCCATCGGGCGTCAGATAATCATCCAGCCTCTGCGCGAGCGGCAACCCGACATGCGGGCAGCGGTCGACATAGCCGCTGGCCTGATCGCCGGTTCGCACGACGAAACCGTGAAAGCGGCCGCTGCGCATCTGAAGCACGAAGTTGCGCGCCTTGCCCTCCGGCAGTTCGCTTGCCCGACAGAGTTTCACGCCTGCGGGCGTCACGATAACCCTGCTGTCGCTATCCGTCATGCATCGGCATCCGGTTGCAGAGATGCGGCGTGAGGCCAGCGACAAAAGCGGGAATATTCTGGACGGTCAGGCCTGCGATGTTGATGCGGCCGTTCCCGGCCATGTAGATGCCGCTGTTCCGGCGCATCGCCACGACGGCGTCCGCGCCGATGGGAAGCATGGCGAACATGCCCCGCTGATCACCGATGAAGGCAAGGTCGGGATGTGCCGCCGCCAGCGCGCTGCGCAACAGGTTGATCCGGCCGCGCATCTCGGCAAGCTCGCTCATCCAGTCGTCGCGAAGCACCGGCGATCCCAATATGGTGCGGACGATCGCCGCGCCATGGTCCGGCGGCATCGACCATAAACTGCGCGCCAGCGATAGCATGTTGCCGCGAACGACCGCGATCGAGGCAGGCGAGGGGGCCTGGACCCAGAGCGCGCCGACGCGCTCGCGATACAGGCCGAAATTCTTGTCGCAACTATAGGCCAGAATGGCCGAAGGCAGTTTGGCGAACAGGAAACGGGTCGCCGCCGCATCTCCCTCCAGGTCATCGCCCAGACCCTGATAGGCAAGGTCGATCAAGGGAAGGAGGTTCCGTTCCGCGCACAAATCCGCGATGGCCTGCCACTGTTGCATCGACAGCGCTGCGCCTGTCGGGTTGTGGCAACAGCCATGGAAGAGGACGATGTCGCCCGCGGCCGCCCGTTCCAGATCCTCCAGCATCGCGTCGAAATCGATCGTCGCGCTCGCCACATCGTAGAAGCGATGCGCCCGGACCGCCATGCCCGCCTCAATGAAGATCGGCCCGTGATTGGGCCAGGTGGGGGTGCCGATCCAGACGGTGGCGTTGGGACGCGCACGCTTCAGCAGTTCGGCGCCCAGGCGCAGCGCGCCGGTGCCGCCGGGGGTCTGGACGCCCGTGATCCGGTCTGATCGGGCCATTTCCGGGCCCAGCACGACCTCGCCCAGCAGATCGGTGTAAGCGACGTCACCCTCCGCGCCCAGATAGGATTTGGAGGTCTGCTCATGGATCAGCCGCTTTTCGGCAGCCTTGACTGCCCGCATCACCGGGGTTCGGCCGTCATCCGTGCGGAATACGCCGACGCCCAGATCGATTTTGGCTGTTCGCTGGTCGTCCCGGTAAAGTGCAATCAGGCCCAGAAGCGCGTCGGCCGGTTGCGCGACAAGGGCGGCGAACATGTCCTCATCACCCTCCGGACGAGTGGTTGCGATGGCATTTGTCATGCGATTTCCCTTGCACGGGCATAAGCCTGCGTGCCCATGGCATGGACCCTGTCTTCCGGCAGAACGGTGGCGACTTCCAGATCGGTTTCGTGTTGGAGTTCGCGATACAGCGGAGCGAAGTCCGTTTCGATCGTTTGTCGCAGCAGATCTTCGAAACTGTCGATCACGAAATAGGTCTGCTGATAGTCGTCGATGCGATATTGGGTGCGCATCAACCGCTTGAGATCGAACCCCAGACGGTTGGGCGAAGGATCGTCCAGCGCGAAGATCGATTCTCCATAGGATGACACGATCCCCGCGCCATAGAGCTTCAGCGCGTCGTCCTGTCGTATCAGCCCGAATTCAACAGTGTACCAATAGAGGCGAGCGAGATTGTCGATGGACCCGAAACCGTCCGCGCGCAGGCCGCCTTCGCCATAGGCCTGCATGTAATCGGCGAAAACCGGATTGGCCAGCAGCGGAACATGGCCGAAGACATCATGGAAAATGTCCGGCTCCTGTAGATAGTCAAGCTGTTCCGGCGTGCGGATGAAGCGGCCAGCGACGAAGCGCCGGTTCGCCAGGTGCTCGAAGAACAGCCGGTCGGGAACGAGGCCCGGCACGGCAACGACCTGCCAGCCGGTAAGCTTCATCAAGCGTTCCGACAGTTCATCGAAATCGGGAATGCCCGGCTTGGTCATGCGCAGGACGTCAAGGCCGTCCATGAATTCCTTGACCACGCGATTGGGGAGCATTTTGGCCTGCCGATCGAAAAGCCTGTCCCACATCGCATGCTCCTGCGACGTGTAAGCGCTCCAGTTTTGCGGGATTATCCAATCTTCAGCTGCGCCATCGGGACGTTTCATATCGGATGTGATCATGAAACGCTTTTATCAGTGCCTTGGTGAAAAACCGTTTCAAACCGCGTGGAAACAGGGTTGTTTTTTGAGTATCGTTACAATTTTGCCCATATTATGAAACAATATCGACACGATGGATGAACTCGGCCGCCGAATCATCGCGGCTTTGCCAGGCTCACCGATCCCACGGAAAAGCCAGAGTAGGCCGGTGGGCAAAGCGCGTCATCGCCAGTTCCAGCCGAACGCCGCACCCCGGTTCCAGCCGCAGCGTGAAATCCCGTCCCCCCAGGGGCAGGGTCCGCCCTTCCATCCTCGCCGCGTCGATCCGGTGTTCGGCATAGGCGCCGCCCTGCACCGTCACCGTCCGGACTTCCCGTCCGATATTGATCAACGTCACGTCCGTCGCCCGATCATCCAGCCGATGCACCAAAGCGCCGACATCCGCCGGAACCCCCGCGCGTCGCGCCGCCGGATCGAAATAGCGCAACCGGCAATGCAAGGGCACGCCCCCCTGCGCCGGGGATGACTTCGACCAGGGCGGCCGCGCGATATGCAGCCCGCCGGTCATCAACTGCACCAGACTGCGGACGCTCGCCGGGTTGATGTCGATCGGCCAGTCCGCCAACCGGGTCCGTGCCGTGGTACTGTCCTTCTCCCGCGCGGCGACCCGGTCGGCCACGCGCTTCAGGTCTGCGCCCAGTGCCTGTTCCGGATATCCGGCATTGCGTCCTTCCAGAAAGGCGATCCATGGATCGTCACCAGCCGCCTCGCGGTCCTCGGCCCGCTGCGACATATACCAAATCTCAAAGCCATTGGTGCGATAGCGGCCCGGCATCCAGCCATACCAGCCGTCCGCGCCATACATGGTCGGAGCGCTCAGGACCCCGTCCACCCTGCGCGCGGCATTGTTCAGCCGCGCCATCTGTCGCCGCCACAGGTCGATATAGGCAAGGTCGCCACTCATCAGCACGGCGCCCATGAACGCGGTGATCGCGCGGGGCACGCGGTTGCGGTCCTCCCGCTTGCCGGTCATCGGCACGATGGGAGAAAAGCCCCAGCCATAGACGCCCTTCCACCAATCATCGCCGACGGTGCCGTCGGGTCGCACGAAGCTGGGAAACAGATCGCCATTCTTCGTTGCCCGCTCGGCCCAGGCGTCCAGATAATCGAGCGCCCAGCGCCGGAACCGCTCACCGCCGCCCAACGCATAGGCATTAAGACCCAGCGTCGTTGCCTGCAGGTTCAGCGGGTTGTCGCCGATCACTGCCCCATATTCGGCATAATGATCCAATGTCTGGCCGTAGGTCCTTTCGCCATGCTCCATATGGAACGGCGTGGGATCGAAAGGGTCGCCGGCCCAATCCAGCGGCGTCGCCTGCCGCAGCATCGGCCCCCGGCTGCCGTTGAGCAGGCTGCGCATCATCCGCAGCCGGGGATCATAGTTCCGGACCTCCGGATCGCGCCCGGTATAGAAATCCGCATAGCGTCGCGTTCGCGCCCGCAGCTTTGCGTCGCGCGGAATGGACAATCCCATGACGTTGAAGCTGGTCAGCCCCTCGGCATTATGCTGCCAGTCCATCTGTGCGGGAAATTCCCGATAATACATGCCCTGTCGCGCGATCGGCACGTCGACGGTGCGCGCAGCGGTGAATTGCCGCAAATGGCCTTCCCAGAAGCGGCTGGCGAGAGTCCTGATCCGGTCGCTGCCGCCCAGTGCGTGGAGCAGGAACCAATCGTTCGTCGCCTCCGCCGCGTCATCGGGACCGTCATTCGCGCCCCAGCGTTCGAACACCTTCAGATGATCCCGATGATCGACATATTTCGCGTAAAAAGCCTCGCAGGCCGCTGCATTGGCGTCCAGCAATCGGCGTTGCATCTTCGCCCATTGGGGCGCCGCCATGGGCCTGTCCGCGACGAGGACCGTCGGAATCGTTCGCGCCTGCGCGGGGAGGGTCAGCTTTGCCGCGGTTCCCATGGTCCCGGACAGGAAAGTCCGTCGATCCACCCGCATCACGCCAACTCCAGCCGACGGATCGGACCCACGATGACGGTGAAGGCGAAGATCGTGAGCAGGCAATGCGCCCCCACGAAAACCAGCGCCAGATCGAACGATCCGGTCGCCGCGACGATATAGCCGACCACGATCGGCGTTACGATTCCGGCGATATTGCCAAACATGTTGAATACGCCGCCGGACAATCCAGCCAGCTGTCTGGGCGCGACGTCGGCCATCACCGCCCAGCCGAGCGAAGCGATCCCCTTGCCGAAGAAGGCGACCGCCATCAGCGTCACCGCCAGCCATTCCGCGTCGACCCAGACGCAGGCGATGATCATCGTCGCCAGCGCCATGCCGACCACCAGCGGCCCCTTGCGTGCCAGGTCGAGCGAGCCGGTTCGTTTGAGGATCAGGTCCGAAAAATAGCCGCCCGCAAGCCCGCCCGCAAAACCGCAAAGCGCCGGGGCAGCGGCGGCAAAGCCCGCCTCCATGATGTTGAGGCCGCGCTCCTTCACCAGATAGATCGGAAACCAGGTCACGAAGAAATAGGTCAGTACATTGATGCAATATTGGCCGAGATAGATGCCCAGCATCATCCGGTTCGCCAGCAATTGCCGCACATTTGTCCAGGTGAAGGTGGGTGTCCGTACCGCGCGGGCGCTTGCATCCTCCATGGAGATGAGGCCACCGCCCGCCTCGATATGGGCCAGTTCCGCCGCGTTGATCGACGGATGCCGCGCAGGGCTATGGATGAAGCGCAGGAATATCGCCGTCGCCGCCAGCCCCAGCGCCCCCATCACCCAGAACACCGCGCGCCAGCCGAAGCTGTGCACCAGCCAACCCATCAACGGCGCGAATACCACCAGCGAGAAATATTGCGCGCTGTTGAAGATGGCCGAAGCCGTGCCCCGTTCCGCGCCGGGAAACCAGGCCGCCACCAGCCGCGCATTGCCGGGGAAGGAGGGCGCCTCCGCCGCGCCCACCAGAAAGCGCAACGCGAACAGGGTCGCGACCACCGGCAGTCCGGCGATCAGCCCAACCATCCCCTGCATCGCCGTGAAGATCGACCAGATGGCGATGGCGCCGGCATAGATCTTCTTGGTACCGAACCGGTCCAGCAATGCGCCGCCGGGAATCTGCGCCAGCACATAGGCCCATGCGAAAGCGGACAGGATGAACCCCGTCTGCACGGGCGACAGGCCCAGTTCGCCGCCCGCCGCATTGCCCGCGATAGAGAAGGTTGCGCGATCCGCATAGTTGATCGAGGTGATCAGGAAGATCAGCACGATGATCCTGTGCCGCACATAGGTCGGACGCTGGCTGGCAGAGGTTTTCGGGGTCGAAATGGCGGCTGCGTCGGACAAGAAACGCTCTCCTGATGGCGCCGCCCGTCTGCCGGGGCGGTCAATAAGACAAGGACCGACACGCTAGACGCGTAGGCGGCTTCGGTCCAAGTCCAAATGCGGCATGATCCAGCCAGTTCTTGGCATAATCGGGGATGGCTTACCGGTGTCTGTCAGCGATCTGTGCAAGCTGTGCATCGATTCATGCCAGATTGAGGTTGGCATTCGCAACTCCGCCCGGTCTATCGAAAGGGTGCCAATCCGGTCCCAAGGCCGGGCAATGACGATTAGGGGAGTGAGAAGGCCATGAACGGCGCCTGTCGACTGAAATCCATGTTGAGCCTGTCGAGCGCGATCGCGACGATTGCCCTGGCTCCCCATATTCACGCTCAGGAGCAGGTCGCGCCGCAGCAGCCATCGGCCGAAGTCACCGATATCGTCGTCACGGGCTTTCGCGCCAGCCTCAACAGCGCGCTGAACGTCAAGCGCAACGAAACCGCCACGGTCGATGCGATCAAGGCGGAGGACATTGCCGAATTTCCCGACCTGAACCTGGCGGAATCGCTCCAGCGCATTCCCGGCGTCGCGATCAGCCGCGTCAATGGCGAGGGGCGCAATATCTCCGTGCGCGGCCTTGGCCCGGAATATACCCGCGTCCGCATCAACGGCATGGAAGCGATCGGCACCACCGGCGGCACCGACAATTCGGGCGGCGTGAACCGGGGACGCGGTTTCGATTTCAACATCTTCTCTTCCGACCTGTTCAGCAATTTGTCGGTGCGCAAGACAGCGACGGCGGACGTGGAGGAAGGGTCGCTGGGCGGCACGGTCGACCTGCAAACCTCCCGCCCGCTTGATTATCGCAAGCCCACGGCAGTCCTCTCGGCCGCTGCCAGTTATAATGACCTTCGTGAAAAGACGACGCCGCGCCTGTCGGGCCTGGTCGCGACGCAAAGCGACGATGGCCGCTTCGGCGTGCTGCTCTCGGTCGCCTATGAAGAGCGCAAGATCAAGGAAGAGGGCGCCAATATCACGCGCTGGACCTATGGCGGCTTCAATGGCGGCTTCAACGCGGCCTCGACCCTGCCGGGCTACACCCTTGCCCAGATCAACAATGCGAACCCGGACACGGCGCTGTTCCATCCACGCATCCCCGGCCTTGTGAGCTATGATATTTCGCAGCAGCGCCTGGGCGCGGCCGGATCGATCCAGTTCAAGCCGACCGACCGCACGCTGATCTCGCTCGACGGTCTTTATTCGCGCCTGGACGGCAGCCGCAAGGAAGCGCAGTTGCAGGCGATCAGCTTCAGCCGTTCGGGCACTGGCAAGCCGCAGACCATCATCCGCGACGGCGTGGTGGATGAAGACAACAACATCATCAGCGGCCGGTTCGACAATGTCGATCTGCGTTCCCAGTCGCGCTACGATGTGCTGAAGACGGAATTTTATCAGGTCACCGGCTCGGTCGATCATCAGTTCACCGACCGGCTGAAGGTTTCGGCCATGGCCGGCTATGCCAGTTCGGAATTCACCAACCCGATCCAGACCACGGTGACGATCGATGCGATCAACACCGGCAATTTCCAATATGATTTCTCGACCCGCTTCCCGAATATCCAGCCGGGCGTGGATGTCGCCAATCCGGCTTCGTGGAGCTTCATCAACGGCACGTCCGAAGTCCGCATCCGGCCCCAGACCGTCAGCAATGCCTTCACCACCGCCAAGGGCCATGTCGAATGGGAGGCGATCGACGGCCTGACGCTGAAGGCGGGTCTTGACTGGCGCAAGTTCGAATATGGTTCCACCGAGCGCCGCCGCCTGTCGGGCGAAACCGTGGTGGCGCCGCTCACGCAGGCCCAGCTGGCAGGCATGACGACGCTCTTCTCCGGTTTCGGCAAGGGGTTGAACGTGCCGTCGGGGACGCCGACTGCCTGGATCGTGCCGAACCTCGACGCCTTCATCAGCCAGGGCGGCATTTACGGCAACCCGCTCTACGCCACCGGCGGCATTGAAAACGCCACGGCGCGCGGTTCCTATATCACCGTGACCGAGGAAGACACCGGCGCATGGGGCATGGCGCAGTTCAACCTTCGGGACACCGCCGGCGTCCCCATTCGCGGCGATATCGGCCTGCGCTATGTCAAGACGGACCAGTTCTCGACCGGCTATGCCAGCCAGGGGTCGTCAATCAATCTGGTCAGCGCCGACCGCAGCTATCATCGCTGGCTGCCTTCGCTGAACCTGGTCGGCAACATCACCGACAATCTGCAAGTCCGCTTCGCCGCCGCCAAGACGCTGGCCCGCGCCGGCATCGCCTCTCTGACGCCGGGCGGCAATCTCAACGTGTCGGGCGGCAATCGCAGCTTCAGCTCCGGCAATCCTGACCTGAAGCCTACATCGTCCAAGAATCTCGATGCCTCGATCGAATGGTATCCGATGCAGGGCGCGATCTATGCCATTTCCGCCTTCCGCAAGGATATCGGCAGCTTTGCCCAGACCCTGAGCGTCGGCGTGCCTTATAGCAGCCTTGGCCTGCCGGATTCGCTGCTGGCCGGCACCACCGCGTCGCCCAGCGACATCTTCATCGTCAGCCAGCCGGTCAATTCGGACGGCGGCATATTAAAGGGCTTCGAGATCAACATCCAGCAGCCCTTCAGTTTCCTGCCGGGTTTCCTGTCGCATTTCGGGGTGTTGGCCAACTATACCTATGTCAAATCCAACATCGAATATCTGACCTCCGCGACCGGCGGCACGTCAGTCACCGCGCCGCTGGTGGGCCTTTCCAAACAGGCCGCCAATGCCACGCTCTATTTCGAGACGGAAAAGTTCCAGGTCCGCGGGTCGGTCGCCTATCGCTCCAAATATCTGACCGCCGTGCCGGGGACGGAAGGCAACGCCTATAATGGCACCAACAGCACGCTGAACGTCGATGCCCAGGCCAGCTACAACCTCACCGAAAAGCTGAAACTCAGCATCGAGGCGATCAACCTGACCGATGAAAGGAACGATCAGTTCGTGGATGAGACGAACCGCCTCAACGTGCTGACCCACAGCGGCCGTCAATTCAATTTCGGGGTCCGCTACAGCTTCTGATCCTCCCTTCCGCTGTAGCACCCTTCCTGCTAGCTGCCCTTGATGGGGCAGCTGGCATTTTTCTGGTGGAAGACCGCGCCCTGTTTCGGGCTGCAACTGGACCAGCGGGCGGACAGCTTGGCCGGTTTCCACAGGCGGGGTCCCATGGCCGTCAGCGCGACCCCGGCAGTGGCGCTGAGAAACAGAAGCGCGGCGAGCAGAAATTGCGTGACGCTCATCTCCGCTGCCGGACGGGCCATGACCAGCCGGTGCAACAGGCCTTCCTCGGGCCAGGCGGAACCCAGCAGCATCAGGCCCGCGATGCGCAGGCCGATCTTCGCGGTGATATGGTCATGCCAGGGCGTCATGGCGACATCCTCCTTTCCGGGGAGGAGGTTCATTTATCCATCATCGCATAGCTTATCGAGAGCGGGAGAGCGCTGTTTCCATTGAAATTGCATAATATTCGGTCGAAGGATCGGTCGATCCTATGCGAATCCTATGCCGATCGCATAAAGCTCCGCTGGAAAACCTATGCGGCTTTGTGCGAAGGGCGGGTCGGGTAACGGGGTAATGGCGGCATGACGGATCGATCGGACGATGGGACGGGCCACGGCCATCCGCAGGGCAAGCTGTCGCTGCTGGCATTGGGTGCGCTCGGCGTGGTGTTCGGTGATATCGGCACATCCCCGCTCTATGCGCTGAAGGAAAGCTTCGTCGGCCATCATCCGCTGGCGGTCGATCCGGCCCATATCCATGGCGTTCTCTCGCTGGTTTTCTGGACGATGACGCTGATCGTCACGGTCAAATATGTCTTCATCATCATGCGCGCCGACAATCATGGCGAGGGCGGCAGCATGGCGCTTCTCGCGCTGATTTCCCGCAGGCTGGGGGAAACGCGCTGGACGCCGACCATCGCCATATTGGGCGTATTGGCGGCCGCGCTCTTCTATGGCGACGCGATCATCACGCCGGCCGTTTCCGTCCTGTCGGCGGTCGAGGGGCTGGAGGTGGTGAATGACGGTTTCGCGCCCTTCGTCCTGCCCATCGCCATCGTCATCCTGATCGGCCTGTTCCTGATCCAGGCGCATGGCACGGCGCGGGTGGGGGCGCTGTTCGGGCCGGTCATGGCGGTCTATTTCCTGGTGCTGGCGGCGCTCGGCATCCTTAACATCGCGCGGCATCCGGCGATCGTCGGCATCATCAATCCGATGTGGGCGGTGCATTTCTTCATGCTCGATGCGAAGCTGGCCTTTCTGGCGCTCGGCTCCGTGGTGCTGGCAGTGACCGGGGCGGAGGCGCTTTATGCCGACATGGGGCATTTCGGGCGCAAGGCGATCAGCATCGCATGGCTCTATGCCGCCTTTCCCTGTTTGTTGCTTAACTATATGGGGCAGGGCGCGCTGCTGCTCGACCTGCCTGCGGCCGCAGAAAATCCCTTCTTCCTGCTGGCGCCGGACTGGGCGCGGCTGCCGCTGGTGATATTGGCGACGCTGGCCACCGTCATAGCCAGTCAGGCGGTGATTTCCGGCGCTTTTTCGGTAACGCAGCAGGCGGTGCAACTGGGTTTCCTGCCCCGGCTCAAGATTGCTCATACCAGCGCTTCGGCGGCGGGGCAAATCTATGTGCCGCTGGTCAACTGGGCGTTGCTGTTTTTCGTCGTGCTGCTGGTGCTGGGCTTCCAGTCGTCGAGCAATCTGGCGGCAGCCTATGGCATCGCCGTCACTGGCACCATGGTCATCACCACCTGCATGATGGGCGTGCTGACCTTCAGCGTGTGGCGCTGGAACCGCATGCTGGGGGGCGTGGTGACGGGGCTGTTCCTGGCGGTCGACGGCGTCTATTTCCTGTCCAACGCGACCAAGATTTCCGATGGCGGCTGGTTCCCGCTGCTGGTGGCGGCGGTGGTCTTCCTCGTCCTTACCACCTGGTCCACTGGCCGGAAGATCATGAATTTCTATCTGATGGAAGGCGCGATGGATGTGGATCTGTTCATCCAGTCCGTTTCCCGTTCCCTGAAACGCGTGCCGGGAACGGCGATCTTCTTGAACTCCCGGGTAGAGGGCGTGCCGCCGGCGCTGTTGCATAATGTGAAGCATAACAAGGTGCTGCACGAACGCGTCATCATCCTGACGGTGCGGACGGAGGGAGTGCCGAATCTGCCGCTGACCGGGCGTTCGGAGGTGAGCGATCTGGGGGCGGGGTTCTACCGCGTGGTGCTGCGCCATGGTTTCATGGAGGAAGTCGACATTCCCGCCGCGATGAAGGCGGTGAACGGCTGCGGGGGACCGATCAATATCAGCCAGACCAGCTATTTCCTCAGCCGTCAGACGCTGATCCCGTCCGAAAAGCCGGGCATGGCGATCTGGCGGGAAAAGCTGTTCGCCTGGATGATGCGCAATGCGGTGACGCCGATGGATTTCTTCAAGCTGCCGACGAACCGGGTGGTGGAGCTAGGATCGCAGGTGGAGATTTGACCCGCCTTCTCCACCATCCCCTTCCCGCAACCGATATCCGATCCCCAATTCATTCACGATGATCCGCGGCTGCTGCGGATCATCCTCCAGCTTCTGCCGCAGAGTCCGCACCAGCACCCGCAGATATTCGACATGATGTTCATGCTCATGCGGCCAGACCTGTGCCATGATCTGCTGGTGCGTGATCACCCGCCCCGGAAATTTCGCGAGCTGCGCCAGCACGCCATATTCCTTTGGCGTCAGATGGACCTCCTGCCCGCCCCTGGTCACGATCCGCGCCATCAGATCGATCGTCACATCCCCCGCGCGAACCGCCGAAACCCCGCCATCCCTGGTCATCCGGTTGCGCAGCGCGACCCGCACCCGGGCAAGCAGTTCGTCGGTATCGAAGGGCTTGGTCAGATAGTCGTCCGCGCCCAGGTCAAGCGCCGCCACCTTCTGCTCGGTCGCATCGCGCGCCGATATGACGATCAGGCAGGTGTCCGAATGCTGCTTGATCAGCGGCACCAGCTCCAGCCCGTCGCGGTCGGGCAGGCCCAGGTCGAGCAGGCTGATGTCAGGCTTTTCCTCACGCAGTTTCGCCAGCGCCTCGCGCGCATTGCCGGCCTCCACCGTGGCATAGTCGGCACGGGCAAGCGCCGCATGGATCAGGCGGCGGATCTGCAATTCGTCATCGATGATCAGAACCTTGTGACGGGTGGTCATGCCCAGTTCTCTCATGTCAGTCCTCGTCAGGCAGGGGGGATAGGATCAGCGCTTGCGGAAAGCGCAAAATGAAGCAGGCGCCGAGCGGATCGGAATGGTTGGCGGCGGATACCGAAAGGCCCATCGCCTCGGCAAAACCCTTGACGATGGCAAGGCCAAGGCCGGTGCCATGCTTGGCCCGGTCGGACCCCTCCATGCGGGTGAAGGTGTCGAAGACGCGGGTTTCGCTTCCGGCCGGGATTCCCGGGCCTTCATCGATCACGGACAAGGTGATCGCATCGGGCAAGCGCCGGCCTCTTATGGTGACGGGCGTGTCGGGATCGGCATAGCGCCCCGCATTGTCCAGCAGGTTGATGAGGATATGGTGCAGCAGCGTCGGATCGGCCCGCACCAGCGGAATGTCGGGCAATATATCGACCCTCACTTCATGCCCGGCCAGCGGTTGGCGGGTGTCATGCACGGCCCCCGCGACCGCGTCGAACAGGTCGATCGGTTCGACCTTCAGGGCCAGCGCGCCGGCCTCCACCCGCACCATGTCGAGCAGATTGGCGACGAAGCGGGCCAGCCGTTGCGCCTCCGCCTCCACCGTGTCGGCAAGGTCGGAAGGGTGCTGGCGCCTGAGTTCATGCACTGCGGAGATGATGGTGGTGAGCGGCGTGCGCAAATCATGGCTGACCGAGGAGAGCAGGGCGGAACGCAGCCGGTCGCGCTCGCGGATCTGGCGGGCGTCCAGCATCTCCTCCTCCAACGCCAGGCGGTCGAAGGCGATGGACGCCTGGTCGAGCAGGCTCATCAGCAGCGGCACCTGATCCGACCGCAACGGCTCGGCCGCATCCTCCCGCGCCAGCCCCAGCACGCCCAGCACACCCCGTGTCGTGCGCAGCGGGTGGAACAGCCAGTCCGACGCCGTGAGGGTGGAGGAACCGCGCCCGGCGGGCTGCTCATTGTCCATCGCCCATTGCGCGGCGGCTTTCTCGATCTGCTCCAGCCGGTCCTCCGGCGGCACGGCTGCGCGCAGTTGCGGACCATCGGGCGAAGGGAGCAGCAGGACGGTGCGCACGTCGAACAGGCGGCCGACTTCGCCGCAGATGGCGTGCATCAGCTCATCCTGACTGGCAGCGGCGGTCAGCTGGCGGGAAAAACCGGCAAGCGCGGCGTTCTGGCGCGCGCTGCCATGGGCAAGGTCGGCCTGAGCGCGGACACGGGCCGCGAACTGGCTGGTGACGATGGCGACGCCCAGCAGGATGAGGATGCTGATGACGTTTTCCGGATTGGCGACGGTCAGCGTACCGGTTGGCGGCAGGAAGAAGAAATTATAGGCAAGGCTGGACAATAGCCCCGCGAACAGCCCCGCCCGCAGGCCGAAGGAGGCGGCGGCGAACATCACCGGCACCAGATAGAGCAGCGCGATATTGCCCAGCGCGATGGTTTCGACGGCCAGGCGCCCGATCGCGGTCATCAATGCGATCATCAGCGTCGACCAGATATAATCGGCGGGCTTGCCCCAGGGTCCCGCATGCGCGGCAGCGGCGCCATGGACGCGCGCGCCGTCATCTCCCGGCAGCACGTGGATCGCGACATCCCCCCCAAAGCCGTCGGAGTCCCTGACCAGCCGGTCAACCACCGATCCATGGCGCAGTTCGAACCACCAGCTGCGGGCGGCCTTGCCGATCACGATCTGGGTGGCGCGGGCGTCGGCCGCATATTGACGCAGCCCCTCGACCACGCCGGGCGCGGGGATGGTGGCGGTGGTGGCGCCCAGCCGCGACGCGAGCGCCATGGTGTCGGCCAGATGCGCCCGCTCCTCCGCCGTGAACTGAAGGCTGCGCCGCGTTTCGATATGCACAGCCGTCCAGGGAGCCTTCAGCGCATCGGCCAACCGCTTGGCGGCGCGGACCAGGCCCTGGGCGCTGGGCAGTTCGCTGATCGCCACGACGATGCGCTCGCCCGCCGCGAAGCTGCCCGCCAGCGCATGGGCGCGGACATAGTCCAGCATCTGCGCATCGACCGCCTGCGCCGCGCGGCGCAGCGCCATTTACCGCAGCGCGGTCAGGTTGGATTTGGAGAAGAAATGATTGAGCGCCCGGCTGGCCTCGGCGGGAATATAAACCTTGCCGTCCTTCAACCGCTCGATCAGTTCGTCGGGTGGAATGTCGACCACCTCGATCTCCGCCATTTCAAGGATGGAGTCCGGCACCGTCTCGCGCACCCGGACGCGGGTGAAGGAGGCGACGATGTCGTTCAGGCTTTCGACATGCTGGATGTTGACCGTCGAATAGACGTCGATCCCTGCTTCCAGCAGTTCCTCTATATCCTGATAGCGTTTGGGATGGCGGCTGCCCGTTGCGTTCGTATGGGCCAGTTCGTCGACCAGCACGAGCTGGGGGTGGCGAGCCAATATGGCGTCGATATCCATTTCCGCGAGGCGGTGGCCCTGATGGTCGACCTCCTGACGGGGGATGACGTCGTGACCGGACAGCAATGCTTCGGTTTCGCGGCGGCCATGGGTTTCGACCACGCCCACCACCACGTCGACGCCGGCTTTCAGGCGTTGCATCCCGTCGATCAGCATTTCATAGGTCTTGCCGACCCCCGGCGCCGCGCCGAGGAAGATTTTCAGACGGCCGCGGCCTTCCTGCGCCGCCTGACGCAGAAAGGCTTCGGGATCGCGGCGGTCGGGGTGGTTCATGGATGCTGATTAGCGCCGATCCGGTCCAGCCGTCGATTGATTTCGAGGACATTGACGCGCGCTTCTCCCAGGAAACCGAGGATCGGTTGCTCGATGCTCTGTTCGACCAGCCCGCGGACCTGATGGGAGGGCAGGCCGCGCGCTCTGGCGATCCGGTCGACCTGATAAAAGGCTGCATCGGGGCTGATATGGGGGTCCAGTCCCGATGCGGAGGCTGTCACCAGATCGGACGGAATGGGGCGCCCGGCTGAATGCAGGGTCTGGACGTCCCGCGCGACCCGGTCGGCCAGCGCCCTGCTGGCGGGGCCAAGGTTCGAGCCGGAGGAAGCGAGGCCGTCATAACCCTTGCCCGCCGCCGAGGGACGGGAATGGAAGTAGCGAGGGCTGATGAAGCTCTGGCCGATAAGGGCCGAGCCGATGGTTTTGCCATTCTGTTCGATCCGGCTGCCATTGGCCTGGTGCGGGAAGAGGGTCTGGCCGATGCCGGTGAGCGCCAGTGGATAGGCGATGCCCAGCAGCAGCGCGAAGAGCAGCGTCATCGCAAGCGCCGGGCGAAGCGAGGATTTGAGGTCGGTGAACATGCTTCTTTCTCCGTTTTCGTGGCGTCAGGCGAGGCCCAGCCCGTTCACGGCAAGGTCGATCAGCTTGATCCCCGCAAAAGGCGCGACCAGACCGCCCAGCCCGTAAACGGCAAGGTTCCTTGCCAGCAGCGGCCCCGCGCCGATCGGACGATAGGTCACGCCCCTCAATGCCAGCGGCACAAGGCACGGAATGACCAGTGCGTTGAAGATGATCGCGGAGAGGATCGCACTTTGCGGACTGGCGAGTCCCATGATGTTGAGCACCGCCAGCCCCGGGTAGAACCCCACGAACATGGCCGGGATGATCGCGAAATATTTGGCGACGTCGTTCGCCACCGAGAAAGTGGTGAGCGCGCCGCGCGTCATGAGCAGTTGCTTTCCCAGACCCACAATCTCGATCAGCTTGGTCGGATCGCTGTCCAGATCGACCATATTGCCCGCCTCGCGCGCTGCCTGCGTACCGGTGTTCATCGCCACCCCCACATCCGCCTGTGCCAGAGCGGGCGCGTCATTGGTGCCGTCGCCACACATGGCGACCAGACGTCCGCCCTGCTGTTCCTTGCGGATCAGGGCCAGCTTGTCCTCGGGCGTCGCCTGGGCCAGGAAATCGTCCACCCCGGCCTCGGCGGCGATGGAGGCGGCGGTCAGGGGATTGTCGCCGGTGATCATCACCGTGCGGATGCCCATTTGCCGCAACTCCCCGAAACGCTCGCGAATGCCGGCTTTCACGATATCCTTGAGGAAGATCGCGCCCAGCAGCCTGCCGTCCTTCGCCACCGCCAGCGGCGTGCCGCCTGCGCGGGCGATCTCGTCCGTGATGCGGCGCAATTCCTGTACGGGCGCTTCCGTGCCAAGGTCGGGATTGGCGCGCAATATGCTGTCCACCGCGCCCTTCTGGATGATGCTGCCATTCCATCGCACGCCGGAAATGCGGGTCTGGGCGGTGAAGGGGATCACCTCTGCACCGGCTGGCAGGGCGGTTGCGGTCTGGCCGAACTTTTCCCGCGCCAGTGACGCGATCGAGCGTCCCTCCGGCGTCTCATCGGCCAGGCTGGCAAGCAACGCCGCTTCGGCCAGTTCTGCCTGCGACGCGCCGCCCACCGGACGGAATTCGGTCGCCTGCCGATCGCCCACGGTGATGGTGCCCGTTTTGTCGAGCAGCAGCGTGTCTATATCGCCCGCCGCCTCGACCGCGCGGCCCGATTTGGCCAGGACGTTGAAGCGTACCAGCCGATCCATGCCCGCAATGCCGATCGCCGACAGCAGCGCCGCTATGGTGGTCGGGATCAGCGTGATCAGCAGCGCGGCGAGGATCGCCACCGGCACGCTGCCGCCCGCATAGCTGGCAAAGCCCGGAATGGTCGCCACCGCGATCAGGAAGATGATGGTGAGGCCGACCAGCAGCAGGGTCAGGGCGATCTCATTGGGCGTCTTTTGCCGTTCCGCGCCTTCGACAAGCGCGATCATGCGGTCGAGGAAGCCCTGCCCCGGATGGGCCGTCACGCGCACCCGGATCTGGTCGGAAATGACGCGGGTGCCCGCGGTCACGGCGCTACGGTCGCCGCCCGCCTCGCGGATCACGGGTGCGGATTCGCCGGTGATCGCGGCTTCGTTGACAGATGCGACGCCCAGGACGACTTCACCGTCGGAGGGGATCAGGTCGCCGGTTTCGACCAGCACGACATCGCCCATCTTGAGGGCGCTGGCAGGGACGGTTTCCAGCGCGTCGCCCTTCATCCGTTTGGCGGTGAGGTCTGCCTTGGCGGCGCGGAGCGAGGCGGCCTGCGCCTTGCCGCGCCCTTCGGCCAGCGCCTCGGCAAAGGTGCCGGCCAGCACCGTCAGCCAGAGCCAGACCACCAGTTGCGCCTTGAAACCAATGGCGAGGCGATCCTGCCCGACGGCCAGCAGGATCGTCAGCAGCACCGCCACCACGGCGGTCGTGAACATCACCGGATTGCGGATCAGCTCCTTCGGATTGAGTTTGCGGACGGCGTCTCGACAGGCCGGACCGATCAGCCCGGCGGTGAAGAGCGATTTTGACGCGGTGCGTGCCATGACGATGTTCCGATCAGAAAAGCTGGCCACGGATCATCGCGAGATGATCGGCAATGGGACCAAGGGCGATGCCGGGCAGGAAGGTGAGGCCGCCGACGATCAGCACGATGCCGACCAGCAGCCCCGTCCAGAGCGGCCCGGTGGTGGGGAAGCTGCCCGCCGTTTCGGGGGTGTATTTCTTCGCGGCGAGGCTGCCCGCAATGGCCAGCATCGGAATGATGATGAAGAACCGCCCGATCCACATCGCGACGCCCAGCAATCCGTTGTAGAAGGGCGTGTTGGCGTTCAGCCCCGCAAAGGCCGATCCATTGTTCGCAACGGCACTGGTGAAGGCGTACAGGATTTCGCTGAATCCATGCGGTCCCTTGTTGAGCGGACCCGCAAGCCCGGCCGGCAGCACGCTCGCCAGCGCCGTGAAGCCCAATATCACCAGCGGCAGCACGGCGATCGCCAGAACTGCCAGCTTCACCTCACGGCTCTCGATCTTCTTGCCCACATATTCGGGCGTGCGGCCCACCATCAGCCCCGCGACGAACACGGCGAGGATGGCGAACAGCAGGAAGCCGTATATGCCCGCGCCCACGCCGCCGATCACCACTTCGCCCAGCTGCATGTTGAACAATGGTATGAGGCCGCCGATTGCGGTGAAGCTGTCATGCATGGCGTTGACCGCGCCGCAGCTCGCCGCCGTGGTGACGATCGAGAAGAGCGCCGACGCGGCGATGCCGAAGCGGACTTCCTTGCCCTCCATATTGCCGCCGGGCACGCCCAGATGATGGAGGATGGGATTGCCCGCGGCTTCCTGCCAGTAAGCGATGGCGGCGCCGGCGAGGAATAGGATCATCATCGCGGCCAGGATCGCCCGGCCCTGACGGACATTCCCCACTGCCTTGCCGAAGGCGTAGGTCAGGCCCGCGCCGATGGCGAAGATCAACAGCATCTGCACGAAATTGGTGAGCGCGGTCGGGTTCTCGAACGGATGGGCGCTGTTGGCGTTGAAGAAGCCGCCACCATTGGTGCCCAGTATCTTGATCGCTTCCTGACTGGCGACGGGGCCGAGGGCGAGCGTCTGCTTGACGCCTTCCAATGTGGTGACGTCGACTGATCCGGCCAGAGTCTGTGGTACGCCGCTCGCGATATCGAAGAACGCGATGACGACACAGAGCGGCAACAGAAGATAGAGCGTCACGCGCACGATATCGGCCCAGAAATTGCCGATCGTGGCGGCGCCCCGCCTGCCAAAGCCGCGAAACAGCGCGAAGGCCAATGCGATGCCCGTCGCAGCGGAGAGGAAATTATGGATCGTCAGCGCCAGCATCTGGCTGAGGTTCGACATCGTCGATTCCCCGGCATAGCTCTGCCAATTGCTATTGGTGGCGAAGCTGATCGCGGTGTTGAAGGCCAGGGGTTCGCTGATGGCGCCGAACCCCCGCGGGTTGAGCGGCAGCAGGTCCTGCATCCGCAACAGGGCATAGGTGAGCAGCAGCAGCGCCGCGTTGAAGATCAGCATATGCACGGCGTAGCGGCGCCAGCCCTGCTCCTGCGCCGGATCGATGCCGGAGAGGCGATAGAAGCCGCGCTCGACCGGACCGAGTACGGCATGAAGCGGGGTGCGACGCCCTTCATAGAGCGCGAACAGCCAAAGGCCGACCGGCTTGGCAAGGGCGATCAGCAGGCCGGTGAAAGCCGCAATCAGCAGCCATCCCTGAAAGGTCATGGGATGCCCCTCCTAGAAGCGTTCAGGCCGCGCGAGGACCGCGACCAGATAAAAGAGAAGGCCAAGAGCCGTCAGCGCGGCGAGCCACAGGTCGATGGTCATATGCCTTCCCCTTCACGCCCGGTCGCAGAGCGCGGCATAGCCGAGGCTGCCCGCCAACAGGAGAAGGATCAGGCCGATCCAGAAGATGTCCTGCATGCAAAAACTCCCACAGCGAAGATGTCGCGCGGGATGCGGGACCTGAATCGTCTGCCGGGCTCAATTAAGGCAAAGGCGCGTTTGAATTCGAGACATGGGGGAAGGATAAGGCATAGTGTTTGCGTTTAAATTGGGGATTTTGCGTCAGTTCAACAACAGCAGGTCGCCGCCAATCTCCGCTGCCACTTCTTCCGCTGCCTTGGCGATCCCGCGCGTCAGCGAAGCTGGCAGTTCCACCCGGAAGCCGCGCGCCAGCAGCCCCTCTATCGCCCAGCGCACGCAATAATCGGTGGCGACGCCTGCCACCGTCACCCGATCCACGGCGCTCTTCGCCAGCCCTTCGAAAAAGGCGTCGCGGTCGAAGGACTGTCCATCGGCCCCGTGGACCATCAACCCCGGTTCCGCCCACATATCGAAAACGCCCTTTTCCAGCGTGTAAACCGGAACGGGCGCCTCAAAACGCAGCACACCCTCCCAGCCCGGCGTGCCTCGCACGCAATGGACGGGGAATTGCTTCGCTTCGGGCGATCCGGCGTAGACATCGGGCACATGCGTGTCGAAGGTCATCAGCACGCCCGTCACCTCGCGCGGGTCGAGTGCCGCGAGCCAGCGCTCCATCGGTACGACCAACGCCGCCGCATCCGGCACGGGCAGGGCGCCGGTGGGCATCACAAAGTCCCGCTGCATATCCACGACAATCACGAAGCCGGTCATTGCACGCCTCCTCTTTCCAGCCGGGATTGACATATATTCGAATCGAACATAAGTAAAGCGCATCTTGAATATAAGGTGCGGCAATGACTCAGGACGAAGCCCTGTTTCTCAAGGATTATGATCCTTCCGCCTATGAGCGGCCATCGGTCGCGGTCGATCTGGTGCTGATGTCGGTGATCGACGGCGCGCCCGCCGCGCTGCTGGTGCGCAGGGACGAGCATCCCCATGCCGGACGCTGGGCGCTGCCGGGCGGCTTCGTCCGGATCGACGAGGCGCTGGATGACGCGGCCCGCCGTATCCTGGGCCAGAAAGCCCATATGGGCGACGCCTATGTCGAGCAGCTTTACAGCTTCGGCGCCGTCGACCGCGATCCGCGCATGCGGGTGATCTCGGTCGCTTATTTCGCGCTGTTGCCCGCCGATCGCTTTGCCGCCGCGCTGAAGGCGGATCGCGGCCTGACGCTGACGCGCATTGCGGTTGACTGGCCGGGCGAAACCGGCGGGCCGGTCGCCGCGATGGGTGAGGATGGGCCGTTGCCGCTCGCCTTCGATCACGGCGATATACTGGGCCTCGCCATGCTGCGGCTGCGCGGCAAGATCGACTATTCGCCCGTCGGTTTCGCATTGTTGCCCGATCGCTTCACCCTGCGCGCCTTGCAGGATGTGCATGAGGCGATCCTGGGCGTTCCGCTCAACAAGCCCGCCTTTCGCCGCCGCATGCTCGACAAGGGTTGGCTGGAGGCGACGGGCGAGCGGGAGACGGGTTCGTCCTTCCGCCCCGCCGAGCTTTTCCGTTTCAAACCCCGAACCGCATGAAGGGAGGTTCATCATGGCCCAGATCCGCAACCTTGGTTTCCTGGCGCAGTTGCGCAGCGACGCCAGCAGCCATGTCATCCGCTATCGCAATGGCCGCGTCCGGCAGAGCGGCCGGGGCCTTGTCTTCTGGTTCCGTCCGGAAACCGCCAGCATCGCCGAATTGCCCATGGATGATCGGGAAACGACCCTGTTCGTCAAGGGCCGCAGTCAGGATTTCCAGCAGGTCGCGGTGCAGGGCATGCTGACATGGCATGTGGTCGACCCGGAATTGCTGGCGAGCCGCATCGATTTCAGCCTTGCCCTGAATACGGGCCGTCCGCAGGCCGAGCCGCTGGAGCGGATAGAGACGCGGCTGACCGGCCTCGTCAATCAGGCGGCGCTGGAATATCTGGCGGAGGCGCCGGTGCGTGCCCTGCTCGACGCCGGGATCGAGCCTTTGCGCGTACGGATCGAGACGGCGCTGGCGAACGCGCCCGGCCTGACCGAGATCGGCATTGCCGTGGTCGCGGTGCGGCTCGCCAATCTGGCGCCCAGCAGCGAACTGGAACGCGCCTTGCAGACCCCGACCTTCGAGGCGTTGCAGCAGAAGGCGGACGAAGCGACCTTCGAACGCCGCGCGCTGGCGGTGGAGAAGGAGCGGGCAATCGCCGAAAACGAACTTGCCAACAAGACCGAGCTGGCCCGGCGCGAAACGCTGCTGATCGCGCAGGAGGCGGAAAATGCCAGCAACCGCGCCACCGGCGAAGCGGAAGCGCAACGGATCGAGGCAGAGGCGGAGGCTGCGCGCATCCGGGCGATCGAAAGCGCGAAGGCCGAAGCGGAGCTGGCCCATATGGCGGTGTATCGCGATCTGGCGCCCGCCGTGCTGATGGGCCTGGCGGCGCGCGATCTGGCGGGCAAGCTTGAGACGATCGAGCATGTCAATGTGACGCCCGACCTGCTCGCCGGATTGATGCGCGAGTTGCGGGGCGGCGTGCTGCCGCTGGCGCAGGGGTGAACCGCCATGCCCACCAACCCGCCCCGCGCCGTCTTCGTCACGCGCGAAACCGACTATGAACTGCTGCTCGCGCGCCATGCGACGCGCGAGCAGGCGCGCTTTTTTTTGCAAAGCCGGGGGCAACGGATCGATGCGGTCGAGGCGATGCACATCGGCTTTGCCGAGGCGTTGAAGACCGCCCGCGCATCGGTGCCGGCGGATTGGCGGCAGGCGTTGGTGCGGCGTGCCGATTTCGACCGGTTCCTGTTCGGGCCGGAGGATGTGATCGTCGCGGTCGGGCAAGATGGCCTTGTCGCCAATGTCGCCAAATATCTGGAGGGCCAGCCGGTGCTGGGCGTCAATCCAGCGCCGGACCGCTATGACGGCGTGCTGGTGCGGATCGCGCCCGATCGAATCGGCCGCCTGCTCCGCGCCGCTGCCCATGGCGACGGCGCCGTCGAGCATCGTACCATGGTCCAGGCGGTGCTGGACGGGGGCGAGCGGCTGCTGGCGCTCAACGAGATCTTCGTCGGCCATCGCAGCCACCAGTCGGCGCGCTATCGCCTGACCGTCGAGGGCGTGGAGGAGGAGCATAGCTCCAGCGGCCTTATCGTCGCGTCGGGCACCGGGGCGACCGGCTGGGCGCGCTCGATCATGGAGGCGACCGGACTGCGCGTTGCGCTGACGCCGGAGGAGCAGGCGGTCGGCTGGTTCGTGCGGGAACCTTTCCCCAGCATCGCCACCGGCACCAGCCTGCGCGGCGGCAAGCTGGCCGGGCCTGCCCTGGCGGTCGTCTCGCGCATGAACGAGGGCGGCACCATCTTTGCGGACGGCATGGAGCAGGACCATATCCATTTCGACTGGGGACGACTGCTGACAGTCGCGCCCGCCGCGCATAAGCTGACGCTGGTCACAGGCTGAACGGGATTTCCATGGTCCATACCGATATCGCCACGCGCACCTACAATCACAACTGGCGGCTCGATCCGATCGTGCGCAGCCTGCTCGACACGGATTTCTACAAGCTGTTGATGTTGCAGATGATCCGGCATCTCTATCCGGACGTGCAGGCGACCTTCAAGCTGATCAATCGGACCGGATCGGTACGGCTGGCCGATGTCATCGATGAAGATGAACTGCGCGCGCAACTCGATCATGCCCGCTCCGTCCGCTTCGGCAAGAAAGAACTGATCTGGCTGGCAGGCAACAGCTTCTACGGCAAGGCGCAGATGTTCGCGCCCGATTTCATCGCCTGGCTCGCCGATTTCCAGCTGCCCGATTATGAACTGCGCAAGGTCGACGGCCAATATGAATTGCGCTTCCACGGCGCCTGGACGCATAGCAGCATGTGGGAAATCCCGGCGCTGACGATCATCAATGAACTGCGTTCCCGCGCGGCGATGAAGGAGCGTGGGCGGTTCGAGCTGGACGTGCTCTATGCCCGCGCCAAGGCGAAGCTGTGGGAGAAGGTGGAGCGGCTGGCGCAATTGCCCGACCTCGTCATTTCCGACTTCGGCACGCGGCGGCGCCATGGCTTCCTTTGGCAGCGCTGGTGCGTGGAGGCGTTGAAGGAGGGGCTGGGCGAGCGTTTCATCGGCTCATCCAACGTGCTGCTGGCGATGGATGCGGATCTGGAGGCGATCGGCACCAATGCGCATGAACTGCCCATGGTGCTGGCGGCGCTGGCCGAAGGGGATGATGCGCTTGCCGCCGTGCCCTATCGCGTGCTGGAGGATTGGCGCAACCATTATGGCGGCAATCTGCTGGTCGCGCTGCCGGACGCGTTCGGGACCACGGCGTTCCTGAAGAATGCGCCGGATTGGGTCGCGGACTGGACCGGCTTCCGCCCCGACAGCGCGCCGCCGATCGACGGGGGCGAACAGATCATCCGATGGTGGCAGGAAAAGGGCCGCGATCCGCGTTCCAGGCTGCTGATCTTCTCCGACGGCATGGATGTCGACACGATCGAGACGACCTATCGCCATTTCGCCGGGCGGGTAAGGATGAGCTTTGGCTGGGGAACGAACCTGACCAATGATTTTCGCGGCTGCGCGCCGTTCGAGGCGGACGGGCTCGATCCGATCTCGCTGGTGTGCAAGGTGGTGGAGGCCAATGGCCGGCCGGCGGTGAAGCTGTCCGACAATCCGGCGAAGGCGACCGGCGCGCCGGAGGAGATCGCGCGCTATTTGAGGGTCTTTGGCGGCGCAGGGCGGGTGGCGAAGGATGTCGTGGTTTAGGGTGTGTGGGGCTTCAGCCCGTGATGGGCTGCAAATGGCCGGGATCAGCCTTTTTCCATGCCCCCTTGAACCATTTGCGCTTGCCAAGGCACTGAAACTGATCCTTTCCCACGATCGGACGTTTCGCGAGAGGCAGGAGACAGAACGACCCGATGACGCGTGCCCGCATCAATGCCATCGGCTGCGCCGTGCCCGCGCAGGACATGCATGCTTCCTTCATCCAATGGGCGAGCCGGCAGCTCGATGACCCGCGCGAACGGCAGCTTTTCCTGCGCATGGCCGAACGGTCGGGCATCGACCATCGCTGGTGCGTGCTGCCGCCGACGGCTCAGGGCGGGTCGCCGGTCGATCCGGGCGGTTTCTATGCCGGAGAGATGCCGCCGACTTCCCTCAGGATGCGACGCTATGCGGACTATGCCCCGGCGCTGGCGCTGGAGGCGATATCCCGGCTGAAGGAACAGGTGGCGCTCGACCGCATCACGCATCTGGTGGTGGCGAGCTGCACCGGCTTCGTCGCGCCGGGCATCGACCAGATCATTGCCGGGCGGCTGGGGTTGGAGGGCGTGGAACGAACGCTGGTGGGCTTCATGGGCTGCTATGCCGCGGTCGCGGCCTTGCGCACGGCGCGGCATATCGTCCGTTCGGAGCCCGATGCGCGGGTGCTGGTGGTGACGGTCGAGCTGTCCTCGCTCCATTTCCAGCCGGAACGGCAGATCGGGCGGCTGCTGATGATGCTCCAGTTCGCCGATGGCGCGGCGGCGGCGCTGGTGACGGGGGAGGCCCAGGGGGTGGCGATCGACCGTCCCTTTTCGGTGAATCTGGCGGATTCGGCGGAACTGATCCGCTGGGATATCGGCGATAGCGGCTTTGTCATGCATCTGTCCGGCGAAGTGCCGGGCCGCATTCAGGCGGCGCTGGACGATCCGGCGATCCGCCGCCGCATGTGGGGCAGCGATGATCCGGGCCAGATCGACCATTGGGCCGTGCATGCGGGCGGGCGCTCCATCCTCGACGCGGTGGAACATGGATTGGGGCTGGAAGAAGATGCGCTCGCGCCGTCGCGCAGCGTGCTGGCGCGGTTCGGCAACATGTCCTCCTCCACGCTGATGTTCATTCTGGGCGATATGCTGAGCCAGGCGCGGCGCGGCGTCGCTCTGGCTTTCGGGCCGGGGCTGGCGGCCGAGGGGTTCCGGTTCGAAGGGGTCGCCTGATGCGTCCCGTTCCGGCGTTGATCGTCGGCGGCGGGCCAGCGGGCGCGGCGGCCGCGATCATGCTGGCGCGCGCGGGCGTGGCGGCGCATCTGATCGATCGCCATGCCGGGCCGCATGAGAGCGTGTGTGGCGGCTTTCTGGGCTGGGATGCGCTGGCGGCGCTGCGCGATCTGGGCGTGGATGCGCTGGCGCTGGGCGCGCGGCCGATCGGACGGTTGCGGCTGCTGTCGGGAGAACGCTGCGTCGAACTGGCCTTGCCTCATGCGGCGGCGGGGCTGTCGCGGCGGGTGCTGGATGAGGCGCTGATCGGGCGGGCGCGGGCGGTGGGCGCGACGGTCCTTCGCGGGCGGGCGGTGCGCGCGGCTGATCCGGCAGGCCGCTCGATCCGCTTCGATGATGGGGAGGAACTGGCGGGTGGGGCGCTGTTCCTCGCGACCGGCAAGCATGAGCTGAGGGGACTGGCGCGCGATCTTGGGCAGCGTAGGGAAGCGCCCTGCGCCGGACTTCGCGCGGTGCTGCCGGGCTGCCCCACGCTGGCAGGGGTGATCGAGATGCACCTGTTCGACCGGGGCTATGCCGGGCTGCTGTTGCAGGAGGACGGATCGGCCAATCTCTGCCTTTCGGTCGCGCGAGAACGGCTGGCGGGCGGCGTGGCCGCGCTGATGGCGGAGATCATGGCGGAGGCGCCACGGTTGGCGGCGCGGATGGACGGCAAAATGCCCGCGCATTTCGAAGCCATTGCCGGCGTGCCCTATGGCTGGCGCGTCGCGGCGACCGCGCCCGGCATCTTCCGCATCGGCGATCAGGGCGCGGTGATTGCCTCGCTGGCGGGGGACGGCATCGCCATCGCGCTCGGCAGCGGGATGAGCGCGGCGCAGACCTTCGCAGGCGGCGGGCCCGAGGCAGCGGAACGCTGGCAGGCGCAGTGGCATCGTCGCAGCCGCCGCCCGATCGGCATTGCCGAAGCCCTGCGCCGTGGCGCGGCCGGGCCGGTCGGCCGGGCCTTACTGATGCGATTGCTGCGCTGGATGCCGGGGCTTGGCGCGCAGGCGGCGTTGCTTACCCGCGTATCCGCTCGACGCACAGGCGAAAGGCGAAGCGGCGCACGATCCGCACCTGGTCCGGACTGATGCCGGCCTGCGGCAGCAATTCCGCCCAGTCTCTTCGGCGGAAGGCGCGGGCGATCGATAGTTGGCCGTCCTCCCGCACGATGCGGTGGACGCGCAGCAGCCGGGCGAGCAGGGGAAAGCCCCAATGGGCAAAGCCATGACGATGCAGGTCGCAGATCAGCCAGCCCATCCGGGCATGCGCCTCCATATGGCGCAGAAAGGTCATCAGCTGCGCGTCGGTCATATGATGCGTGACCTGACTGGAGATGATGAAGTCGAACCGCTCCGGCTGGTTGAGATAGTCCCCCGCGCGATAGTCGATGCGCAGGTCGGCCGGAGTCGCGCTGCGGGCGGCGTGCAGGCTTTTCTCATTGAGGTCGACGCCGATCAGTTCGGCCCCGATTCCACGCTTTCTGGCCCAGCGGGCGACGGCGCGCAATATGTCGCCGTCGCCGAAGCCGACGTCGAGCAGGCGGAAATGCCGCGCCGATCCGATGGCGCGGTTCAGGAAGGCGATGGTCGGCCAGGCGGTGAAGGTCCAGCGGTTGACCCGCGCCAGATCGTGCAGCACGCGCTCGTAGACGGCGGGGTCGAGGTCCGGCGCGTCCATCTGTTCTTCCTGGCGCGATCGGATCGAAAGGTCGGCCATGATGCGCTCCATTCTGCTGCTGGCCATTTTAGCGCAAAGAGGTGAGGTCATGGGATATTTTTCCATGTTGCTGCTGCTGGCCGCGGGGACATCGCCGCCCGGCGTCGAAGGCAACTGGCTGACCGACGACGGGAAGGGCGTGGTGCAGATCGCCCCCTGCGGCGCGCATATGTGCGGGCGGATCGCGCGGGTGCTGGACAAAGGGCCGGGCGTGCCGGCGAGCGATATCAACAATCCCGATCCCAAGCTGCGCGGACAGCCGATCCTGGGGCTGGTCACTTTATCGGGTTTCAGCCGGGATGGCGCAGTCTGGAAGGACGGGCGTGCCTATGATCCCAAGTCGGGGCGGAGCTATCGGGCAAGCTTGAGGCTGAATCCCGACGGATCGCTCAAGGTGACGGGGTGCGTGCTGTTCATCTGCCAGTCGCGCCGCTGGACGCGGATGCGGTGAGGCGATTCACGTCGGACAAGACAACGCTTCCCCTTTCTCCCAGACAAAAATCCCATAGCGCATCGCACCGGTACGGAGCGCCAGGATCAGGCGCGGCAGGCTGAGGATGAAGCTGCGGTTCCGCGTTTTCCGGCTGAGCGCGAGGCGGCGCAGGGCGGGATCGGTCACCATGCGCCCGGCGAAGCGGCGCAGGCAGATCGTCCAGGTGCGGCGGACGCGGGCGCTGGCATCCTCATAGTCGCGCAAGGCGAAACCGGCATTGGCGGCGAGCGCTTCATAATCCGTCCGGCTGCCCATGCCGGGAAGCTGTCCCTCGCGGCAGATCGGTTCCAGCAGATGGCGGATTTCCCAGGGGCGGGCATCCTCCCCCGCCAGCCAGGCGCAGACCACCAGCCGTCCGCCGGGCCGCAGTACTCGCGCCGCCTGCGTGAAGAAGCGGGCCTTGTCGACCATATGTTCGGAACTTTCGATCGCATAGGCCCGGTCGAAGCTGGCGTCGGGCAGGTCATTGTGCAGCCAGTCGCGCAGCAGGCAGGTGAAGCGGGGCGAAGGACGGGCATTGGCGACTTTCTCCTGCGCGGCGGAGAGGGTGAGGCCGATGATCCCGACATCATGGCGCGCCGCTATACGCGCGGCGGTGGCGCCATAGCCGCAGCCGATGTCGCACAGCATCTGGCCCGGTTTCAGCGCCAGCCGTTCCTCCACCAGTTCCGCCAGCGCGTCGGCCGCCTCCGCCGGGCTTTCGCCGCCCGTCCGCCAATAGCCATGATGCACATGTTCGCCCCAGATCCGCCGATAGGCGAGGTCCAGCTCGTCATAATGGGCAGCGACGCCTGCCACGGTCGAGGGCAGCTTCGGCACGATCATGCGGGTCTTATCCACCCGCCCGCGCCCCTCGGCAAGCCCGTCGGCTTTCAGCCAGCTGCCGCGAGCAACCGGGCGCTCAGCGCGGGCCATTCGGCCATGTCCCACCCCTCGGGCGTTTCGCGGGTCATGATCTGGTCCGCGCCGAAACAATGGGCCAGGTCGATATCCTCCGCCTTCACGAAGCTGCGGTCGTTGAGCGAGTAGAAGGGGCGGACCCTGGGCAGGGTCAGGTCGTCGGGATTCTGGTCGACGACGATCGCCAGCCGATGGGAACGCAGCCGCACCAGCGACCCGATGGGATAAATGCCCACCGCCCGTTGGAAAGCCTGAAAAATCTCCGGATCATAGAGCGTCTGCGCTTCATTCAGCATCAGCAGCGCGCGGGACGGGTCCTCGCCATGGCGGTGGATGCGGTTGGACGTCATCGCGTCATAGGTGTCGCAGATCGCCGCCATGCGGGCGAACAGGCCGATCTCCTCCCCCTTCAGCCCATGGGGATAGCCGCTGCCGTCGAGCCGTTCATGATGATGCAGGCAGACATCCAGCACCGATTCGGGCATTTCGCCGCCCAAGGCCAGAAATTCATGCGCCAGCGTGGTGTGGCTCTTCACCACCTCCCATTCCTGCGGGGTAAGCGGGCTGTCCTTGTCCCAGCTTTCCTGCGGCACATGGCCCATGCCGACATCCATCAGCAATCCGGCAAGCCCCGCCTGCTGCACCTCCCCGGGGGATAGCCGCAATTGCTGGGCCAGGCCGATCATCAGCGCGCAGACGGAAAGCGCGTGGAGGTAGAGATATTCGCTCGTGTTCTTCAGCCGCGTCATCGCCATGAAGGCATGGGGATTGCGTTGGATGGAGCTGGAAATCTCATCGATCATCGGCTCCAGCTTCTTGATCCTGATCGCGTTGCCCAGGCGGGAATCATCGAAAATCTTCTGCATCGTGCGCACGGACTTGCGGGCCAGACGATTGGCATGAACCATTTCGGCCCTGGTCGACAGCTTCTCCTTCGACAGCGGGTCGAAGGGGCGGGCGGCAGCCGCGGGCACGGCGCGGCGGGCGATGGTGGCGCCAGCGCGGCCGAAGGAACGGTCGCGCGGGTCCAGCAGGCCGCGGGCGGGCGGTGGCGCTTCCCTTGGCTTCAGGTCGGCGCCACGCCTTATGTCGATCTGGACCCACTCGACCTTGCTGGCCTTCAGCGTCGCCAACTGGTCAGGGTCGTCCAGCAATATCCTGCTTTTCCAGAAGGGGTGGGAAAACCACGATCCTTCCAGCTTGTGGAGAAACATGCCCAGTTCGACATCCTGGGTTCGGATTCTTTTCAACATTGCGCGGCCCCGATCTTATCGCCGCATTTCGCTCCCAAAGCCTTGCGGAAAGGTTAAGTCCCTACCGCCAGCCAAGGCCAAGCGCCTTTTGCAGGGCGATGTAATCCGCCGTCATCGACGCCGTTGCCTGCGTCAGCGCCTGCGCCGCCGACAGGCTCTGCCTTTCCGCGTCCAGCAACTGGATGCGGGTCGCGGTGCCTGCCGCGAAGCGTTGGCGCATCAGCGCGGCTACGCGGTCGGCCGACGCCCTGGACCGCGCCGCGCTGGCGACGCTCAGCCGTCGCGCACCGAAGCGGGCGAGGGCGTCCTCGCCGTCGCGCAGGGCGTTCAGGACCGCCTGGCGATATTGGGCGGCGGCTTCGTCGCGCGCGCCCTCGGCCTGATCGATGCGGGCGGCATTGCGGCCGAAGTCGAGAAAGCTCCAGCTGAGGCGCGGCATGGCGATGGTGGCCAGCTTGTCGAAATCGACCAGATCGCCGGGACTGGTGCCGCCAAGGCCGATCAGGCCCATGAAGCTGAGGCTGGGGAAACGGGCTGCTTCCGCGACGCCGATCGTCGCGGTGGCGGCGGCGTATCGGCGCTCCGCCGCGCGGATATCGGGGCGCCGCTTCAGCAGCGCGGCGGGATCGCCGACGGGGACTTGCGCAGGCGGCAGCGGCACGGCGGCGGGCGACCCCAGCATCGCGTCGAGCGTGCCCGGCGCTTCCCCGGCCAGCGTCGCCAGCGCGTTCAGATAGGCATCGCGATCGGCATTCAGCGGCAGGATGGCGGCTTCGGCCTGCTCGAGCAGGTCGCGCTGCTGCTCCAGTTCCAGCGCGGAAGCGGTGCCCTGATGCTGGCGTTGTTCGGTGAGGCGCAGCCTCTCGCGCTGCCGGGCGGCATTGTCCCGTGCCAGCGCGATGCGCTGCTGCCGGTCGCGCAGATTGACATACGCCTTCGCGATTTCGGCGGTCAGGCTGACCTGCGCGTCCGCGACATCGGCCTGCGCGGCGCCCGATTGCGCTCGTGCCGCCTCGACCCCGCGCCGCCTGCCGCCCCACAGATCGGCTTCCCAGCTGGCGTCGAAGCCCAGATTATAGAGGTTGAGCGACTGGCTGCCGTCGCCGGACTCCTCCCCTTCATCGGAACTGCCAAGGTCCAGCCCCGGCACGGTCGCATGAACATAGATGGCGGAGGCATTGGTGCTGGGCAGCGCATTGGCCTTTTCCCCCCGCAGCGAAGCGCGGGCCTGCCGCACGCGTGCCTGAGCGGCCGCGATGCCGGGATTGGCCGCGAGCGCACGGGTTTCCAGCGCGTCGAGCACGGGATCGCCCAGTGCGGTCCACCAGTCGGCGGCTGCGGGCGCGTCTGTCCTGGCGTCGTCCGGCGCGCGGGCGAAGGATGCGGGCGGGGTGACGGCACTGGCTGCGCCCGGCCCGTGATAATCCGGCCCGGCGGTGCAGGCGGGCAGCACAAGAAGGGCCAATGCGGGGAAGGCCAAGGCGGGAAGGGAAGGCGCGGTCAGTGGGAAACGCATGGAAACCAGCCTTAATGCATTGCGATGGCTTGCCCGTGCGGCAAGGGGCGCAGGAACAGGACCAGCGGCAGCACGGCAAGGATGCCGACCGCCAGCATCGTGAAAATGTCGTTATAGGTCATTACCAGCGCCTCCCGCTGGATCGTGCCGGACAGCATCCGCAGCGCCGCTTCATGGCTGCCCAGGCTATGGCTCAGCCCGCCGATATAGTCCTGCACCCGATCGCTGTTGGCGTTCAGGCTTTCTTCCATGCGGCGGCTGTGGAACCATGTCCGCTGGTCCTGGATAGTGGCGATTCCGGCCAGCGCCAGCGATCCGCCCAGATTGCGGACGGCGTTGAACAGCCCCGCGGCATCGCCCGCATCCTCGCGCGGGACGGACGCGATGGCGGCCTGGTTGAGGAACAGGAAGCCGAAGACGCTGCCGATGCCCCGCAGCAATTGCGATTCCACGAAGTCATAGCCGACCGCCTGATTGGTCAGCACCGTATCGACCCAGCAGCTTGTCGCCATGACCAACAGCCCGGCGCTGACCGCGATGCGGATGTCCAGATGCCGGATCAGCAGCGGGGTCAGCGGCATCAGCATCAGGCTGGGAATGCCTGAAAGCAGGACGATCCGGCCCGATTGCAGCGCGTCATAACCTGCAATGGCAGCCAGGAACTGCGGAATGACGAAGGCGGTGCCATAGAGCATCATGCCGATCACCAGCCCCATCAGCGCCACTGCGCCGAACTGGCGGTCAAGCAGCAGTTTCAGGCGGATGACCGGCCGTCTGGCGAAATACTGGCCGGCGAAGAGCAGGAGGAAGCCGATGCCGGAGACGATCGACATGATCACGATTTCGCCGCTCTGGAACCATTGTTCGCGCTGTCCTTCCTCGAGCACGATGGTAAGGCCGCCCAGGCCCAGCGCCATGCCGGCAATGCCCAGCCAGTCGGCTTGCCAGAACTCGCTGAGGGTGGGCTTCTGATGCGGCATCGTCGCCAGCAGCAGGGTGATCAGCAATATGCCCACCGGCAGGTTGATGAAAAAGGCATAGTGCCAGCTGATATTCTCCGTCAGCCAGCCGCCGACCAGCGGACCCAGCACCGGCCCCAATATGGCCGTGACCCCGAACAGCGCGTTGCCGATCGGCTGCTGCGACCGGGGCAGGCGCGTGGCGATGATCGTCATCGCTGTGGGGATCAGCGCGCCGCCGGTGAAACCCTGTCCGACGCGGCCGATGATCATGGTCGTCAGATTGTCGGCAAAGCCGCACAGCATCGAAAAGCCGGTGAACAGGAAGGCCGCGGTCAGCAGCAGGGTGCGCAACCCCAGCAGCCGTTCCAGCCAGGCTGCCAGCGGGATGATGATGATTTCCGCGACCAGATAGGATGTCGCGATCCAGGTGCCTTCGGTGCCGCTGGCGCCGATTTCGCCCTGGATCGTGGGCAGGGCGGAATTGACGATGGAGATGTCCAGCGTCGCCATCATAGCGCCCAGGCTGCCCGCCACCACGGCCAGCCAGGCGCTGGCGTCGGCGCGCTCGGGTGCCGGCGGGACGTGCGCGGCGGTGGCGTTCACCGGCCTATCCGCGCGTTATGCCGCTCCTGCTCCCGCCGGATTCGCGCTGCGGCATCCCTGGCCGACCGGGTGTCGACGGACACCTCGACCGACATGCCGGGGATCAGCAATCTGCGCGTTTCGGGACCGACGCTGACCGCGATGCGGACGGGGATGCGCTGGACGATCTTGGTGAAATTGCCCGTGGCATTTTGCGGTGGCAGGACGGAAAATTGCGCGCCGGTGCCGGGCGCGATGCTTGCCACATGGCCGGGCAGTTCGACGCCGGGCAGCGCGTCCACCTCGATCGTCACCGGCTGCCCGACGCGCATCAGGCCCAGTTGCGTTTCCTTGAAATTCGCCTCGACATAAAGGCTGGCCTTGGGAACCAGCGTCATCAGACGGGCGGCGGCCTGGATGAACTGGCCTTGCCGCACGCTCTTGTCGCCGATGCGGCCGTCCACGGCGGCGCGCAGGATGGTGGCTTCCACATCGGTATTGGCGGCCGACAGCAGGGCGCGGGCAGCCTCTCCCTGCGCCTGCGCCTGCCTGACCTGCGCTTCCAGCGTGGCCACCCGCTTCCGTGCGCTGGTCAGCATCGCCCGTGCGGCGGCGGCCTTGGCCTGCGCCTGGGCTGCCTGATTCTGAAGTTCCGACAGGCGCTCGCGCGTTTCCGCGCCGCTCGCCGCCAGCGGGCGATAGCGCGCCACCTCGCTCGCGGCGAAGGCGGCATTGGCATTGGCGGCCATCAGTTCCGCTTCCGCCCGCGCGATGGCGGCGTGCTGCTCCGCGATCTGGGCCGCAACGCCCGCGGCACTGGCCTTGGCCACGTCGATCTGCGCCACGGACTGCGCCGCCTGCGCCCGATAATCGCGCGGGTCGATCTGGACCAGTGGCTGCCCCGCCTTCACGTCCTGATTCTCATCCACGAACACGCGATCGACATAGCCGGACACCTTGGGAGTGACGGTGATCGAATCGGCCTGGATATAGGCGTCGTTGGTCGATTCCTGATATTTGCCGAAGCTTTCGAAACGGATGAACCACAGCACGCCGCCGACGATCAGGACCAGCGCCGCCAGCAGCAAAATGAAGCGCAGGCGAGGGTTTTTGAGCCGGGAGGATCGGCCCGGCCGCGAGTCGCCTGCTGAGAAGGAAGAGGACGCCACCGTGTCTGAACTCATGAAAAAAAACCCACCAATCTCACCGTGATCCCTATGATCGCCATTGCAGCATGGCGCAATACCATTTATTGAGGTCCCTCATGAATATTTCCGACGAACAGCTGCTGACGGACCTGTTTCGCGTGATCACCTTGCTGCGCAGGGTCTTCGACCGGGCCATGACGGAGCAGGGCGCCTCGCTCGCCCAGACGAAGGTTCTGATGTGCATAAAGGCGCGCCCGGGCACCGCGCGGGCGGCGGATATCGCCGAGATGATGAGCATTGCGCCGCGAACCGTGACGGAGGCGCTGGACGGACTGGAGCGCGACGGGCTGATCCAGCGGGTCCCGGACAGGGAGGATCGGCGGGTCAAGCGGCTGGCCATGACCCCCGCCGGAGAGGCGGCGGTCGCCGTCACGGAACCCCTGCGCCGCCAGCTCAGCACCGATGCACTGGCTCCGCTCGACCCGTCCGACAGGCGGCATTTCCATGCTGCATTGCAGAAATTGCTGAAGGGATTGGAGGACGACTGATCCTTTTGATCCGGGCCTTTTTCTCTGATATCATAGCCCCGTCGACCAGGATGAATCCCTGGCGGCTGGGGAGTGTGCGATGGAGCGTATGCATTACAGCATGTGCCAATGCAGCGTCGGTTTGCTGACCTTGTTCAGCGCATCGGCGCTGGCGCTGACCGGCACGCTTTACATCCTGCTCAACTGACAGCATCCCGGCCTGGGGCATGGATGAGCGCGCCGCATCCGCATGCGACGCGCCGTGGGAATCAATCCTTTTCGATCTGGCTGACGTCGCGCACCGCGCCACGGGCTGCATTGGTCGTCAGCGCGGCATAGGCGCGCAGCGCGGGCGAGACATTGCGCTTGCGGCCGAGTGGCTTCCATGCCTTGGCCCCGCGCGCTTCCATCTCCGCCTTGCGGGCGGCAATGACGGCGTCGTCCAGGTCGAGCCTGATCACGCGATTGGGGATGTCGATCAGGATCGGGTCGCCGGTCGCGACCAGCGCGATCAGCCCGCCTTCCGCCGCCTCGGGCGAGACATGACCGATGGAGAGGCCAGATGTGCCACCCGAAAAACGCCCGTCGGTGATCAGCGCGCAGGCTTTGCCCAGACCCTTCGACTTCAAATAGCTGGTCGGGTAGAGCATTTCCTGCATGCCCGGCCCGCCCTTCGGCCCTTCATAGCGGATGACGACGACGTCGCCTGCCTTGACCTCATTGCCCAATATGCCCGCGACCGCCGCGTCCTGGCTCTCGTAAACCCGTGCGGTGCCGTGGAAGGTGAGGATGGATTCGTCCACGCCCGCCGTCTTCACGATGCAGCCTTCGGGCGCGATATTGCCGGAGAGGACCGCAAGCCCGCCATCCTTGGAGAAGGGATGCTCGGCGCTGCGGATGACGCCTGACACGCGGTCGGTGTCCAGTTCCTTCCAGCGGTTCGACTGGCTGAAGGCCACCGTGGTGCGGACGCCGCCGGGCGCCGCCTTGAAGAATTCCTCCACCGCCGCGCTGTTGGTACGGCTGATGTCCCACCGATTGAGCGCTTCACTCATGGTCGCGCTGTGGACGGTCGGCAGGTTGGTGTCGACCAGCCCAGCCCGGTCGAGCTGGCCCAGGATCGCCATGATGCCGCCGGCGCGGTGGACATCCTCCATGTGGACGTCCTGCTTGGCGGGCGCGACCTTGCAGAGGCAGGGGACGCGGCGCGACAGCCGGTCGATATCGGCCATGGTGAATTCGACTCCGCCTTCATAAGCGGCGGCCAGCAGGTGCAGCACCGTATTGGTCGACCCGCCCATGGCTATGTCCAGGCTCATGGCGTTTTCGAATGCGGCGAAGCTGGCGATGGAGCGCGGCAGGACGGAGGCGTCCTCCTGCTCATACCAGCGCTTGGCGAGATCGACGATGGTGCGCCCGGCCTCCAGGAACAGCTTCTCGCGGTCGCTATGGGTGGCGAGGGTCGAGCCATTGCCCGGCAGCGACAGGCCCAGCGCCTCGGTCAGGCAGTTCATGGAGTTCGCGGTGAACATGCCGGAGCAGGAGCCGCAGGTCGGGCAGGCCGACCGTTCGATCACCTCCACTTCCTCATCGGTATAGCTTTCGTCGGCGGCGGCGACCATGGCGTCGACCAGATCGAGCGCGATGGTCTGGCCGTGGATATCCGCCTTGCCCGCTTCCATCGGCCCGCCCGACACGAAGATGGCAGGGATGTTGAGCCGCATCGCGGCCATCAGCATGCCCGGGGTGATCTTGTCGCAGTTGGAAATGCAGACCAGCGCGTCGGCGGTATGGGCGTTGACCATATATTCGACGCTGTCGGCGATCAGGTCGCGGCTGGGCAGCGAATAGAGCATGCCATCATGGCCCATGGCGATGCCGTCGTCGACCGCGATGGTGTTGAACTCCTTGGCGACGCCACCCGCGGCCTCGATCTCCCGCGCGACCAGCTGGCCCAGGTCCTTCAGGTGCACATGACCCGGCACGAACTGGGTGAAGCTGTTGGCGATGGCGATGATCGGCTTGCCGAAATCCTCGTCCTTCATGCCGGTGGCGCGCCAGAGGCCGCGCGCGCCCGCCATGTTGCGGCCATGGGTGCTGGTGCGGGAACGATAATGCGGCATGTCTGGACTACCCTCAGTTTCTGGCCTCAGTTTCTGGCCTTGATCTTCTGTCTGCGCTGATCTTATCCGATCGCGATCAGGTTGTGAAATATATTGCTCTGGTCTGATAAGGTCGTGTTATGAATGACTGATGGACCTGCGCCAACTCAACCATTTCCTTGCCGTGGCGGAGGAGCTGCATTTCGGGCGTGCGGCGGAGCGGCTGGGCATGACCCAGCCACCGCTCAGTCAGTCGATCATGGCGCTGGAGCGGGAATTGGGCGCGGCGCTGTTCACGCGCACCAAGCGCAATGTCGCATTGACCCCGTTCGGCAGGCAATGGCTGGAACATGTGCGCCCGGCGGTGGGGGCGGTTGCCGACCTTGGCGCCGTCGCGGAACGGCTGCGGCAGGGGACGGTGGGGCGGCTGGCCCTGTCCTTTGTCAGTTCCGCCGATTACAGCATATTGCCCGCTCTGGTCCGGCGCTATTCCACCGCCTTTCCTGATGTCGAAATGACGCTGGCCGAGGCGACCAGCGACGTGCAGATCGCAGCGCTGGTCGAAGGGCGGATCGATGCGGGGCTGCTGATCCCGCCCGCTTCGGGACTGCCTGCTGCCATCGACTATCGCCCGCTGCTGCGCGAACCGTTGATCGCCGCCGTGCCGGAGCCTTGGGTGAAGGAGGGGCGCCTGAGCATCGAAGGCGGCAGGCTGGCGGGCGAGAGCTGGCTGGATCGGCCGCTGCTGTTGTTCCCGCGCCATGTTTCACCGGCCTTTCACGACCTTGTTCTCGATCATTATCGGGCCAAGGGGCGATCCCCGGATGTCCGCCAGCGCGCGATCCAGATGCAGACCATCATCAGCCTTGTTTCCGCGGAAATGGGGATGGCGCTGGTGCCCGCATCGCTGCGCAATCTGGCGCGGACGGGGGTGTGCTATCTGCCGCTGGCCGATGCCGCGCCGGTTCTGGAGACGGGGCTGGCATGGCGGCGGGCGGACGAGACGCCGACGTTGCGGACGCTGGTGGATATTGCCGTTGCGATGATGGAGAAGGAAATCGTCATCCCCACGAAGGCGGGGATGACGATTTAGAGCATCGTGCGGGAAAGTGGGAACCGGTTTTCCGCCAAAAACGATGCGACAACAAAAGAATTAGAGCGCGCGGCCTGCGTCAGATTTAGCGCAGCGCGCTCTAAGCGTGATGCACTACCGCACCACTGCCCGCGTATACAGATGCCAGGTCGCATAGCCCAGCACCGGCAGCACGACGGCGAGGCCGACCAGCGCGGGCAGCGCGCCGACGAACAGCATCGCCACCACGATCAGGCCCCAGGCCGCGACCGTTACCGGATTATGCCATGCCACGCGGCAGGATGTGCGCAGCGCCATGCCCCAGCTGACCGGCTTGTCCACCGCCATGGGGAAGGAGACGACGCTGACCGCCAGCGTCAGCAAGGCAAAGCAGAAGCCGACCAGATTGCCCAGGATGATCATCTGCCACCCTTCGGACGTGCCGAACACCGCCGACAGGAAAGCGCCGACCGAAGATGTCGAACCCGGCACATTTTCCAGCGTGACATGGTAGATGAACCAGGCCGCTGCCATCCACGTCATGAACAGCAGCGCCAGCACGCAGGTCAGGTCGAACAGGGCGGAGCCGCCGGGCTTGCGGATGACGTCAAGGAAATGGCGCCACCGGGCGTCGAGCCCTGCCTCGCGCCGCCGTGCCAGTTCGTAGAAGCCGCTGGCGAAGGCCGGCCCCAGCAGGATGGCGCCCGCGACCAGGGGGAAGATCAACGGCAGTATCGACATCTGGCTGGCGGACATGATCGCCAGAGCGACGATGACCGGATAGATGAAGCCGAGGAACACCAGATCGCCTCGCTTGGCCAGGAAATCGTCCCAGCCTTGCCCGAGGGCAATGCGCAAATCGTCGAAACCGATAGTGCGAATGGAAACATCCTGCCCGGCGGGCGCCGCCTGCGAGGGATGAGCAATTGCCATGGTCCGCTCTCCTGACCGAACGCCATGACGCGCGCCTGTTCTTCAGGTCCTCTGTCGGGACATGCCCGCCTTTCCGGGGCGAGCATCTCTCGGCATGAGGGAGCGCCTCATGGCCAATGGCGGCACCTTACACCCGGATTGCGGGGCTTGCCAGCCATTTGATGCGGCCTACAGTTGCGTCATGATCGCCCCGGCGCCCTGCGCACCTCCCTGGCCGTGTGCCGCGCCAACAGCATCGGCGGCGGGGCGCGGCTGCTTCATATCTCCCAGCCTTCGGTGTCCAATGCGATTGCCCAACTGGAACAGTCGGTCGGCGTGGCGCTATCTCGATCGTGGATTTCACTCAGACAAGGCGACGAGCGACCGGAGCAGCGAGATCATTTCCTGCGTCGCGAAGGGGTCGACGCCGTGGTCATCTTTCCTGACGAGCGGAGCGAGTCGGGATTCCACCAATGCTGCCGGGCCAACATAGGCCATGGACCAGGTGGCGAACCGTCTGGAAACAAGCGCTTCCTCCTCCAGAATCGCGATGTTCCGATGGCGGCTGTCCCGGCGGATGCTGGTCATCAGTTCATCCAGCGCGGATTGGGCGCCTTCCAGAACCTGGACGAAGTTGGAATGCGTGAACATGAGCGCGCCGGTCACGCCAAGCGCTCTATTCCTGTTTCGCGATACTTCGACAATCGCGTTCACCTGCTCCTCGTCGGCGGCGAGCGAAATCATGCTCTCGCTTACATAGATGAGGGAGTGCAGCAACATGGGCTTCAAGCCTGCCTAAGCGATGGATCCACGGGCTATTATACCCATATATTGCCGATGACTCATCCAGGATAATGTGAGAAGCTGCTCAAATCTGGTAATGTCCGCGAACGCTTCCTGTTGAATTAGCAGAGAAGGACGGATCATGGAGGTCAAACAGCATCCGCTCCAGCGCCTGGTCGCCAAGCTGAGTGACAGGTCGATGCTGTCGGATGAGGATCGTGCGGCGGTCCTTGCGCTTCCCTTTTCAACCCGGGTGAAATCGGCTGGACAACATCTGGTCCGTGTCGGCGAAACGCCGACGAGTTGCACGCTGCTGTTGAGCGGCTTTGCGCAACGGTACAGGGTCCTGGCGGATGGCGGTCGCCAGATCGTCGGATTTCACGTCGAAGGTGATTTTGTCGATCTTCATTTTTCGATGCTGCATCGCGCCAGTCAGTGCGTGCAGTTGCTGACCCCCGCAAAAGTCGCCGATATCCCGAAAGATGCGGTTGTCGATCTCATGCATACCCGCCCGGCCGTGGCGGAAGCCATCTGGATCGATTCGCTGGCCGATGCGTCCATTGTCCAGGAATGGGTCGTCAGCATCGGCCGTCGCAGCGCGCGTTCCCGGCTGGCCCATCTTTTTTGCGAACTGGCTCTAAGGCAGGAGCGGGCAGGGCTTGGGCGCCGGTGTAAAATCAGCTTTCCCCTGACGCAGGAGCAGCTTGGCGACGCGCTTGGGCTTACAACCGTTCACATCAACCGAACCGTGAAGATGCTTGAGGCGGAAGGACTGATCCAGCGTCACAAGCGATCAGTCATCATTCCGCAGTGGGACCGCTTGGCTGAAGTGGGTGGTTTCTCCTCCGCCTATCTTCACATGCCGTCACTTGATACCGTTCGTTCGTAAATACTTCCTGTCCATTTTCAATGGATTTACAGCGTCATATAGAGATTTACATCAGTAAAAGTCTGCCATATTTAACAAATTTTAAAAAGAATTTTCCCCGGTTAACTATTTCCCCTGTTGACAGAATCAATGGCGTGATGGACCTTTCCCTTACGGAAAACGAGGATAAATGCATGAAGATGGCTCTACCATAGCCATGCCCCTGATCTGGTGTTGATAGCTCATTGTTGAGAATAATATTTCAGATTCTGTCTGAATATTTTTCATATATCCAGATTTTCTTCCATCCTGACTAAAACTGGTCATGTCGACCCGCGATCTGCCGTCGCCACCCTGTGCGCGCGGATGAGTTGCGGGCGAACGAACGGCCGCGTTCATTGGAGAGCATCATGTCCCTGAACAAGCCTTCTCAGCCGAAACGCTATCCGCTCTCCCTTCTGTGCGCCGTTGAAGCCCTTTATGATTGCCGGCTTTCCGACGCTGGTGAGCAGGTACTGGTGCCGCCACGGTCCCTGGCCCGCAGTCGGGGACGTGCAGCAGTTACGCCGCAATCCTGACGATCTCAGATCAAGACCATGTTTCTTTCAGAAGATGTCTGTCCTTATCCATGATGGGAATCTGAATGACAAAAGTTGCTATCGTCACGGGCGGCACTCGCGGAATTGGCGAAGCCATCAGTTCGACATTGAAGGAACTTGGCTATACCGTGGCCGCCAATTATGCCGGAAATGCAGAAAAAGCCCGAGCATTTACCGCGAGGACCGGCATTGCGGCCTTTCGCTGGAATGTCGGGGATCATCAGGCCTGTCTGGACGGCTGTGCGGAAGTGGCCGCGAAATTGGGACCCATTGACATCATCATCAACAATGCCGGCATCACGCGGGATGGCGTTCTTGCCAAGATGAGCTTCGATGACTGGAATGAAGTCATGCGCATCAACCTTGGCGGCTGCTTCAATATGGCAAAGGCCACCTTTGGCGGGATGCGTGAGCGCGGTTGGGGCCGCATCGTCAATATCGGTTCCGTCAACGGCCAGGCGGGCCAATATGGTCAGGTGAACTATGCCGCTGCCAAGTCCGGGATACATGGTTTCACCAAGGCGCTTGCCCAGGAAGGCGCGAAATATGGCGTAACCGTCAACGCCATAGCGCCGGGCTATATCGACACCGACATGGTGTCCGCCGTCCCCGCGCCCGTGCTTGATAAGATCATCGACAAAATTCCGGTCGGCCGTCTCGGTCAAGCGAATGAGATCGCCCGTGGTGTCGCATTCCTCTGTAGCAACGACGCCGCCTTCATTACGGGCAGCATGCTGTCCATCAACGGCGGACAGCATATGTATTGATGGCAGGCACTATCGAAGGGCTTGTCCGGTATTTCCCCCGTGCGACCCGGAGTCTCTTCTTCAAGAGACTTCGCCTTGGGCCGACATTATGTCGGCCCACTTTTTTTGCGGCAAGCGCATGCATCAATGGCGCGACGGCTTCGCGCCATGATTTATCGTTGAAGCCGTACCACAGTCTCATCCAGCACCGACAGAAAGCGTGATCGATCCGACTTTCCGAATGGCGCGGGCCCGCCAGGTCCGTCACCGATGGCGCCCGCGCGCAAATCCGCCATGATGGCCCGGATCGCCACGGCATTGCCGATGGAGGCGCTGGTGAAGGGCTTCCCCGTCGGCGCTATCACCGCGCCGCATCCGGCCTTCAGGCATCGGTCGGCCAGCAATATGTCGGCGGTCACGATGATGGAGCATGGCGCCACATGCTCGACGATCCAGTCATCCGCCGCATCGAAACCATCGCTCACCACCATGCGTGAGACGAGCGGATGCGCAGGCACCCTGATGGGACTGTTGCTGACGACGATGACGGGCACATCATATCGCCACGCGACCTTGTAGATCTCGTCCTTTACCGGGCAAGCGTCAGCATCGACAAGGATTTGGGGCATGGCCGCCTTGCAGGCGCCACTCATGTCCGGGTGAACCGCCAGCGATCGGTTTCGCTCTCGTCCGCGTCGAAGCGATATCCATCGCTGTCGAAGTCGCGCATTGCCTCCGCATCCGTGACATGATGTTCGCAAAGCCAGCGCGCCATCATGCCGCGCGCGCGCTTGGCGTTGAAGCTCACGAAACGCGGGCCGTTCGGACCGGGTTCGCGAAACTCGACCTCGATCACCCTTATGCCGGCCAGCTTGCCCTTGACGGCCGCGAAATATTCCTGGCTGGCGAGATTGAGTATGATGCCCGATCCTTCTTCGGCAAGCTGCGCACGCAGCAGTGCGGCGATACGGTCGCCCCACCAGTCAGTCAGCTGCTTATGTCCGGGTGCCCACCGCGTGCCCATTTCCAGTCGGTACGGCCGTATGGAGTCAAGCGGTCGAAGGAGGCCATAGAGGCCGGACAGCATCCGCACATGGTTCTGTGCGAAGGCGACGCCCGCATCGTCCAGCGTGTCTACCTCGAAGCCGGTATAGACGTCACCGGCAAAGGCGAACAGCGCTGGCCGCTCCGGCAAATCGGCGAAGTCGCGGAAACGCTCCGCATTGAGCCTGGCGAGACGCGGCGAGATATGCATCAACTTCTCGAGCCGCTCCTCCGTCAGGTCCGCAGCGGATTGAGCGAGGCTGCGCGCCTCCTCGGCGAAGTGCGGCGTGGAAACGGTAAGCGGTGGCAGGGCGCGTTCGAAGTCGAGCGTCTTGGCGGGTGACAGGAGAGCGATCATCGCGCCGCAGGTAATGGCAGCAGGCGCTCGCGTCAAACCATCGACTTTAGCCCTCCATGACAGTGCGAGGGCGATTTCGTGGCGCTGTTCAGTTGATGGTGGAGGCTCGCCACCATCGAATACCTGTGTCGTCCACCTCCTCTGTCGCCAGCATGCGGCTACGCAGGCAGGCCAGATGGGCCAGGCTCTCCCCGGTGGCGAGGCCCAGGACCTTCTTGTCGATCTGGCGCTTGAACAGGGCGGGAAAGACGTCGATGGCTCTTTTAGGCGTTGCCAGAAGGGCGAGCAATCTTTCCAGTCCGGTTTCATGCCCGTCGATCAGGGCGCCGATACGCGCATGCAGCCCGCGGAACGGCTTGCCGTGGGCGGGCAGGACCAGTACGTCATCGGGCACGCGCCCAGGAATGGCCCTGAGCGTCTCCAGCCAGTCGGTCAGCGGGTCGGCTCCCGGCTCCAGGGGGTGCACCGACACATTGGAGGAGATTTCAGGCAGCACCTGATCGCCGGAGATCAACAATTTCGCTTCGGGGCAGTGGAGTAGCGCATGTTCGGGCGAATGGCCCTTGCCGACGACCACGATCCACTCACGACCGCCGATCAACAGCCGTTGATCGTCCTCCAGCGCGTGGAAACTATCGGGCAGCGGATAGAGCGCCTTGCCGAAATCGCCGAAACGGGCGCGATAATAGTCCAGCGCATCCTCTTCCCAACCCACCGCCTTGTAGAATCGGATCGCCTCTTCGGGCGCCTCCTGCCCGGTATAGGCGGCGAGCACGCGGAGGGTCATATATTCCAGCCGCGTCATCCAGAGGCGCGCCGGCTGCTTCTGCGCCAGCCAGCCGGCCATGCCGCTATGGTCCGGATGAAGGTGGGTGACGATGAGCCGCCGCACCGGCCGCCCACCCAGGGTGGAGGAGAAGGCCTGGCGCCAGGCTGCCGCGGTTTCTGTGGTCCGCAGGCCCGTGTCCATGATGGTCCAGCCATCGCCGTCGGCCAGTGCCCACAGGTTGATCGCTTCGATTTTCCCGCCCATCGGCATGCGCAGCCAGAAGACGCCATCGGCTACCTCGGTCGCGCTTCCCTCCCCAATCGGGGGCGGTTCCAACGGGGGATAGAAAAGTCCGGCCATCTCATTCCTCTATCTTCTCCCCGCTTTTGCACGAGGATGGCATAGGGGCAAGGGGCACTGCCGATCACCGCATCTTTTCAACCAACGCTTTCTCCCCTGACTTCGCTTGGCGGAGCAACAGCAGGGCAACGGCCGCTATGAGCGAGCCGAGCGCCATGACCAGCGCGATCACGGGCAATTCGAAATCCAGGCTGAACAGGAAGCCCGCGATGATCGGCCCGAGCGCGGCGCCGCCCCGGCCGATGCCGATGACCATGCCGGTGCCGGTGCCGCGCACGGAGGTCGGGAAGGATTGCGCGATGATCGCATAAAGCCCGACCACGCCCGCATTGGTGAAAAAGCCCCCCGCCGCCGCGACCAGCGCAAGGCCGGAGAGGCTGGATTGGCCCTGGCCGAAGATGGTGACCATCACGGTCGACATCAGCATGGCGACGATGACCAGCGGGCGGATGCGGATACGCCAGCTCAGCACGCTCAGCAGCAGCGCGCCGACCAGTCCGCCGACATTGGCCCAGACGAGCACGCCGCCCGCCGCCGACGGGGCATGGCCCATGTCCACCACGATCTTGGGCACCCATTTCAGGATGAAGTAGAAGGTCATGATATGGGCGAAATAGGCGGCCGTCAGCAGGATGGTGATGCGGGCGAGATCGGGCGCGAACAGCGCCGAGAGCGAGGCTTTGGGCGCGGCGGCATCCTGCGGCGGCAGTGCGGCGATCGATTCATGTCCCATGCGGGCAAGCAGGGCGTTCACCTTGTCGAGCGCGCCTCGGGGCCGCTTTTGCAGCAGGAAACCGATGGATTCGGGCAGCAGGAAGGCAGCGAGCGGCAGGAAGATGCCGGTCATGATCGCGCCGAACAGGAAGACGTCGCGCCAGTCGCCCGACACCAACAGCATCGATGCGATCGAGCCGCCCGCGATCGCGCCGGTCGGATAGCCCGCCGCCATCACCGCAACCGCCAGGCTGCGCGCGCGGGCATTGGCCAGTTCCGCGACCATGGCGTTGGTGCAGGCGAGCATCCCGCCAATGCCCAGCCCGGTGAGCAGCCGGATGGCGGAGAGGGAGACGACGCTGAAGGCATGGGTGGCCGCCAGCATGCCGCTCGCCATGAAGACAAGGCACAGCAGGATCGTTGGTCGCCGTCCGATTCGATCAGCCAACCCGCCCAGCAGCACCGACCCCACCGCCATGCCGATCAGTTCCATCGACAGCACCAGCCCCAACGCGGCGCGATCCACGCCCCATTCGGCGGCAATGCCGGGCGAGGCAAAGCTGATCGCCAGCACATCGAACCCGTCCAGCGCGTTGAGCAGCACGCACAAGATGATCGCGGCGATCTGCAGGCGGCCCATAGGCGCTTCGTCCAGCAGGCGCCGCACGTCGGTTCTGTTCCCCGTCATCCTCTTTTCCCTATGGTCCTCTCCGTTTCGGAGTGTTCAGATGATGCTGGGCGCCGTCAGCATGAGCGCGTCCAGCGCGACCGCGCCCTTGCCTTCGGGATAGACGATGACGGGGTTGAGGTCGATCTCGCGGATCGAGGGTTCCGCCAGCAGCACCCGGCCAAGCGTCGCGATGATCTGCGCCACGGCTGCGACATCGAGCGGCGGGGAGCCGCGAAAGCCGCGCAACAGGGCGGCCTGCTTCAGAAGGTGCAGTTCGCGCATGATGGCCTCGACCGGCAGGTCGGGCGTGAACAGGCGGACGTCCTGAAGGATTTCCGCCGTCACGCCGCCGAACCCTGCAAGGATCACCGGGCCCCAGTCGGGATCGCTTTTCGCGCCGATGATGAGTTCGACGCCGCGCTCGCCCATGCCCTCCAGCAGCACGCCGTCCAGCGCCAGCCCGGCATCATGGGCCGCGACATTGGCGAAAAGCCGCGTCCAACCCGCGCGCAGTTCATCCGCGTCGCGCAGGTTCAGGACCACGCCGCCTGCATCGCTCTTGTGGCTGAGGTCGGCGGATTGGGCTTTCAGCGCCACCGGATAACCGATCTTTTCGGCGGCGGAGAGCGCCTGATCGATGCTGGTGCAAAAGCTGCCCTTGGGAAAGGGAATGCCGAGCAGCGCCAATATCTCCTTGGAGCGATATTCCGGGATGACGCCGCCCAGTTCGGGCAGGCCGACGGCGCGGAGTGGTCTTGCGTCGCTTTCGCTGAAATCGCGGCGGGCATGGTCGTTCAGGCGCTTCAAGGCCCGCAACGCCCGCTCGGTCGAGGGGAAATAGGGGATGCCGGAGGCGCGCAGCCGGTCGACGAAATCCTGGGAAATGTCGGCGCCTTCGTCCAGGCCTGCGAAGATGATCGGCTTGGTGGGTTTCAATTCGTCCACGGCGCGCAGGATCGGGGGCAGCTTGATGCCGACCGTGACCGGATCGGTCTGGATGATGCCCGCGACCACGCTGCCGAAACGCTCGTCCTCGAACAATGCGGCCAGGGTGCGGTAATAGAGGTCCGGTTCGACCAGCCCCTGCGCGGTGAGATCAAGCGGGTTGGAGACGCCGACGAAATCGGGCAAGGCGGCGCGCAGGGCAGGGGCGTTGGCGTCATCCACCTTGGGCAGATCGAGATCGAGCGCTTCGCAAAGGTCCAGCGTCAGTGCCTTGAAGGCGCCGGACTCGCCGAGCACAGCGACGCCGCCAGCCGGAATCGTCGGGCAACGCAGCGCTATCTCCGCGATGTCGCCCAATTCCTCCAGCGTTTCGGCGAAGATCACGCCGGCGCGCTCCACCTTCACCCGCATCACCTGATAGTCGCCCGCCATGGCGCCGGTATGGGTGGCGGCAGATTCCCGCGCCGCGCTCGACTTGCCGGGATGGAGCAGAACGATGGTCTTGCCCAGCGCCCGCGCGCGGCGGACGGCGGCGAGGAAGCGCGGGGGCTTGCGGAACTGCTCGACGATCATGGCGATCACCTGCGTCGATCCGTCGTCCAGCAGATAGTCGACATAATCCTCGACCCCTGACGCCGCCTCGTTGCCGGTCGAGACGGAGAAGGAGAGGCCCAGGTCGCGGCTCGCCAATGTGGTGCCAAGAACGCACGCCATGGCGCCGCTCTGCGATACGATGCCGATGCCGGAACGGTCGCCGAGCGGCTTTACATCCGTTTCCACGAAGGTCAGCGGCACCCGGTCGATGAAGTTGGTTAGCCCCAAGCAATTCGGCCCCTCGATCACCATGCCCGATTCCGCCGCGATCCGGCCGATTTCGCGCTGCTCGACCAGCCCTTCCTCGCCACCTTCCGCAAAGCCGGCGGAGAAGATGATGGCAGCGCCGACCTTGCGGGCGGCCAGCGCCTTCACCGTGTCCAGCACCGCCACGCGCGGGATGGCGAGGACGGCCACGTCGACTTCCTCGGGCAAGGCATCGACCGACGGCAGGCAGGGCCGCCCGCCGATCTCCGCCCGTTTGGGATTGATGAGGTGGATGTCGCCCGCAAAGCCGTTGCGGGTGAGGTTGGAGAGCACGGATGCCCCCAGCGCGCCGGGTTTGTCGGACGCGCCGACGATCACGACCGAACGGGGCCGCAGCAACCGGTCGAGGGATGCGCCGGAGGCTGAAGTCGCGGGTGGGTTCAGGGTTTCGACCGTCATGGGGTCTGGCTCTCCAATATCGTCTTCAGGCTTCAGGCGTTCTGCCTGGACTTGTCATAGGCGCCCAGACCCGGCTTATAGCTCTTGTCGTCGATGAACTGCTTGATCCCTTCCTTGCGGCCTTCATTGTCGTAGCTGTTGGCCGCTTCCTGCGCGCGGACCAGATAGTCCTCGGCATTGTCATAGGACATTTCGCGGACGCGGCGGATGGCATCCTTGGTGGCCTTCAGGGCAACCGGGTTCTTGGTCAGCAGGACATTGGCGACTTGCGTGACGCGATCCCTGAGCTGCGCGAGCGGCAGCGCTTCATTGACGAAGCCCCATTCGGCGGCCTTCCTGCCGTCTATATTCTCGCCCATCAGCGAATGGTACATGGCGTTGCGGAAGCTGGTGAGTTCGGCCGCCACCTTGGCCGCGCCGCCGCCGGGCAGGATGCCCCAGTTGATTTCGGAAAGGCCGAACTGCGCTTCCTCCGCCGCGAAGGCGAGGTCGCAGGCGAAGAGCGGGCCATAGCCCCCGCCGAAGCACCAGCCATTGACCATGGCGATGGTCGGCTTCTGATACCAGCGCAGGCGGCGCCACCAGCCATAGCTTTCGCGCTGCGCGCCGCGCGTGCCGCGCAGGCCCTGCGCTTCGGTTTCGCGGAAATATTCCTTCAGGTCCATGCCCGCGGTCCAGGCGGTGCCCTCGCCAGTGAGGACGAGGACGCCGACGTCATCGCGGAACTCCAGTTCATCGAGAACGCGCATCATCTGGCGATTGAGGCGCGGCGACATGCAGTTTCGCTTGTCGGGACGGTTCAGGCTGACCCAGGCGATGCCGTTTTCGATCGTGTAGGCAACGGTTTCAAGTTCGGCCTGTTCGACGCCTTCGACTTGGAGAATATTGGTCATGTTTGATCCTTTAGCAGAAATTCGTCATGCCGGACTTGATCCGGTATCCCGTTTCCTTCTTCTTCGTGCGGCGAAAGAAGCGGGACCCCGGATCAAGTCCGGGGTGACGGACGGGAGGAAAAGTTCAAATGGGATAGTGACCCGGCTCGGTTTCCATGGTGATCCAGCGTAACTCGGTGAAGCTGTCGATGCCTGCCCGGCCGCCGAATTTGCCGTAGCCCGATGCCTTGACCCCGCCGAAAGGCATTTGCGCCTCGTCATGGACGGTGGGGCCGTTGACGTGGCAGATGCCCGACTGGATCTGCCGCGCCACCTTCAGGCCGCGCCCGGTGTGGCGGGTGAAGACGGAGGCGGACAGGCCATATTCGGTGTCGTTGGCAAGCTGGATCGCATGGGCCTCGTCCCGTGCCCGGATGATGCCGACCACAGGACCGAAGCTTTCGTCGCGGAACAGCTTCATTTCCGGCGTCACGCCGTCAATCACATGGGCGGGCATCAGCACGCCATTGGCCTCGCCGCCGTTCAGCTGCGTCGCCCCCGAAGCCAGTGCATCGTCGATCAGCGACCGGACATGGGCGACGGTCTTCATGTCAACCACGGCGCCGAGCGGCGTCTTGCCCTCCCGCGGGTCGCCGACCGCCATGGTGCCGACCTTGGCCTGGAACTTCGCGGCAAAGGCATCGGCCACGGCATCGACCACGATGATTCGCTCGGTCGACATGCAGATCTGACCCTGATTCATGAAGGCGCCGAAGGCGGCGGCCTTCACGGCTTCATCCAGATCGGCATCCTCCAGCACGATCAGCGGCGCCTTGCCGCCCAGTTCGAGCAGCACGGGCTTCAGATTCTCGGCGCAGCGCTTCGCGATGATCCTGCCCACGGCGGTCGAGCCGGTGAAATTCACCCGGCGCACGGCGGGATGATCGATCATCGCGCCGACCACCTCCGCCGCATTTTGCGGTGCGTTGGTGATGAGGTTGACGATTCCGCCACCAAGGCCCGCTTCAACGAACGCCTCGATGATCAGGCCATGGGTGCGCGGACATTGTTCGGACGCCTTCAACACCACGGTATTGCCGCAGGCCAGCGGCACGGCGATGGCGCGGGTGGCGAGGATGATTGGCGCGTTCCACGGCGCCATCGACAGCACCACGCCTGCGGGTTCGCGGATCGCCATGGCAATGCAGCCGGGCCTGTCGGATGGAATGACCTCGCCGCCGATCTGGGTGGTGAGGCCGGCCGCCTCACGCACCATGGAACTGGAGAGCATCAGGTTGAAGCGCGCCCATCCTTCAGTAGCGCCGATTTCCTCCATCATCGCTTCGATAAATTTGGCGGCTTTCGCGTCCAGTGCGTCGGCTGCCTTCATCAGCGCGGCGCGACGGGCATTGGGACCAAGCACCGACCAGCCGGGGAAGGCGGCCCTGGCGGCTTCAACGGCGGCAATGGCATCATCGACACTAGCGGCGGCTGCGCGCGTGGCGACTTCGCCGGTCACGGGATTGGCGCGGTCGAAACTGGCGTCAGCGGCGCGCGATTCGCCGCCGATTACCAACAGAATTTCCGATGCAGGCATATCCTCGCTCCTTCTTATTGTTATGAGTCATAACAATGTTGATTGTCATGGGCAATAACATTATTGCGGAAGGCGGTGAGCAAACTGATGACATCCGAAATCCTGCACGATCCGATCGCCTCGCGGCTGGGCTATTTGTTGCGGCGGGCATCCTCCGCGATGATGGCCGACCTGGGTCGGGCGCTGGGGGAAATCGCGCTGCGGCCGGTGGAAGGCACGATTCTGATTCTGATCGGCGCCAATCCGGACTGCACCCAAAGCGATCTGGGCCGAATGCTGGGCATCGGTCGAACCAATATGGTCCCTTTGATTTCGGCGCTGTCGAAGCGGGGCTATCTGGACAAGTCGCCGGTTGACGGACGCTCGTTCGCCTTGACGCTGACGAAATCCGGGGAGGAGGCGCGGCGGCAGGTCGACAAGATCATGGATGCGCATGAGGAGCGTTTCGCCCGGCTGATCGTCGGACAGGATGTCGCGGGGTTGCGTACAGCGCTGGCGCTGATCGCGGCGCAGCCGGAGGACGTTCCACCGTCCTGAATTTTCGCCCGCGTGGCAGGCCGGGCCATCTCCAGCCGGATGAATGAGGGCTAGGGCCCCGATCGACATTCAGCCCTGACGGCCTGAAAATGGCGGTTTTCCGCGCTTCCGGTGCTCACATGCTTTGAGTACGCTGCGCTCCGGGTCACGAAAAACCGGCATTTTCGGTTCGTCATCTTCTGCATGTCGATCCGCCCTAAGGTCGGCGGCGGCCGCCGAATTTAGTTGCTGTCTTCCGGGCGCGGTGAATATGTGGAGCGACGCGACCGGGACAAGAGGAAGAATGCAGTGGCCAAATCCGCGCTGACAAGGAATGATAGTAGCCGGAGCGCGCGGGCCGTAGAGGCGGAGGAAACCCGGTTCAACATCCTGGAAGTCGCGACCGAGGAGTTTGCCGACAAAGGGCTCAGCGGCGCGCGGATCGACGAAATTGCCGAACGAACCAATTCGTCCAAGCGGATGATCTATTATTATTTCGGCAGCAAGGAGGGACTTTATCGGGCGGTGCTGGAGCGCGCCTACACCGCCGTCCGCGAAGTGGATGCCGATAATCAACGCGATCATCTGGAGCCCGATGCGGCGCTGCGCGATGTGGTGGGCGCGACCTTCGATTATCATAACCAGCATCCTGAATTCGTGCGGCTGGTGATGAATGAGAATATCCTGCGCGGCGCCCATATCGGGGAAGTGCCGGGCATCCGCGAACGCAACCGCAAGGTGGTCGATCAATTGCGCAACATTCTCGCGCGGGGTGTCGCCAGCGGTCATTTTCGCGAGGGCATCGATCCGGTCGAACTACACATGACGATCAGTGCGCTCTGCTTCTACAATGTCTCTAACCGCTATACTTTTTCCTATGGTTTTGAGCGCGACATGAGTTCGCCCAAGGCGCTGGCGCGCCGCCGCATGAGCGTGATCGATGTCATCGAAAGCTGGTGTCGACGCTGACATGACTTGCCTCGCGCTTTTTCTTCGCTTATTCCTGTACGAAATAGTTCGATCAAAAAATCGGCTATAACGGGAGAGAGATATGCGGAAGTGGATCGGCACGGCATTGGCCTTCATCATCGCCACGGGCATGCTGGCTGGATCGGCACCGGCGCAGATCGCCCGCCTTGCCACTGGCCCTGAGCCGGCGCTGGGCGATCCACTGCCCGAACGCATCCTCCCGCTCGCCAACGGTGTCAATGTCAGTGCCGACATCCCCTATTCCACCATAGCCGGCTATCGCCCGATCACGCTCGACCTGTATCGACCGGCCAAGGCTGCCGGGCCGTTGCCGTTGGTGATCTATGTCCATGGCGGCGGCTGGATGGCGGGGCATACGCGACAATCGGGCGCGTTCAGCGATTTCCCTGCCGTGCTGGCCGATCTGTCGGCGCGTGGCTATGTCGTGGCATCGCTGGAATATCGGCTGTCGGGAGAGGCGCCTTTCCCCGCCGCGATCGATGATGTGCGCACGGCGATCCGTTTCCTGAAGGCCAATGCCGCCCGTTATGGCATCGATGCGGGACATGCCGCGATCTGGGGCGGATCGGCGGGCGGACAGTTGACCGCGCTGGCCGCGCTCGATTGCGGCCATGCGCCGACCGGCGCGGACAAGAGCAATGCGGGCGTGAGCGATTGCGTGCAGGCGGCGGTCGGCTGGTACGGCGTCTATGATTTCGCGACCATGCCCCAGGCGGCTACGCCCCGGGCGGAGGACCGCTATCTCGACTGCGTGAAGGGCAATTGCCCGCCCGGCCGCATCGCCGCCGCCAGCCCTGCCGCCCATGTCGATGCCGGGGACCCGCCGATGCTGCTGATCCATGGCAGCGACGACAAGACCGTGCCCGTGACCCAGTCGCAGGAACTGGCGGCGAAGCTCAAGGCTGCGAAAGTCCCGGTCACGCTGGAGATCATCCCCGGCGTCGGCCATAGCTGGATCGGCGTGGATGCGGCGGCGACGCGGGCGGCCAGCCTGCGGGCGCTGGACTTGAGCTTCCGTTTCTTCGACGCACGGTTGAAGGGCGCGCGCTGATGCGCGGCCTGGCTCTGGCGCTGCTGGCGGTGGCGTCGGCAGCCTCGGCGCAGGTGGTGGAAAGTCCTGCGGGCAATCCGGTTGGGACCGAGGCGGGGCTGGTGGCGGGCAAGCAGCTGCCTTCGGGGGTGCGCGCCTGGCTGGGCGTGCCCTTCGCCGCGCCGCCGGTGCGCGAATTGCGCTGGCGCGATCCGCAGCCTCATGCGGCGTGGCAAGGCGTGTGGAACGCGGATCGTCCCGCGCCCGAATGCATCCAGCCGCTGCGCGGGCGCAATATCAACCATTATTTCGGGGAGGAGGCGACCAGCGAGGACTGCCTCTATCTCAATATCTGGGCGCCGTCCGCGCCAGCGCCGGCGGGCAAAAACTATCCCGTGATCGCCTGGATCTACGGCGGTGGCTTCAATGTCGGGTCGGCCTCCATGGCCAATTATTCGGGCGAACCGCTGGCGGCCAAGGGGGCGGTCTATGTCGCCATCGCCTATCGGGTCGGACCGCTCGGCTTCCTGGCGCATCCCGATCTGACGGCGGAGGGCAAGGGCAGTTCGGGTAATTATGGACTGAAGGACCAGATCGCCGCACTGCAATGGATCAAGCGCAATATTGCCGGTTTCGGCGGCGATCCGGGCAATGTGACGATTGCGGGCCAGTCGGCGGGATCGATGTCGGTGTCGCTGTTGCAGGCGAGCCCAGCGGCCAAGGGCCTGTTCCACCGCGTAGTCGGGATGAGCGGGAGTGCTTTGGGCGGGCTGATGGCTCCAGCCCCGCTGACCGAAGCGGAGGCGGAAGGCGTGGCGCTGCAAAAGGCGCTGGGCGCGACATCGATCGAGGAGATGCGCAATATCCCCGCCGACCGGTTGATCGCACTGGCGGCGCCGGTCAGGCGGCGGCCGATCGTGCTGGACGGGCGGATCGTGCCAGTGCCGCCGGAAGCGGATTTTGCGGCCGGGCGGCAAAGCGATGTGCCCGTCATGATTGGCTTCACCCGCGATGAAAGCTTTCGCTCGCTGGGGCCGGTCGCGAGCGTGGCGGACTATGAGAAGGCGGTGCAGGCCGTTTTCCCCGCGCATGCCGCGCAAATCCTGCAAGCCTATCCGGCGCGGACGCCAGAGGAAGCGCGGCGCGCCGCCCGCGATATTGAGCGGGATTCGACGCTGGGCGTGCAGATGTGGCAATGGGCGAACGGACAATCGGCCAGGGGAAAGGCGCCGGTCTTTGCCTATTTCTTCACGCGCACCCATCCTTATCGGCCCGGAGTATCCTTTGCCGATCATGATCCGGCGACCGTTGGGGCCTATCATACCGGCGATGTGCCCTATTGGCTGGGGACGCTGGACAGCCTCAATCTCTTTCGTGTGACGCGCGACTGGACGGCGGAGGATCGCCGTTTGTCGGCGGATATGATGGATCGGCTGCTGGCCTTTGCGCGCAGCGGTAACCCGGGGAGCGACTGGTCCGCATGGGCGCGGTCGCGGCCCAGGCAGCATGTCTTCGGCGATCAGGCAGGAATGGCCGAATGGCCGCATCTCAAGACCTTGCCCCTGTTCAAGGACAGCGCGCCGACGCTCCCGGCGGAACGGCCGCGGATCAGGGATTAAGGGCCATGATCAGGCGGGATTTTCTGGCGGGCGGCGCGGTTCTGGCGGCATGGGCCGGGGCTGGTAACGCACGGGCGGCGGTGGCGGATGAGCCGGGTCTGGAATTTGTCTATGAGGCGATCGCCACGCTGGAGCCGACGATCGAGGTCGGCCAGACCCCGCTCGGCACGCGGCGGCGGGTGCCGATCACGGGCGGTCATTTTGCCGGGCCGCGCATTCGCGGAAAGATACTGGCCGGGGGTGCCGACTGGCAATTGCAGCGGTCCGATAACTGGACCGTCATCGAGGCGGATTATATGATGCAGGCCGAAGACGGCGCGCTGATCCATGTGCGCAATGTCGGGCTGACCAACAGTCGGGTGCCGGATGCAAAGCAACGCTATATGCGCACCATTCCCAGTTTCGAAGCACCCGAAGGGCCGCATGACTGGCTCAATAGGGCGGTGTTCGTCGGTACCCTGGGTCCGCCGCCGGAGGCTGTGCCCCGGCCTGCCGTCCGCATCCGGGTCTATCGCGTGACATGAGGCGCGCCTGCCTTTTCGCACTGGCGCTGCTGGGCGGCTGCGCGACCGTGCCGCCATCGGGGAAGGTCGCGACATGCCCCTCGACCACGCAATTCTCCTTCGTCTGCGGGGCGATGAAGCCGGAGGATCTGGCCCATATTCCCGATACCCCCTGGGTGATCGCGAGCGGTTTTGCGACTGGCGCGGGGCTGAAGATCATCGACAGCCGGACCCACAGGGCGACCCTCTGGTTCCATGGGGTGGCGGCGCAGATCGCCCGCGATCCGCTTTATGGCGACTGCGCCGCGCCGCCCGATCCGGCGCTGTTCACGGCGCGGGGCCTCAGCGTGCGCGTCGTCGCGCCGGGCGAAGCGCGACTGCTGGTGGTCAACCATGGCGGGCGGGAGGCGATCGAGGTCTTCGCCGTCGACTATCGCGATCCGCAGGCGCGGCCGCAATTGCGGTGGCAGGGCTGTCTGGCGATGCCGCAGGGACATGTCGCCAACAGCGTCGCCTCCTATGGCGATGGTACGGTGATCGCCACCGTTCTGACGCGGCCGGGAACCAGCATCACGGACTTCGTGCAGGGGCGCGTGACCGGCGGCGTTTACGAACGCGGGCCCGGGGAGGGCGCGTTCCGCCTGCTGCCGGGAACGGAATTGCCGGGCAATAACGGGCTGGAAACGGCGCGGGACGATAGCGGCTTCTATGTCATCGCCTTCGGATTGCGCGAGGTCGTGGCCTATGCCCGGCGCGACACGGCGCAACCGCTGTGGCGGGTGCAGGCGCCTGAGTTCATGCCGGACAATATCCATTGGGACGGCGACCGATTGCTGCTGGCGGGCATGGTGCGGGATGAGCCGGCGTGCGGCGGCGTGCGGCAGATCGTCAATGGCGTCGCCGACGGGATGACCTGCCATCGCGGCTATGCCGTGGCGCAGCTCGATCCGTTGACGCGGCGGGTTTCGCTGGTCGCCCATAGCGCCCCCGATCCGGTTTTCAACGGTGTTTCGGCGGCGGTAATCGTTGGGCGGAAGCTGTGGCTGGGGTCCTATCAGGCCGATCGCATCGCCATCCGGCCGCTGCCGTGAATTTATGTACTAGCTAGTTAGTACATTTTGCTTGCCGGGGCGCTTGCTTTGGCGTAAATATGATTCTGCAAGATCGGGAAGTGCATCCCGGCGCGATGGGGAGGACAGGGCCGATCATGGGCCAGCGTTTCATTCATGTGCTGAACGGACCCAATCTCGACCTTCTGGGCGTGCGGGCCCCCGCGATTTACGGCAGCGCAACCCTGGCCGACGTGGAAGCCGCCTGCCTGCGCGAACTGGAAGGCACCGATATCGGCCTGACCTTTCGCCAGACCAATGCCGAACATGAAATGGTCGGCTGGCTGCATGAAGCGCGGGCCGGTGCCTTCGGGATCGTCATCAACCCCGCCGCCTTTTCCTATGCGGGTTATCCGGTGCTGGACGCGCTCAAAATGTGCGATTGCCCGGTCATCGAAGTGCATATCTCCAACATCCACCGGCGCGAGGAGGAATGGCGTTCGCGCTCGATCATGACGCGATCCGTGACCGGCATCATGTCCGGGCTGGGCGTGGATGGCTACGCGCTGGCGGTGCGCCATCTGCTCCGGAACGACCGGAGCAACGCGGCATGAGGGCGCCCACCGACATGTTGCGGCCGACCAGAGCGCGGCTCGGCGTTCTGGCGCTGATCAGCGTCGCCACCCTGATCAACTATATGGACCGCGCGGTGATAGGCGTGGCTGCGCCGGCATTGACGGCGGAACTCAAAATTTCGCCGGAGATGATGGGCTTCATCTTCTCCGCCTTCTCCTGGACCTATGCCGCGGCGCAGATTCCGGGCGGGCTGGCGCTGGACCGGCTGGGAACGCGGATCACCTATGCGGGGTCGCTTGTCTTATGGTCTGTCTTTACCTTGTTGCACGGCATTGCCGCCAATGTGGGGATGCTCTTCGGCTTCCGCCTGGCGCTGGGCGTGGCGGAAGCGCCCTGCTATCCCTGCAATAGCCGCATCCTCAGCAGCTGGTTCCCGCAGGATGAGCGGGCGCGGGCCAATTCGGTCTATGCGGTCGGGCAATATGCCGGCCTGGCCTTCTTCAGTCCCGTGCTGTTCTGGGTCGTGGGCAGCTTCGGCTGGCGCGCTTTGTTCCTGATGGCTGGCAGCCTGGGCGTGATCTTCGGCCTGATCATGTATGCCCGCTACCGCGATCCGGGTGAAAGCCGCCGCGTCAATGCGGCGGAGCTGGACTATATCCGTGCGGGTGGCGGGCTGGCTGTCTCCGGTCAGGAAGAGAAGATTCCCTTCTCCTGGGCAAATGTGCGCAAGCTGATGTCCCGCCGCCAGATATTGGGCGCATCGATCGGTCAGTTTTGCGGCAATTCGACGCTGGTGTTCTTTCTCACCTGGTTCCCGACCTATCTGGCGACCGAGCGCGGAATGGATTGGCTGAAGTCCGGCACCTTCGCGGTGATGCCCTATATCGCCGCATCGGCGGGGGTGTTGCTGGGTGGGCAAGTGTCGGACCTGCTGATCCGGCGGACCGGTTCGGCCAATATCGGGCGGAAGCTGCCGATCGTTGCCGGGCTGTTGCTGGCGTCGACAATCGTTGCCGCCAATTTCGTGCAAAGCAATACGCTGGTGATCGCGATCATGTCCGTCGCTTTCTTCGGTCAGGGGATGGTCAATCTGGGCTGGACGCTGATTTCCGATGTGGCGCCGCGCCAGTTCATCGGCCTGACCGGGGGCGTGTTCAATCTCTGCGCCAATCTGGCGGGCATCGTGACGCCGATCGTGGTCGGTTTGATCGTTGGGCAGACCGGATCTTTCTACGGTGCGCTGGCCTTTATCGCGGTGCTCGCTCTGGTGGGAGCTGTCGCCTATATTTTCATCGTGGGGGATGTGCGCCGGGTCGAACTGGACTGAAAATGCCCATTGCGGCCCGGCGCATGTCATAAATGTACGAACTTGATGGTTTGTATTATATTAGGGAGGATAGGATGAAATCGAATTTGGACAAACAACTGCGTCTGGGCGGGTCGCTGGCGGCGATGGCGCTGAGCGCCCTCACCATGCCGCTCTGGGCGCAGGATCAGGCGCCGGCCCCATCCGAAGCGGCAAGCAGCGCCATCGCGCCACCCGCCGCCAATGCCACGGCGGATCAGCCGGACAGCGCCGATATCGTCGTCACCGGCTCGCTGATCGCCCGCCCCAACAATGTCGCGGTCAGCCCGATCGTCACCGTCTCCGATGAACTGGTGCAGCAGAGCGGGCAGATCACGCTGGAGGATTCGCTGAACCAGCTTCCCGGTTTCACCCCGTCGGGCAATTCCGGCACCGGTGGGCAGGGCGCGGGCGGGCGTGCAACGCTGAACCTGCGCGGCCTGGGTTCCAACCGCAACCTTATATTGCTCGACGGCCGCCGCCTGCCTTTGTCCGACATCAACGGCAATGTCGACATCAACATCCTGCCGGAATCGATCATCGGATCGGTGGACGTGATCACCGGCGGCGCTTCGGCCATTTACGGGTCGGACGCCATGTCGGGCGTCGTCAATTTCAAGACCGACAAATATTTCGACGGCATCCGCGGCGATATCCAGAATGGCAATTCCTTCGGCGGCGATTATGGCAAGTTCAATGCTTCGCTCGCGCTGGGCACCAGGTTCGGCGGCGATCGCGGGCGGCTGATGCTGGCGCTGAGCTATGGCCATCGCGATCCGCTGTCCGGTTCGCAGCGCAGCTTCTTCGCGAACAAGGTGCCGTCGTCCTTCATCGGCACGGGCGCCTTTGTTCCCGATGCGACCAACTTGCCGAACCAGGCGGTGCTGAACAGCGTCTTTGCCAGCTATGGCGTGACCAGCGCGATCAACCCGACACTGAACCTGGGCTTCAACAACAATGGATCGCTGTTCGTCCAGACCGGCGCGATCCACTATCAGGGGCCGACGACGGGTGCCTATGCCGTGGTCGGCGGCAATGTGCGCATGCCGGTGGGTCCGCAGCTTCAGATCCTCAACGAGTTCGAACGCAAGTCAGCCTTCGCCAAGGGCGAATATGACCTGACGGATTCGCTGACGGCCTATGGCCAGTTCCTCTATGTCGACACCACCGTCACGACGGAGAGCGGCAGCAGCCTGACGCAATTCGCGCCCTTCACCACCATTCCCGTCACCAATCCGTTCATTCCGGCCGATTTGAAGCGGATTCTCGACTCACGCACCAATGCGACCGCGCCCTTCCGCTGGAGCGCGCGTTATGTCGGCATCGCTGACAAGGGCTGGGACGAGAATTACAGGGTCCAGCAATATCTGGGTGGCCTGAAGGGCACGATCGGCGGGTCGTGGAAGTTCGACGGCTTCGCGTCCTATGATGAAACGGTTCACGACCAGGCGATGTTCAACGCGGTGCTGAAATCGCGCGTCCAGACGCTGCTCAACGCAGCCGATGGTGGCGCGTCGATCTGCGCGGGCGGCTTCAACCCCTTTGGCATCACCAATGCGACCAGCCTGTCGCAGGCTTGTCAGGACTATATGACCGCTACCGTCAACAACAAGGAGCGGCTGACCCAGACGCAGGTTCAGGGCCAGATCAACGGCCCGCTGTTCAACCTGCCCGCCGGGCCTGTCCAACTGGCGCTGCTCGCCGGTTATCGCAAGAATACGTATAAATATGATCCCAGCCCCGATCTGGTGAGCAACAATATCGAAGCGGTGGTCGGATCGAACCCGGCACGCGGGCAGATCAGCGTGAAGGAATTCGCCGCGCAGATTGACGTGCCGTTGCTGGCCGACACGCCCTTCTTCAAGGAATTGGGACTGGGCGCGGCGTTCCGCTATTCCGACTATAACCCGACCGGCAGCGTGAAAAGCTTTGAATTTGACGGCCGCTGGCGGCCGGTGGACTCCCTGCTGATCCGCGGCAGCTATCAACGGGCCGTGCGCGCGCCCAATATCGGGGAATTGTTCTCACCGGTCACGGGCACGCAGCTGGCCATCGGCACGCCGCCGGCCGCCATCGGCGATCCGTGCGATGTCCGTTCGAGCGCGCGGACCGGCGCCAATGGTGCGCAGGTCGCCGCCCTGTGCGTCACGCAAGGCATTCCGGCCGCGGCCATCAGTGGCTATCAGTTCGCCACCACCGCGACCGGCGGCTTCATCCAGGGCAATAGCGCGCTGACACCCGAAAAGGCGAACACCTTCAATGTCGGTTTCGTCTTCAATCCGAAATGGTCCTCGCCATGGTTGTCGGGGATTTCGCTGTCGGTCGACTATTATAATATCAAGATCCGCAACGTCATCTCGACCATCAACGGCCTTACCGTTCTGGCCAAATGCTATAATCTGGACGGTTCCAACCCCGGCTATTCGAACAGCAACGAGTTCTGTCAGCTGATCCAGCGCGATTCCTCGGGCCAGCTCGTCGGCATCGCCCAGCCCTATCTGAACCTCGGCGCGCTCGATACTGACGGCGTCGATGTGCAGATCGGCTGGTCGTTGAAGCTGTCGGACGCCGGGATCGGCGATGGATCGGGCAAAATCTATGCGTCCTCGGCAATCGGCTGGCTCAACCATTACAAGATCCAGACCCTGGCCGGCACCGCAGCGCAGGATTTCGTCGGCACCAGCAACCCCGGCCGTCCGCTGCCCAAGTGGAAGGCGCTGACGACGGTGGGCTACAGTTCCGATGTGTTCGGCATCGGCCTGCGCTGGCGCTATCAGGGCAAACTGCGCGACATCAGCGCGATCACCACGCCCGCGGCGGAGCAGGTAGGGGTGAAGCCCTATAACCTCTTCGACCTGTTCACGACGCTGGACATCACGAAGGGCTTCCAGTTGCGGGGCGGCATCACCAACCTGTTCGACAAGGGCATTCCCTTCGTCGCCAGCTCGCAGACCGGCACCGACTCGGGAACTTACGACATGGTCGGACGCTCCTTCTATGTTGGCGCGAAGTTCAAATTCTGACCTCTTGCCGCCCCTGTCGTCTGCGCGACGGGGGCGGCTTTCTCTTCATCGGATACCACGATCTTGACCAAGCCTTGCCCCGCTACCGCCCGCTATCTGACCGGTTTGATCGGTCGCGATATTCAGGCGTCCCTGTCCCCCCGGCTGCATGAGAGCGAAGGGGACGCGCAGGGGTTGAGGCTGGTCTATCGCCTGTTCGATCTGGCGGTGGAAGGCATGGATGCGGGCGACCTGCCGCGCCTGCTCGATGCGTTGCAACTAGCCGGCTTCGCGGGGGTCAACGTCACCCATCCCTATAAGCAGGCGATCATCGCCTGTCTGGATGAACTCTCGCCGCAGGCGCAGCAGATCGGGTCGGTCAATACTGTCGTGTTCAGCGGCAGTCGTCGGATCGGCTATAATACGGATATTTACGGTTTCGCGGAAAATCTCCGCTCCGGCCTGCCTTCCGCTTCCCGCTTCGACCGGGTGGTGCAGATGGGAGCGGGCGGCGCGGGCGCGGCAACGGCGCATGCGCTGATGGAACTGGGCGTCGGCCAGTTGACCCTTTTCGATCCGATGATAGAGCGCGCCGAAGAGTTGAGCGCTGCCCTCAACGCCATTCATGGCGCGGGGCGGGCGATTGTCGGACAGGATCTGGCGGCAGCCGTCGGGGCGGCAGACGGCATCGTCAATGCAACGCCGCTGGGCATGGAGGGCTATCCTGGCTCCGCCATCCCCCGCGCCCTGCTCCGCCCCGCCTTGTGGGTCACGGACATCGTCTACTTCCCGTTGGAAACCCAATTGCTCCGCGAAGCGCGGGATGCGGGGTGCACCACTTTGAATGGTAGCGGCATGACGGTATATCAGGCCGTCCGCGCTTTCGAACATTTTACGGGGAAAAAGGCCGATCCGGCACGGATGGCGGAGAGCTTCCGGGTCGCAGAGGAAGCCTGATCCTATCGGCAGAGGAGACGCGCATGACATTTGGCATCGCCACGGTTTCACTGAGCGGCACGCTGGAGGAGAAATTGCGCGCGGCCGCTGCCGCCGGTTTCGACGGGGTCGAGATCTTCGAGAATGACCTGATCGCTTCTCCGCTCAACCCGCGCGAGGTCCGGGCGCTGCTGGACGATCTGGGCCTTGCCTGCCTGCTCTATCAGCCCTTCCGCGATTTTGAGGGGATGCCCGGCGCGCTGCGGCAACAGGCGCTGGACCGGGCGGAGGCGAAGTTCGACCTGATGGGCGAACTGGGCACGGCACGGATATTGGTCTGCTCCAACTGCTCGCCTCTGGCTCTGGGCGAGCGCAGCCGCATCGTCGCGGACCTGCGCGAACTGGGCGAACGGGCGGCGAAACGCGGCATCATCGTCGGTTATGAAGCGCTCGCCTGGGGCCGCCACGTCTTCGATCATCGCGATGCCTGGGCGATTGTCGAGGAAGTGGATCATCCGGCGATCGGCATCATCCTCGACAGCTTCCATTCGCTCTCGCGCGGCATTCCCAGCGACAGCATCCGCGCTATTCCGGGCGACAAGATCGCCTTCGTCCAATTGGCCGACGCGCCGAAGCTGGACATGGACCTCCTCTACTGGAGCCGCCATTTCCGCAATTTCCCGGGGCAGGGTGGCCTGCCGGTCGCAGACTATGTCGCGGAGATCGTGAAGACCGGCTATGAGGGGCCGCTGTCTCTGGAAATCTTCAATGATCGCTTTCGGGGCTGGTCCGCCGATCTGATCGCGGCCGACGGGCTACGTTCGCTGCGCTATGTCGAGGATGCCGCCGGGCGCCTGCTGGGTCGCCCCTCCGTCGTGCCGCCGCCGCCAACCGGCATGCGGCCCGAATTTGTCGAATTTGCCGTCGACACGCCGGATGTGCCTGCGCTGGAGGGGATGTTCCGTTCGCTCGGTTTTGCCCGGACGGGCCAGCATCGCAGCAAGGCGGTGACGCGTTGGCAGGCCGGGTCGGTCAATCTGGTCATCAATGCCGCGCCGACCGGCTTCGGCCATAGTTTCGAGGTGACGCACGGCCCGTCCATCTGCGCGGTCGGGCTGGCCGTGCCGGATCGTGATGCCGTGGCCGCCCGCGCTGCCCATCTCGGCATCCGCGAAGTCGGCGAGCATGACGCGCCGGGCAATCTGGCCGTGCCCGCGCTGCGCGGCATCGGCGGCAGCCTTGTCTATCTGGTGGGCGAGGATGAAGTCCCTTCCATGTGGGCGGAGGAATTTGAGCCGACCGGAGAAGCCGCCGACACCCGCCCGCTGGCGATCGATCATCTGGCGGCGGTGGTGCGGATTGAGGAATATCTGTCCTGGCAGCTCTATTGGCGGTCGCTCTTCGGTCTTCAGCAAAGCCCGCAGGCGGATGTCATCGATCCGTCCGGGCTGGTGCTCAGTCAGCCGCTCCAGTCGGCCGATGGCGCCCTGCGCCTGACCCTCAACGCGTCCGAAGCTACCGGCACCCTCACGTCGCGCTTCGTTGAGCATAATTTCGGCGGCGGTTACCAGCATTTGGCCCTGGCAACGCCGGACCTGGTCGAGCGGGCTGCCGGACTGGACAGGACCGGCGCGGATATCCTGCCCATCAACGACAATTATTATGCCGATCTGGCGGCGCGCTTCGGCCTCACCCCTGCGGAGAGCAGTCGCATGGCCGACATGCATATGCTCTATGACCGCGACGGGCAGGGCGAATATCGGCAACTCTACAGCCGTGCTTTCCGCAAGCGCTTCTTCTTCGAATTTGTAGAGCGACGCGACTATCAGGGCTATGGCGCGCCCAATGCCGGGGTCCGGCTGGCCGCGCAGGAACGATTTCGTGGATTCGATGCTACCGGCCTGTAACGAACGCAGGTGCATTGGCAGCATCGCTTGGCTTTCGGGCGAACATCGGATGGACTGCCCTCCCTCCTGAACCTGACGGAAGCGCCGGCGCCCTTCGGCATCGGCCGCGATCTGATTCCCGTAACGCCCGCCGTTCCAGATATGCTCTTGAGCCTCGGTCGCCGCGAGCAGGCAGCCGGAACGGCCCGCCTTGGCGCGCGTTGGAGAAGGCACAAAACCGAGGAGAGAAGCATGCACCGCACCACAGTTGCCGTCCTGATGGCCGGTCTGACGCTCGCCGCCTGCAATCAAGCCACGGAACAGCGAGCTGCAAATGCCGCAAATTCCGTGGGCGCTGCGGCCGATGCGATGGGCAATCGGATAGAAAATGTGACGGAGAATGCGGTTGCGGAAATGACGCCCACGCCAACGCCGCAGGACTTCGTCAACATGGCGGGCAAGAGCGACGCTTTTGAAATCGCCGCGGCCCGGCTGGCCGCGACCAACGCCCAGTCAGCCGAAGTGAAGGCATTTGCCCAGAAGATGATAGAGGCGCACACGGCGTCCACCGCGAAGATCAAGGCCGCGGCGGGTAAGGCTCAACCGACCGTGAAGCCCGATCCGTCGCTGACCGCCGATCAGAAGGAGGATCTGGCGGATCTGAAAAAGCTGACCGGCGCCAAATTCGATGCGGAATATGTCGAGGGTCAGGTGGAAGCGCATGAGGATGCCCTCAAACTCATGCGGTCCTTTGCGAAAGACGGTGCCGATGGCAGCCTGAAGGCCGTTGCCGGCGATATTGCGCCGGTTGTCGAGGGCCACCTGAAAATGGCGCGCGACCTGCACGACAGGACGGACGAATAGCCGAGGTGGTGGGCCCGATGAGGAACTGTTTGAACGGGAACGCCTGCGGCGATGGCTTTCACCCTGAAAGGAGCTTCGATGCACAAGGAGGATGAGGACGGCAAAGCCGTCACCCACATCTCGCGCGACGAGGTCCGCGGCGGCGCATCGACCCATGTGACCCGCTATGTGTTGACGGTCAGCCTGGTCCTTGTGGTGATCGCCTTCGCGGTCCTGCTGGCGACAGGCTTCTTCAACACCAGCCGAACGGGCGCCGATCAATCGCATATGGCCAATAACGCCGAAGCCACGGGCGGCCCATGACAGGCGGGGGCGCAAGCCTCCACTTGCCGGTCCCCTTGGCCGGAAGCCCATTCCCGTGGCTGCGGAAGCCATGAAAGTCGCGACCTATAATGTGAACGGCGTCAATGGCCGCCTGCCTGTCCTGCTTCGTTGGCTTGAGACAGCGGAACCCGACATCGTCTGCCTTCAGGAACTGAAGGCGCCGGAAGAGCGATTTCCCGAAGCCGCCATCCGCGCAGCGGGCTATGACGTCATCTGGCATGGGCAAAGCCGCTGGAACGGCGTTGCCATTTTAAGCAGCATCGGGGAAATCCACGAAACCCGGCGCGGGCTGCCGGGCGATGCCGAGGATGTGCAGAGCCGCTATATCGAGGCGGCAGTTGGCGGCATCCTGATCGCGGGGCTCTACCTGCCGAACGGCAATCCCCGGCCGGGTCCCAAATATGATTTCAAACTGCGCTGGCTGGATCGGCTGCACGCGCATCTGGAAAGCCTCGTGGCGCTCAATGCGCCGGTCGTGATCGCTGGCGACTTCAACATCATCCCGACCGATTTGGATGTTTATGCCCCCGACCGCTGGCGCGACGATGCGCTGTTCGCGCCGGAAGTGCGGGCCGGATGGCAACGCCTGCTCGATCAAGGCTGGATTGATGCCGTGCGCCATCTCCATCCGCACGATACGGTTTACAGCTTCTGGAAATATTGGCGCGGCGCCTTCGAACGTAATGCGGGCCTGCGGATAGACCATGTGCTGCTCAATCCATTCGCCCTGTCCCGACTGACGGAGGCCGAAGTCGATACCGCGCCGCGCGGGTGGGAGCGGACCAGCGATCATGCACCGCTCTGGGTCCGCTTATCGCCCAGAGGGGAGGCATCCAGGGAAAAAGCCCCATGAAGCTGTAAATCCATCTCCTCCCCCTCCCGGATCTTCTGAAGTTTCAGGCGAGACGCGGAAAAGCGCGGAGTCATTCCACGACAGCCAAGTTCAAGGTATTCCGAACGGCAATAGGCTTTCACGATGCCTATGGCAGTTCCGAGCTGATGACGATTGCGGAACCCAAAGCTATGCTGGCGCTTCCCACGCCGATGGAGGCGCGCGCGATCACCGAACTGCCCGATCCGCCGGGCTGGCAATATGAACCCAAATGGGACGGCTTTCGCGCTATCGTCGGCCGGGATGGGAACGCGGCTGACATCCTCTCGAAATCGGCAAGTCGCTCGCCCGCTTCTTCGCCGAAATTGTGGGGTTGCTGCTGAAGGCCGGCGAACGGCACTTCGTGCTGGATGGCGAACTGATCCTGCCGATTGGCGAGACGCTCTCCTTCGAGGCCCTGCAACAGCGCCTTCATCCCGCCGAAAGCCGGATCAGGCGGCTATCGCTGAAAACCCCGGCCCAGCTGATGCTGTTCGACTGCCTGCACATGGGCAATGGAAATCTTCTGGATGCCCCGATGAGCGAAAGGCGGGTGGCATTGGAACGTTTCCATGCCAGGGAAGGGAACGCCACCCTGCTGCTGTCACCCGCCAGCCGGCGGATCGAGGATGCACGGCGCTGGCTCGAACGGAGCGGGGGCGCTTTCGTCATGGTACGCGCTTCCTGCGCTGGCGGCCTGACAAGGCGCCGCGCCAATGCGCAAGCGATCAGCTCCGCGCCGAACTGCGGCCGTCCGAACTCGCGCAGCTGATCAACCGCTGATCATCAATCGCGCTATTTTGATGAACGGGTTGATCCCAATCTTTATGGGGCAATATCGTATTTCCCCTCACGGATCGCCGCATCGCCACCATCTATGGCTATCATGACCGTTTTCGCGGGGTGAAGGGGACGCGCGACATGCTCTTCATGAACCCGGAGGATATGCTGCGCGAAGGGTTGTCAACCGGCCAGACCATTGCCCTTGAAGGCATGTCGAAGGATGGAACGGCGCGGCGCGCGAGGGATTGATCGAACATCCCGCGCGGCTGTCTGGCCGCTTATTATCCCGAGTGCAAGTGGTGGCACCGGCAGGCGGCTCGGCCCCATTCCAATCACTGATGCAAGGCTTCGTTCCATGAAATATCGGCCAATGCATGCATGGTGCGACTTCGCCGCAAGATCGGGCAGTATCTCGCCTGGTCGCAGGTAACCGCCATATGGTTCCCGGTTTCAAGGGAAATCCATGTCGGGAACCCGCCCGTCCCGAGTGCGTCTCCTAGCCATGGACGACACAGAGATGATCGAGCGGCTGGCCCGGACCATCTGCAAGCATCGGGAGATCAACCCCGACGATCATCACCCTCATTACAGCACCCAATGGGAAGCCGTCGCACGCGAGGCCAAAGGCATGCTGATCATCATGCTCGACCCGACCGATCCCATGGTCCGTGCTGGCGCAGAGGCGGGCGCGCTTGAGCCTGACAAGGCAAGGATCGTCTACCGCGCCATGATCGATGCAGCCATCGCGCGGCAGGTTTAAGGAGAAAAGACATGGCTGGAGGAAGGCGACTGCCCAAACAGAGGATCGAAAAACTCTCCCTGCCCGAACGTATCGACGTCGGGATCGTCGAGACACTTCGGCCCATTTTGCAAACCGCAGCCGCCAGACAACTGGGCAAACTGGGCAATATTGGCGACGAACCGCCACTTATGGCACTTTCCCTCGTCTTGCTCCTTGCCGGCACGCTCGCGCGCAAGCCGGCCATGCAGCGCGCTGCCATCCGCATGGCTCTGGCCCATCTGATCGCCATCGGCTTCAAGGAGTGGGGAAAAAACAATGTCGACCGGACGCGCCCCGCCAAACAACTCAGGACAGGCAGCTATCATATGGCAAAGGGCAAATCGCGCGACGCTGACCTACGCTCCTTCCCCAGCGGGCATACTGCTGGGGCGCTGGCGCTTGCCCGTGCCTTTTCCCGCGATTATCCCGTTTATACCAAGCCGGTCCTGGCGGCGGCGGCTGTCGTCGGCGCCCTGCAACTGCCGCGCGGCGCCCACTATCCTGGAGATGTCGTGGCGGGCGGTGCCGCAGGCATAGTCGCGGAAAAAATCGCCGATTTCATAATCAAACGCATCGGACTGAAACCCAGCGGTCAGAAACTGGTCGTGGCGCGCTGACCGCCGGCCCTCCCGATCCGGCGCGCGCAGTCAAAACGGGTGGTGGGGTCAGTGGGCGAAGGCCATGTTCGTCAGGCATCGATTTGCCCCTGTCAGTTCAGCTTATGGTCCCTTCCGAAATTCTCCAGGCTTGCTCGACTGAAAGGCCATGCAGGAACAGCCGGGCCGTTTCGCGTGAATGAAGATCGCGCTGAACCGGACCGGGCGGCTGCCTGACGGTCAGGAAACGGACGGCGAAGGTTGCGAGCAGGTAGAAGGAGCGCGCCGCCGCCTCATCGGGACGGGGCCATCCATGAGCGCTGAGCAGCCGATCAAGCGCGCGCCCGACCACGGCTACCCGCATGTCATGAAATCGGCGGGCGAGGTCGGGCACCAGCGCGCTTCCCTGCACCAGAAGACGATGCATGCGAATGTTTGAGGGTTGGAGATGCCAGTCCAGCACCTGCCGGGCGAGCTTTGTAACCGCCTCGTCCAGTTCTTCGCCTGTATCGCACTCGAAATCGCAAAGGCTGGACGCGTAGATCTCCCCCTCGATCACATGGCGGAATAATCCTTCCTTGTTGCCGAACTGCCTGTAGATCGTCGCTTTGCTGATATGAGTGGCGGCGGCAATGCGATCGACATTGGCGCCCGAATAGCCATGTTCCTGAAATTCAGCCATCGCCGCATCGATCAGCTTCTGAAGCTTTTCGGCAGACAGGCGAAGCGCCACCCCGCTGTCGATCACCGGAGGTGCGGCCTGATCGAGCAGTGCATCGATGGCGGGACCATGCGCGTCGGCCTGCCGGGCATAACCGTGCAGGAAAAGATCGAGCGCGCGGGCCACGAGTGTCGCACGATCCTCCTGCCGAGGCAGAGGCATGCCCAGAAAATAGCGACTCCCCTCGACGGAAAGGCCACCGAAACGGATCGAGGCCGACAGAGGATCGACATCGGCCAACACCCCATCCCTGATCAGCGCATCAAGATAGTCCGCCAATGTGCGCGATAGCCCAAGGCGATGTTCGTGCAGTTCGTCGGCCAGCTCGGGAAGGTGGTTCGCCGCCACGATGTTCGCGCGGAACAGGCCGAAATTGGTCGGGTCGGCAAAACCGTCGAAAAGCCTCAGGCCGTATGCCAACAGCGTCTCTTCCCTGTCTCCGGTAGGCTCGATCGTGTCGATGTTCGATTGCCCGGCCTCAAGTTCGGATCGCACAGCGGCCTCGAACAGCGCAATCTTGCTCGGAAACTGGTCGTAGATGCTCTGCTTGCTCATCCGCGCGGCTGCGGCGACCTGGTCTATGCTGGAGCGTTCAAAGCCCGCATCAAGGAATACGCTGCTCGCCGCGCGCAGGATTTGCGCGCGGCTTTCCGCCAGTCTGCTTGCCACTTCGGGTCGATCGTTATCGCTCATCAGGCATGAGCCTTAGCAACGAAACCGGATCGTACACAATGCCGTCATTCCACAGTGCCAGGCGCGCCGGGCCTGCCGGTCACGATATCGACCTTATATATGTGCCCCGAAAAATGCCCGCCGGGCGCATAGTCTTCCGTCACCGGCGTATCGGCATCGAAGCCGATATCGAGCGTATCGGTCATTTCCGGGAGCTTGGAGATGGTGCGTTCGATTCGGTCGCGCGCGATTTCCCTGCCATCCGCCTTTATCGCCATCTCCCCGCCGCCATTGACGCCGCCGTCGTAACGGAAGTCGAACACCAGCTGCATCTTCCCCGCCGCCAGCGCTTGTGTCGCAGCGACGCGGAACTGGTCGCCTGCCTGCTGCGACGCCGCCATCAGCGCGACGGGGCGGCCGTCCTTCAGGTAAAAGCTCCAGCCGCCGAAACGACTGCCCAGCGCCAGCAAGGCGCCATTAGCCGCTTGTGGGAGGTCGATGTCCGCCGTGATGCGGAAGCTGCGCGTCAGCAGCGGCGCAGCGTTCACAACCGGCACGCTGATCCCCGAACCCCAATAGCTGTAATGCGTTCGCGGTGGATGCTGCGCCTGGGCTGCGGTGAAACGCGCCAAGCTGAGCCGGTCGTCGAGCGGGAACACGTTGTTCCGCTCCGCCTCCGCCCGGAACAGCGCCTGCATCTCCTTGAGCCGCTGCGGCTCGCGCGCGGCCAGATCATGTGCTTGCGCGAAATCATGGCGCAGATCATAGAGTTCCCAGCCATAATCACTGGGCTTTTTCGAGCCGTCGCCCGGCTTCCATGGCGCATTCACCGCTATGGTGCTGGCCAGCCAGCCCTGATGGTAGAGGGCGCGGTTGCCCATCATCTCAAAATATTGGGTGTCATGCCGCTCGGGCGCCTTGGGCGCGTCGAAGCTGTAGGCGAAGCTCACCCCGTCGATCCGCTGTTGCGCCACGCCGTTGACGCTCTCTGGGGCCTTCAGACCCGCCGCTTCCAATATGGTCGGCATGATGTCCGTCACATGGGTAAATTGCGACCGGATGCCCCGCGCCTTGATCCGGTCGGGCCAGGAGACGACAAAGCCGTTACGCGTGCCGCCCAGATGGGAGGCATATTGTTTGAACAGACGAAAGGGCGCGTTGGTCGCCCAGGCCCAGCCATAGCCGAAATTGGCGACGGCTTCCGGCCCGCCGATCTTTTCGAGATTGGCGAGCAACGTCTTTTCATCTTCGCGCACACCGTTGGCGAAGGCCGCCATCGGATTGGTGCCGCCATTGGGACCCGCTTCGGCGGCGGCGCCGTTATCGCCCTCGATGAACATGACGAGCGTGTTGCCGCTTTCCCCCATACGGTCGAGTTCGTCGAGGACACGGCCGATCTGCGCATCCTGATAGGCGAGCATTCCGGCATAGGCCTCCATCATCCGCGCGTTGATTCGGTGCTGGTCGGGCGTCATGTCCTTCCAGGCGGCGATCCCCTGGGGCCGCGCTGTGTTGACGGTGCCGCGCGGGATGATCCCCCGCTTCAATTGCCGAGCATAGGTTTCCGCCCGAACCGCGTCCCATCCTTTGTCGAACTGGCCCTTGAATTTCGCGATCCACTCGGCCGGCGCCTGCACCGGCGCATGAGCGGAGCCGGTGGCATAATAAAGGAAGAAGGGTTTATCCGGCGCGGCGGCCTTTTGATTATGGATCCAGTGGATCGCCTCATCGGCAAGCGCCTTGTCGAGCACGCCGTCGCTCAAGGTCGGGGCTGGCGCATTTCCGCGATAGAGGGCGGGCGTGAACTGATTGGTTTCGGCGGCCATGAAACCGTAGAAATGCTCGAAGCCAAGCCCGGTTGGCCAGAGGTCGAAGGGGCCGGCGGGTGAAACATGCGCTTCGGGCGCATTATGATGTTTGCCCAGCATCGCGGTGTTATAGCCGTTCTGGCGCAGGATCTCTGCCACCGTTGCCGCACTCTTCGGCAGCAGATTATTATATCCCGGAAAGCCGGTCGACAGATTGGCGACGATGCCATTGCCCACCGCATGATGATTGCGCCCGGTGAGAAGCGCCGCCCGCGTGGGCGAACACATCGCCGTTGTGTGGAAGCGGTTATAGACCAGCCCCCGCTGCGCCAGCCGATCCAGATTGGGCGTCGGGATCGGCCCGCCAAAGGTCGAGGCGGCGCCGAATCCGACATCGTCGGTCATGATCAGCAGCACATTGGGCGCGCCCTGCGGCGCGGTGACAGGCTTGGGGAAAGCCGGCACGGAATCCGCATAAGTCTCCCCGATCCTGCCCGCGAACGGCTGGGCGGCTTGGGGCAACACGGTCTGCGCGGCCAGAGGCGACGCGCAGCCAAGCAACGCCGCAGCGAACATCTTCTTTCTCATTTCAGGAACACCTCAATCTTGCGGATCGCGCCGTCGAAGGCGCGGCCCTTGGGATAGTCGATCACCGTCGCGCCGGTGTCGTCGCCTATGTCGAATGTCTCGCCCAGACCCGCCGGGATCAGTATCGTGCGATCGATCCGACCGCGCGCGGCTTCCGCGCCGTTGACGCTGATCCGCATCAACCCGCCCCGACCCGGCCCGCCGTCGTCATAGTCGAAATCATAGACGATCTGCGCTGGACCTGCCGCAATCGGCGCATCGGCGGCGACATCGAACTGGTGCGCGGGCTGCTGGGTCAACGCCATATGCGCGGCGGGCCGGCCATCCTTCAGATAGAAGCTCCATCCGCCGAACTTGCTGCCCTGGGTCACCAACGCCCCGTTGCCGCCGCCCGCAGGCAGGTCCACATCGGCGACGATGCGGAAGGAACGGCCCCGGATCATCGGCGCCGCGCCTTCAGCCACGCTGATATCCCTGCCCCAATAGGTGAAGCTCTTGCGGCGCGGCGCGAAAGCGATCCTCGAGGATGAGGAACGGTCGAGCGTCTGCCGGTCGTCTAGCGGGAAGACCTTGTTCTTTTGCGCCTCTGCGGTCCACAGCGCCTGCAATTCCTTCAGTTTTTCCGGGTAGCGAGAGGCAAGATTCCGAGCCTGAGCATAGTCCTTGTCCAGGTCATACAGCTCCCACTCATAGGCCAAGGGCGATCGGTCGGACGCGCCCATCTTCCACGGTACGCGCGCGGGCGTGGTGCTGGCGATCCAGCCCCGATGGTAAATGGCGCGCGTGCCGATCATCTCGAAATATTGGGTGTCGTGCTGCTCGGGCGCTTCGGGCGCGTTGAAGCTGTAGGCGAAGCTCACGCCGTCGATCGGCTGCTGGGGCACGCCGTTGACACTGGAGGGCGCCTGCACGCCAGCCGCCTCCAACAGGGTCGGCATGATGTCGCTGACATGCGTGAATTGCGACCGGATGCCCCGCGCCTTGATCCGGTCGGGCCAGGACACGACAAGGCCATTGCGCGTGCCGCCCAGATGCGATGCGATCTGCTTGGCCCAGGGGAATGGCCCGTTGGTGGCCCACGCCCAGCCCACCGGGAAATGACCGTAGCAGTCCTTGCCGCCCAGCTTGTCCGCCATGGTGTTCAACCAGGCCATGTCTTCGCTCGCACCATTGGCGAAAGTGCCCAGCTCGTTGGTGCTGCCCTGCATCCCGCCTTCTGTGGAGGCGCCGTTGTCGCCCTCGATGAACAGGATGAGCGTGTTGCCGCGCTCTCCCATCCGCTCGAGTTCGTCCAGCACGCGCCCGATCTGCGCATCCTGATAGGCGAGCATCCCGGCGTAAACCTCCATCATCCGGGCGGAGATACGCTTCTGCTCGGCGCTGAGGCTGTCCCAGGCGGGGATATCCTTAAGCCGGGGCGTCGCCCTGGTCCCGGTGGGCGCAATCTTCATCCTGATCTGGCGTATCAGCGTTTCGGCGCGGACGGCATCCCATCCCTTGTCGAACCGTCCCCTGAATTTCGCGATCCAGTCCGCAGGTGCCTGATGCGGCGCATGGGCGGTGCCGGGCGCATAATAGAGGAAGAAGGGTTTGTCGGGCGCCGCCGCCTTCTGCGCATGGACATAACCGATTGCCTCATCCGCCAGGTCGCGGTCGAGTATATAGTCGGGGTCCTCGTCATATTTCTGCGCGGCGGGCGCATTTCCGCGATAGAGCTTGGGCGTCCATTGCTCGGTATCGCCCCCCAGGAAGCCATAAAATTGCTCGAATCCCAATCCTGTGGGCCATTGATCGAAAGGGCCGGCGATTGATCCTTGCTGCATCGGAATATTATGATGCTTGCCGAACATGGCAGTGTTGTAGCCGTTCTGGCGCAGTATCTCGCCCACGGTCGCCGCGGATTTGGGGATCATCGACCAATAGCCGGGATAGCCGGTGGCGATGTCGCTCACCACCGCATTGCCCACCGCATGATGATTCCGTCCGGTGAGAAGGGCCGCGCGTGTGGGCGAACACATGGCGGTGGTATGGAAACGATTGTAGACCAGCCCCCGCGCCGCCAGCCGGTCGAGATTGGGAGTAGGGACCGGCCCTCCAAAGGTGGAAGCGGAGCCGAAGCCGACATCGTCGGTCAGGATCAGGACGATGTTGGGCGCCCCGCTGGGCGCGGCCACTGGTTTCGGAAAGGCGGCGACCGAATCGGCATAGGTTTCGCCGATCTTGCCGGCGAAGGGTTGTGCCGGCTGCGGCAGAACGGTCTGGGCCGCCAAGGGGAAGGCGCTGCCCAGCATAAGCGCCAGAAATCCGGCTCGGACCTTTCGGGATGTCCTTTTGCGCATCCGCTCTTTCTCCTGTGGTTATGAGAGGCTTGTACGATATAGTTTCGTACAGTACAAGCGTTGGACAGAGAGAAGGGGAGAGATGATGGCCGAGGAAGTGGAAATCCGGGGCGGCGTCGCCGTCATTACCGGGGCGGCGAGTGGAATCGGCACGGGGCTGGCGCGCAAGGCGATCGCGCTCGGCATGAAGCTGGTGATCGCCGATGTCCGGGCCGATCAGCTTGACGCCTTCGCGGCTACTTTGGACGGCGAGGTGCTGGCCTTGCCCACCGATGTGCGTGATCTCAAGGCTGTCGAGGCGTTGGCGGAGGCGGCCTGGAACCGCTTTGGTCAGGTCGACATTCTCTTCAACAATGCAGGCGTGATGGCGACCGGTTTCAGTTGGGAAATCGAGCCCGAGCGCTGGCAGCGTTCCATGTCGGTCAATGTTGATGGCGTGCTGAACGGCATCCGCGCCTTCGTGCCACGCCTGCTGGAGGCGGGTCGCCCCGCGCGGATCGTCAACACCGCCTCGGTCGGTGGCTTCCTGCCGGCGCCCCTGATGGCGCCCTATTCGGTCAGCAAGGCAGCCGTGGTGGCGCTCACCGAGTCCCTGCATTTCGAAATGCAGATGATTGGTGCACCGATCCGCGTGTCGCTGCTCGCTCCAGGGCCGGTAAAGAGCGGTATATTCGACGATCCCTTCGGTCCGCATGTCGATCCCGCCGCGCGAGGGTTCGTCGAAACCATGCGTGGCATGCTCACCGCCAATGGCCTCTCTCCCGACGAATTCGCCCAGCGTGTGTTCGAGGGATTGGCCGCAGGCAATTACTGGCTGTTTCCGCAGCCGGAGGCGATCGATCCCCTGTTTGAGCGCCGGGCGGCCTCGATCCGCGACCGCGCTACCCCTCAATTGCTGAACTTCTCGGAGCTTTAAGCCATGCGCCTTCTCGTCACACTGCTGCTCGCAAGCGCGGCCGGCCCCGCCTTTTCCCATGACGTTTCGCTCGACGTGCCTTTTTCAGCGCCCGCCAATTATACAGCGCATGGCGAGCTGTTTCAGGAGCGTGTGAATCGCGTTGGCCAGTCGCCTGTCTGGCAGATCGAATTCAAAGGGATGAACATCGTCGTCGTGGAAGGGCGCGACGGGCTCATCATCCTCGACACCGGCATGAATCGCGATATCGCCAGTGCGGCGCTTGCCAAGATCCGTGCGCAGATCTCGTCCAAGCCGGTCAAGGCGATCGTCTATACCCATCACCATCCCGACCATGTGAACGGCGCCGGAATATTCGTCGATCCCGCCGATGTCGCGAGCGGCAAGGTGCCTATCTTCGCTGCGGCCAATTTCCTGAAGGAGCTTTCTGACGAGGGCATCGCCACGCTGCCGATCGTCGCGACCCGTGCCGCCTATATGTACGGCTTCAGCCTGACAGGGAAGGAAGGGGAGGATTTCCACGTCGGCTGTTGCGGCGGCCTCAACGCGCCCGGAAGGAACGAATCTGCCTATATCGCACCGACCCGGTTCGTCGATTTGGATGGCGCGCGCGACGTCGAGATCGCAGGGGTTAGGCTCCACCTCTTCCATACCGGGGGGGAGGCGGCCTCGCACATCGCGGCGTGGCTGCCCGATTATAAGGTGCTGATCTCCGGCGATGAGGTGCAGGGGCCGACTTTCCCCAACCTCCATTCGATGCGCGGAACCAAGATGCGCGATGCCAATCGCTGGATCAGCGCGTTGAGGCGGATGCAGCGCTACGATGCGGACTGGATGGTGCCGATGCACGGTTCGATCGTAGAGGGTGCGCCGAAGATCAAGGTGCTGCTCGCCCGATATGAGGATGCGGTCCAATATACGCACGACCAGACGATCCGCCTGATCAACAAGGGCGTGACCGAGGCCGAACTGCCTGATGCGCTGGGTCCGCTGCCCGAATGGCTGCGCTCGGAACCCTATACGACCGAATATTATGGCTCCGTCGCAGACGCTGCGCGCAGCTATTATGTCGGGTATATCAGCTGGTTCTCCGGTGATGCGACGGATCTTGCGCCGACGCCTCGTTCCGAACGCGCCCGGCGCGAGGTCCGGATGATGGGCGGACGGCAGCCTGTCTTGGCGGCGGCGGCGCAAGCGTTCAAGGTGGGTGACGCGCAATGGGCGGCCGAGCTTGCGACGCTGCTGATCGCGATCGACCATCAGGATATGGAGGCCGGCCGCCTGAAGGCCGCCGCTTTCCGCAGGCTGGGCTATGCAAGCTACAACAGCAATCGTCGCGGTTTCTACCTGATGGGCGCGCTGGAGCTTGAGGGCAAGCTCGATCCGCAGGGCCTCACGGCGCGCTATATGAACCCCGATAATATCAGGAAGATGCCGGTGCCGCTGATGCTGGAGGCGATCCGCTACCGCGTCGATCCCAGGCGCGCGCGCGACAAGGATGTGCGTGTCGCCCTAACCATCGCGGGCGATCCTTCGCCCTGGATCGTCGAGCTGCGGAACAGCACGCTCAAGACCGGCCGTGGCGAGATAGGCGGATTGCCCGCGGTGACGCTGGATCGCATGACGCTGGGCGATCTGGTCAGCGGCGCGGCGAATGTCGAGGCACTGGCCCGCAACGGGGCGATCATGGGCAACGGCAGCGCCGCGCTGGCAGACATCGTTGGTGCGCTTGACCTGACTGCGGCGCCGATCAGCCTTGTCGTGCGCTGAACATCTTCAACACTTCATCTGCCCCAGGGGATATATGCGTCTTAAAAAATACAAAAACTACGCATTACACCAATAAATATAGCATAATTCTGTTGAAATATGCGAAACTGAGCAGTACAAATAATCATCCATCCCCGTTGGCAGTCGGCGATGCAAAGCCGACGCTGCTGCGGGATCAGGAGAGGAATCTGATGAACGATCTCGTTTCACGGCGGGCTCTCGCCGCCTGTCTGCTTGCCTGCGCCACACCCGCTTTCGCGCAGGGAACCCCCGCCACCATCCCGTCGGACGGCCTCGAAGAGATCGTCGTGACGGCGCAGAAGCGATCGGAATCGCTGCAGAAGACTCCGATATCGATCGTGGCGATGACCAGCGCCGATCTGGAGAAGAAGGGCATTGCGGATCTCACCGATCTGCGCTCGCAAGTGCCCGCCCTTCAGGTCACGCCCCACCCCAACAGCGCTACCACCGCTCGCGTTTTCATTCGCGGAGTCGGTAATAATGATGACCAGATCACCGTTGATCCCAGCGTCGCCATCTATCTTGACGGCATTTATATCGCGCGCGGCCAAGGCCTGTCCGCTGAAATTGCCGAGGTTGAGCGCATCGAAGTGCTGCGTGGTCCGCAAGGTTCGCTCTATGGCCGCAACGCCACGGGCGGCGCGATCAACTATATTACTCGCGCGCCGACCTTGGGCGAGTTTCATGCGAAGCAGAGCTTGACCTTCGGCAATTACGACCAGTTCCGCAGCCGCACCCGTATCAATGTGCCGATCGGCGACAGGCTGGCAATCGAACTCGCCTATCTCCACAGCGAGAAGAACGGGTTCGTGAAGAATCCGGGGACTGGCGTGAGGCAATGGGGCGACCAGCGCCGCGACGGCTATCGCGCCGCCCTGCTGTGGGAGCCGCTGGACGGCCTGGAACTACGCTACAGCTATGACCGTTCGGATATCAACGACAGTCCACCTTTCATCGCGGTCGCGCCCTTTTATCCCAGGATCGCCGACCGTCCGACCGAAGGATCCCCGCTGGTTAGCGACCTGCGGCGCAACGATGTGACCTCTCAGGGGCATAATCTCACCGCCAGCTGGGACGTGGGCGACAATCTCACGATCAAGTCGCTCACCGGTTATCGCAAGCTGTCGAACCGGACCAACCAAAATTACCTTACCGGTGTCGCCGGCCCGTTCCCGCTGCTGTTGTCGGAGTTCGACCAGAAGCAAAAACAATGGAGCGAGGAACTGCAACTGATTGGGTCGGTTTTCGATCGGCAGCTCGAATATGTTCTGGGCGCCTATTATTTCGACGAGAAGGCAGACAGCGCGGATTCGACGATCTCGGCCGGCCGCCCGCGTCTCGATCGGCGGGCGGCGATTCATAACCGGGCCTATGCACTCTATGGGCAGGCGACGTGGCGGCCAGAATTTCTCCAGGGGCTTTACCTGACGGGCGGCCTGCGCTGGTCACGCGACGAGCGCTATGCGACGCTGGACCAGACCGTCATACCGCTCGTCGGAGCGCCGATCGTCCGGCCCCAGGGCGTGGGTGACAACAGTTTCACTAACCTCGCGCCCAGTGTAGTGATCGGCTATAATGTGACGCGGGACATCAACGTCTACGCCAAATATTCGAAGGGCTACAAAACCGGCGGCTATAATCTGCGCGCCAGTACGATCCAGCGCTTCAATGAAGGCTTCGGTCCCGAAACGCTCGACTCCTTTGAAGCGGGCATGAAGTCGACCTGGCTTGGCGATCGTCTACGGTTCAACCTCACGGCGTTCCGGTCGAACTATAAGGATATCCAGACGAACGTTCAGACCGATCCGACCAATGTGGCCATCACCGATGTGTTCAACGCGGGCAAGGCGCGGATACAGGGGGCAGAAATGGAGTTGATGGCCAAGCCGACGAGAGGCCTCACCTTCTCGATCAACTATGCCTATCTCGATGCACAGTTCCAGGAGATTCTGGATCCCGCTACGGGTGCGGATATCTCAGGTGCCTATACTTTCATCGAAGCGCCGAAGCATACGCTCACGACGAGCATCGAATATGTCTTCCCGGAAACGCCAATCGGCATATTGACCGCAAATCTGGACTATTTTCAACAGAGCAGGAAATTCACCGCGACGGCCGACGCGCGCTATATCATCGGAGACTATGGTTTGCTGAACGCGCGGCTGACGCTTTCGGAGATACCGGTCGGCTTCGGCAACTGGCGCGTTTCGGCCTTCGGCCGCAATCTTACCGACAAGGAATATTATGTCGCCCATTTCAACACCGGCTTTCCGGCGGCGATCTTTGGTGAGCCGCGCACCTATGGGCTGGAACTGATTTTCGAATATTGATCGGCCTGCATATCTTCCGGAGGCAGGTTCATTGTCCCTGATCTCGTTCGACTTGTTGCCGGTGCAGAGATTGTCGAAGCGCCCGCCGCTGCCTGGCGCGCGGTTCTGATCTGGATCAGCGTCACCGCCCTGTCAGTCCTTGGCCTGCCAGTCCTTTCCCTGTCGGTTGGCACAAGAAGCGGCGGTTTCGACTCCCCGCAGATGAATCACGCAGCAACGCAAAGTGATTGCGCCGCTGTGCGCCTTCCGGTGCCAGTGACAAAAGGCCTGCGTAAATAAGGGGTTACGTCGATGCGAGCTGAGGGTCGGCACGGAACGCTTGCGCAATCGATGGCGAAAGCTGGGCGAGGGAAAGCCGGGAGACGGGCGGGCGACGGCATCGCTGCCCTGTTTCTGGGCGGCATGATGTTGCTGCCCGACAGCGCGGAGGCGCAGCCCGCGCTTCGTTTCTGGGACGGCAGCGATCCGGCCAAACATGCCAATGGCGCCATTGACGGGGGTTCGGGCATCTGGAGCGCCACCGAGCCAGACTGGACCGACAGCAGCGGCACCGTCAATGGCCCGATGCGGCCCGTGCCGGCTTTCACAGTCTTTCAGGGCAATGCCGGAACGGTGTCGATCGACGACAGCGGCGGCACGCCGGCGGTCACCGGCATGCATTTCCTGTCTGACGGCTATCGCCTGACCGGCGGGCAGCTGAAACTCGACGGCGGGGCTTATACCTCGATCCGCTCGACCATGGGCGCGACCACCCGGATCGATGCCGAGTTGACGGGCAGCGGCGGCGTTTTATTCAACGATCTGGGCACCGTCATCCTGACCGGCGCGAACGGCTATCAGGGTAACACGAGGGTCGATGGCGGTACATTGATCGGCAATACGGATTCGATCCGCGGCAATCTCGAAAATGGCGGCATGGTCGTCTTCGATCAGGACAAGGACGGCGTTTTTGCTGGCGGCGTCAGCGGCCTGTTCAGCTTCTGGGGCTTCATGGTGAAGCGGGGCGGCGGCACGCTGACGCTGGGAAGCGGCAATGCGCTCGACTGGCGGGTCGAACAAGGGAGGCTGATCGCCCGCGCGGCCGGTTTCGGTGGCAATGTCGATATTGGCGAGGCGGGTCGCCTGACCTTCGATGCGGGCGATGCCGCTGGCGCGGAAACCGTCTATCCCTATGCGCTTTCGGGCACTGGCGCATTCGATGTCGTGGGCGCCAGTACGCTGGTTCTGACCGGCCAATCCGGTTTCGCCGGTCAGACGGCGGTCAGTGGCAGCGCATTGCGGGTCGATGGCGCTCTGGGCGGTCAACTCCATGTCGGCGCGGATGGCGTGCTGAGTGGCAAGGGGCAGGTCGACGCAGTGAACATCGAGGCAGGCGGGCGCTTGGCAGGCAGCGCCGGCAGCACGCTCCATCTGGGCAGCCTCATTCTGGGGGCGGGATCGAGCATTCAGGCCAGCTTTGGGACGAAAGGGGACCCGGCGCTGTTCGATATTGCCGGTGATCTCACGCTCGACGGCACGCTGCATGTCGCCAACCCCGCCGTGCTGGACGAAGGCTTATATCGGCTCTTCAGCTATGGCGGCAGCCTGACCGACGGGGGGCTGGAGCTTGGCGCCCTGCCTCCCGGACAGGCTGGCGGCAGCCTGTCGATCCAGACCGCGACGGCCGGGCAGGTGAACCTTGTGTCCGGCACGGCGTCACGGCCGCTGCAATTCTGGGACGGGGGCGATGCGATCCGCTATGGCAACCGTCAGGTGGATGGCGGTCCCGGAACCTGGCGCAACGGGATGCCGAACTGGACCGGCCCGGATGGCCTCAGCAACGAGGGCGCCAAGACCAACGCCTTTGCCATATTCTCCGGCAATAGCGGACAGGTGCTGATCGACAACGGCGCCGGCGCGGTCACGACCGGCGGCCTGCAATTCGCCGTCAGCGGCTATATGCTGTCGGGCGGCGGCCTGACATTGGCTGGCGGCGACCGCACGATCATTCGTGTCGGTGCCGGAAGTGTCTGGGACAGCAGCATCGTTGCCGAGATCGCCGCGCCCCTGTCTGGCGCCACGACATTGGTGAAGCGCGATGCGGGCACGCTCATCCTGTCCGGCGTCAACAGCTATGCGGGCGATACGGAGGTGGAGGCTGGCACGCTGGCCGGGGATGCCCGCTCCATTCGCGGCAATATCCGCAACGCCGCGACCGTCATTTTCAATCAGCGCGACAATGGCGATTTCGCCGGCTCGATCGGCGCGCTGGGCGGCGGCGCGGGGACGATGGTGAAGCGGGGCAGCGGCGTGCTGGCCCTGACAGGCGCAAGCACGCTCGACTGGCGTCTTGAGGAAGGACGGCTGACGACCGCCGCGAGCCGCTTTTCCGGCAATGCCGATCTGCGTCAGGGCGCCGAACTCCAGTTCGAAGAGGCGAGGGACAGCGTCTATTCGGGCAGGATCAGCGGCAGTGGGCTTTTCATCAAGGCCGGCACTGGCGCCTTGACCCTCAACGGCGACTCATCCGGATTCAGCGGCAGCACCCAGCTTCGCTTCGGACGGCTGGTGGTCGACGGCAGGCTGGGCGGACAGCTTGCCGTGGAGGCGAACACCGTGCTGGCGGGGCGGGGCAGATTGGGCTGCGTGCGGGTCGTGCCGGGTGGCACGATCGCCCCGGGCGCGGGGATCGCCACCCTCTCCGTCACCGGCGATCTGACCCTCATGCCGGGCAGCCGCTATGAAGTGGAAGTCGATCCATCAGGCACGGCGGCCGACCGGATCGACGTGACCGGCACCGCCACCCTGGGTGGCACGGTCGCCCATATCGGGGCAAGCGGCAGCTATCGGCCCAGTTCGACCTACACCATTCTGACCGCAGGTGGCGGAGTCCGGGGCCGGTTCGACGCGGTGACGTCGACCTATGCCTTTCTGACGCCCCGGCTGGGCTATGCCGCCCATGCAGTCACGCTTACCCTCGATCGCAACGACGTTCGGTTCAGCGACGTTGCCGCTTCATCCAATCAGCAGGCGACCGGCACGGCGCTGGAGGGGCTGGCGACCGGCAATAAAGTATATGACGCGGTGTTGATGAGCGACGCAGCGACGGCGCGCAACGCGTTCGACCGGCTGTCCGGCGAATTTCACGCCTCGCTGCGGGCGGCGCTGATCCAGAACAGCAGCCTGTCGCGCGATGCGACGCTGGACCGGCTGCGTGGTCCTGCGTCGGACCGGTCCGGCCTTGCTTTCTGGGGTCAGACGCTCGACGCCTGGAGCCATTGGCGCAGCGACGGCAATGCCGCACGGCTTGACCAGTCCTCGTCCGGCGGCCTGATGGGGGTTGAGTTGCAGGCACCTGACAGCGGTTTTCGCCTCGGCATGATCAGCGGCCATAATCGCGACCGGATGCGGGGCGCGGGGCAGGCGGATGTCGACAGCTATCATCTGGGCTTCTACGGCGGCGGGACGGCTGGCCGGGTGGCACTGCGCGGCGGGCTGGCCCTTGCCTGGCAGGATGTCGCGATCCAGCGCTTCGTTACGTTCGCCGGTTATGCCGACGGCGTCGCTACCCGCTATCGCGCCACGACGGCGCAGGTCTTTGGCGAATCGGCCTATCGCATAGAGACGGCGGCGGGATCGATCGAACCCTTCGCGACCGTTGCGCATGTGCGGCTCGATGTTGGCCGTGGGCAGGAAAGCGGGGCGATCGCAGCGCTTGAACTGACGGGCGATGGCATGCGCACCAGCTACGCAACCTTCGGCACGCGCGGCGAAGCGGATCTGGCTTTGGGCAGCGCACGACTGGCGATCCGGGCTTCGGCTGGCTGGCAGCATGCCTTCGGTGACCGGCTGCCAATGGTGGAGGCCGCCCTTGAGGATCAGCGCTTCGCGGTTGCAGGGCTGCCGATCGCTCGAGACAGTCTGGTCAGCGAAGTGCGGCTGCATGGCGCGATCGGCGACTGGCTGCAGGTCAATCTTGGTTATCAGGGCGCGGTGGCGCGCGGTGGCCAAAGCCACAGCCTTCAGGCAGGGCTGAACCTGCAATTCTGACGAGGAGCGGGTCGCTGGCAGGACAGATGCCGTTCCAACGGCCTGCAAATGGTTGAAGCGGGGCACGTGAGTCGTTCCCAAGGTTCCTAGCTGCGCTGACGTTCGGCTCGGCTCCTCATCGTCTGAATGTCGGTCTGGCCAGAATGTCATGACCGGATATAATATGATGGCGGAATGGAAAACGTCCTGCCTTTTGCCGCCTTCGCGCCAGCCATCCGCCAGCAATCCTCCCTTCGGCGCGCCATCACCGCAGCCTATCGCAGAGACGAAGCAGAATGTCTCGCTCCGCTCATCGGGCAGGCAAGCTTGCCGGCGCCTGTGGACGGCGCCGTCAAGCGGACGGCCCGATCGCTCGTCGCGATGCTGAGGGAAAATCACAAGGGGACAGGCGTAGAAGCGCTGGTCCAGGAATATTCCCTGTCCAGTGATGAAGGCGTGGCGTTGATGTGCCTGGCAGAGGCGCTGCTGCGCATCCCGGACGATGCGACCCGCGACGCCCTCATTCGGGACAAAATCTCGGATGGCGACTGGAGTTCGCATTTGGGCGGCGACAAATCGCTGTTCGTGAATGCAGCGACATGGGGGCTGGTCATGACCGGCAAACTCGTTGGCAGCGTCGACGATCGCGGTCTGGGTGCTGCCCTGACGCGGCTCGTCGCCCGGGCAGGGGAGCCGGTGATCCGTCGCGGCGTCGATCTGGCCATGCGCATGATGGGCGAACAGTTCGTGACCGGGGAGACGATCGACAAGGCCCTCAGGCGCGCGCGCATCCTTGAGGCGAAGGGCTTTCGCTACAGCTATGACATGCTGGGTGAGGCAGCGACGACAGCGCGCGATGCGGAACGCTATTTTGACGATTATGAACGCGCGATCCACGCGATCGGAAAGGCGTCGGCCGGGCGCGGCATCTACGAAGGGCCGGGCATCTCCATCAAGCTGTCGGCGCTGCATCCCCGTTATGTCCGGGCGCAGGCGTCGCGGGTCATGGACGAATTGCTTCCTCGCGTCCGCCGACTCGCGCTTCTTTCCAAAGCCTATGACATCGGCCTCAACATCGATGCGGAAGAGGCGGACCGGCTGGAGCTGTCCCTCGACCTTCTCGAAAGCCTGGCCACCGATCCTGAACTGAAGGGGTGGGACGGTCTGGGCTTCGTGGTGCAGGCCTATGGCAAGCGCTGTCCCTTCGTGATCGACTGGATCATCGACCTCGCCCGCCGGGCAGGGCGCCGGATCATGGTGCGCCTCGTCAAGGGTGCCTATTGGGATGCGGAGATCAAGCGGGCGCAGGTCGATGGCCTGGCTGATTTTCCGGTCTACACCAGGAAGGTGCATACCGACGTCGCCTATATTGCGTGCGCAAGGAAATTGCTGGCGGCGCCCGATGCAGTATTCCCGCAATTTGCGACGCATAACGCCCAGACGCTTGCCACCATCTATCATCTGGCCGGCCCGGAATTCGCGGTCGGAAAATACGAGTTCCAGTGCCTCCACGGCATGGGCGAGCCGCTTTATGAGCAGGTGGTGGGAGCACGGAATCTCGACCGCCCCTGCCGCATCTATGCTCCGGTCGGAACCCATGAGACGCTGCTGGCCTATCTTGTCCGCCGTCTTCTGGAGAACGGGGCCAATTCCTCCTTCGTCCATCGGATTGCCGATCCCGCCGTCTCCATCGAGCAGATGATCGAACAGCCGGCCGATGTCGTGAAGCAGATGCCCGATCCGGGCGCGCGGCATGACCAGATCAGCCTGCCGGCCGACATCTACCCGGACCGGCGCAATTCGAACGGCCTGGATCTGAGTGATGAAAATGTGCTGGCGCAGTTGACTTCTGCTCTGGTTGAAAGCGCGGGGCTGAGCTGGGTTGCGGCACCGGCCGATGGTGGGGGCCATGCGCGATCGGTCCTCAATCCCGCGGATCATCGGGATATCGTGGGAACGGTGGTTGAGGCCACTGCCGATCAGGCGAAAGCCGCCGCCGCGCGCGCGGCCCTGTCGGACTGGAGAAGCAGCCAGGTCGCCAACCGGGCGGCAGCGCTGGAGGCCGCGGCCGATGCCATGCAGGCGCGCATGCCCATTCTTTTGGGACTCATAGTGCGCGAGGCCGGAAAATCCCTGCCGAATGCGATCGCCGAAGTTCGCGAAGCGATCGATTTCCTGCGTTACTATGCCGTTCAGGCGCGGGCGACCTTCGGTGCCGCGCAGAAGGCGATCGGGCCGATCGTCTGCATCAGCCCCTGGAATTTCCCGCTGGCCATTTTCACCGGTCAGATTGCGGCGGCGCTGGTCGGCGGCAATCCGGTACTCGCCAAGCCCGCCGAGGAAACGCCGCTGATCGCCGCCGAAGCGGTTCGCATCCTGCATGAAGCGGGAATCCCACATGACGCGCTCCAACTGCTTCCCGGAGACGGCCTGATCGGTGCCGCCCTCGTCGCTGCTCCGGAGATTGCGGGCGTCATGTTCACAGGGTCAACGGAGGTCGCCAGACTGATCCAGCGCCAACTGTCGAACCGGTTGCTTCCGGACGGCAGACCGATCCCGTTGATTGCTGAAACGGGCGGGCAGAATGCGATGATCGTCGACTCATCCGCCCTTGCCGAACAGGTCGTCGCAGACGTCATCGCATCGGCCTTCGACAGTGCGGGCCAGCGTTGTTCCGCCCTGCGCATCCTGTGCCTTCAGGAAGATGTGGCGGATCGCATGTTGACGATGCTCAAAGGGGCATTGCAGGAGCTTTCCATCGGTCGCACCGACGCGCTCAGGGTGGATATCGGTCCCGTCATTTCCGCCGAAGCACGGGACATGATCAACAGGCATGTCGAAAAGATGCGCGGGAAGGGACTGCGCGTCGATCAGCAGCCCCTGCCGACGGACGCAGCGAACGGCACTTTCGTCGCGCCCACGATCATCGAAATTGCCGACATCAACGATCTCGAGCGGGAGGTTTTTGGGCCGGTGCTGCATATCGTCCGCTACCGGCGCGAGAAGCTCAACCATCTGATCGACGCGATCAATGCGACCGGATACGGCCTGACCTTCGGGCTTCACACCCGGCTTGACGAGACTGTCAATCATGTGACGAACCGCGTGAAAGCGGGCAATCTCTATATCAACCGCAACATCATCGGCGCGATAGTGGGCGTGCAGCCGTTCGGGGGACGCGGTCTGTCGGGAACCGGACCCAAGGCGGGTGGCCCGCTCTACCTGGGCAGACTGGTTGCGACGCCGCCGATTTTTGCTCCCCGTTCGCCCCATCTCGACACGGCCCTTCATGATTTCGCGGACTGGCTGGCAGCGCAGGGGGAGGCGGCTAGCGCAGCAAATGCACGGCGCTATGGGGAAAGCTCCGCCCTGGGCGCGACATTGCTGCTTCCCGGTCCTGTGGGGGAGCAGAACATCTATGCGCTTCATCCGCGCGGCAAGATCTACATGCTGCCCAAGAGCCGATCCGGCATGTTCGAACAGATGGCGGCGGTGCTTGCCACGGGGAATAAGGGCGCGATCGAGGGCATGGATCTGCCGGACGGCCTTCCCGGCCGGATCGCCGCGGCTTTCCGCCCCGATCCGGATGCTCCGTTCGCCGCCGCGCTGGTCGAGGGGGATAGCGTCGATGTCGCAGGCGTTGTCGCCAGGGTGGCGCAATGGCCCGGTCCGATTGTGGCGGTTCATGCGGCCCGCTCCGATCAGCCGCTGGCTTACCAGTGTGACTGGCTGCTTGAAGAAGTCTCGACCTCTGTCAACACGACCGCCGCGGGGGGCAATGCCAGCCTGATGATGATCGGCTAGGGCACTGCGCGCAAAAGCGGGAACCGATTCTGCGCAACAAACGATGCAACGTCAAGGAAGCGGAGCGCGCGATATGCGTCACCTGCGCCAAAACCATGCCGGATTGCCGGCAATCCGTCGTTGATATTCCCACGCCGGGATTGAAAGAAAGCCATGCTCCTGCGAAAGCGGGAAGCCAGTCCAACCGTCAAAGCCGGGCTTCTGCTTTCAGGAGCATGGTGAATGGAAAAAATGCCCGATAGCCTCCTGTCCCTTGTCACCGCTGAACTGACCGCGCCCGCAGACCCTCGCGCCGCGGCAATGGCGGGAGCGATCGCAGCGCAATATCCCCATGCGTCCCGCGCCGTCCTCTTCTACGGCTCCTGCCTGCGGGAGAAGAATCTCGACGGGCTGATGCTGGATTTCTACCTGATCGTGTCGGATTATCGGGCGGCTTATGGGAAAAGCTGGCTTGCAACGGCCAACCGCCTGCTTCCGCCCAATGTCTTCCCGTTCGAACATAACGGCTTGATCGCGAAATATGCGGTGCTGTCGGAGGCGGATTTTGCGCGCCTCAACAGCCCGGCCGCTGACAATGTTTCCGTTTGGGCGCGCTTTGCCCAACCCGCCCGACTGCTCTGGGCGGCGGACGATCTGGCCCGGCAGCGCGCCATGGCCGCCGTCGCGGACGCCACGCCGACCTTGCTCGGCATGACCATGCCGATGCTCGTCCCGGGCGTCGACCATGGCGTGTCGGACATCTGGAAAACCGGCTTCACCTTGACCTATGGTGCGGAACTCAGGGCGGAGAGGAAGGGCCGTTCGCTGTCGATCGTCGATGTCGATCCCGATCGTTATGAGCGTTTCGGTCAAGCCGCCCTTGCGGAAATAGCGCGGCGGCGTGGCATGGGGGCGGAAGGCCAAGTGCCGAACGTCATGTCCCCCGCGCAAGCCGCCGCCTGCTGGCGCCGGTTGCAAAGACGCGGCAAATTTCTGTCCGTCATTCGTCTGGCCAAGGCCAGCTTCACCTATGCGGGTGGCATCGATTATCTGGCCTGGAAGATCAATCGCCATGCAGGCACGGCGATCGAGATCAGGCCCTGGCAGCGGCGCTGGCCACTGATCGGCGCGCTTACTCTGCTGCCGCGGCTGTTCCGGGGTGGCGCGATCCGCTGAGCGCGTCGGACAGCGCGTGGGACAGGCCCATCAGCGTATAGGGCTTGCGCAGCACCTGATGCCCGGCGAAATCAGCGCTTTCGGCTATGTCGCCGGCATAGCCGGTGACGAACAGAACCGGCACATGGGCATAAGCGGCGGGCAGGGTGCGGATCATTTCCGGCCCGGTCATTTCCGGCATCAGCACGTCGCTGATGATGAGGCCGATCTCGCGGTGGCTCATCAACAGTCTGGCGGCCTTGGACGGATGGTCGCAGGCGACGGGCAAATGGCCCAGTTCCGCGAGCGCCGCCATGGTCTGGTTGAGCACGCGCGGATCGTCTTCTACCACCAATATGCGGGTCGGGGGGTGCAAAACGGGCTCCCGTTCCGGCACATGGTCATCGCCCGCCGCCTCTCCCTCCGCGCCGATATGGCGGGGGAGGTAGATGTGGACGCTGGTGCCCTTGCCGACTTCCGAATCGATGCGGATTTCGCCTTCGCTCTGATGGACGAAGCCGAAGATCTGGCTAAGGCCAAGGCCGGTTCCCTTGCCCACCGGCTTGGTGGTGAAGAAGGGTTCGAACACGCGGGACAATATTTCGGGAGTCATGCCGCAGCCATTGTCGCCGATGGTCAGCGTGACATATTCGCCCTCGGCGCACTCACCGACCTCATTCGCCTTCAGCGTCGCCTGGCCGGTGCGGATCACCAACTGGCCGCGTCCCTCCATCGCGTCGCGGGCATTGACGCACAGATTGAGGATCGCATTTTCCATCTGATGCTGGTCGACGAAGATAAGCCAGCCCCCCGCCGCATTATCGAAGGACATGGTGATCTGGTCGCCGATGGAGCGGTCGATCAACTCGCCGATGCCTGCCACCAGCATGTCCGGATCGACGGTGCTGGGCAGCAGCGGTTCCGACCGGGCAAAGGCCAGCAGGCGGCGGGTGAGGGCGGCAGCGCGATTGGCCCCCTCCATGGCATTGTCGAGATGGCGGCTCGCCTCCTGCGGTTTCAGGCGCAGCTTGCGCTTGGCAAGTTCCAGCCCGCCGACCACGACCGCCAGCATATTGTTGAAGTCATGGGCGATGCCGCCGGTCAGCTGGCCGACCGCGTCCATCTTCTGCATCTGGCGCAGATTTTCCTCGGCAGCGGCGCGATCGGCGGTTTCTTTCTTCAGCTGCTCATAGGCGTCGGACAGTTCGACCGTCCGCTCGGCCACTGCCGCTTCCAGCCGGTCGGCGCGTTCGCCCTCATTTTCCGCCTGTTTGCGGGCCTTGCGCCGCTCGCTATAGGCGGCGTTGGCGAACCAGAGCGCGAACAGCACGCAGACCAGCAGGACGAGGCCGAAGAGCTGGGAGGTCTTGCCGAACCATTCATTGCGGTCGCCGGCCAGGGACACCGCCTCGCTGCGTTCCTGCAGGCGGGCATTTTCCGCCTGGATCACCCGGTCGAGCAGGGCGGCGATGCGCATCAGGTCCCGGGACTTGCCCGCCTGGTGGAACTGGGAGAGGGCGCCCATCTTCTGGTCATAGGTGGTGCGCAGGCCGATTTCGCTCAGCGTCTTGCCGCGCTGGTCGAACGCCGCCTGCAATGCCAGCACATTGCCGCGCTGCCAGTCGGATTGGCGCGTGATGTATGTCAGGGTCTTGAGCTGGCTCGCGGCGGTGCGCCACTGGTCCTGGAACAGGCGGCCGGTGTCGGGGTCGAGGCTGATCACATAGCGGGCCAGCGTCACTTCGGCCCGCGCGGTCCTGGCTTCGAAGGCGCGCGCGAGGGCGATGATCTCGAAACTGCGGCGCTGTTCCTTCAGCGCCCGCTCATGATCGTGCGCGGCATGGCTGGCGCTGTATAGCAGCGTGCCGAGCGACCCGACCAGCAGGACGACCAGTATCAGTGGCAGAAAGCGGGCTGTGATTGCTCGCCATCCGGTCGCATGTTCATCCATGAAAAAGCCGTCCGCCATCGACAGTTACACTAGACGAACAATATTAAGCGAGAAATGCCGCAGGTGAAAAGTTCCGATTTTCCATGGGAGGCCGTCGCGTTAAATGCCCGCCCGGTCGTAGCGCCGAGGCGGGGCCACGGTCAGCCGATCGCGCCGGTTGCCTTGCCCGCCGCTTCGAACATGGCGATGATCTGCCCCACTTGTTCATCGCTATGTTCCGCGCAGAGTGAGCAGCGCAGCAGGAAAGTGCCTGCCGGAGTGGCCGGGGGGCGGGCCATGTTGACGTAGAGGCCCAGTTCCAGCAGGGCCTGCCACATGGCGACGGCCTGTGTCTGGTCGGTCAGGATGACGGCGATGATCGCCGACTGTGGCGTTTCCGTGCCCAGCCTGAAGCCGAGGTCGGTGAGGCCCTTGTGCAGCCGCTGGCTGTTCTTCCACAAATGGGCGCGCTTCTCCCCGGCATGCATCAGCTTGCGGATGGAGGTCGCGGCGGTGGCGACGACGCTGGGCGGCAGCGAGGCGGTGAAGACATAGGGACGGCAGACGAGGCGAAGCACCTCGAACTTGGGATGGTTGGAGACGCAGAAACCGCCCACCGTGCCGACCGATTTGGAGAAGGTGCCGACAACGAAATCGACGTCCTTTTCGACGCCCTGCTCCTCATAGACGCCGCGGCCATTGGGTCCGAAAAAGCCCATGCCATGGGCTTCGTCCACCAGAATCATGCAGTTGGGATGCTTACGCACCGCCGCGACCATGGCGGGCAGGGGCGCGACGTCGCCCAGCATCGAATAGACGCCCTCCAGCACCACCAGCTTCAGCGCGTCGGCGGGCAATCTTCCTAGGCGTTTATCCAGATCCTCGACGCTGTTGTGGCGGAAGCGCACGATTTCCGCGTCGCCCAGGAAGCAGCCGTCATAGATGGACGCATGGCTGTCGGCGTCGAGGATGACATAATCACCCTTGCCCGCCAGCGTCGAGATCATGCCCAGATTGGCCTGATAGCCGGTCGAAAAGACCATCGCGCCGGTGGTGCCGTAGAAGTCCTTCAGCGCTTCCTCGACTTCCTTATGCCCCTGATAGGTGCCGTTCAGCACGCGGCTGCCGGTGGTGCCCGCGCCGAATTCGTCCAGCGCCTTCTTGCCTGCCGCGACCACATCCGGGTCGAAAGTCATGCCCATATAGTTATAGGTGCCGAGCAGGATCGTGTCCTTGCCCTTGATCACGGCCTGGGTGGGGGACTTCACCTCATCCATCACGATCGCGAAGGGATCGCGCACGCCGGTCGCCAGCAACGCCTCGCGCTCGGCGATCAGCGGATCGAATTTGGAGAAAAGATCGCGGGTTTCGGTCGTCATGATTGCGTCCCAATAGCCGTTCATCCGGGACGGGCCCGGACTTCATGGTAATGCACGGGCATCCTTGCCCGCACCGGAAAATGACTCAGGCGGCTCAGCCCTTGAGCTTGGCCACGGCGTCCACCAGCTGGCCGATCGTTTCGATCTCGGCCTGCATGTTCATGGTGATGATGATGTCGAATTCGTCCTCGATCGCCGCGACGAAATCCATCACAGTCAGGCTGTCCCACTCCAGATCGCCAGCGAAGGTGGTGGCCTCGCTCAGTTCCACGCCCTTTTTGTTGAAAGGAACGATCTGGTTCAAAACGCTGTCGAAAATCTGCTGGCGATCCGTCATTATCCGTGGTGCTTTCCGTGAAAGGGCGGCTTTTCCTTCAAGCGCCGCTCTTTGGCAAGGGAATAAGGCGGCAATCGGGCATGAGTGTCGCGAAAAAGGGGAAGGGATGATGGCCGAGGCGAATAATGCACCGGTGCCCAATGCGATTCACCTGCTGCGCACGGCGGTGCAGACCAATATGCAATTGAGCCAGATGGCCGATCAGAAGGCGAACATGCTGATCGGCGCTTCGATGGTGATCTTCACCCTGTCGGTTGCGCAGCTGCGGTCGGGGGCGCTGGTGTGGTCGGTGGCGGTGCTGGCGGCGGGGGTGTTCCTGGCCGCGACCTGCGCGATATTGGCGGTGCTGCCGAGTGTCGGGCGGCCGGTGGGGGCGGTGGCGGAGAGCGACAATCTGTTGTTCTTCGGCATCTTCACCAGCCTTGGCGAGGCGGAGTTCAGCGACCGGATGATGGCGCTGGTCGCGGACGACGAGGCGCTGTGCCGCGCCATGTTGCGCGACATGTATCAGAATGGGCAAATCCTCCAGCGGCGCAAATATCGCTATCTGGGCTATGCCTACCGCATTTTCCTGACCGGCGTGGTGGCGAGCTTCGTCGCGCTGGTCGTGGAGCTGGCGTCAGGCCCGTATTAACGGAAATTATCCGCATAGGCCTGAAGTTTCAGCGTCCTGGGCGCCGTTGCGATCACGCTATAGGCGATGCCTTCGCGCTCCGCATAGGCGCGCGCCGCTTCCTCGGACGAGAAGGTGAGCGTGATCTGCTGCTTCATATCGCCAGAGCCGGCCCAGCCGGTCAGCGGATCGGGCTTCTTCGCTTCGGCGGGCGCATATTCCAGCACCCATTTACGGGTCAGCGCCTTGCCGGATTGCAGGGCGTTCTTCTGGATCTGATAGATGCGCGCGCTCATCGCGATAGAGACTCCTGATGGAATGTGGCGTTGCGTTGCACCAGCGGGCGCGCGGAAGTCAAGGCCAAGTCAGGGTTTGCCGCGGGCATCGGCGCGTTTCGTGCGCAAGGTGGCGCTGGCGGCGGTTGGATCGTCGGGCCAGGGATGCCTGGGATAGCGCCCGCGCATTTCCTTCGCCACCGCGCTCCAGCTGCCCGCCCAGAAGCCGGGCAGGTCGCGCGTCGTCTGGATCGGGCGGCCCGCGGGTGAGGTGAGCGAGAGGACCAGCGGGATGCGCCCGCTGCCGACCACCGGATGCTCGCTGAGGCCGAACAAGGCCTGCACCCGCAACTCGACGCGAGGACCGCCTTCTGCGGCATAGTCGATTTCATGGCCGCTGCCGGCGGGCGAGCGGAATTCGGGCGGGGCGAGCCGGTCGATCTGGCTCTTGCCGTCCCAGCCGATCAGCCCTTCGAGCACGCCGGAGAGCTGCGAGCGATCAATGTCCGACAGCCGCCGCTTGCCGGTGAGCAGCGGCGGCAGCCATTGGTCCAATGTTCCGATCAGCGCCGTGTCGGACAGCGCTTCCACGCCGGCAAATGCGGCGCGCATCCTGAGTGATAGAGCTGCGTCGGACCAGGGGAGCAGGTCCAGCCCGCCGTGCCGCACGCCTTCGATGAGAGCCGCGACCACCGCCTCCGGATCAGGCCGGTCGTCGGAGCCGGAAGACAATCTGAGCGCGCCCAGCCGCCGTTCCCGCAGCGCCTCGATCCCGCCATTGGCCGGCCGGAAGCGGACGGTGCGATGCTCCGCGATGCGGGCGCCGAACAGGGCGATGACCTCTGCCTCGCTGATCGGCGCGGCGGAAAGGATGCGGGCGCCGGCGGCGCTGCCCTGGACCTCTCCGACTGCCAGCCATTCCTCCCGCGCGAGCGGGCTGAGCGGATCGAGCCGAAAGCCGCGCCTGCCGACGCTGGCCCAGTCCGCGCCATCGGCAGAGCGGCGCTTGGACAGGCGATCGGGAAAGCCGAGGGCAAGGCAAATCCCCGTGGCATGGTCGGCCGCAATTTCGGGAGAGCCCCCCTTTACCAGCTTCGCCCACCGTTTTGCCATGGCCCGCGCCGCATCGGCCCGCTTCCCGCTTTCCCGCCGCCAGCGCATCCGCCGCTGGGACAGGTCGGCATCCTGCCCGCCAATCCCGCGCTCGCCCAGCAGCACGGCGACCTCCGCCGCGATCTCCGCCAGCCCCATCTCGCCCGCCCGCACCAGCATATGGCCGATGCGCGGCTCCAGCGGCAGCTTCGCCAGCGCCTTGCCATGCGCGGTGATCCGTCCGTCCCCGTCCAGCGCCTCCAGCACCGTCAGTCTTTTGCGCGCCTCGGCCACCGCAGCGGCGGGCGGCGCGTCCAGCCAGCGCAGCTCCGCCGGGTCGTTCACCCCCCAGAGCGCGCAGTCCAGGATCAGGCTGGAAAGATCGCTCTCCAGAATCTCGGGCGGATCGAAGGGCGGCATGCCCGCCGTTGCCGCCGCTTCCCACAGCCGATAGGCGACGCCCGGCCGCTGTCGCGCCGCGCGGCCAGCGCGCTGGGTCGCCGCGGCCTGGCTCGCCCGCTCCGTCACCAGCCGCGTCACGCCCGCCGCCCGGTCGTAGCGGGGGCGCCTCGCCAGCCCGCTGTCGACCACGATCCGCACGCCGTCGATGGTCAGGCTGGTTTCCGCTATGGAGGTGGCGAGAATGACCTTCCGCCATCCCTCCCGCGAAGGCCGAATAGCCGCCCGTTGCGCCGCCGGGTCGAGCGATCCGTGCAGCTTGTGGATTTCTACCCCGGCACCCTCCAGTCGCTCCGCCGTCCGTTCGATTTCCGCCACGCCGGGCAGGAAGGCCAGCAAATCGCCCTCTGCTTCCTCGCTCAGCGCCCGGCGGATGGTCGCCGCCATCTCATCCTCGATCCGCTTTTCCGCCGCGCGCCCGACGGGGCGCAGCTCCAGCGGCTGGATGCGGCCCTCGCTCTCCACCACGGGAGCGCCATCGAGCAATGCGGCGAAACGCGCCCCGTCCAGAGTGGCCGACATGGCGACGATGCGCAGGTCCGGCCGCAGCCCGCCTTGCGCATCGAGCGCCAGCGCCAGCCCGAAATCGCTGTCCAGGCTGCGCTCATGCACTTCGTCGAAGAGGACGGCGGACACGCCCGAAAGCTCCGGGTCGTCCTGAATCCGCCGGACGAAAATGCCCTCGGTCAGAACCAGCAGCCTTGTGGCTTTGGACGCCTTCGCATCCATGCGCGTCGCATAGCCGACCGTGCCGCCGACATCCTCGCCCATCAGTTCTGCTATCCGCTCCGCCGCCGCCCGTGCTGCCAGCCGCCGGGGGGAGAGCAGCAGCACCTGGCCCGTGCACCATGGCTCGTTCAGCAGGGCTGGGGCCACGGCGGTCGTCTTGCCTGCGCCCGGCGGGGCCACCAGCACGGCATTGCTCCCTTCGCGCAAGGCAGCGAGCAATTCGGGCAGCACGGCGTGGATGGGCAGGGGGATCGGCGGGGCGTTCATTGCCGTCCCCCTCTCGCGCCATTCGCGCGTGAACGCAATGGTTCAGCCGAACAGCAGCGCGTGGATCGGGTTGTTGGGGTCCAGCAGCATCCTGGCGGTCAGCGCCAGCGACATGACGATCAGCAGCGGACGGATCAGGCGGCTGCCGAAGCGCATGGCGAGGCGCGATCCGATCTGCCCGCCGGTGATGCTGCCGACCGCCATGGCAAGGCCGACGATCCAGATCACATGGCCGCCCGCGATCATGGTGAGCAGTCCGGCAAGGTTGCTGGCGAAATTGGCCGCCTTGGTCTGCGCCGTCGCTCGCACCAGGCCAAGGCCTCCCAGAGCGATGAAGATGGTGGTGTAGAAGGCGCCCGCGCCCGGCCCGAAAAAGCCGTCATAAAAGCCGATCGCGCCGACCGGCAGGCTGAGCGCCACCACCCCGACCCGCTGGTGCCGGTCCATCTCGCTGATATTGGGCGAGAAGGTGAAATAGGCGGCCAGCGCGATCAGCAGCGCCGGCATCAGTCCGGCGAGGATCGAGGGATCGACCCGTTGCAACAGCCAGGCCCCGCCCGCCGAGCCGATAAAGGCGGCGATGAGCGGCCAGCGATAGGCCTTGAGGTCCATATGCCCCGCCCGCGCATAGGCGATGCAGGCGCCGAAGGTGCCGAGCGAGGATTGCAGCTTGTTGGTCGCGACCGCCGGGACGGGCGGGATGCCGGCGGCCAGCAGGGCGGGAAGGGCGATCAACCCGCCGCCGCCCGCCATCGCGTCGATGCACCCCGCCATCAGCGCGGCGGCCATCAGGAAGGCGATGGTTTCAGGGGAGGGGATCATGGGTTGTTACATGAGTAATAATATAAGCTGTTCCTGCCTGCGCAGGAACATATGGGATCAGGAGGCGCAGGCAAACCGCTCAACGACTGGGCAGCCCAAAACCCTCAATAGGCCCGCGCAATGGCGAACTCGACGGCCTCGGTCAGCGCCGCCTTGGCCTTGCCATTGTCGAACATGCCGAGCGCGTCGATCGCCCGCTGGCCATAATGGCGGGCGCGGGCGAGGGTGTCGGCAATCGCGCCGGTCCTGCGCAACAGGCCGGTCGCGTGGGCCAGGTCTTCGTCGCTCACCCGGTTCCCGGCGATCGCTGCCTTCCAGAAGGCGCGTTCCTCGTCCGATCCCCGCGCATAGGCCAGGATGACCGGCAGGGTCACTTTGCCGTCGCGGAAATCGTCGCCCGCATCCTTGCCCATGGTCGCGCCGTCCGACTCATAGTCGATGGCGTCGTCGATCAGCTGGAAGGCGATGCCAAGATTGCGGCCATAGACGTCGAGCGCCTGCTCCTCCGCTTCGTCGCGGTCCGCGACCACGGCGGATATCCGGCAGGCGGCGGCGAACAGGGCGGCAGTCTTCGCGCCGATGATGTCGAGATATTGCTCTTCGCTGGTATCGATCTTGCGCTGGGCGGTGAGCTGGTTGACCTCCCCCTCCGCGATCACGGCGGATGCGTTGGAGAGAATCTTCAGCACCTTCAGGGATTCCGCCTCGACCATCAGCTCGAAGGAGCGGGAGAAGAGGAAATCGCCCACCAGCACGCTGGCGCTGTTGCCCCAGATGATATTGGCGGTCTTGCGGCCCCGGCGCAGCCCCGACCCGTCGACCACATCGTCATGCAGCAGGGTGGCGGTGTGGATGAATTCGACCGCGGCGGCCAGCTTGTAATGGCGCGATCCGGCATAGCCGACCAGATCGGCGCAGGCGAGCGTCAGCATCGGCCGCATCCGTTTGCCGCCGCCCGCGATCAGATGGCCGGCCAGTTCGGGAATCAGCGGAATGCGCGACTGCATCCGGTCCAGGATGACGGCATTCACTTGATTCATGCCATCGGCGACCAGCGCCATCATGGGGGCGAGCGAAGGCGCGCTGCTGGCGCGGCCGATGGGATGGACATTGCCGGTGGCGGATGCTGTCATGACAAGCGCCATGTGACGGCGCAAAAAGCTAAAGGCAAGCGGGAATAGCTTGCCTGATGGCGCGGAAGCGGCAAAAAGCCCGCCAATTGATCGGAGGACCACAGTGGACGACACCCTGAAGCGCTATCGCGAGAGCATCGACAATATCGACGCGGCGCTTGTCTTCATGCTGGCCGAACGGTTCAAGATCACCCAGGCCGTGGGCGAGTATAAGGCAACGCATGATCTGCCGCCCGCCGATCCGGGCCGGGAGGAGAGCCAGATCGGGCGTTTGCGCCAACTCGCGACCGATGCGAATCTCGATCCCGATTTCACCGAAAAATTCCTGCGCTTCATCATCGACGAGGTGATCCGTCACCACGAGCGGTTGCGCGAAAATCAGGGCTGACGTCAGGCCGGCTCGGCAAGTTCCTCTTTCCGCGCGGGCCGTGTCGAGCGGCCCAGCATCACGCCTCCCAGCGCCAGCGCAAAGCCGATGAGCTGGACCGGCCCCAGCCTTTCGCCGAACAGCAGCCACGCCTCGATCGCGGCGAGCGGCGGCACCAGCAGCAGCAGCATGGACATGCGTGTGGGGCCCTGATGCCGCACCAGCCAGACCAGCAGCGACAGCCCGCCCGCCGACAATCCCAGCACCGACCAGCCAAGGCCCAGCCACAGGACCGGCGCGCCGTCCCAGCGATAATCCCCGATCAGCCATGCCGCGGCCACCGCCACCAGCGCTCCGCCCGCATTCTGCGCGGCGCCCGAAATCGCGATTCCGTCTCCCGCGATCGTTCCTCGCTGGATCAGCGTGCCGCCGGTCATCCCCAACACCGCGAGCATCCCCGCCAGAGCGGGCCAGATCGTGATGGCTCCCGCGCCGGTTCGTTCGATCGCGGGAAACAGGACGCAGCCGACGCCCGCTATGGCGATCGCCAGTCCGCCCCAGGCGCGTCCGGGCAAGCGATCGCCCAGGAAAGCGACGCTGGCCACCGCCACCATCAGCGGCTGGAGCGATCCCAGAAGGGCCATGATCCCCGCGGGCATGCCATCGTGCACCGCCCACCAGCTGAGCGTCAGATACAGCCCGTGCAGCATCGCGCCCGCCGTCAGATGCAGTGCCAGCCGCCGCCCGCGCGGCAGGGCCTGCCGCGCATGCAGCGCTGCTCCGGACAGCAACAGCGTCGTCAGCGTCAGTCGCAGGGCAAGGATCAGTTCTGGCGCGGCATGGGGCACCATGGCCCGCGCGACGATGAAGCCTGTCGACCAGATGAGGATGAAGAGGAGCGAGGCAAGGGTGGCGATCATGCCCGCGCCTTTGACCCAAGCGACGCAGGCTGTCGAGTTGTAAAACTATTCTCGCCCGGCGCGGATCGCCGCGCCTCCGGCAAAAGGCGTGATTGCCACCAGCAGCAGCGACGCCGCGCCCAGGAATTTGAGCGCCGCTCCGCTTGCGTCCCCCAATGTCCCCGCGCCGAAGATCAGCAGCGGCACGGCCAGCGGCAGGGCGAGCAATCCCGACAGGGCCCCGCTCGATCGCAAACCCGCCGTCAGCGTCGCAACCAGCAATCCCAAAGCCGCCAGCGCGGGCGTGCCGATCAACAGGCCCAGTTCCAGCAGGCCGATGGTTGCCCCCTCCAGCTTCAGCAGGGCGGCAGCCGGCAGGGTGGCGATCATCAGCGCCGGCCCGAAGCCGAGCCAATGGGCGATCAGCCGCGCCAGCACCACCATTTCCTCCCCGATCCCGCGCAGGGCGATCTGATCGAGCACGCCCGCATCCCGATCCGGGGCCACCAGCCGGTCGACCGGCAAAAGGCTGGCGAGCAGGGCGGCGATCCACAACATGCCGCCGCCGCTCCGCCGCAGCAATGCCGCATCGGGGCCCACCGCGAAGGGATAGAGGCTGGCGACCAGCAGCAGGAATGCGACGGGCAACCACAGTCCGGCCGACTGCCATGCCTGCCGCAAGTCCCGCGCGATCAATGTCAGCAGGATTTTCAATGCCCGTCGTCCGCGACGAAGTCAGCCATCGTCAGCACCACCGGCGTCACCAGCGGCAGCGGCTGGTGGGAAGCCGTCACGACGATCCCGCCCCGCCCCAGATGATCCGCCACCGCCGCGCCCAGCAGTTCCAGCGCCGCATCGTCCAGCCCGTTGCCCGGCTCATCGAGCAGCCAGATCGGCGCCCCGCCGGCGATCACCCGTGCCAGTGCCGCCCGCTTGCGTTGTCCTGTCGACAGCATCCGCACGGGCACCTGGCGGAGCGGCTCCAGCGCCATGGCCGCCATCGCGCCGTCCAGCGCGTCCGGAGCCGACCCATCCAGCCGCGCCCAGAAGCCGAGAGCTGCGATCAGCGGCTGTTCCATGTCGAGCGCCAGCCGCTCGTCGCTCAGCGCAACGCCGCCATGGCGCTCGACCGTGCCCGCGGACGCCCGCAGCAGGCCCGCGCAAACCCGCATGAGGCTGGATTTGCCGATGCCGTTCGGGCCTTTCAGCAGGGCGCTGCCACCCGGCTCCATGGCGAGGTCGACGCCACGGAACAGCAGCCGCCCGCCGCGCACGCAGGCGACGCCCGACAGGTGCAATCCCACACGGCTCATAGAGTGACCATGTCCTCCAGCACATGCATGTCGAGATCGGACAGGCCGAAATGATGGCCGATCTCATGCACCACCACATGGGTGATCAGCATGTCCAGCGGCACCCCGGTTTCCACCCATTCGTCCAGCAGCGGTCGACGGAACAGATGCACGGTCGGCGGCGCGTCGCCGGTCTGCGCCGGCTCCCCCACCGGCCGCCCGGAATAAAGGCCGGTCAGGCCGAAGGGATCGTTGATCTCCATCTCCTTGAGTATCTGGGGATCGGCAAATTCCTCGACGAACAGCACGACGTTGGAGAGGTGCGACCGGAACGGTTCGGGCAGGCGGGACAGAGCCGCCAGCGCCAGCTTTTCGATATCCTCGCGCGTTGGCGCAAAACGGGGTGGTTGACCGGCATCGTCCATGGGAGAGACATAAAGCATGTTCCGAATCGTCTGCAAACCGTCGACGCATCGGAAAATGGGTTAATGCCGCCATATATGTGGCCGCGAAAACGACAGGGGAGACAAGATGATCGCGAAACTGGATGAGGAGGAGCGGGTGCTGGCCCTCAGGACCCTGCCCGAATGGACGCCCGTTCAGACGCCCGAAGGCATCCGGCGTCTGTTCACCTTCAGGGATTTCACGGCTGCATTCGGCTTCATGACGCAGGTGGCGCTGCTTGCCGAAAAGGCGGATCACCATCCCGAATGGTCGAACGTCTACAACCGGGTCGACATCACGCTGACCACCCATGATGCCGGTGGCCTGTCGCGCCGGGACATCGATCTCGCCAGGCAGATCGACGCTTTATTGTGACGCATTTCCCTCGATCCGGTCGTCATAGCTGCCGAGTGCGGACATGACCGCCGGATCATGGGCATAGCGCTGGCGCAGCATCGCCAGCCGGGCATCCGCACCGGTGCAAAGCTCCGCGATGTTTTCCTCCAGGAAGGCCAGGCGTTCCGCGTCATAGGCTTCCTCGCTGCGGAAATGATCGCAACCGTCGCGATCGACCATGTAGCGCGTCACCTCGTCCGGAAAGGGGCGGGGATCGGCTGCGTCGTCCGATGGCGGCAGGTCCGGGACAGAGGCCCGGGGCGGGATATCGGCGGCGAACGGCTTCATGGACGGTGGCTGCAATGGGACGGCCATTGCCGGTGTGGCGGCGGTCGCTGGCCCGGCATCCTCTTTTCCATTCCGTCCCCGCTGGGTGTCGCCAAGGGCGGGAAGGACGAGGGGAACTGGCGGGTGCTCCCGCGCCGCCCCTTCGCGGCGCGGCGCTGCTTCTGTCGCCGCGGCGGGACGGGCGATGATTTTCGCATCGCCGGACCGTTCCCCTTTGCTCGCCTGTCTGTCGGCGGCCGGAGAACAACCGGCAATCAGCGCCAGCGTCATCGGAAACAGCGTCTTGCCTGCGTTCACCCGATCTCCTCTCTCAAGCTGGCGATCAGATCCGCGACATGGTCCAGCCGCTTTTCCTCCTCGTCCAGGATCGCCAGGAAAGCGGTTCGCCTATAGTGATGCACCGCTTCCGGCGGAAGACGGCTTGCCACGGGCAATGCTGAAATCACGATATCCAGCAGCCGCTCCACCCCGTGGAGCCGACCCCAGAGATAGTCGTTCTCCCGATAGGCGCGGCTGAAAAAGGCGCCGAAATTGTTGAACTCGATGCCTTTCAATGTCGCTTCCGCCCCGCCGGGCCGGATCGCGCTGCAATCTTCAGGCGAGATTCGGTCGACCTTGACCGGATCATATTCTTCCATCCCGTGGCCTTGCAGCAGCGGCAGGGTGGCGATGTCGTAAAAGGGAAAGCCGAGATAGGCGAGCAGCATCGTCCGGCGTTCCGCCTTGGGCAGCGCGGCCAGCGCGTCGGCCAGCATCATGTCCGCCGCTTCGTCCCGCTCGCGCAGGCTTCGCAGCTGCGCCACGGCCTCCAGCGCGGCGCCGGGATCATTGGGTACTTCCCGCGCCGCCGTCCGGATCTCGCCATTATAGAAGTCGATGCCCTCGCACTCGGTATAATGCGACATGGCGGCATAGATGGCATCGTGCATCTTCTGGATGACGGCTTCGCCAGCGGTTGCCTCCACCTCCAGCGTCTCGGCCAGGCGCCGCGCCAGGAAGCGCAAGCGGCGGATGCGGAAGGCAAGGTCATGTTGCCGGAAGAAACCGACTGGCGCGGAATCCCGTCCCACATCCTCGGTCAACCGGTCCGCGCCGATCGTCCGCACATGGCTCCACAGGGACTGGCGATAGCTTTCGCGCATCAGGGGGCTTTCCTCGCCGCTGAGCCGAAACAGCAGGGCGGCGAGATCCTCGACAATGCCGGACAGTTTGAGATGTCCATAGGCCGGGAAGGCGAACCCCGCGGAACTGGCTGCCCGCTGCTGCGCTTTGCTGCGCCAGGCCGAAAGCCGGGCAGGGGTGGGCCGGTCCAGGAACAGCATGCCGCCGATCGCGCCCTCCACCTCCGCTTCGATCCCGGGGCGCAGCGCGTTCAATATGCGCACCATGCGCCGGATGCGGGCGCTGTGCCGGTCGATCGCGTCCAGATTGTCGCGGATCGGCTGTTCGCGCGGAATGTCGCTGAGCGCGCCGAAGATGGTGCGGAAGAAGCCGGGCAGTTGCGCATCCTCGCTCGCGGGCGGCTCTTCGGCTTCGCCCTGGCGATTGAGCTGGATCGAGCGATGGCCGGGCTTGGGGTCGATATAGACGAAGCGCCGGTCGACCTCCCGCCGCGAGGGGCGGTTCTTGAGCGCGCCGATCGCCTGCGCGAAGGGCGCGTTGGCGAGGACCGATCCGTCGATCAATATGGCGTCTTCCGCTCGGCCCTGCGCGGCGTGACGGGGCAAGGCGCGCGCCAGGAAACCATCGCGCGTCGGCCAGGCCCGGTGGCGGCGCTTCAGCACCCGGTCCAGTTCGCGCACGGTGAAGGGCGGGAAGGCGCCGGGGAAGCTGGCGGTGGCGCGCGCCGCGAAGACCAGCTCGGCCGGGTCGGCGAAGCTGCGTTCGCTGCCCGGACCATGGGGACCACGGGCGCGAAAACCGATGGAAAGCCGATGTTCCGTTTCCACCACCTGTGGCGGACTGTTGAGGTTGAGGCTTTGCGGATGGCCTTCGAAATCGGTGACGGTGACGAACAGGTCCAGCGGATGGCCGGCGGGCAGCAGCGCGGGGCCGCGCCCCGTCGCCTCCATGGCATCGAAAGCGTCCAGGATCATGGCGGTGAAGATTTCCCCGCCAAAGGGCGGCTCGAACCAGCGGGAACGGATGAAGTGCGACAGCTTGTGCCGCACCTCCTCCCGCGTGTCGGGGGCGACGGTTCGCTCGACCGTGTCGCCGGGATGCCGCGCCGCCATCCAGACGAGCGGCGTTGCCCAGAATTTGGTGATCCGCCGCGCGGGCCGGGCGTCGGGATCGAGCAGCTTTTCGACATCGGCATTGTCCAGCCACATGTCGGTCAGCGGATCGAGCGACTGGCCCGTCTCGATCGCCTGAGCCAGGAAGATGCCGTTTATCCCGCCTGCGCTGGCGCCCGCGATGATGTCCGGCATCACCCGCAATTTGACGCCGCATTGCTTTTCCAGATCCTCCAGCAACTGGCGATAAACCGCCTCGCTGCTGTTGCCCGAAGGCGCGCCGTCATGAAAAGCGCGGCTCGCCCGTGCCAGTCTCCAGATTTCCTTGGTGATGCCGTGCATGTAGACGGCAAGGCTGATCCCGCCATAGCAGACCAGTGCGAGCCTGAGTTCCCGCTCTTTCATGGCGTTGAAAATCGCAGAGGGCGAAGGACTTGTCGAGCGAAACTCACCCCGGTTTGAACTCCGCCCAGATCGGTAGATGGTCCGATGCCCGCCGCGCCGCCGCGCTTTCATGGACGCCGCTGTCGACCAGCTTCAATGCCCCGCAATGCATGATCCGGTCCAGCCGGGCCACCGGCCGTCGCGCGTGAAAGGACCGCCCGCACGGCGCGAAGCTGTAATGTCGCGCGAAATCGGCGAGGCACCCCCGTTCCGCGCTCCATTCATTGAGGTCGCCCATCAACACGGTCGGCATGCTGTCGCGCAGGCCCGCCGCATGGATCACCGCCGCCGCCTGCTTGCGCCGCCACAGGCCCGACAGGTCGAGATGCATGCCAAAGATTCGCAGCGAAGCCTGGCCCAGCTTCACCTCCGCCATGGTCGCGCCGCGCGGTTCCAGGCAGGGCAGGTGCAACACGTCGTGTGCGCCGATCTCCGCTTCCTTGCGCACCAATATCGCATTGCCGTGCCAACCCATGGAATCGACATGCACGTTGAGCGGCACCGGCCTGTAGGGGCTGATGCTTTCCAGCAGCCAGGGCGGGATCGCCGCGGTCCGCACGCCGAAGCGCCGGTCCGCTTCCTGCAATGCGATGATATCGGCATCGAGTTCGTTCAGTACGTCGATCACCCGTTCCGGCACCCTGCGGCGATCGGTCCCGATAGCCTTGCGTATATTGTAGCTGGCGACGCGAATGGTCTTCATACCGAAACAATGCGCCACGCCGCGCGCGGTTTCCATGGGAAGATGCAAAGAGGATTTGTGTTCCGCATATGTTCTGATATGCGTCGGCCATGGCAAAGGCAAAGCGCAAATTCGTCTGTCAGCAATGCGGCACCCTCTCCAGCCGATGGCAGGGGCAATGCGATGATTGCGGCGAATGGAACAGCATCGTCGAGGAAGCTGCCGGAACAATTTTCTCGGCCCGCCACGATCTGCATAGCGGAGGGCGCGCGCTGACGCTGGTGGGCCTGGATGACAAGGTTGAGCTGCCGCCGCGCACCACCACGGGGATTGCCGAATTCGACAGGGCGCTGGGGGGCGGCATCGTTTCCGGCTCTGCCACGCTCATCGGCGGGGACCCTGGTATCGGCAAGTCCACGCTGCTGCTTCAGGCCGCGGCCCGCATCGCTTCGGCGGGCCACAGCGTCGCCTATGTCAGCGGGGAGGAGGCATCCGATCAGGTTCGCCTGCGCGCCCAGCGCCTGGGGTTGGGCAATGCTCCGGTGCAACTCGCCAGCGCCACGTCCGTCCGTGACATATTGACCACTTTGGGGGAAGGGGAGCCGCCCGCGCTGCTCATCATCGATTCGATCCAGACCATGCATAGCGATCTGATCGAAGGCGCGCCGGGCACCGTCAGCCAGGTGCGGGCCTCCAGTCAGGAATTGATCCGCTTCGCCAAGCAACGCGGCACCGCGCTCATTCTGGTGGGTCATGTGACGAAGGACGGCAGCATCGCCGGGCCGCGCGTGCTGGAGCATATGGTCGACACGGTGCTCAGCTTCGAGGGCGAGCGCAGCCATCAATATCGCATCCTGCGCGCCATCAAGAACCGCTTTGGCGGCACGGACGAGATTGGTGTCTTCGCGATGGTCGCGGAGGGGCTGGAGGAGGTGAGCAATCCTTCCGCCCTGTTCCTGACGCATCGCGATGAAAGCGTGACGGGTGCGACCGTCTTCCCCGCGCTGGAGGGCACGCGCCCGGTGCTGGTCGAAATCCAGGCGCTGGTCGTGCGTCTGTCCAGCGGGGCGACCCCTCGCCGCGCCGTGGTGGGGTGGGACAGCGGGCGGCTCGCCATGATCCTCGCCGTGCTGGAGGCGCGCTGCGGACTCAGCTTCTCGACCTGCGAAGTCTATCTGAACGTAGCGGGCGGTTATCGCCTGTCGGACCCGGCCGCCGATCTCGCGGTGGCCGCCGCGCTCATGTCGGCATTGTCCGAACGGCCGGTTCCCGCCGATGTCGTGTTGTTTGGGGAGATCGCGCTGTCCGGCGAAATCCGCCCGGTGGCCCATAGTCCGCTGCGTTTGCGCGAAGCAGCCAAGCTGGGCTTCAACCGGGCTTTCGTGCCCGCCGCGGTCGCTGATGGAGTAAAGGGCATTTCGGTCAGCGGCTATCGCGCGCTTGCGCAACTTGTTGACCAGATGCTCGGCCGCGGATAGCCAGCAACGCAATGAACGCGATCGATATTCTCGTCCTGCTCCTGATCGGCGGTTGCGCTGTCTTTGGCCTGCTGCGCGGTTTCGTGCAGGAAACCCTGTCGCTGATCGCCTGGGTCCTGGGCATCTTCGCCATTCGTCTGTTCCACAGCTCGGCCACCGATCTGCTCGAAGGGTTCGTCGGCAGCACCAGCGGCGCGGCGGTCCTTGGCCTGGCGCTGGTGTTTGGCGTCACCTTCGGCGCGGGCAAGCTGCTCGCTCATGCGATCGGCCGCCGCACTCGCCAGTCCGTCCTTGGCCCGGTCGACCGGGTGCTGGGCGCCGGCTTCGGCGCGGTAAAGGGCCTGATCGGCGCGACGCTGGTGTTTCTGGCCTTCAGCATGGTCTACGACACCGTCTATGGCAGCGGTGCCCGCCGCCCGGACTGGCTTGCCGACGCGCGAACCTATCCGCTGCTCAATGCCAGCGGCCAGGCGATCAGCGAGTTCGTGGCGGAGCGCCGGGCGCATAAAGCTGCGGCTTCTGAATAACCTTAGCCCGCCCCATCCCCATGACGGGATTTTGGGTGACAAAGGTGACACGATAGAGGCATGGAAAAGTGCCATTTTCTGGCTTTTTTCCTACAAGCGGGTTCACGGTTCAAAGAGCGGGATCGTCCATAGTCGCCAGCATGGCTTGTAGGACAGCAATTTGTTTGGTGAACAGCGTCTGATGTCGCTGCGAGGGTTTGCCCGGCCCCTTCGGCAAGTTCAGGACAGGCTGGATTAGGGGACTGGCCTGCTTGTGTTCGCGAGAAAGAAGCGGGGAGGGGAATGGCAAAAAACGACCATTTCTTGTCGTTTACAGAGCCTTCGGCTGTTCTCATAAGTGGACATTGACGGAACCACGTGACCGTCAATCAGTGATAGATTGCGTCACATCAGACGGGGAAATAGTTTCAAGACATGAGCCTTCAGTCTGCCCTGCCAAGCTGGATTAAACAGCTCACATGCGCACTTTGTGCATTTCTTGCCTTTCCCAATGACGCCCTGTCGGCGAAAAGTGCCGCTCCCCTGTCGCTCTCGCCAATTTGGCGGATGGAAAGTGATGAGGACTACAGCTATCAGGCGGATTACAAGCGCCCCGACCCGATTAAGGGCCTTGCTGTGCATGGTTACTTCGCCGACGACAGCCTAAACGTTCGCGACGCAAGGGTGTCTCTGCCTACAAGCGCAGAATGCCGTGAGCCTGTCACACTTCCCGATCCGCGACACCTGCCCGACTATCTTCCGGGGCGGACACACACCGAGTTCTGGTTCTATAGGTCCGGCGATCAGGGCCTTTATCTAAGCCGCACTTGGCGGGTCGAGCGATCCGCTCGGTGTGATGTTACGGCAATGGTAGAGACAAAGATCGTCCATATGTCACTGTTCAACGGCATGGCGCGCTTCATCAAAATCGACAACGGCGCTGAGCCGGTGATTTCGACAGATACTATTGCTGAGGGTGAACTATATCCGATTCCGGCTCACTTCGTCGCGATAGATCGCCAATTGCTGCGAAAAGGGCCTAACACCGTCAGCAGGCGGACAGACGACCGGCTGGAGAATACCCCTTTTCGACGCACCTGCTTCGACACCTCTTTCGCGTTTTTCTTTTCCAATAGCTGCGTTCTCAACGAGGCTGGGCCATGGCAAGGCTTGCTGATCTCGGCCGACAGCGAGGCTGATGACGGCACATCCTATTCCGAATATCGGCTGCTCGACCTCAATCCTCAGGCCTGGATCGATGGACGCCTTTTCCAATGGGATCGCAAGATTATGTTGGCGCCCGCTGCTGCGAAATGACCGTTATCGCGCTATACCTTCCCGTTATCGGAACGACCGCTATCCACCCACAGCCGCCGGTCATAACCATCCCTTCGCGCGATAGGCCTCGACCGTCGCCTTCAACCCATCCTCGGTCGTGACCTTCGGCACCCACAGCTTTTTCGGCGGCTGCCTGCGCTTTGCCACCACCCAGTCGGGATGGCAGAAATAGCTCACCCGATCGAGTGTCAGCTTGGCATTCCTGCCGCGCACCATCCGGTCCAGCCGCGCGCCCAATCCCAAGGCCCAGCTCGGCGTGGCGAAGGTCCGCACTGGCCGCCCGACGGCGCGCCCGATTGCTTGTGCGAAGTCCAGATGGTCCCAGCCGCCGGGCGTGCCGTCATCCACCTCATAGACATGGGTCAGGCTTTTCATGTCCTTCTCTTGCCCCAGCGTCAGGAACAGCCGCGCCAGATCGCTCACCTCGATCACCGACAGGCGCCCGCCCGGCGGCATCAGCATGATCCCGCGCCTGGCCATGCGGAACAGTTCCAGCATTTCCCGGTCGCCCGGCCCGTAGATTGCGGGCGGGCGCACGATGGTCCAGTCGAGGCCGCTGGCCTTCACATGCCGCTCGGCCAGTTCCTTCGACCAGCCATAGTCCGACAGCTCCGGTTCCCGCGCGGACAGCGACGACACATGGATCAGCCGCCGCACGCCGCGCTGGCGCATGGCGTCGACCACCGCCATGGTGCCGCGCGCATTGCCGATCTCGAACCCCTCGCGATCCGGCGCATTCACCACGCCCGCGATATGGATCACCACATCGGCGTCGCGCACCAGCGTATTGAGCGCCGCCCGGTCCTCCAGCGACCCCGGCACCCATTTCAGATGCGCGCGGGGCGGTTGCGCGCGGCGGGTGATGGCGGTGACATGATGTCCCGCCGCCAAAGCCTGATTCAGCGTTTCAGCGCCGACGAACCCCGTCGCGCCCGTCATGGCAATACGCATGCTCATGACCCTCAGACCATCGCCATATGATCGCGGTGAACCAGCACGGATCGGGGCAGGTGTCCCAGCAAGACGGCGATATCGTCGCTGCGCTTGCCCGCGATCCGCGCCGCTTCCTCGCTGTCATATTCGATCAGGCCGCGCGCGATCACGCGTCCGTCCTCAGTCAGTATGTCGACCACATCGCCCCGCGCGAAAATCCCTTCGACCCGCGCCACGCCGGCCGGCAGCAGGCTGTTGCCGCGCCCCAGCGCCGCCTCCGCCCCGGCATCGACGACGATCCGCCCGCGCACGGTCAGACGCCCGGCCAGCCAGCCCTTGCGCGCGCCCTTCGCCTGCGCCGCGAGGAAGATTGATCCTTTTCCGCCACCTGCCCAATGCGACAGCGGCGAATCCACCTTGCCGGAGATGATCGCCAGATGCGCGCCCGCGCCGGTGGCGATGCGCGCCGCCTCGATCTTGGAGGTCATGCCTCCCGATCCCATGCCCGATGCCGAACCGCTGTCCGCCATTCCGGCAATGCGCGCATCGATGCGCTCGATTGTCTCTATCAGCATGGCGTTCGCATCGACATGCGGATTGGCGGTGTAAAGCCCGTCGACGTCCGACAGCAGCACAACTGCGTCGGCCCGTGCCGCCTGTCCGATGCGCGCCGCCAACCGGTCATTATCGCCGAAGCGAATCTCCGCCGTGGCGACGCTGTCATTCTCATTGACCACCGGCACGACGTCCAGCGCCATCAGCCGCTCCAGCGTGGCGGACGCGTTGAGATAGCGCCGCCGGTTCTCCAGATCGTCCAGCGTCACCAGCATCTGGGCGGCGACGATGCCATTTTCATGCAGCAGGCTGGCCCAGCATTGCGACAATGCGATCTGGCCCGTTGCCGCCGCCGCCTGCGCGTCCTCAAGGGAACCGCGTCCGCCCTTGGGGAGCTTCAGCCGGCGCGCGCCCAGCGCAATAGCGCCGGAGGACACGATGATGATCTGCTGCCCGGCCTGCTTGCGCGCGGCGACGTCAGCGACCAGTGTGCGCAGCCAGGCCTCGCGCACCTGCCCCTTCGGATCGACCAGCAGCGCGGAGCCGATCTTGATGACCAGACGGCGGATTCGGGAAGGCGGAAAGCCTGACAGGGGGGCAGTCATCGATTATTCCAAGGGACAGTCAGAGCGGCGACCATGTGGCTTCGCCTTCCTCGCCTTCCTCGCCATCATCCTCAGCCTCTGCCTTTGCCTCGCCCAGCAATGGCAGCACCGCGTCCAGCAGGGCCTGCACACCCTCGCCGGTCGCGCCGGAGATGATGAACACATCCTCCACCTCAGCCTCATTCCGAAGCTGCTCGGCAATGTCTTCCATCAACTCCTGCCCCAGCAGGTCGCCCTTGTTGAGCGCCACGATCTGCGGCTTTTCATCCAGCCCGTCGCCATAGGCCGCCAGCTCATCCTGCACGATGCGGAACTGCTCGACAGGATCGTCGCCGGTCGCATCGATCAGGTGCAGCAGCACCCGGCACCGCTCGATATGTCCCAGGAAGCGGTCGCCGATCCCGGCGCCCTCGGCGGCCCCCTCGATCAGTCCCGGAATATCCGCCAGCACGAATTCCCTGTCGCGATGCAGCACCACGCCCAGTTGCGGCTTGGTGGTGGTGAAGGCATAGGCCCCCACCTTCGCCTTGGTGTTCGTCACCTGGTTGATGAAGGTCGACTTGCCCGCATTGGGCATGCCCACCAGGCCGACGTCAGCCAGCAGCTTCAGCCGCAGCCACACCCACATTTCCTGCCCCGGCCAGCCGGTGCCATGCTGGCGCGGCGCGCGGTTGGTGCTGGTCTTGTAGGACAGATTGCCGCGCCCGCCGTCGCCGCCGCGCAGGAAGACCATGCGTTGTCCCACCTGGGTGAAATCGGCCAGTATCTCCTGATCCTCATAATCGGGATAGCCGTCCTCATCCTCCGTGCCTTCGATGGGCTGCGGGTCGGACAGGATCTGCGTGCCCACCGGCACCTTGACGACAAGGTCCTCGCCGCCCGCGCCATAGCGGTTCTTGCCCGCGCCCGGCAGACCGCGTTGTGCCTTGAAATGCTGCGTGTAGCGGAAGTCGATCAGGGTGTTGAGGCCGGCCACGGCTTCAAAGATGATGTCGCCGCCCTTGCCGCCGTTGCCGCCATCCGGGCCGCCATATTCGACATATTTTTCGCGCCGGAAACTGACCGCGCCGGGACCACCCCAGCCGGACTTGATGTAGATTTTTGCTTGATCGAGAAAATGCATCGCGCGCCCATAGCGGTTTATGCGGCGAAATTAAACCACAGGCGTGGTAAAAGCCGTCACTTCCTGAACCAGGGCCGGAAACAGCTGCTGCGGGGCGGCTTTCGGCGCCGGGGTGCGGCTGGGATGCCACGCCTCGGCGCCGAGGAGATCAGGCGGCAAGCGCCGGCCAGGCATCCCCGTAAAGATCCACGGCCGAGTCAGCGGCCATGCGCGCGGCCTCGCCTTCTTCGAAGATCAGGCAGTCGGCCGCGGCATCCCGCCCCAGGCTGAAGCGCTTTTCGACCCGCCCCGTGAAGCGGAAGCCGATCTTGCGCAGGACGTTGCCCGACGCGCCATTATCCATGAAATGGGCGGCGCGGACGTCACGGACGCCCGCCGCGCGCGCCATGTTCATGACCGCCCGTGCCGCCTCGGTCGCAAAGCCGAGGCCCCAATAGGGGCGGGCGATCCAGTAGCCCAGCTCCGCCGCGCCATCCTGGCCCCGATGGACGCCGCATCCGCCGACCAGACGCGGCGCGCCGTTGGTACGGGTGAAGGCGAGCAGACGGGGCAGGCGCGGGTTCTGCGGTTGGGCAAGAAATGCCTCCGCATCGGCCTGGCAATAATCAGCCGGCGCATGGGTCAGGTTGCGCAATATGGCCGCATCGCCGATGGCTTCGGCAAGGGCGGGCGCATCTTCCATCCAGCCGGGCCGCAGCAACAGGCGGGGGGTACGGGCGAACATCGAAAGTCTCCTAATCTCCGGCGCGCCAATGGCCGCGAAAAGTTACGGCTTGACGACTATCTTCTCTGGCTGGGCCCCGCTCGCCCGACGATCGGGAAAGCCAGGGGTTCCAGAGACTTGAGGGAAGTTGAGGGGAGACGCCGACGAACAGAAAAAAGGGCGCTCCCAGGTGGGGCGCCCCTTGTTCCCTCGAACACTGACGGGACTAAAAGTCGTTCCGCCAGGAGGATCGCCCCGATTGCGAGGGACGATCCGTCATCGATCGTCCGTTATTCGGCTGCTTCGGCCATGGCGTCGACCGACACATATTTGCGGCCGAGCTTGCCGGTGTGGAATACCACGCGGCCTTCACCCAGCGCGAACAGCGTGTGGTCCTTGCCCATGCCGACGTTGCGGCCCGGGTAGACGCGCGTGCCGCGCTGGCGAATGATGATGTTGCCGCCGATCACTTCCTGACCGCCGAACTTCTTCACGCCAAGGCGCTTCGATTCCGAATCGCGACCGTTACGCGACGAACCGCCAGCTTTCTTATGTGCCATGACTCAAACTCCTCGTAACTTAGCTGCGGCTCAGGCGATCGACACGATCTTCAGGATCGTGTGATTCTGGCGGTGGCCGTTGCGGCGACGGTAGTTGTGCCGACGGCGCTTCTTGAAAACGATGACCTTCTCGCCCTTCGCCTGCGCGACGATTTCAGCGGCAACGGTCAGCTTGGCTGCGTCCTTCACGTCGCTGCCTTCGCCGGCGAACAGGACGTCATCCAGGGTCACTTTGTCACCAGCCTCACCGGCCAGCTTCTCAACGACGATCTTGTCTCCGGCGGCGACGCGATACTGCTTGCCGCCCGTGCGCACGATTGCGAACATGGCTCTTCTCTTCTCGTTCAAATCTGCTTTACGCAGATCGTCGAGGGACAATGCCCTGTTGGACCCGCGCGGGAATGTGGCCCGCTACTGGAATGACTCGCTTCTGTCAACCGCCATCGCCGCCTTTCGGGGCTGGTTTTTGACCCTGTCCGTCCCTATCTTCATTCCCCGAAGGGATATTATCACGCATGATGCCGGTGCCATACAGGAATGAAGCGATGCAGGGGCGCCTGTTCTTCATCCTGATGCTGTGGCTGTCGATTGGCGTGGCATTGCTGAGCGCGCTGGCGCCGCTGGGGCCGCCGTCCAGCAGATTCACAGGCTCCGCCTTCAATCCTGCGACCACCAGCGTCGTGCTGAAGGCTCGCGCTCACGCGCCTCTGATCATCGTCCGGGTGACGGAGCCGGATGGCGACGGGCGGGCCCCACTGTCGGCGCCCGCCGCGACCTGGTTGTTGCCCATGGCGGTGCTGCTGCCGGGCGTCGCGTTGCTGATGTCTGCCGACCGATTCTACCCTTCCTTCCCTTCTCCCGCTTTCTTCCACATTCTTTCCCGCCAGTACGCCCGCGCGCCGCCTGCCTTTTCCTGACGCATCGCTCTCAGGCGCACCCTTGGGTTCGTCGTCAGGAAAAAGGAGCCTATCCATGACCCTCAAAAGATCGCGACGCGGCAAACGTCGCCCGCCCTGGTGGTTCATGCCTGCCGTCATGGCGGGACTGGGCGCTGCCGGCGCGCTGCTATCGGCGGCGATGCTGGCCGTCGCTGAATAATCTATCAAGCCGCTGGTGGAGGGGGTCCCCTCGCCGGCGGCCAGGGAAAGACATTGCATGCCCCATAACACGCCCCTGATCGGAACGATCGTAGCGGGTCTTGTCGTTGCCTTCATCATGGGTGCCATCGCCCATCGCCTGAAATTATCGCCGCTGGTCGGCTATCTGCTCGCCGGCATCGTTGTCGGTCCCTTTACGCCGGGGTTCGTCGCCGATGCGGGTTTGGCCAATGAGCTGGCGGAAATCGGCGTCATATTGCTGATGTTCGGCGTTGGCCTGCATTTCTCGCTGCGTGATCTGCTGTCGGTCAGGAATATCGCGGTGCCCGGCGCGATCGGCCAGATCGCGGTCGCGACGCTGATGGGCATGGGGCTGGCGCATGTCATGGGCTGGCCGCTGATGGGTGGGCTGGTCTTCGGCCTCGCGCTTTCGGTGGCCAGCACGGTCGTCCTGCTGCGCGCGTTGCAGGGCGCCGACCTCGTCGAAACCCGCCGGGGACGGATCGCGGTCGGCTGGCTGATCGTGGAGGATCTGGTGATGGTCCTGGCGTTGGTGCTGCTTCCCGCGCTGGCGGGGGTCATGAACAATGTCGATGCGGGCGGCGGGGCAGAAGCGTTGCTGGCGCCGCTGCTGAGTACCTTGCTGAAGGTCGCGGGCTTCGTCGCCCTGATGCTGGTCGTCGGCCGCAGGGTCATACCCTGGGCGCTGCACTGGGTCGTCCATAGCGGTTCGCGTGAGCTGTTCCGGCTCGCCGTCCTTGCCATAGCGCTGGGCGTGGCCTTTGGCGCGGCCGTGGCGTTCGACGTTTCCTTTGCACTGGGCGCCTTCTTCGCCGGCATGATACTGGGCGAAACGCCGCTCAGCCGCCGCGCCACCGAAGAAACGCTCCCTTTGCGGGATGCCTTCGCGGTACTCTTCTTCGTTTCGGTCGGCATGCTGTTCAACCCGGCGGTGCTGGTCGAACAACCGCTCCCCCTGCTCGCCACCGTGGCGATCATCATCGTCGGCAAGTCCATCGCCGCCTTCGCCATCGTCCGCGCCTTTGGCCATCCCGGAGACACCGCGCTTACCATTGCGGCCAGCCTTGCCCAGATCGGTGAGTTTTCCTTCATTCTGGCGACGTTGGGCACCGGCCTCGGCGTCCTGCCCGCCGAAGCGCGCGACCTGATCCTGGCAGGCGCGATCGTGTCGATCTTCCTCAACCCGCTGATCTTTTCAGCCGTAGTGCGCAGCCAAAAGCCCGAGGAGGATGCGGAAGCGGAAAAGGCGCCCGAACAGCCGCGCATGGGCCATGTCATCCTCGTGGGCTATGGCCGGGTAGGGAAGCTGATCGGCCATCGTCTGGCCGAGCGCAAGGTGCATTTCGTGGTGATGGAAGCAGACCCTGATCGCGCGGAGGAAGCCGAAGAAGCGGGTCTGTCGGTCGTACGGGGCAGTGCCCTCGAGAACCGCCACCTGCTTGCCGCGGGTATTTGCGAAGCGCGTCGCATGCTGATCGTCGTGCCGGAAGGGTTCGAAGGCGGCGCCATCCACGAACATGCGCGCCACCTCAATCCGAATCTCCAGGTCATCGCCCGCGCCCATTCGGACGCTGAGGTCGCGCATCTGGAGGGGCTGGGCGTGCCCCATGTCGTCATGGGCGAACGCGAACTGGCGGCGAAGATGCTGCTGCTCTGCGGCGCGGGGTAGAAGTGAAAAGGGCCGCCCTGTCGAAGAGCGACCCTCCTGGCGCGCGCTGCGTTAAATCAGACGCAGGACGCGCGCTGCAGTTTTTTGTTTTCGCATCGTTTCAGGCGCAAAACCGGTTCCCACTGTTGCGCACGATGCTCTGGATTAGCGAGGCTTGCGCGGTCCTTCCCGCTTGGGGCCACCCTTGAACGGGCGCGGGCTGTGCGCGGGCGGACGCGGCCCCCGATCGCCATTGGGCCGTCCCTTGCCGCGCGGCCCTTCACGCCGGTTTTCACGAGCGGCTTCGCGCGGAGTGCCCTCGACCTGTTCGAAGGCGATGTCTGCGCCCTCGTCGCTGGCTTCGCCGGTCCGCTTCACCGAACCGATGAAGCGCGACGCGATGGCGCTGGGGATTTCGAACAAAGTCTCATTGGCGGCGATGCGGATCGCGCCGATATCCTGCCGCGACACATGGCCGCGGCGGCAGATCAGCGGCAATATCCAGCGCGGATCGGCGTTCTGACGGCGGCCGATGTCCATGCGGAACCAGACCGTGTCCTCGAAACCGGGGCGCGGCCCGTCGCGGCGTTGCGGCGCTTCGCTGGCGTCCAGCAACTCCTCGGGCGCGGGGAGAGCGGAGCGGGCGCTCTTCACCAGCATCGCCGCGATTTCCTTGGCAGACTTTTCGGCCAGTAGTTCGGCGCCCAGCGCCCAGTCCTGCTCGTCCAGTTCCTGCCGCTCCATCAACCGCTCGCGCAGGCGCGTATTATCCTGCTGCTGGATCGCCTCCTTGCTCGGCGGAGTGCCCCACTCGACCGGAATCTTCGCGCCACGCAGCATGGATTCGACCCGGCGACGGCGCGGATAGGGGACGATCAGCACGGCCGTTCCCTTCTTGCCCGCGCGGCCGGTGCGGCCGGAACGGTGCTGCATCGTCTCGGCGTCGCGCGGAATCTCGACATGGACGACGAGGCTGAGATTCGGCAGATCGATGCCGCGCGCCGCCACGTCGGTCGCCACGCAGACCCGCGCCCGGCGATCACGAAGGGCTTGTAGCGCATGGTTGCGCTCATTCTGGCTATGCTCGCCCGACAGCGCCACCGCCGCGAAACCGCGCTCGGTCAGGCTGGAATGCAGGTGGCGCACATTGTCGCGGGTCGCGCAGAAGAGGATCGCCGTCTCCGCCTCATGATAGCGCAACAGGTTGACCACGGCATTCTCGATATCGGCGGGCGCGACGGTCACGGCCTGATAGCTGATGTCGCCATGGCCACGCTCGTCGCTCACGGTGGAGATGCGCAACGCGTCCTTCTGGTAGCGCTTGGCCAGCGCCACGATCGGCTTGGGCATGGTGGCGGAGAAGAGCAACGTGCGCCGTTCCTGGGGCGCGCCGTCGAGAATCTCCTCCAGATCCTCGCGAAAACCCATGTCGAGCATTTCGTCGGCTTCATCCAGCACCACGGTCTTGAGGCCCGACAGGTCCAGCGCCCCGCGCTCCAGATGGTCGCGCAGGCGCCCCGGCGTGCCGACGACGATATGCGCGCCATGGCTCAGCGCCCGGCGTTCCTTGGCGGCGTCCATGCCGCCCACGCAGGTCGCAATGCGGGCGCGGGCCTCGCCATAGAGCCATTCCAGCTCGCGTGCGACCTGAAGCGCCAGCTCGCGGGTTGGCGCAATGGCGAGTGCCAGCGGCAGGCCGGGAGCGGGAAGGCGGCTGCTGTCGCCCAGCAATTCCTTTGCCATGGTCAGGCCGAAAGCGACCGTCTTGCCCGACCCGGTCTGCGCCGAGACGATGAGGTCGCGGCCTTCGGCTTCTGGCTGGGTGACTTCGGTTTGAACCGGGGTCAGGCTCTCATAGCCCTTTCGCGTCAGCGCGTCGGAGAGGAGGGGAGGGAGATGTTCAAAACTCATTTCATTATCCGTGGAGTGCGACCCGTCTCTGCCGACGGTGTCTTTATTCTATGCCGCGCCGGACCCTGGGTCATGGCTCAACGTTCCGATCGGGGTGCGCTCCACTCTCTCATCCGTTGGGGCTGCCGGAAAGAGGCGCTTGCCTCTCTCGCATATGAAAGCCCTGCTCTTTTGAAGTGCAGAAGGGTGGAATGGCCCGTGCCTTTGCCTCGTTAAAGAGGCAATATATTCCGACCTGATGGCCGGACAGGAAAGCCCCCTATCACAAGGCTCCCCAAAAAAGAAGAAAGCCTCCTTCCCCGCGTGGAGGAAGGAGGCTCCCCTATTGCATTAAATCCGTCGGATCAGACCGAAGCGACTTCCGCCACGTCGACCTTCACGCCCGGACCCATCGAGGAGGACAGGGCGATCTTGCGGACGTACTTGCCCTTCGAACCCGACGGCTTCGCCTTGACGATCGCGTCGACGAAAGCGTCGAAATTCTTGCGCAGGTCTTCGGCCGAGAAGCTCGCCTTGCCGAGGCCAGCGTGGATGATGCCGGCCTTTTCGACGCGGAACTCGATCTGACCGCCCTTGGCAGCCTTGACCGCTTCAGCGACGTTCGGGGTAACGGTGCCCAGCTTCGGGTTCGGCATCAGGCCCTTGGGACCCAGAACCTTACCCAGACGACCGACCAGACCCATCATGTCGGGAGTCGCGATCACGCGCTGGAAGTCGATGTTTCCGGCCTGGATGCTGTCCAGCAGATCCTCGGCGCCCACGATGTCGGCGCCAGCGGCGGTCGCGGCTTCAGCCTTGTCGCCACGGGCGAACACGGCGACGCGGACGTCCTTGCCGGTGCCGGCGGGCAGGGTGACGACGCCACGGACCATCTGGTCGGCGTGACGCGGATCGACGCCCAGGTTGATCGCGATTTCGACGCTTTCGTCGAACTTGGCGGTCGCGTGGGTCTTGATCAGGCCCAGCGCTTCGTCAACGCCGTGCAGCTTTTCCTTGTCAACGGCGGCGGCCAGAACCTTGGCCTTCTTGGTCAGCTTTGCCATGGTCTTAGCCCTCCACCACTTGGAGGCCCATCGCGCGAGCGGAGCCTTCGATGATCTTCGTCGCTGCGTCGATGTCGTTCGCGTTCAGGTCAACCATCTTGGCCTGGGCGATTTCAGCGAGCTGGGCGCGGGTGATCTTGCCGGCGACGACCTTGCCCGGTTCCTTGGAACCCGACTTCAGGTTGACGGCCTTCTTGATCAGATAGGTGGCGGGCGGCTGCTTCGTGACGAAGCTGAAGGAACGGTCCGCATAGACGGTGATGATGGTCGGCAGCGGGGTGCCCTTTTCCATCTTTTCCGTCGAGGCGTTGAACGCCTTGCAGAATTCCATGATGTTCACGCCGCGCTGACCCAGGGCAGGGCCGATCGGCGGCGAGGGGTTGGCGGCTCCAGCGGGCACCTGGAGCTTGATATAGCCCGTAATCTTCTTGGCCATTTTCACTCACTCTGTTGCTGGGAGGATCGCAAGCGACCCGCCCGGTTCAAGTTTAGCGGTCAGACGGAGGTTGAACCCCCTCCCGCAATCATTCCCGGTTTCCCGGAAATCCCTTCTGCCGTCATGCCGCGTTCCTTGAGAAGAAAGCGGGACCCCGGATCAAGTCCGGGGTGACGGATGTTGTTCTTACTTCGCCAAACTTCCTTACTTGGAAAGCTCGACCTGTTCGAAGTCCAGTTCGACCGGCGTGGCGCGGCCGAAGATCGACACGGACACCTTGACGCGGTTCTTTTCGAAATCCAGCTCCTCGACGGTGCCGTTGAAGCTCGCGAAGGGGCCGTCCAGCACCTTGACGCTGTCGCCGATCTCGTAATCGACATTGACCTTGTGCTTGGGCGCGGCCTCGGCTTCCTTCTGGGCGCCGAAATAGCGGGCGGCATCGGCTTCGCTGATCGCCTGCGGCTTGCCCGACGAACCCAGGAAACCCGTCACCTTCGGCGTGTTCTTGACGAGGTGGTAGATGTCGTCGTTCATGGCCAGCTTGGCAAGGACATAGCCGGGCATGAACTTGCGCTCGACCTGCACCTTCTTGCCGCGCTTCACCTCGGTCACCGTCTCGGTGGGGACTTCCACCTGCTCGACCAGCTGGGAGAGGCCCATGCGCTCGGCTTCGGACAGGATCGATTCCTTGACCTTGTTCTCGAAGCCCGAATAGGCGTGGATGATGTACCAGCGCGCCATGTTACCGTCTCAAACTCCCATCATGCCTGGCCAGCGGCAAGCCGCAGCAGCCACTGAACGACCTGGCCGAAGAACGTGTCGATGCCGAAGAAGAACAGACCCAGCAGCGATGTCATGATGACCACCATCACGCCGGTCATGATCGTTTCGCGGCTGGTGGGCCACACGATCTTCGACGCTTCGGTCTTCACCTGATTGACGAATTCGCCCGGAGAAACCTTCGCCATCGCCTGTCTCAAACCCTTCGAACAAACACCAAAGCGCGAAGCAACAGTCCGCCCTCCCGATCCCGCCCATGTTGGCGTCCGGGGGTGCGGCCGCGCTCCGCGACCCATTCTTCGCCCGGAGCGGCACATGCCGCTCCAAACACGATCACCCGCATCTAGCCGCGAACCCTTGGTTTTGCAAGGTTTCGCGGCAAAATGTTTGGCAGGAGTGGAGGGACTCGAACCCCCGGCATTCGGTTTTGGAGACCGACGCTCTACCAGCTGAGCTACACTCCTGTGCCGGCGAAGGAGGGCGCTTTAACGTGGCCCGCCGGGTAGGGCAAGGGGGAAATCAGAGGAAAACGCCGCCCTTCATGATCTTGCGCGCGCGACCCTGCACCGGCACGCGATTAAAGGGCGTGTTTCCTGCCTGTGCGGCCATTTTCGTGGAATCGACGATCCATGGCGTGTCGGGATCGATGAAGATGAGGTCGGCCGCTGATCCCGCCGCGAAGCTGCCCGCATTGACGCCGAGAATCTTGGCCGGATTGGCGCTGAGCAGGGTCATCAGGCGACCCAGGGTCACATGCCCCTCCCGCACCAGATTGAGCGACAGGGCCAGCAGCGTCTCCGCCCCCGCCATGCCCGGCGAGGCGTCCGCGAAGGGGAGGCGCTTGTCCTCCGGCCCCCGCGGATCATGGCTGGAGGTGATGACGTCGACCGTGCCGTCCGCGACGGCCGCGAGGGAGGCCTGCCGGTCCTCTTCCGAGCGCAGCGGCGGCGAGAGGCGGGCAAAGGTGCGGAAGTCCGTCACCGCCTGATCGTTGAGGAAGAGATAGGCGGGGCTGATGCCGCATGTCACCTTCAGCCCTTCGGCCTTGGCAGCGCGGATCAGGTCGAAGCCCGCCCCGGTCGTCACCAGCCGGAAGTGGATCGCCGCGCCCGTCACGCGGGCGAGCATGACGTCGCGCGCGATCGCCATCGCCTCGGCGCAGGCGGGGGCGTGGGGCAGGCCCAGGCGGGTCGCCGTTTCGCCGCTGGTCGCGACCGCCTTGCCCGCGAGGCCCGAATCCTCGGCATGGGTGATGACGGTCAGTCCCAGTCCGGAGGCATAGGCCAGCACGCGCATCATCACGCCCGAATCCGCGATCCACTGGCGTCCGGTGCCGACCGCCTTGGCTCCGGCCGCCTGCATCATGCCGATCTCGGCCAGTTCGGCGCCCTTGAGGCCGCGCGTGGCGGCGGCGATGGGGTGGACCCAGAAGTCCGGCTTGCCTGCCCGCGTCGCCTGCCGGATGAGGCCGGCATCGTCGAGGGGGGAGGACTGGTCGGGCATCAGCGCCGCCCGCGTGATCCCGCCGAAATGGAAGGCGGGCTTGTCCGTCGCGAAGACGCCCAGATCAATCAGGCCGGGCGCGACCACCAGTCCGGCGGCGTCGATCGTCTCCGCATCGCCCGGCACGGCGACATCGCCCGCCGCGACGATCCGGTCGCCTTCGATCAGGATGACGCCGTTGCCCACATCCTCGCCTGCCGGGTCTGCGAGTTTTCCGTTGATGATGGCGAGTTTGCTCATTCCGCGTGCACCTCGGCCTTAATATCGTCATTCCCGCGCAAGCGGGAATCCATCTCCTGCTCCATCCCCAGACGCAAAGTTGGGAGATGGCTTCCCGCTTGCGCGGGAATGACGAGGGAAGGATATTGGATCATGCCCACCCCTCCACGCCCCGCGCGCCGCGCGTCAGTACGTCCAGACAGGCCATGCGAATGGCGACCCCCATTTCCACCTGTTCGGTGATCGCGGAGCGCTCCGGATGATCGGCTACCACGCTTGAAATCTCGACGCCCCGGTTCATGGGACCAGGATGCATCACCAGCGCGTCGGGCTTGGCCAGCGCCAGCCGCTCCGGCGTCAGGCCGTAGAGCATATGATATTCCCGCGCCGAAGGGATGAAGGCCCCGTCCATCCGCTCATTCTGGAGCCGCAGCATCATCACGACGTCGGCGCCCTCCAGCCCCTCATCCATGCGATGATAGGGGGTAGCGCCCAGCATCTCGACCTCGGGAGGCATCAGCGTCGGCGGCGCCACCGCCCGCACCTGCGCGCCCAGGGCCGCAAGGCACAGCATGTTCGAGCGCGCCACCCGGCTATGCAGCACGTCGCCGCAGATCGCCACGATCAGCCCCTCGAACCCGCCCTTGCGCCGCCGGATCGTCAGCGCGTCAAGCAAGGCCTGCGTCGGATGCTGGTGCCAGCCATCGCCTGCATTCAGCACCGGACAGTCGACCTTGTCCGCGATCAGCGCCACCGCGCCCGAACTGGCGTGACGGATGACGATCACATCGGCGGCCATGGCATTGAGCGTCATGGCGGTGTCGATCAGCGTCTCGCCCTTCTTCACGCTGGACGTGGCCGCTGCCATGTTGACCACGTCCGCGCCCAGCCGCTTGCCGGCGATCTCGAAGGAGAGCAGCGTGCGCGTGCTGTTCTCGAAAAAGGCGTTGATCTGGGTCATGCCCGCAAGCCGATCGTCATGTTTGCGCGCGCCGCCCCGGTTGCTCTTCGCCCAATGCTCCGCCTCATCGAGGAGGAAGCGGATTTCCCAGGGCTTGAGATCCGCGATGGACAGCAGATGCCGATGCGGAAACAACGCCCGGCCGGTCAGGTCGCCCCCGTTAAGGTCAGGCTGGGCGGATGGAACGGTGATGTCGGGCATGAGCTGACCCTTTAGGCGAGGGCAGGGGGAAGGGCAAGCTTAACCCCGTCCAAACCAACGCCCCAGCGACGCGCCGTCCTTCATCACCGCGCGCGCCGCATTATGCCCCGGCGCGCCGGTCACGCCGCCGCCCGGATGCGTGCCAGCGCCACACATGTAGAGCCCCTTCAAAGGCCCGCGATAGGCGCCATGCCCCAGCACCGGCCGCGCCGCCCAGAGCTGGTCCAGCGTCATATTGCCATGCATGATGTCGCCGCCGACCAGCCCGAATTTCCGTTCCAGATCGAGCGGCGAGAGGATGTCCCGCGCGATCACCGACTGCGCGAAGCCGGGCGCATAGGCATCGACCGTCGCGATGATATGATCCGCCGCCGCCTCGCGCTCGTCATCCCAGTTCCGCCCATCAGGGAGTTCGGGCGCGAATTGCTGGCAGAAAAGGCTCGCCACATGGCTGCCCGCCGGCGCCAGGCTCTCATCCACCGTCGAAGGGATCAGCATTTCGACGATCGGCTCCCTTGACCAGCCCTCGCGCTTCGCGTCCATGAAGGCGCGGTCCATATAGTCCAGCGTCGGCGCGATGACGATTCCCGACTGGTGATGCTCGCCCACGCCCGGCAGGCAGGAAAATTCCGGCAGCGCCGATAGCGCCACATTCATTCGGAAGGTGCCTGATGCAGTCCTGAACCCCCGGATGCGCTTCAGGAAATCCGCCGGCAGATCGCCCGGCTCCATCAACCGTTCATAGAGCAGCTTTGGCCCGACATTGGCGATGATGGCTTTTCCCATCACCTCTTCCCCACTCTCCATCCTCACCCCGACGGCGCGCGGGCCATCCACCAGCACGGATGCGACCGGCGCCTCCAGGCTGATCTCCACGCCCATGGCGCGCACCACCTGCGCCATGATCCGGGTGATCGCGCCCATGCCGCCGACGCTGTGACCCCAGACACCCTTCTTCCCGTTCACTTCGCCAAAGACATGGTGCAACAGCACATAGGCACTCCCCGGCGCATCGGGCGAGGCATAATTGCCCACCACCGCGTCGAAGCCGAAGGCCGCCTTCACCGCATCGCTTTCGAACCAGCCGTCCAGAAAGCCGCGCGCCGATCTGGTGAACAGCTCCAGCACGTCGCGCTGCTGCTCCAGCGTCAGCCCGCCGAGCCTTCGCCCCTGCCGGAGCGCGGCCACGATCATCGCCAGCCCGTCCCCGGCATTGGGCGGCGCCTTCAGCGTCATGTCGCGCAGCAGGTCTGCAACCACTTCCAGCGCATCATAATAAGCGGGGAGGGTGGCGGCATCCTTCGCGCTGAATTTGGCGAACTGGGCCTGGGTCCGTTCGACCCCGCCGCCCAGCTTCAGATAACGTCCGTCGGGCTGGGGCAGGAAATTGCTGATCGGCCGCTCGATCACGCGATAGCCATGCTCTATGAGCTTCATGTCGCGGATCACCCTGGGATGGAGCAGGCTGACGGTATAGCTCGCCACCGAATTGCGGAAACCGGGATGGAATTCCTCGGTGACGGCCGCGCCGCCGACGATCGCGCGCCGTTCCAGGATGCGCACCTTGTACCCCGCCCGCGCAAGGTAGAAGGCGCAGACCAGCCCATTATGCCCGCCCCCGATGATGACGGCGTCATAGCGTTGCGTCATGCTTCCCTACTCCAGCCCGCTGCCGGTGCCCGGTGCAGCCGCGCCTGCGGGATGATCCGTCGCATCCGCCCGCAAAAATGCCGCAGCGCCACCTCCTGCTCCGACAGCGGCCCCACGGTGAAGCTTTCCGAAGCCATGCCCGCCTGCACCCGCTCGATCAGCGCGGCGTCCTCGGCATTGACCTGCCGGTTGATGCGCCAGTTCAGATAGCGCGCCGCTCTCATTTCGCGCCGCTCGTCAGGCATTGCATAGGGAATCTCGCGGATCAGCGTCTGGGTGGACGACACCGGCAGCCATTGCATGAAGTCGATCTGATCGGGATAGATGTCGAATGCCATATTGGGCCACAGCTTGAAATAGGTCCACAACCGCTGCCGTTCATCCCCCAGATGCGGTACATGCGGCAGGAAATGCTGATAGGCCCGCTCGGAGAGACAAGCGGAAGGCCGGTCGAGGATCGGGGCCTGCATCCTGTCTACATGCGCGCTGGCTTCCACGCCATAGCCATCGCCCATCAACCGCTTCAGTCCCGGATGCGCCACCGCGATATGCAGCCCGTCGGAATAATTGTCGCCGATGATCTTCCAGTTCACCGCCCGCGGCCGCAGCGTCACCCGCCCCAGCGCCCGCAATTCCTCGAAACGATAGGCCGCGATCTCGCTGAGATAGGGCGCGAGCATCTCCGCCACCGACGGCCCGCCATCATCCTCCAGCCGGACGAAGAGGAAGCCATGGAAATTCTCCACCTCCACGGCCGCCAGCCCATGGTCGGCCATGTCGAAGGCATAGCTGGCCTTCATCGGCACTCCGGTCAGCCGTCCCGCGCTGTCATAGGTCCAGCCATGATAGGGGCAACTAAGCTTCCGCGCGCAACCAGATACGGCGTCGACGATCCGCGCCCCGCGATGGCGGCAGGCATTGACGAAGGCGCGCACGACCATATCCTCGCCCCGCATGCCGATCACGCTCTCGCCGATATAGTCCAGCCGATGGAAATCGCCGGGGGAGGGCAAGTCGCTTTCATGGCATAAAATCTGCCAGGACGGCCGGAATATCCGCCGCAGTTCGGCATCGAAGAATTCGGGATCGCGATAAGTCCAGGCCGGCAGGCTCCACCCCGCGTCCGGATCATCCTCTTGCCCACTGCCGTCCACTGCCGCGCATCCACCCCAATGCTAAAGTTATACGTCCGTATAACAAAGCCTCTGTCTCGGCAAGGCGGGGGACCTTCGCGCAGGTTTTTGCAGCGCGACTGTGTTCGTTCGGGCACTATGGCCTGGCACGCGTGGTGATTCAGCCTGCCGTGGCCAGCCTGGACTCGTCCGCTGCTGCTCCGTACCGCCGGGCCAGCACTGCGCAAGCCATCAACTGGATCTGGTGGAACAGCATGAGCGGCAACAGCATGGGACCGACAGCGCTGGCCGGGAACAGCACGCCCGCGATCGGCACGCCCGATGCCAGGCTTTTCTTCGACCCGCAGAATTGCAGCACGATGGCATCCTCCCGCGCAAAGCCAAGCAACCGTCCCAGGCCCAGGGTGAAGAGCAGCACGAAGATCAACAGCGCGCTGCAGATCGCAGCCAGCAGCAGCAATTCGCCCCGCGACACCTTGTGCCATAGCCCTTCGACTACTGCGGCGCTGAAGGCGGAATAGACGACCAGCAGGATCGATCCGCGATCCACCCTGCCCAGCATCGCTTTGTGCCGGCTTGCAAAGCTGCCGATCCATGGCCGCGCCAGATGCCCCAGGGCAAAGGGCAGCAGCAATTGCAGCAATATATCCTCTATGGATGAGAGCGAAATCAGATGTCCCGTCCCGCTTCTGTCCATCATCAGCGCGACCAGCAGGGGGGTCAGCGCGATGCCCAGCAAGTTGGAAAAGGATGCGCTGACCACCGCGGCGGCGACATTGCCCCGCGCGATCGCGGTAAAGGCGATGGAGGATTGCACGGTCGATGGCAGCAACGTCAGAAACAGCAGTCCCGCGCGCATCGATAGTGGAATCGCCGTGACCTGCTGCGTCAGCAGGCCGATCAGCGGGAATAGCACAAAGGTCGTTCCCAATGTCGCGAGATGCAGTTTCCAGGCCTTCGTCCCGCTCCAGATCGCATCGCGCGACAGCTTCGCGCCGTGCAGGAAGAAGAGCAACACGATACCCGCATCGGCTGCCGCCCCGGCTATCCTGGCGCCCTGGCCATGGGCAGGCAGGAAGGACGCGAGCGCCACCGTGCAGATGAGCAACAGCAGGAACGGGTCGAAAATGTCGCGAAGGCGTTGCATGGCTCGCCTTTAGGCGGGACGGGTCGAAAAGGATAGACGCGCACCCCTCTATCGGCAATCACAGGGGGCAATCAGCATAAGGGAGAATCCGGTCGTGAGCGAAGGGATTGCCATCGTCGAACATCAGGGCGTCATCGAAATCCATATCGACCGGCCGGACAAGAAGAACGCGCTGACTGCCGCGATGTACCGTGCCATGACGGCCGCGCTGGCCGATGCGTCGGCGCGGGCAGAGATCGGCGTGGTGCTCTTTGCCGGGAAAGGCGACGCCTTTTGCGCGGGCAACGACCTTAAGGATTTCATGGCGGGGCCGCAGGGCGGGGAGGCGGCCTTCGCCTTCATCCGCGCCATCGCCGCCTTCGACAAGCCGATCGTCGCGGCTGTCCAGGGGCTGGCCGTGGGGGTCGGCACGACCATGTTGTTCCATTGCGATCTGGTCTATGCGACGCCCGACGCGCGTTTCATCATGCCTTTCGTCAATCTGGGAATCGTGCCGGAAGCGGGATCGAGCCTACTTGCGCCTGCTACTCTGGGGCATGCCAAGGCGGCATCGATGCTGCTGCTGGGCGAGCCGATGGATGCGGACACGGCGGATCGCGCGGGCCTTGTCACCGCAATCGTCCCGGCCGCTGCCCTATTGGACCACGCCCGCCAAAAGGCGGCCCTGTTGATGACCAGGCCGCCGCAAGCGCTCGCCGCGACGCGCCGGTTGATGAAGGGCGATCCGGCCGCGTTGATGCAGAGAATCGAAGAGGAAGCGCGGCTGTTCCGGGAAGCCTTGCAATCCGCCGAGGCGCAGGAGGCCTTTGCCGCCTTTTTCGAAAAGCGTCCGCCGGTATTCCGGCGGTGATCAGGGCGCGCGGTTCCTCTCGAACCGGACCTCGCTGGCGATCACGGCTGCGACCACCAGCGCGCCGCCCAGCAGGGCGGTCGCCGGCAGGCGGTCGCCCGCGATCCAGCCGATAAGGCCCGCCCAGACGGGTTCGCCCGCGTAAATCAGCGTCGCGCGGGTCGCGGACACGCTCTGCTGCGCCCAGTTCATCACGAACTGGATCAAGGCCGTCATCAATCCCAGGCCGCAGGCGGACAGCATCACCGTCCAGGAAAAGGGCGGAATCGCTTCGCCCGCCGGGATCATGCAGGCAAAGGCGAGGATGGATGTCACCGCCAGCTGGATGAACGTTACCCGCGCCACGTTGACGCGGCCGGCCCACAGGCTGATGAAGATGATCTCCAGCGCGATGGCGAGCGTGCTGATCAGCGTCAACGCCTCGCCCCGGCCCAGCGACAGCCCGTCCTTCGGCGCGGCGATCAGCAGCAGTCCGATGAACGCTAGCACTACGCCCACCCAGCTTGCCAGCCGGGGCCGTCTGCGCAGGATGATCCATTGCAGAATGGGAACCAGCGGCACATAGGCCGCGGTGATGAAAGCAGAAGTGCTGCTGGGGATGCTTTGCAATCCCCATGTCTGCAAGGAATAACCGGCAAAAATGCCAAGTCCGATCGTCGTGCCCGCCAGCCACTCGCGCCGGGTGACGTCGCGCAGGACGGGCATTGCGAGCGGAAGCGCCATCAGCGCGGCGGTGCCGAAGCGCAGTCCGACAAAGAATAGCGGCCCGCTGTGGCGCATCGCCTGATGGACGATCAGGAAGGTCCCGCCCCAGAGCAGCGTGATGGCCATCAGCGCCAGCTCGGGGCGGCCGATCATCAGCCGGGGCGGGAAGGGCGTTTCAGAGGCGGCACGATGCATGCCGTCGTTGGTGCTGTCGATGACCGTTCACGTCAAGCGCCCACGCCGTGCAAGGTCGGGAACGGCATTCAGTCCTTGCTGATGTCGTTGCCCGCGCGTTCCATGGCCGTGCCGACGTCCTGCCTGGCGTCACGCGCCTCCCGTTCGGCATCGCGGGAGGCGTTGTCAATCGCCGCGCCCATCCGGTCAGAGCTTTCGTCTATCGCATTGCCTGCCTTGTCGAGCCCCTCGTCGATCCTGTCGCCCGCCTGGTCGACCGTGTTGCTCAGGTCGTTGCCGATGGCCGATCCGGCATTTTCCAGATTGTCGGCGGCCTTTTGTGAACAGGCCGAAGCGGTCAGGACGATCAGCATCGACATGGCGGCCAGAAATGAGTTGCGCATGGTGCACCCTTATTGCCATCAATGATGGCCTAATAAGCGCCGCTGCGGCGATAAGGTTGCCTGACGATATCTCAGCGGCCGCGCAGACCGAACACCATCGACCGGTCCTGATCGGGGATCAGGCCTTCCAGCACCCGCCAGAATCCTGTGACGGACCCTTGCCCCGCCTGGGCATAAGCGGCGGCCATTTTTTCCCGCAGGGCGCGGAACAGTTCAGCCTCCAGCGCGATCCCGGCCGGGCTCAGCCGCAGCAATTTCTGCCGCCGGTCGCTGGCGCCCTGACGGGTTTCGATATGGCCCTGTTCAATAAGATCGTTGAGCACCCGCCCCAGCGATTGCTTGGTGATCGCCAGCAGGCGCAACAGTTCCTTGACCGTCAGGTCAGGCTGGCGCGAAATGAAATAGAGTGCCCGATGATGGGCGCGGCCCAGCCCCTGCGCGGCCAGCCCCTCATCGATCGACCGGGTCAGGGCGGAATAACCGAAATAGAGCATTTCTATGCCCCGGCGAATCTCATCTTCCCGCAGAAACAGCGGAGAAGCCGGCGCGATTTGAGAGGGGGAGGTGGTCGGTGGAGAACTTTGAACGGACATGCCGGGCAATTCCAGGCTGAAGGGATGGGCGGGGTGCATATTGGCGTCTCGGGAAAATAATGACTAGGCTTTCCTTTCGTGCGGCACACGTTATATGGCGGTCCGCGCCGGCGATGTCCGGCCCGATGCTGGGGCGTAGCCAAGCGGTAAGGCAGCGGTTTTTGGTACCGCCATGCGCAGGTTCGAATCCTGCCGCCCCAGCCAGCCGAATCCTCTAGTTTCGGCCTGTATTCAGTGACTTATCGAAAATTCGCGACGACAGAGAGTTGGACCCGGTTGGCCTCATTTGGCCCGGATTTGACCCCTCTTTTATCGCGATTTTTATCGCGATTTTATCTGGATAGGGGCCGACCAGGATGTCGGACTATGAATCGCACCATCACGCTTACCCCTTCGCTCATCGACGGAATGGCGAAGGGTTCCCTGAATGATCCGCTCACCCCCGGGCTGGCAATCCAGATGCTCTCGCGCGGCAAGAAGGTCTGGAAATATATGCGCTGGGTTCCGGGCAAGCGGGGGTTCCTGCGACGAACGCTTGGCACCTATCCGGCTTTCAGCCTCCCTTCTGCGCGGGAGTGGGCGAACGAATTGAACGCCATGATCGATGCCGGTACCGATCCCCGGGATATCTGGCAGGAGCAGGAGCGCCGCGACACCATGACGGTGAACAGGGCGCATGTCTTATATATGAATGCGGTTCGGGAAGGGCGGGCCTCCCGGTCCAAGCGCAAGAACAAACCGCGGACGATATCGGACAAGATCGCCATATTCAGCCGCGATGTTGAACCCGAGCTGGGTAAAAAGATCATCTATGACATCACCGAGGACGACCTCATTGCGCTGGTGGAAAAGAAGGGAAAGACGGCAAAGGTTCGCGCCAACCGGCTCGCTGCGGAATTGAAGGTGTTCTTCGGCTGGGCAGCGTCCCTGCGGGGAAAAGAGGTCGGGCTGGAGGTCGATCCGGCCCGCCGCTTGGGCGATCTGCGCTTCCCCGAAACGCCACGGGCGCGGAAGCTCAGCCTGGATGAACTGTCATGGTTTCTTCGAGCGCTTGCCGAGGAACGGCGGGATTTCCGTCGTGGTATGCTCCTCTGGTTATTGACGGCGGCGCGCTTCTCCGAGGTCGTCTTTGCAAAAACTGCTGAGCTTCAGGATGGTGTCTGGACGATTCCGGCGGAGCGTTCCAAGAATGGACAGGCGCATCGGATCGCACTGGGCCCGTGGGGCCTTCGTCTGTTCCGTTCCAATTCGGAATGGCTTTTTCCGGCGGAAAAGGTGGAAGGGCCGCGGACGCAGGGTTGGTATGAGGCGAGGGATCGTGTCGTCGCCCGGATGGCGAAATTGGCCGGACGACCGATCGAGCGGTTTACGCCCCATGATTTTCGTCGGACGGCGCGATCCAATACGAAGCGCCTCAACATTGATTTCGAAACCGCCGAGGCGATGCTCAATCATCTGAAGACGGGGCTGGAGCGGACCTATGACCGCTATGATCTTGAAGAGGAGAAGCGTCGGTGGTTCGCGCGCTGGGAAAATGAGGTGTTGGCGATAGCGCGCCGGGCTGGCGTGCATGAGCAACTGGAAGGGGGCGATGCCGTTTCAGGTGCAGCGCGATCACCACAGGGCCCGGCTGTCGAGCCAGGCTTGCACCTCTGAAAGTCGGAACCGGGGGCAGCGGCGGTGTTTGCTGCTCCCGGTGCCCAATTCATATTCTCGGGGGAAATTTCCTAGACGGCGCGTACGCAGGCGGTCGATCTGGCGGCGTGAAAGGCGTGCAATCTCTGCGAAATCGCTCACGGTAATCAAACGATCGATTTGGTCAGGCAGCGGCTTTCGGGGCATAGGGCATTCCAAATTTTTGCTGCCCATCATTTTCCCACATTCAGATGATGTCACTGGTGCAAAACGGGCTAAATAGGCCCAAATTGATCCGTTGCCGCAAAGATGAAATCGCTTCGGTAGTCCCGGCGTAGGCGGTTGGCATGGGGACATTTGCGACAGTCGGGTTCTGGGGAACGAACTGAGAATCTAGACACTCGCGGCGGTACGCGGTGATGACCGCTGCCACCGACATTGCCGACCTTCGTGGCCCAGAATCCGCTCGTCGGAACCGGCTGTTCGTTCACGTGCGCAGCAGGTGGACCCGAATGACCGGGATTGATGGCGGCCTACGGTGCTGGGAACGGCGGCAACGTTGGGGAGAAGCCGCCGTATTGATTGTCCACCTCATTGCCACGATGCGCACCCGTGCGCCGGGCACATCCTCCGCATTCCTGGGCCAGTCTCTACGCCAGCAACTGTAGCGGCAACGATCAAGTCGCCCGGCTCTGCGCCGGCTTTGCCCATCAGAGCCGGGAGAGCGCTTTCTGGAGATCGTCCAGGTTCATGGCGGGAGACATTTCAAAAGAAGCGTTCAGCCCCATGAAGAAGGGCTCGGCCAACGCCGGAATGTCGGCAGGGGACGCCAGGTCAAAAATCGCGACCATTGTCCGCTTGCCGTTTAACGCAGTGAACCAGATTCCCTCCGGTTTGACCGCATCGGTGAAACCCCGGATGATTTCTGCCATGCTGCCGCCCTTGATCGCGCTGTTGGCCGCCTCGACGTCCATTTGAACTTGAAGGTACATGCGCATAATTGCCTCCATCCAGAAGTGCATCGCTTTGTAGACCATACCACAGGAATGCGACTTCTGCGCCATCGACGGGGGCACCGGAAGGCATCGGTTGAAATGTTGGCGCACGCGGATGCCTCCGAAACCTTCCCATGGCAAAGAGGCCCGATGGCTGGAAAGTTGGCGGTTCCGATCAGGCGGGTTTCAGCCTGGGATGCCGGTTAGTGGTCATTCCCAGGAGCCAGTTGCGCACAGACGCCTGCCGCCAACAAGTGCGCCATTACGGCCCCGAGTAGCGGTTCTTGAAAGCCGTCGTCCGTTCAGGTGCAATCTCGGGGAGCGTCCAGAGTTAGCTGACGGTTGTATGACCTCATCCGCTCCATCAGGACGTTTCACTCGCGGCAGATGCCGTGGGACCAAAATGGCGCTACACTCCCGCCGAAAAAGGAGAGGACCGGGGATGTTCGGAGCAATGCAGGACTGGCCGCTAAGGCTCGGCCGGCTGTTCGATCATGTGGCGCGCGAACATGGCACGCGCGAGATCGTCAGCTATCAGGCTGACGGCGGCACATGGCGGAGCAACTGGGCCGAGGCGGTGGCGGATGCGAGGCGCTTTGCCCAGGCACTGGAGCGGCTGGGTATCCGGCCCGGTGATCGCGTGGCGACGCTCGCGACCAACCATCTACGCCATCTGATCGCCTGGTTCGGGACGATCGGGATGGGCGGCGTGTTGCACACGATCAACCCGCGCCTGTTCGACGATCAGCTCGCCTATATCGCCAACCATGCCGAGGATCGTGTCCTGCTCTATGACCCGGCCTTCGCGCCGCTGGTCGAGCGGCTGAAGCCTCGGCTTGCGAGCATTGAGCATTATATTCCGCTCGACGATGCGTTCAATGCGCTGCTCGTGGCCGAGGATGGCGATTATCGCTGGGTTGAAGGTGACGAGCGCGCGCCCGCGATGCTTTGTTACACGAGTGGGACGACGGGCAATCCGAAGGGCGTACTCTACGAGCACCGCTCGACCCTGCTCCATATGATGGGACAGGTTCAGCCTGATGTCTTCAACTTCTCGGCGCGCACGGTGACTTTTCCGATCACGCCGATGTTTCACGCCAACGCCTGGGGCCTTCCCTTCGCGGCCGCTTCGGTTGGCGCCAAGCTTGTCCTGTCGATGGTCAATGATCCGTCCGTCCTCCATCGGCTGATGATAGAGGAGGCTGTCACCCATAGTTGCGCGGTGCCGACTATCTGGCTTGCGATGCTCCAACATATCGAACGCGAAGGCGGGGATTTCGGCAAGCTCGCGATGATTTCCTGTGGCGGATCGGCCGCGCCGCGCGCGATGATCGCTGAATATCTCGACCGGAACATCCAGTTCGCCCATCTCTGGGGCATGACCGAGCTCTCGCCGATCGGCACGGTCTGCGCGCTGCCGGCGGATTGGGACGAGCGCGACCGCGAGGCACGGCTGGATTTCGTCACCAAGCAGGGTCGCACACCCTTCGGCGTCGAGCTTCGGGTGGTGGACGAGGGAGGACGGGAGTTGCCGCGCGACGGCAGGGCTTCAGGCCGGCTCCAGGTGCGCGGACCCTGGACGGTCGATCGCTACTTCCAAGACGAGAAGGGCGTCTGCACCGATCCGGACGGCTGGTTCGATACGGGAGATGTCGCCGTTCTGCACCCTGACGGAATGCTCCAGCTCACCGACCGCGCCAAGGATGTGATCAAGTCGGGCGGCGAGTGGATCAGCTCGGTCGATCTCGAGAATGCCGCGATCGGCTGCGCGGGTGTTGCCGAGGCTGCGGCGATCGGGGTGTCACATCCCAAATGGGACGAGCGGCCGTTGCTGCTTGTGGTTCGTAAGGTCGGTTCCGAAGTCGACGAGGAGGAAGTCCGCACCTATCTGAGCACCAAGGTTGCCAAATGGTGGTTGCCCGATGCCATCCTGTTCGTTGATACGCTTCCACATACGGGCACGGGCAAATTGCTCAAGACAGCGCTGCGGGAGCAATATCGGGATTATAAATTGCCCGACACCTGACTTGAACCACGCCGCTTTCCGGGCCCCAAGCGACTGCAAACGAAGACATTTCTGACGTTCGAGGGGCGTTTGCCGATTTCGGAAAGCTGCCGTTTATTCAGATTAGAAGAAATGACCACTTCCAGACGGCGCCCCGACGGCGCGGAACTTCAATCTCGTCGGGTCAAGCGGACACCAGGAGTAGGGCGCGAACTGCCTCTGGCCAGGCCTGGCCTAGGTCGCGCAGCAGGTCGGTGAACCATGGCACCGACACGTCGAACGCCTTCCCGCCCGCGATCCGCTCGAACTCGATCGCCCGAAACTCGCCACCCCGCTCCTCGTCGTGGCCCACCACCCCGGACTCACCCCGTAGCGCCGCGTCCACCGCGTATGTCGTGCAGTCCCGGATCAGTGCGAGGTCGGCGCCGTTCGCCGCGGCGGAGCGCGAGAAGTAGCCGCTCTTCTGAACCAGCACCTTGTCGGCGCCGAGCTTCGCGGCGAACTGCTTGGCAAACCACTGGCCCGGGTTGATCTTGTCGAGATGGACATGGCCGAACGGGTCGCGCGGCACGTCCTCGCCCGCTTCCTCCATCGCGGCGACGATCTCACGAACGCCTGCGCCTTCCGAGATGAAGAGGTTTACGCCATCCTGCTCATCCATGATCGGCCGTAGCCGCTTCGCCTCCTCGACGATGTCGATCGGCCGCTCCGGCACGAAGACGGCGTGGACGTCCCAGCGGGCGGCCGAGTTCTCCAGCCACTCTGCGAACTGGGCGCCCTGGACCCACTTGTGGTGCGCAAGCGCGGTGGCCGCAGCGAGCCACCCACAGTTGCGGCCCATCACTTCGTGGACGACGAGCATTCGCGGGTTCGATGAGTGCTCGGCGATAACGTTACGGGCGTACAGGGCGCCTTGCTCGGCGGCGGTCCACGCGCCGAGCGACTGCCGGATCGGCACAATGTCGTTGTCGATGGTCTTGGGCAGCCCGACCACCGTGAGCTGGTAGCCGTTGCTGCGCAGGTACGCCGCGAGATCGGCGTCGCCGCCGATCGTGTGCAGGACGTCTACACCGTCGCGGCTTAGCTGCTCGGCAGCCACGCGCAGGGGATCCTGCCCAGGCTGAACGAGACCTCGCTTGACGCAGTCATCGATATTGGTGAGCTTGACCCGGCTGTTGCCGATCGGGCTGCCCCCAAATGCGTGCAGCCGTCCGGCGGTCGCCCGTACCTCGTCGGTCACTTCTACGGAATCGCCGGTGAGCAGGCCGGCATACCCATTGCGGTAAGCGATGATCCGCACGTCCGGTGCGACCTCTGTGTACCGCTCGACCAAGCCGCCGACAGCGGAGGCAAGGCATGGCGCGAGGCCGCCTGCGGTGAGCATGGCAACCGTGGTGACGGGCATTCGCCCATTCTACCAACTCGTCAAAGTTGCTTCCAGCACAATCTCAGCTGATCCACTTGCGCGCGATCGGCTGTTCCCAGTGAATTCCGGTTAACGTCGACACGCTTCGTCGGGGTCGGAACGGTGCCTTTGCGGCCGAAAATGCGGAAGCAATCTTGAGCGCTTTCGGGACGTGATTGACGCTACAAAGGCCGGAACCGCCAACATAGCGGTCCTTCCCTGCCGGAAAGTGAATTTCCGAAAGCGGGCATTCGTTCATATTAATGCACCCTTATTGCTGCCGATGGAAATCATGGCCGCTAATGTCGAAGACACTCGTGCTCAGTTGGGGCTGGACCCTTCGAGAGTTTCCCAGCCGCCGCCCAATGCCTTGTAGAGCGTCGTCACCTGCTGTAATTCCGCAACAACAGCCTGAATGTTCAGGCGATCGGCGGCGCTGAACGATATCTGCGCCTGCAGCAGCGCGGTCAAGTCGTCCTCGCCCGCCCGGTACTTTCGCGTCGCCAAGCTTACTGCTTCGTCCGCCGTCGCCCGCGCTCCTTCGCGCTCTGCCCTCGTGCGGCCGGCGGAGGCGTATCTGTTGATCGCCGTCTCGCTATCGGAAAGTGCGCCCAGAACCGCGCGTTCGTAACGGGCCATGGCCGCATCGGATCGGGCGTCTGCCGCCCGGATCTGGGCTCGTATGCGCCCGCCAGAGAAGATCGGCCAGCGCAGCGCCGGCCCGAACTGGAAACGCAGGCTACCTGTCGAGAACAGGTCGCCCGGTTCACGTGCCTGCAAGCCGATACCGCCGAGCAGGGAGATGCGCGGGAACAGCTCGGCCGTGGCGACGCCGATATCGGCGGTCGATGCGGCAAGATCGCGTTCGGCCTGGCGAATGTCGGGGCGCCGGCGCAGCAGGTCCGAGCGAAGACCCGCGCTGACCTCGAAATTGGCCTGAGGCAGCGAACCCGGTTGCCGAAGCCGATCGTAGAGCTCTTCCGGGCGTTTGCCGAGCAGTAGCGCCAGGCGAAATGCCGCAGCCGCCGCATCGCCCTCATATCCGGGAATCGTCGCAGCGGTTGTACGAGCCTGCGCCTGCGCACGCACGAGGTCGAGACGGGACGCCAGTCCAACGCGCAGGCGGTCGGCGACGACGCGAGCGATCTCCTGCTGGGCATTCGTATCGGCGATGGCGTTCGCCCGCAGGTTTTGCGCCGCGCGCAGGTCGATATAGGTGCGCACGACCTCGGCAATGACCTGGATGACGACCGCGCGGCGCGCTTCTTCCGCCGACTGCGCGCGGGCTTGCGCGCCCTCGGTCGCTCGCCTCATGTGTCCCCAGAGATCGATCTCCCAGGACGCATCGAATCCGGCATCGTAGATATCGACATCCGGACCCAGGCCGGGCACGCGGCCGACGGGAAGCAGGCCGTTCTCGCTCAGCCGGTTGCGTGTCGCGGCGGCCGAGGCTGCTATCTGCGGAGCCCGCCCGCCCAGGACAGCGTCGCGATTGGCGCGGGCCTCGCGCAGCCGCGCCGTGGCTTCCTCCAGATCCTTGTTGCCGGTGATGGCCGACGCCACCAGTTCGGTGAGCAGGGGATCCCCGAACCTGGTCCACCAGGCGGCATCGACTTCAGCGGTGCTGACCGGTGCGATCCAGGTCTCGCCCGCGGATGCAGCCGGAGGGCGATAATCGGGACCGACCGTGCAGCCCGGCAGGCCGAGGGCGAGCGGCAGAACGAGGAGAAAGGCTTTGGTCGTCATGATGCTGCCCTTGCATTGGCGGCCTCGCGCCGCTTGGCCATGCGAGCGAGCGCGATCTTGAAGCCGACCAGCATCGGCGCGGCGACGACGAAGAGCAGAGCGACGATGCTGAACGCGGTATCGAACGCGATCACGGTCGCCTGGCCATAAACCGCGCGGCCGAGCATACTCGCCGCGACTTTCGCTGCGCTTCCGGCGTCTATGCCTCTTCCCACGAGGAGAGCCGTGGTTGCGGCCAGCCGCTCGGCGATGGCGGGCGATCCGGTGGCGAGCGTGGCGCTCAGTACGGTCTGGTTGATGACCATCTGGTGATCGATGATGGTCTGTAGACCTGCCACGCCCATCTGCCCGCCGAGTTGCCGGCCGATGTTGAAGATGGCGATGCCGAAAGCGAGGTTGGCCGAGGTTAGCCGCATGAACGCGATCAGGGTGATCGACAGGAAGAGAAAACCGAGCCCCAGTCCGCGCAAGAGGAGCGCGGGCATCATATCGCCGGTGCCGCTCTCCCCGCTCGACCAGGACAGCATCCACATCGCGGCCATGATCATCACGATGCCGAACGGAACGGTCGCGATCGGGGGCATCTGCCGCGCCTGCATCAGGAAAGCGGCGAGCAGCAATGAGCCGATGAACAGGACCCCGCTCGGCAGCAGGAGTAGCCCGGCATCGGTCGGCGTGAAGCCGAGAACCGAAACGGCGAACGCCGGGATCAGGAACGCGCTGCCGAACAGCGCGATGCCGGCGATGAAGCTGACCGCGAAGGCGAAGGTGAAGTCGTCGCTTTTAAACACCGTCAGATCGAACAGGGCACGAGGCGCCGCCATTCGCTGGCGGATCACGAACAGGACGAGGCTCACGCCTGCAACCAGGCTCAGCCAGACGATCCGGCTGGCCTCGAACCAGTCCCATCGACTGCCTTGGCTCAGGACATAGGCGGCACTAAACAGCGCCGTGCCGAGCAGCGCGAACCCCGGCCAGTCGAAAGGTCGAGCCTCGCTCGGAAGCGGCGGAAGCGTATCGTCCATCAGCAGGAGTCCGGCCGCCGCGAGCGAGACGGGTAGGACAGCGAAGAAGATCCAGGTCCAGGATTGGCTGTCGAGCAGCCAGCCCTGCAGCGCCGGCGCGATCGTGGCGGGAGCGACCACCGAGCCCATTGCGAAAATGGCCTGCAGCAGGGGCTGGCGGGACGGCGGATAGGACCAGAAGAGGATGGCCTGCCCGCTGACCAGCAAAATGGCTCCGGCCAAGCCCTGCACGGCGCGCAGGACAATCAGGACATCGAGCCGGCTCGTGACCGCAGCGGCGCCGCAAGCCGCGCCCATCGCCAGTGTCGCCGCCAGGAGGGCCGTTCGCGGCGGAACCCGCGTCAGCAGCCAGGGCGTGAAGGCAAAGCCGATCAGCTTCAGTGTTGTGTAACAGACGTCGAGCCAGGCGAACTCGTCGGGCGTGGCGTAACTATCGCCCATGATGTCGCCCCGGCCGAGCGACAGGACCGTGCTCGCAATCGCCTCGGTCAGGCTCGCGAGGACGATGCCGCCGACGGGCAACCAGCCGAAAGCGCGCGCATTACCGCTGACAGGCGTGGCGACTGCGGCGGTCACGATCCGCTGTCCCGTTCGATCTCGACCCGTGCGGACAGCCCAGGGACGAGATGGCCCACCAGCGGATTGCGCCGGAGACGTATCCTGACGGGAACGCGTTGCACCACTCGCACGAAGTTTCCGGTCGCGTTGTCTACGGGAATCAGGCTGAACGCCGAGCCGCTGCCCGGGGCGAAGCTGTCGACTACCCCGTCGAGGGCTACATCGGGATAGCCATCGACCCTGATGCGGGCCGGCTGGCCGGGGCGGATGCGCGCAAGTTGCGTTTCCTTGAAGTTCGCAACGACGAACAGATCGGCGACCGGAACGATATCGAGCAATTGCGCGCCCGGAGCGACCAGCCGGCCCACACGAACTTGACGGTTGCCGACGACGCCGGAGATGGGCGCCCGCACCACCGTGTTCTCCAGATCGATCCGGGCAAGGTCGCGCGCGGCTTCGGCCTGCGCCAGGGCAGCCACGGCGGCTTCACGTTGCGTGCCGAGAACGCCGATCTTTTGCCGTTGCGCCTCGACCGTTGCTGACGAAGCCGATGCGCCTGCTTCGGTGCGGGCTCGGCCGGCATCGCTTTCGTCCACCAAGGCCCGGCTGACGCCGCCGCCTTCGACGAGTTCACGCCGCCGCTCGCTGGTCTTGCGTGCCAGAATCTGGTCGGCGAAGGCGGCGCGACGCTGCGCTTCCGCCTGCCGCACCAATGTGCGCTGGAGCCCGATTTCCGACGCGGTGCTCGCGAGACGCGCCTGCGCGGCACTCACATTGGCCTCGGCCTGGGCCAGCCTCGCGCGATAGTCGCGATCGTCGATGCGGAACAGCACGTCGCCCGCCCGCACGGCCTGGTTGTCCTGTACCTCGACCGACGTCACATATCCGCCGACCTTCGGCGCCAGCGAGGTGATATCGCCCCGCACATAGGCGTTGTCCGTCGATGCCGCGCCGTTCGATCCGGCCCAGGCCCAGGCGGCGACCAGAAGAAGCAGGGCCGCGAGACAAAGCAGCGCACCGAGCAGCTTCTTCCTGCTGACGCGCCTCATGGCGTCTCTGGAGATGAACTTTAGCAATGACGACCTCCGATAGAGGGGAAGCGGCGCCGTCAGGGACGGAGCAACCTCACAGACAGGTGACCTCAGGCGGCGACGGCCGCCCGTGCCTCGACCGGATGGACGGCGCGCAGGCCGACCTGCACGCGGTTCCAGAGGTTGATCGTGCCGATCACCAGCGTGAGATTGGCGATCTCGGTCTCGTCGAACTGCTCTTTCAGGAGCTCGTAGTCCGCATCGGGCGCACCGGTTTGGGCAATGTTGGTGAGTGCCTCGGTCCAGCCGAGCGCAGCCCGTTCGCGGTCGCTGAACGCGGGCGAATGGTGCCACGCGTCGAGCAGATGAAGGCGCATTTCGTTTTCGCCATGCTTCACCGCCTCCTTGACGTGCATGTGAATGCAGAAGGCGCAGCCGTTGATCTGCGAAGCGCGCAGGCGCACCAGTTCGAGCAGTGCATGCTCGAGGCCGCTCTTGTCGATGATGGTTTCCACCGCGACCAGGGCCTTGGTGCCTTCGGAAGCGGTCTGAAAGATATTCATGCGGGGGGTCATGGAGTTTCTCCTTTGGGGGCGTTGACGGGGATCGTGCCGGCTAGGCTTCCGATGGGACGCGCGGACGCCGGCAGGCCCACAACGTCAGGACGGTGCCGACGATCGCCGGCAGCGTGACGGCTGCGAAGTCGCGGACGAGTGCGGATGGTCCGCAAATGCCCACCGCGACTTCCCAGAAGTGGAACAGGGCGTGGCCCCAGAGCCAGAGCGTGGCCGCGGCCCAGAGCGCGAGGCGATGCTGCGGACGCGCGGCGCCGATCAGGAACGCGGTTCCGATGAACAGGAAGATGAGGCCGATGTCGCGCAAGAAGTGCTGGTTGAACGGTCCGGTTGTGGTGACGCCGGGCACGGCGAAGTACCAGTTCGCCGGCGAGATGAGCATGAACATGCCATTTGCTTCGGCCAGGAGGCCCAGCGTGACTGCGGTTCCGAGAATGAGCTTCCTTGCCATATTTCCGTCTCCGGTGCCGTTCGGTTCAATCAGCGCTGCGGTGGAGGCGGAACGTGGGCGATCCACCAGTCGAACCGTGTCGAGCCGAGATGGGGATTGGGCCCTGGAACAAGCGACCGGTCATCCAGCTTGACCCCGAAATAGCGCGCATCGGGATCGACGGTCACGGTCCGGGGATCCTTGTCGAACTTCAGGACCTCGCCGACGAGCTCGTCGATATGGAAGGGCTGAGGCCCGGCGATTTCGATCGTGCCGTTGACGGGTGCGCTCAGCGCCGCCTCGGCAACGGCGGTCGCGACGTCCTCGGCCGCCATCGGCTGGAACAGCGAATGCGACAGGCGCACCGACTGACCCTCGGTCGCGGACTGCGCGATGGCGCGGATGAATTCGAAGAACTGCGTCGCGTGCACCAGCGTATAGGGAACGGGTGAAGCCTTGATCAGCGTTTCCTGGGCCAGCTTCGCGCGGAAATAGCCGCTGTCCTGCAGCCGCTCGGTGCCGACCACTGAAAGCGCGACATGGCGCCGTACACCGGCGGCGACTTCGGCCGCGGTGAGATTGCGACCGGCGGTCTGGAAAAAATCCAGCGCGGCCTGGTCCTCGAAGGACGGTGAGTTCGCGACGTCAACGACCACCTCTGCGCCGGCCAGTGCTTCGGCCAGCCCCTCGCCGGTGATGGTATTGACGCCCGTGTTGGGGGCCGCCGCGATCGCTTCGTGACCCTTCTGCCTGAGCTTCTCCACGACCTTCGACCCGATCAGGCCGGTTCCGCCGATGACTACGATCTTCATGCTTCACCTCGTTTCTGGCCATCGCGTGTTCGGCGCTCCGGCTGGTTGGTGACGGCCTGAAGATCGCGCAGTTCGACAGGTGGAGGTATCGTGCGGACGGATACGCAATGTTCGCCAAACGGCGGCTGACCCTATCCTTAGGGTTGGGCCGACACCCGCCATCGGGCAGCTATCGGCGCTGCGCCATTGCCGCCACATTCGGTTCGGGATCTCGACGCCACAGGGAAAAGAGGCGAGCAATGGGAACGAACCGGCTTGAGGCGTTCAGCGACGGCGTGCTCGCGATCATCATCACCATCATGGTGCTGGAACTGAAGGTGCCGCATGGCGATGCCAGTCTGAATGCGCTGCTGGCGCTCTGGCCGATATTCTTCAGTTATGTCCTCAGTTTCATTTATGTCGGGATCTACTGGAACAACCATCATCACATGCTGCAGGCGAGTGGAAAGGTTGCCGGCAGCGTATTGTGGGCCAATTTGCACCTGCTGTTCTGGCTTTCGCTGTTGCCCTTCACGACCGGATGGATGGGTGAGAACGATTTCGGGCGATGGCCGACGGTGCTTTACGGCATAAACCTGCTGTGCTGCGCGCTCGCTTATCTCGTCCTGCAACGTTGCATCATCGCGGTGAACGGCAAGGACAGCGCCCTTGCGCGCGCGATCGGCCTGGATCTGAAGGGAAAAGCTTCGGCTCCGCTATACCTGCTTGGGATCGGGAGTGCCTGGCTGATTGCGCCATGGGTCGGAATCGCCTTCTTCGCAGGAACCGCTGCAACCTGGCTGATCCCCGACAGGCGTATCGAGCGGACGTTGATGGGGGACGGGCCGGAGCGCGTGTAAGCTGCAGATAAGCGGGCGTCAGGTCTCGGCCGCGGCCGGAAGGGAGAACTGGAATAATGCGCCGCCGTCCGAATGGTTGGATGCGGTGATGCTGCCGCCATGGGCGATGATGAGCGACTGGCAGATCGCAAGGCCGATGCCAATCCCATCGTCCTTGGTGGTGAAGAATCCCTCGAACACCCGATCGAGATTCTCCGGCGCAATGCCTGGTCCATTGTCGCGGATCGATATCACGAAAGCCTCATGACCGTCGGCGCGGGTCCGTAGTTCGATCCGGCCCTTCGGACCGGCCTGAGCGATTGCCTGAATGCTGTTGAGCAGCAGGTTGACGATCACCTGCTGCAGCTGAACCTTGTCGCCAAGCAGCGGAAGGCAGGGTTCGCGCTCGACCAGCAGCGTGATCGAGCGGCTGTCGATATCATGGCGAGTGAACAGAAGCGCTTCGTCGATCACCTCGTTGATGTCGACGGGCAGGCGTTCGGGCGCGTGCCGCACCGCCATGGCACGGATGCGCTGGACGATTTCATGGGCGCGGTGGGCGCTGTCCGCGATCCGCCTGGTCAACTGTTCGATTTTCGGCAGGTTGGGATCGTCGCGCGACAGCCAGCGCAGGCTCGTCTCGGCATTGGTGACGATGGCGGAAAGCGGTTGGTTGACCTCATGCGCGATCGAGGTCGCGAGTTCGCCCAGGGTCGAGATCCGGGCCGCCCGGGCGTGATCGGCCTGCAGCCGGCGCAGTTGCGTTTCAGTGCTCAGCCGGTCGGTCACGTCCTCGAAGCTGAGCAAGGTCACGTCGAGCCGCTCCGGCGCGGTCGGAAAGGTCGCCGAAAGCTGGACGTCACGGACTTCGCCGTCGAACCTTTGCAGCTTCATCAATTCGGAATAGCTGCGCCGGCCCTCGAAATGGGCAATGGTCAATCGGTGCGGGGTGGTCGGGGAGGCTGCGAACAGGTAGCCGATCGGACCGATCAGAGCTTCGGTGTCCGGGGCGGCGAACAGCTTGACTGCGTCGCGGTTGGCGCCGGTCACACTCACGATTTTGCGGGCCTGCTGGACCAGCGCCGGATTAGCGGCGAGATAACTCGCAATGTCGGTGACTCCGTCGCGGCGGAGCGCCGCAAAGACCGGATCCATTGGCGTCGCGTCGACCTGCACCAAGGCGTAGGGCAGGTGTTGGATGAGGCGCTGGTATCGCTCCTCGCTGGCCCTGAGAGACCAGCGCGAGCGGTGGTCGTGGATGATGCCGCGGACGGTGACTTCGACGATGTCGGTCACATCCGGCTTGAGCCGGACGGTCATTCCGGCGTCCGACAGCATCAGCGAGGTGATCCCATGCGAGCGCGGGCGATGCTCCGGTTGGTCGTTCACCAGGGCGACGAGCAGTTCGGCGAGCACCGCCTGGCTTTCGGTCGGCCAGAACCGGCCGACGGATTCGCCGACCATCGCGTCGCGGCCGCCAAAGGGGCCGACGAGATAGGCTGCGACAGCGTTGACGTCGTGCACGCGGATTCCCGCGATCAATTGTTCCGCCAGTTCCCGCTCGATTGGTTCTTCTGCGGGCAGGGCCTCGATCAGCGCGCGAACCGCTGACATGTCGAACTCCCACCAGGCCATGGAGGCCCCAGGCGTCGGGATGTTGGCCGCCTCAGTCATCATCGCGGCCGAGCGCTGCGTGTATCTGATGCAAGAGGCATTCGTCGCTGATCGGCTTGGTCAGATAGGCAAATGCGCCTCCCTCGCGTGCCCGAGCCAGCGTCGGTGCGTCCGATGCCGAGGTGACGAAAATTACCGGGATAGAGGAACCCAGCGCGCGCAGCCTCGTCTGCAACTCGATACCGTCGATGCCGGGCATTCTGATGTCGGTGACGAGCAGATCGAAAGGCGTGGCTACATATTCCGCCAGAAAGGCGTCAGCGCCGTCAAAAGCCCGTGCCGAAAAGCCGGCTACGTCCAGCAGATCGAGCAGCGCCTCACGCATAGCCTCGTCATCGTCCACAATCGCAATAATGGGAGTATCCGACAAAGTAGGGCCTTTTCAAAGCTGACTGTATCCGCCGACCCAATGTCGAGCTTTTCAAGGCGGTTTGTAACCCATACGATGGTCTAGGTGGCCTGGTTACGCACCTCGGTCGGAAGTGCTTCCCAGGCGCGGATCAGTTTGCCAATCGAGGCCGCTTCCATCTTCTTCATCACGCTGCTGCGATGGAGCTTCACCGTGACCTCGCTGATGCCGAGGTCATAGGCGATCTGTTTGTTCAGCTTCCCCATCGCCACCGCGGAGAGGACCTGGCGTTCGCGTGGCGTCAGCGTCGCATAGTGATCCACATGCTTCTGTACGATCTGCGCCTGCGCGCGCTGCGCAAGATCCCGTTCAATCGCAGCGGTCACGGCATCGAGCAAATTCTGGTCGCGAAACGGCTTGGTGAGGAAATCGACGGCGCCTGCCTTCATTGCCTGGACCGACATCGGGATATCGCCGTGGCCGGTTAGGAAGACGATCGGCTTGGCGTTACCGATCGACGCCAGATGCTGCTGGAGGTCCAGACCGCTCCATCCGGGCATGCGGACATCGAGCACCAGGCAACCTGGCCGTTCGGGAAGCGCCGTTTCCATAAGCTCCCGTGTCGAACCGAAACCGGCCGCGTCGATTCCCACGGATAGCATCAGTTCCTCGATCGAAGTGCGAACCTCTGCGTCGTCGTCAACGATCACGACCAGTGGGGATCCGCTTTCGACGGGGGGAGTCGTCATGACAGAACTACCGATCACCGAAGGCGGTTTTGATGGAAAAGGCCTACCGGTTCGCCTCCATCAAGCCGGTACGCGCTCGTGCGACTCATATTAGCTGCTGTCGTTCGTTTGCGGTGAACATTTTTCGCCCGATCATTCAGCGTTTCGATGTACATGCCTGGGACAGATTGGTGATCCTATCTCAAAGTGCAGGTCCATCTGCTTCTTGGGTGGCAGGACCTAGCTGGCTGCACGATATCGGCGGCCCGGCAAACCGCGCGATCATGATCTCGCTACTAGAGGAGCAACCTTCAGGAGGTAGACATGAATCTGCACAGCATGAGATTGGACAAGGCCTCGCATCTGGGTGCACCGGAACCTGACGATCTGGTTCCGTCGCGCTACGCGCTGCGGGTGGGCGACATCGACATTCTGGTGATCAGCGATGGCGTGCTTCCCCTGCCGGCCGCGACTTTGGCCACCAACGCCGACCCGGCCGCCCTGGCGACCTGGCTTGAGGACAGGCTTCTGCCGCCGGACGTGTTCACATGGGCGCTGAACGTGGTCGTGGTGCGTAGCGGTGACCGGACGATACTGATCGACGCTGGCATAGGAGGTGAGTACCCGGAATTGCCGGCCGGACGGTTAGCCAAGCGCCTCGACGCCGCCGGCATCGATCCCGCATCCCTGACTGACGTGGTGCTTACCCACTTGCACATTGATCACGTTGGCGGGCTACTCGCCGACGGGCTGATGGGCCGGCTGCGGCCGGACGTGCCGGTCCACCTGGCGGCAGCCGAGGTCGAGTTCTGGAAATCGCCGGATTTCTCCCGCACCGCCATGCCGCCGCCGATGCCCGATATGATCCGGTCGGTCGCCGGGCGTTTCCTGGACGCGTACCGCAGCCAATTGCGACCGTTTGAGGAGGAGTATGAGGTGGCGCCGGGCGTGGTCGTTTCTCGCACTGGCGGCCACACCCCGGGGCACAGCATAGTTCGACTGGCATCCGGCGACGATCGCATGACGTTCCTTGGCGATGCAGTGTTCCCGGATCATTTCGACCGCCCCGATTGGTACAACGCTTTCGACCACGACCCCGAGGAGGCGGTTCGCGTCCGGATGCGTCTCTTGCGCGAGCTGGCGGCGACCGGCGACCCGCTGTTGGCCACGCACTTGTCGTTCCCATCCGTTGGCCGGGTGGCGATCGACGGCGATGTTTTTCGGTGGGCGCCATCCAACTGGGAATACTGACTGCTTAAGGGGATGAGTGGCGGAGCGGTACGCATGACACCGCCCCGCCACGCAAGTATTCAGCGAAGGGCTGGCTTATCGAGATAGACTTCGCCACTGCGCCGACCTGTTAGCTGATGGGGTGGACGCCCCCCGACGGCATCGATGTGCCAAAGTGGAGGTGTTGAACACCACTGAAGGAGGCGTCCGTGTCGGAAGTTACCACAATCGGTCTGGATATCGCTAAGCGTGTTTTTCATGCGTACGGCGCGGACGAGCGCGGTGCCATGGTGTTCAGCAGAAGGCTGACGCGAGGCAAGCTGCTGGATTTTTTCGCGGCCCAACCAAGGTGCGCTGTTGCATTGGAGGCCTGCGGCGGAGCGCATCACTGGGCTCGCGAGCTACAGGCGATGGGCCATGCCGTGCGGCTAATCCCACCAGCTTACGTCAAGCCATTCGTGAAGCGGCACAAGAATGATGCGATCGATGCGGAAGCGATCTGCGAGGCCGCACAGCGTCCCGGCATGCGCTTCGTGGCAGTAAAAACCGAGGCGCAGCAGGCGGCGGGGCTGGTGTTCCGTACCCGTGACCTGGCCGTGCGCCAGCGTACCCAGCTCGTCAACGCGATCCGCGGCCACTTGGCGGAGTATGGCTGGGTGGCACCGCGCGGAAAGGCGCACATGACGATGCTCGCAGACCTGATCGACGAGGATGAGATGACCTCAAGTCTGCCGGAAGCGGCGCTTCCGATGTTCAGGCTCATGATCGACCTGCTGGCTGAGCTCGACGGTCGCATCGCCACGCTTGACCGTGAAATTGCCAGGCGGTCCAAGGAAGATGAGGCAGCCCGCCGACTGATGACCATCCCAGGCATTGGGCCCATCGCAGCAACCGCGATCCTCGCGCTTGCCCCGCCGGTTGAGACCTTCCGCAAGAGCCGCGACTTCGCGGCCTGGCTCGGGCTCGCACCAAGACAGCATTCCACGGGCGGCAAGCAGCGGCTTGGCAGCATATCGAAGATGGGCGAGCGCACCATCAGGCGGCTGCTGATCATCGGCGGCAGTTCTATGGTGCGACAGGCGTGTCGCCGTGGTGCACCGGCGGGTTCATGGCTGGAGCAGATGCTCGCCCGCAAGCCGCGCATGCTGGTGTCGGTTGCCCTTGCCAACAAGATGGCGCGCATGGTCTGGGCACTGCTGACGAAAAACGAGGATTACAGGGCTCCGGCAGCGGTCGCGGCATAAGCCGAGGTCGAAGCCAGAGGCGTCGGGGAAGTAGGCGGTCGAAGGAGGGTATGGCACAACGGTCGGCGAGACGGGGCAGGAAGAACCAGTGAACGGCAGAGCGCTAGCCAAGCGCGCTTAGCTGAAATGGATCCGGTCCGCGAACTCCCATACTGGCCCGCAGCCCCAGCGCTGCACACTGAGGCCGGACAGATGGCAGCATCCGACTACATGCAATGTACCCCGATTTTCCGCTTGCATCCGAAGGGGCGTCCACAGATGACGCTCGCTCACGTGG
>NZ_JALDYQ010000155.1:0-2528 GCF_032153725.1 Sphingobium sp. | reverse complement strand
CCCTTGGAGGCCCGTATTCAGTATCCAACATTTGCCTGAATAGTACGGACACATCACATGTATCTACATTGGTACTTACCCCTGGATGAGCACCGCAAGCGCGCCCGGTTCCATGGCCGCCATGCGGCTCGGCGCCCTCTGCCGCTGCAGAGGCGATGAACGCGCTCTTGCGCGGCGCATCGTCGCCGGACCCCGTGCCGTTCGCCGTGGGCGGTGGCACGGACAGCGACAACAAAAAAGGGGCGCGAAGCCCCTTTTTTCTTGCCGCAACCCGGCAACACTGCGTCGCCAGGGCTGCCCACCCAGCGCGGATCAGTCGTCCTGGTGCATGCCGGTGGCTTTCACCACGGCGCCCAGGCGTGCGCGTTCTTCATCGCAGAACTTGATGAAGTCGGCACGGGTGCCGCCGACCGGCTCGATGCCCTGATCGGTAAAGCGCTTGACGTTGGCGGGATCCTTCATGGCCGCATCGACGCCGGCGGCGACGCGGTCCAGGATGGCGTCCGGCACGCCCTTGGGCGCATGCAGGCCGGCCCAGTGGGCGATCTTGATGTCGGGGAAGCCTTGCTCGGCCGCCGTCGACAGTTCAGGATAGGCCTTGATGCGTTCCGACCACGTGCAGGCCAGCGCCTTCAGCTTGCCGCCCTTGACCATCGGCAGCACGACGATGCTGGCTTCCGAGGTCGCGTCGACCTGGCCGCCGATCACGGCCGAGACCGATTCACCGCCGCTCTTGTACGGCACCAGGTCCAGCTTGGCGCCGTAGTTGGTGGTCAGGATGCCTTCGACGAAGTGCGGCGTGCTGCCCGTGCCGGCCGTCGAGAAGTGCAGGCCGTGGCCCTTCTTCGAGCCTTCGACGAATTCCTTGAGGTTGTTGTACGGCGAGTTCGCCGGCGCGACGATGACCGAAGGCGCCAGGCCGACCATCGCGACCGGAACCAGGTCGCTGTCCTTGTAGTGAACCTTGCGGATCATGCTGTTCGAAATCACGCCCGCGGCGCTGATCAGGAACGTATAGCCATCCGGATCGGCGCGCGCGACGAAGTCGGTGCCGATGACCGCGCCGGCGCCCGGCTTGTTTTCGACAATGACGCTGACACCCAGCGCTTTTGCGATGCCTTCAGCGGCCGCGCGGCCCAGCAGGTCATTGGCGCCGCCGGGGGCGAACGGAACAATGATGCGGATGGGCTTGGACGGCCACTTGTCTTCCGCGAAGGCGATCTTCGGGGCCACGGCGATCGACGCCATGCCAAATGCTGCCGTATTGAAACGGCGACGGGTAATGTTCAAGGCTTTCTCTCCAGATACCTATTAATTGATATATCGCCCATATTTGAATTCCACTCTTTTTCGTCTGACGGAAACGCCCGCACGTTCGTCGTCATCAGTGGTGTTTTGCTGCGTAGGGCTGCGGAGCGAATAGTAAGCGCAATGGAAGTTTTTTGCTCAAATCGTGGAAATAAGGGTCTATATCGACGATTTGTACTCGTCCCCGATTATCTTCGGAGACATTTCCTTCATTCTGCTTTCATTAATTGGCCGGTTCCATCCCTTTAGTCTTCAATAACTGCTGGGTAGCCGGCGTATGCAGTTCATTAATAAAAACCGCCGCTGCGGTCTTGCTGGCGGATTTCGCGCAGACGGCGGCGGCATAGTTGGTGTAGTTCTGGATCTCGGCCGGCAAAGGGCCGACCAATACCGCTCCGGGGACGGTCAGGATTTCACTGATTTGATGGATGCCGAGTGCCGCCTGCCCGTCAACGATCTTCTGGGCGACCAGTCCGCCAGGCACCAGCACGGCCTTGGCGGCGATTTGCTGGTCTATGCCCAGTTTCTTGAACAGGCCTGTCAGGTAAACCCCGCTGGAGCCGCCCGCGGCGGGATCCAGATAGGCGACCGATGGGGCTGCCAATAAAGCGGCTTTAAAAGCGTCCACCGTCGCAATATCCGGCCGTGCCGCGCCGCTGGCCACGACGACGCCTATGCCCACCCGTGCGATGGGCCGGATCGACTCCCCATCGATAATGCCCTTGGCCGCGAGCTCCTTTAGCGCCCCGGCGGGCAGCAGCGTCAGATCGCACGCGTCGCCACCCTCCAGGCGTTTGACCAAGGCACCCGCCGTATCGTTTTCGATATTGACCTCGCGGCCGGCATCTTTACGGAACGCCGGCACCGTCGCGGTGACCACGGACTTGATCGCGCCGGCGGTCAGTATCTTCAAACTGTCTTGCGCCTGCGCCGCGGCGGAACAAGCCGCCAGCAACACCGCAACGAATACCCTCAGCTGCAACGACCTGCCCTGACGACGCGCCTTGACCATGATGATCTGCTCCTGGAACGGGAATTTCCGTGGCGAGGATTCTACTCAAGGCGCAAGACATTACCCATACGTATACGCCATAAGGCGACGCGTGCCACTTAGTAACGAACCGCGGCATCCCGCCCCGCCGACGCGGCCTGCGCCAAGGCGCGAGTGATGATGCTGGTGGACACGTTGCAGAAATAGCGGGCGCCCAGGGGGCCGTATT
>NZ_JALDYQ010000111.1:0-11218 GCF_032153725.1 Sphingobium sp. | reverse complement strand
CTCCCCTTCAGGGGAGGGGTTGGGGTGGGGGCTCGCCCAACGATCCGGCGCCTGTTGAAGCGCACGGAGGATCGTTGCGCAGACTCCATCGATATTTTGCATCACCTCAGAATTGGCGATGCGGATGATCTGGCAGCCCATATCGCTGAGCGCTGCGTCGCGCCGATCGTCGGAATGCGCGATGTGGGTGTCGCCGTCGACCTCAACAATCAGCGCCTTTTGCGGGCAGAGAAAATCCGCGATGAACGGCCCGATCACGGACTGGCGACGGAATTTATAGCCGCCGAGTTGCGAGCGGGAGAGCTTGGCCCACAAACGCTTTTCCGGCTCGGTCGGCTCGCAGCGCATCTCGCGGGCGAAGCCGGTCAATTGATCGAGGCGTCCAGCGGATAGCCCCCACCCCCGGCCCCTCCCCTGAAGGGGAGGGGAGTTGAGGCGTGTGGCTTGATCGAGAGGTTTCAAATTCCTCAACCGACGCTGCCCTCAAGGCTGATGCCCAGCAGCTTCTGCGCCTCGACAGCAAATTCCATCGGCAGTTGTTGCAGCACTTCGCGGGCAAAGCCGTTGACGATCAGACTCACCGCCGCTTCCTGATCCAGTCCGCGCTGCATCGCGTAGAAAAGCTGATCGTCGCTGATCTTCGACGTCGTCGCCTCATGCTCGATCTGGGCCGAGGGATTGCGCACCTCGATATAGGGCACGGTATGCGCGCCGCACTGGTCGCCCAGCAGCAGGCTGTCGCATTGGGTGAAGTTGCGCACGCCCTCCGCGCCCGGCGCGACGCGCACGAGGCCGCGATAGGTGTTGTTGCTGCGCCCCGCGCTGATCCCCTTGGACACGATGGTCGAGCGCGAACCCTTGCCATTGTGGATCATCTTCGTGCCGGTGTCGGCCTGCTGCATATTGTTGGTCAGCGCCACCGAATAGAACTCACCCACGCTGTTCTCGCCGTTCAGCACGCAGCTGGGATATTTCCACGTGATCGCGGAGCCGGTTTCCACCTGGGTCCAGCTGACCTTGCTGTTGCGGCCCTGGCAGAGCGCCCGCTTGGTCACGAAATTATAGATGCCGCCCTTGCCATTCTCATCGCCGGGATACCAGTTCTGGACGGTCGAATATTTGATCTCCGCATCGTCCAGCGCGACCAGTTCCACCACCGCGGCGTGCAGCTGATTCTCGTCGCGCATCGGCGCGGTGCAGCCTTCGAGATAGGAGACGTAAGACCCCTCGTCCGCGACGATCAGCGTGCGTTCGAACTGCCCGGTATTCTCCGCATTGATGCGGAAATAGGTGCTGAGTTCCATCGGGCAGCGCACGCCCTTGGGAATGTAGACGAAGGTGCCGTCGGAAAAGACCGCGCAGTTGAGCGTGGCGAAATAATTGTCATGCATCGGCACGACCTTGCCCAGCCACTTCTTCACAAGGTCCGGATATTCGCGCACCGCCTCGCTGATCGAGCGGAAGATGACGCCCGCTTCCTCCAATTCCTTGCGGAAGGTGGTGGCGACCGAGACGCTGTCGAACACGGCGTCGACCGCGACCTTGCGGCTGCCCTTGACGCCGGCCAGCACTTCCTGCTCGGCAATGGGGATGCCCAGCTTCTGATAGGTCGCCAATATCTCGGGATCGACCTCATCCAGCGAGTCCAGCTCAACCTTTTTCTTCGGCTCGGCGTAATAATAGGCGTCCTGATAGTCGATCGGCGGGATGTTGAGCTTGGCCCATTCGGGTGCTTCCATCTTCTGCCACAGGGCGAAGGCCTTCAGCCGCCATTCCAGCAGCCATTCCGGCTCCTTCTTCTTGGCCGAGATGAAACGGACCGTGTCTTCGTTCAGCCCCTTGGGCGCGAAGTCCTGCTCAATGGCGGAGGACCAGCCATGCTCGTAGGTGGAGGCACGCTCGGCGGCCTCATGCGCTTCGAGGTTACGAATGGTGGTGCTCTCTTCAGTCATGCCATTTCTCGTGTCAGGCTGGCGATCGTCACCCCGGCCAGGGCCGAGCGGATCGCATTGTTCGCGACATTCATATGCGGGCGGACGCGGCAGTCATGCTCCAGCGAACAGTCATGCGCGCCATGTTCCGCGCAGGCGGTCATGGCGATCGGGCCTTCCACCGCCTCCACCACATCGGCGAGCGTGATCGCAGCGGGTGGCCGCGACAGGCGGACGCCGCCACCCGTCCCCCGGCTCGATTCAAGCAGGCCGGCTGCCGAAAGGCGGCTCACCAGTTTCTGCACGGTGGGCAGGGGAATGCCGGTTTCGGCGCTCAGCGTGGTCGCATTCATCTTCACATATTTGTTGGTCGCAGGGTCAAGCCCAGCTCCCGCGCCGCAATGGCGCGCGGCGGCCGCCATCAGCACCACGGCATAATCTGCGAAACTCGAAAGCCTCATGACCTAAAACTTGCGAACCATTCTCAAATCGGATCGAATCAATCCGATTGCGGATGTGGTCCTGTCGGCGCGCGGAATCAAGGCATTTTTGCTTGGGAGCGCCGCTCAGCTGAACCGGTTGATCACCGCCACGTCACCGCCCAGCGACCGGCGCAGCAGAGTCAGTTGGGCCACGGCGGTCGGCTCGGTCTGCAACTGATGCGGGGTCAGGCCGATGAAATGCTTGATCTCGCGAATGAAATGCGACTGGTCGTAAAAGCCCCCATCCTCGCACAGCGCCTGCCAGCTTTCATGATCCAGCGCGATGCGCGCGCTGCACCGCAGGGCGCGATATTTGCGCGCCAGCAGCTTGGGCGAGCAGCCATAATATCTGTTGGTGAGGCGCGCGAGCTGGCGCGGCGAGACGCCGGTGATGTCCGCCAGCGTCTCTATCCGTGGCGAGCCCTCGCCCATCAGCCAGCCGTCCACCGCCTCCAGCAGCCGCCAAGTCGATTCCGGCAGCGCCACCAGCCGTTCGGTCAGGAAAGACCAGCAAAGCGCCGCCATGGCCTCCACATCTTCCATGGCGCGCAGCTTTTCCAGCAATTCGCGATAGCCCGGCGACGATCCCATATCCTGCACGCGATCGGTCAGGGAGTTGGCATCCCCCCCGTGCAGCGCGATCCATCCCGCCGGAAGCAACGAAATCCCGACCACCCGGCCGGGGCCGTCCAGTTCGAACCGCGTCGCGCCCAATGTCGGCCCCAACAGGCAGATTTCCGGGGTGGCACCGCTCGTTCCGTCATGGAAATGATAGTCGCCGCTGCTTTCCAGCATGAAGCGAAGTTGCGGCACGTCGGCGCGCGTCACATCCGAATAATGATCCGCCGTTTCGGTAAAGATATAAAGCGACCCGAAATAGGCGTTAAGCTGTTCTGGCGGCGCAAAATATCGCAGCCGTACAGGCCCCTGCACCGCATCGACGGTATAGGACATGGGTGCCTGATCATCTCTTGCCGTGATAGTTGGCGTCCCCCCGGACGCTTCCCTTTTGTGCGACGCCATATTTCACCCCGGCCCGCACTATGCGCCATCGCCACAAAGGTGCAAGGGCTATGCTTAACGGGATACCACTTTCCGGCCTGATCCAAGATGTCGGAAGATGTCGGCGGAATAAAAATGACCCGGCGGTTTTCACCGCCGGGTCAGGAAAAGGTCTCGTCAGCCATATGGCCTAGAGCCTTCGGGTCGCAGGACTGTCTTACGTCCGAATCGGGGAAAACATATTGGATGGATCGGACATTAGCCGGACCAAAACGGGACGAATCTCAACGAATCCCGTTAAGAAATGACGATCTTCAACCACTGTTGCCACGCTGCAACAGCGACTCGACGTGCGGAACGCGGGCTGGCATAGCGCCGCCATGTCCTACAGCCTGATCCGCCCCCTGTTCTTCGCTCTGGAAGCCGAGCGCGCCCATCATCTGTCCATTAAATTGCTCCGTCTGATGCCGACTCCACCCGCGCTGGAGCCCGACTCGATGCTGGCCCAGACGGTGGCGGGCCTATCCTTCCCCAATCCGGTGGGTCTGGCGGCGGGCTACGACAAGGAAGGACTGGTCGCGCACAAGATGCATGGCCTGGGTTTCGGCTTTGCCGAACTGGGAACGCTGACCCCGCTGCCCCAGCCGGGCAACCCCCTGCCGCGCCTCTTCCGGCTGGTGGAGGACCGGGCGGTGATCAACCGCATGGGCTTCAACAATGGAGGGCAGGCGGCCGCGGCCGAGCGAATCGCCAAGCGCAGGCGGCCCGGCGGCGCCGTCATCGGCATCAATATCGGCGCCAACAAGGACGCCGCCGACCGAATCGCGGATTATGCGACGGGCGTGACCTGCATGGCGCCGCTGGCCGATTATCTGACGGTCAATATCTCCTCCCCCAACACGCCGGGGCTGCGCGCCTTGCAGGACCGGGCCGCGCTGGACCAGTTGCTGGGCGCGGTGATGGCGGCGCGGGGGACGAAACGCACGCCCATCTTCCTGAAGGTCGCGCCCGATCTGGAACCCGCCGATGTCGAGGATATTGCCGCGGCCTGCCTGGACCACGGGATCGACGCGCTGATCGTGTCCAACACCACCATTTCCCGGCCTTCGCTGCGCTCGCGCCAGGCAGGCGAAACGGGCGGCCTGTCGGGCGCGCCGCTGCATGATCTGTCGCTGCAAAGGCTGCGCGATTTCCGCAGGGCGCTGGGGAACAGGCTTCCGCTGATCGGCGTGGGTGGCATCGCCAATGCCGATCAGGCCTATGCCCGCATCCGCGCCGGGGCGAGCCTGATCCAGCTCTACAGCGCGCTGGTCTATGAGGGACCTTATCTGGCCAGGCGAATCAATGCCGGGCTGAAGGCGCTGATGGTGCGTGACGGCGTCAGGAATATCAGTGAGATAGTGGGGATCGACGCCTGATCCGTCCTGGGCTGTATCCACATTCAGCTCAGACGGCCCGGATCGGCGGAATGTGGATGCAGCCCATGGGTTGCAGGACGCAACGCAGCAACTAGGGTGACGGCCATGACTTCCCGCCTTTCCGGCCTGCTGGCTCCCTTCGCCCTTTACGCGCTCATCCCCACCCCGCTCGCCGCGCGGGAGCCGGTTTCGGTCAACGCCACCGTGTCCGCCGCCGATCCGCGCGCGGCCGAAGCGGGGCAGGAAATATTGCGCAAGGGCGGCAGCGCCACGGATGCCGCCATCGCCATGATGCTCGCGCTGAACGTCGTCGAGCCGCATAATAGCGGCATCGGCGGCGGCGGCTTCCTGATGCATCATGACGGACGAACCGGCGTGCTGGAATCGATCGACGGGCGCGAGACGGCCCCTGCGGCGGCCCGGCCCGACCGTTTCGTGGGACCGGACGGCCAGCCCCTGCCCTTCCGCCAGGCCTGGCCGGGCGGCTATTCCGTCGGCGTGCCGGGCAATTTGCGACTGGCCTGGGACGCGCATCGCAAATGGGGCAGCCTGCCCTGGGCGGACCTGTTCCAGCCCGCCATCCGGCTGGCCGAACAGGGGTTCGAAGTACGCCGGCGGCTCGACACGGCGATGAAGGCGGTCGCGCCGATCTGGGCCGATTTCCCGGAGATCCGGAAATATTTCTGGATCGACGGCCAGCCCGCGCCGATCGGCACTACCCTCAAAAACCCGCCGCTGGCCGCGCTGTTCAGGCGCATCGCAGCGGAGGGGCCCGACGCCTTCTATCGGGGCGACAACGCACGGCAGATCGCGCAGACCGTCACCGACGCGCCGAAAAACCCCGTGCCGATGACGGAGGCCGATCTCTCCGGCTATCAGGCCAAGCCGCGCAAACCGGTCTGTGGCCATTATCGCGTTTACACGGTGTGCGGCATGGGCCCCGCTTCGGCAGGTGGGATCACCGTCCTGCAGGTGCTGGGCATGGTGGAACGATTCCCGCTGGCGCGATGGGGCAAGGATGATCCCCGGTCCTGGCATGTGATCGGGGAGGCGATGCAACTCGCTTATGCCGACCGCGACACCTATCTGGGCGATCCGGAATATGTAACCGTGCCGATCGCTGGGCTGATCGATCCGGGCTATCTCAAGCGGCGCTCGGCGCTGATCAGCATGGGCAAGGCGCTCAATGACTACCGACCCGGCACCCCGCCCGGCGCGGAGAAGCGCACCGCCGCCCTGCCCCAGCCGGAATCGGGCACCAGCCATTTCGTCGCGGTGGACCGGAACGGGGATATCGCCGCCTGGACCTCCACGATCGAAAGCTTCTTCGGCAGCCAGCTCGTCGCCAATGGCGTGATCCTGAACAATGAATTGACCGATTTCAGCTTCACGCCCGAAAAGGACGGCGCGCCGGTCGCCAACCGGGTGGAGCCGGGGAAGCGGCCGCTGTCGTCCATGTCCCCCACCATCGTCTATGACGCGGCGGGCACGCCCATCTTCACCGTCGGCGCCGCTGGCGGCAAGACCATCATCATGCAGGTGGCGAAGGCGCTGATCGCGCATTTCGACTGGGGATTGTCGGCACAGGATTCGATCGCTTTGGGTTTCGAGTTTTTCGACAAGGACGGGCTGGTGCTGGAACAGGGCACCACGCTGGAGACGATGCAGGCGCCGCTGGAGAAATGGGGGCACAAGGTGTCGATCGGCCGCTTCGGCCTGAAGGCCAATGCCGCCGAGCGGACGGCCGATGGTCATTGGGTGGGCGCCGCCGATCCGCGCAGTCCCGGCGTGTCGTTGCAGGAATAGGGATCATCCCCGTCATGCCGGCGGAAGCCGGGCTGACGGGGTCAGCTCTTCAGATTCAGCCCGGCGACGTTGAACTGGAACGGAAAACTCTTGTCCTTCGGCCCGACGATCAGGTTCACGTTCAGCGTCTTCGTATCCCTGATCGCGTCATAGGCCCCGGCGGCGGGCAGGACCTCTATCCCGTCCCTGTTCTCGGTCATCCGGCCTTTCCATTCATGCGTCTTGCCGTCATCGGTCTGCGCCGTGACCCGGCAGTCCGACAGGTCGCAACTGAAGGGCGCGCCCACCAGCTTGACGGTGACGTCGGCCTCTCCCGTGGCCATGGGCTGAACCAGCAGGACGGAGAAAGTGTCCGCCGCCGTCATGGTCTGGACCGTATTGGCGCTGCCGATATAGGCGAGCCTGGCATGCCCGCTTCCACCGCCTTCATATTTCCAGACCTGGCCGATCCGGTCGCGCTGGGTCGGGCCCTTGTCCTGCGATGAGGAACAGGCGGCCATCAGGCCCAAAGCAGCGAGCGCCCATGGGGATCGCATCGCATCTCTCCTTTGCCGTTTCGGAAGGAGAACGCTTGAAACCGGTCCGGTTTCCTTCGCTTCAGCTATAGCGCGCGGCGGTTTCCCGGATCAGCGCGATCATGTTGGGAATGCCCTGCGTCCGGTTGGAACTGAGCTGGTTCCTGAGGTCGAAGGGCGCCAGCGCCGCTTCTATGTCGGTTCCCGCAATGGCGGCGGGCGCCTGATCCTGCACCGTCAGCAATACCAGCGCGATGATCCCCTTGGTGATCGCGGCGTTGCTGTCGGCAAGGAAATGCAGCCGTCCCCCATTGGTAGAATCGGCGTCCACCACGGTCGGATAGACCCACACCGCGGCGGAACAGCCCCGCACCAGCGTCGCGTCGGTCTTGAGCGCGTCGGGCATGGACTCCAGCGCCCGGCCCAGATCGATCAGCAGACGGTAGCGATCGTCGGCATCGAGAAATTCATATTCCTCGACCAAATCGGCAAGGGCGGGCATGTCAGTCATAACCGCCATATAGGGTGAAAATCGGGCTGGGGAAGCCGCTATCCTGCCTGGCCCCCTCCCTTCAGGGGAAGGGAGCCAGAAGGCGTCAAATATCCACGCCCGCCGCAATGGCTTCCAGCTTGCGGATGCGTTCCTTGAGGTCCGCGACCTCGATCCGGGTGGCCGTGGAGGGTGGCGCTGTTTCCCCGGCCTGCCGCGCCAGTTCCGCGCGCTTCAGGTCCAGCCAGCCGTTCCAGCCCCGCAGGGCCGTGACCGCGACGATGACGAGTCCCGACAAACCCGCAATCGCCAAAGTAAGAGTGATGAGGGGGTCCTGCATCATGTCCTCCCTGTCCTTTCCTCAGGCGCGCCAGTTCCTCATGCGCATCAGTCGCGGTCCCTGAGCTTGTCGAATTCCCGCTCCAGCGCGGTGGAGCCGTCGGTCGCCAGCCGCTCCAGCACGGCGACGCGGTCCTTGAGCGCCTTTACTTCCGCCCGCAGCCGTTCCGCTTCCGGATCGGGACCGCGCGATACGAAGTCTTCGCCCTTGTGCCGGCGCACGACGCCGTATCTGGCGCGGACGACGCTGGCGATGGCGGTGATCGCGACGATGGCGACGACCATTTCGAACGGATTCATCTGTCTACTCCCTTGCTCCGCATCAGCGCGCTCAAGGCGACGACCAGTGCAGAATGTCAGCTTTTCGTTTCCATGCAGTCCGCGCAGCCTGTTTTTCGACCGGCGCCGCTATCGGTTCGATAAACGGCATTCCCGTTCAACGTTCAGCGCAGGCTGTCGATCTCTTCGGCAAGGCGGGTGTTGCGGCTGGTATAATGGGTTTCGATGTCGGCCAGCCGGCGGTCGATATCACGGAATTTGGACCGCACGTCACGGGTGGAGCGCGCCGGATTGGAGCGCACGCCCTGCCAGAATTTCTGATCGTCGCGGTCGGCGTAAAGGCCAACCGGCTTGTTCTCGGCAAAATAGGCGGCGGCGAAATAGGCGATCAGCGACCAGGGGAAGGCCCCCATCAGCGTCACCAGCACCGCGCCGACCCGAACCCAGACCACGTCGATCCCGGTATAGTCGGCGATGCCGGCGCACACGCCCATCCATTTGCCATTCTGCTTGTCGAGATAATATTTGGTGCGACGGGCAGCCATGTCAGTTTCTCCGGTCGAAATCGTAATTATCGTCCTGCGACGGGCGGGCGGGGCGGAAATCGGGGTTGTCGGCGGCGACGATCCGTTCGACCGTCTGCAACCGCTCCTCCAGCCGCCGGGCGAGCAGGTGCATCTCGTCGAGCAGCTTCTCATCCTCATCGGTGATCTTGGGGGCCTGCTTCCATTTGGTGACATAGTGGAAGATCAGCCAGGGCATGCCGATGAACAGCATGCCGCAGATCATGATGGGCAGGAACACGTCCTCCATGCGTCACTCTCCCCTGTTCACATTGGCGTTCATGCTGGCCTTGAGCGCGGCGAGTTCGGCATCGACCTTGTCGGACGCCTTGAGTTCCGCAATCTCTTCCTCCAGCGTTTTGGGCGCCTGCCCCAGACCGGCGGCATCGGCGCGCCCTTCGGCCATATCCACGCGGCGCTCCAGCATCTCGAAACGGGCGAAGGCGTCGTTCACCTTCTCGCCGGCATAGGCTTCGCGGACGCGCAGGCGGTTCTGGGCGCTTTCCATCCGGGTCACAAGGCTGTTCTGCCTGGCACGCGCCTCGCGCAGCTTGGCCTGGAGCTTGGCGATATCCTCTTCGGCGGCGCCGAGGGATTCATCCAGCACCTCGATCTCATGGGACAGCTGCTCGGCCATGTCCGTCGCCTTCTGCTTTTCGACCAGCGCGGCCTTGGCCAGATCCTCACGGTCCTTGCTGAGCGCCAACTGGGCCTTTTCCGTCCAATTGTCCTGCAAGCCCTGAAGCTTGGCGATATGACGCCGCATTTCCTTCTGGTCGGCAATGGTGCGGGCCGCAGAGGCGCGCACCTCGACCAGCGTCTCCTCCATTTCGAGGATGATCATGCGGATCATCTTCGCCGGGTCTTCCGCCCGGTCGAGCAGGTCGGTGACATTGGCGGCGATGATGTCGCGGGTGCGGGAGAAAATACCCATTTGAACTTCACTCCTGGTAATTTATGAGGCGCGCCTTACGCCAGATAGTACAAGGCTGCGGGGCAATCATGGTTCACGAGCGTGGGCACTTCGCTGGCGCGGGCCGGGCCGACGGCCGAAAGGATCAGGGTTGATCCGAACAGGACGGAGGCGAGGACGACGGACAGAAACTGCCCGATTCCGCTTAGGCTGCTGCTGGGCTTTTCCATGACTTCACTCCTGAACCTTGGCCTTCATATGGTGCCGCTTGATCGGTCAGCGGCTTCGCTTTCCGATATTGCAGAAGCCGTGCCAATTTTGGGAAAAGGCGAAAAATCGCGGTTTTTTACGAGTGTCCAAAAATGACCCTTGCCGAAAGGTGGGAAATTTCACCATAAGTTGGGCATGGAGAAAAATAGCCAGTTCATCGGCCAATCGCTGGCCTTTCTCGACGCGGTCGAGCAGGCGGGGCGGGCCGCCGAACTCAACCGGCCGATATTGGTGATCGGAGAGCGCGGGACCGGCAAGGAACTGATCGCGGAGCGTCTCCATCGCCTGTCGCTGCGCTGGGACGGGGCGCTGATCATCATGAACTGCGCGGCACTGCCCGAAACGCTGATCGAGGCGGAGCTGTTCGGCCATGAGCAGGGCGCCTTCACCGGCGCCGCGCGGACGCGGGCCGGGCGGTTCGAGGAGGCGGATGGCGGCACGCTGTTCCTCGACGAACTGGGCACGCTCTCCATGGCCGCGCAGGAGCGGCTGCTGCGGGTGATCGAATATGGCGAGGTGACGCGGATCGGCGCGTCGAAGCCCATCATGGTGGACGTGCGGATCGTCGCGGCGACCAATGAGGATTTGCCCGCCGCCGCCGATGCGGGGCGTTTCCGGCCCGACCTACTGGACCGGCTGAGCTTCGAGGTGATCACCTTGCCGCCGCTGCGCGCACGGGAGGGGGATGTGGCGGTGCTGGCCGACCATTTCGGGCGACGCATGGCGGCCGAGATCGGCTGGCCGCAATGGCCCGGCTTTTCCGCCGCCTGCATGGCCGAACTGGAAGCGCATGACTGGCCCGGCAATGTGCGCGAACTGCGCAATGTGGTGGAGCGGGCGGTCTATCGCTGGAATGATTCCGCGCGGCCGGTCGCGGCAATCGTCTTCGATCCCTTTGCCTCGCCATGGAAGCCGAAGCCGCTGATGCTTGCGAAGAGGCCTGCGGAGATCGCGCCGTCAGCCGCTCCCGCAGCGGACGGCCATGACGCGATCACCGACCTCAAATCCGCCGTCGACGCGCATGAGGCCGCGATCGTGCGGGCGGCGCTGGAGCGCTTTCGCTATAACCAGCGCGCCACGGCGAAGGGATTGGGGCTGACCTACGACCAGCTTCGCCATTGCATGAAGAAACATGGGTTGAGCGGGGGGTAGCCCAGAACACAAGGTGCTCCTGCGAAGGCAGGAGCCCAGTTCGAACGGCGGGACTGGG
>NZ_JALDYQ010000110.1:0-11558 GCF_032153725.1 Sphingobium sp. | reverse complement strand
GGTGAGGGCGGGACTGGGTTCCTGCCTGCGCAGGAACACGGTGCGCTTCAAGGAAGCGGACCGTCCGCCTTCCACCCACCGCTGTCTTTCGGGGAATAACCTTACGCCGCCCCGTCCGTATCCAGCGCATAGCCTGCCGAACGCACGGTGCGGATGATATCGTGATATTGGCCATCCGCGTTGATCGCCTTGCGCAGGCGGCGGATATGCACGTCGACGGTGCGCAACTCGATATCGCTGTCCTGTCCCCACACGCTGTCGAGCAACCGCTCGCGCGAGAAGACCCAGCCCGGATGCTCCAGGAAATGCTTGAGCAGGCGGAACTCGGTAGGACCGAGGGGGATCATCTGGCCGCCGCGGCGCACCTTGTGCCCCACAGTGTCCATCTCAACGTCGGAGAAGGTCAGCGTCTCCCCGGCCAGCGCCGGGCGCACCCGCCGCAGCACCGCGCCGACGCGCGCCACCAGTTCGCGGGGCGAGAAGGGCTTGGTCACATAATCGTCCGCGCCAGTCTCCAGGCCCCGCACCCGATCCTCTTCCTCGCCGCGCGCGGTCAGCATGATGATCGGCACATTGGCCGTACCGTTCATCCGGCGCAGGCGACGGCAGACCTCGATCCCGGACAGGCTTTCCACCATCCAGTCCAGCAGCACGATATCGGGCGCGTTTTCCTGGGCCAGCAGCAGCGCTTCCTCGCCATCGACGGTGTGGGAAACGTCGAAATCCTCCCGCTTGAAATGCCAGATGAGCAGTTCGGCCAGCGCCGCGTCGTCCTCGACCAGCAGCATTTTGGCTCGCGCCATGCTCAGTCCTCCTGGCTCTGGCCGCCGCGTTCGCGGTCGGGCAGGGTCTGGCCGGTGGCGGCGTAATAGACCATCTCGGCAACATTGGTGGCGTGGTCGCCGACGCGCTCGATATTCTTGGCGATGAACAGCAGATGCGCGCATTCGCTGATGGTCTTGGGATTTTCGACCATATAGGTCACCAGCGTGCGGAAGACGCTGTTGTAGAAATCGTCGACCACCGTATCGCGCTCGATCACCGCGACGGCCAGGTCGGCGTCGCGCGCGGCAAAGGCGTTCAGCGCGTCCTGCACCATTTCGCCCGCGACCTGACCCATGGAGGGAAGCAGCGCGATCGGTTCCTGCGTGCGCTGGTTGGCGGCGATCAGGGGAACGCGCTTGGCGATATTCTTGGCATAATCCCCGATCCGCTCGACCACGCCGACGATCTTGAGCGCCGCGATCACGTCGCGCAGGTCGTTCGCCATCGGCGCGCGCAGGGCGATGATCTCGATCGCCAGCTTCTCGACTTCCGCCTCGATCGCGTCGATGCGCTTGTCGTCCGCGACGACCTGCGCCGCCAGCACCTTGTCATGGCGTTGCAGCGCCAGCATCGCATTTTCGATCGCGGATTCCGCGCGACCGCCCATTTCGGCGATCAGACCGCGCAGCTTGTCCATTTCCTGATCGAACGCCTTGATCGTATGTTCAGCCATAGTCTTGTCTTTCCCCTGATCAGCCGTAGCGACCGGTGATGTAATCCTTGGTCCGTTCCGCCTTCGGATTGGTGAAGATGTCCGACGTCACGCCATATTCGACCAGCTCGCCCAGATGGAAGAAGGCGGTCCGCTGCGATACGCGGGCGGCCTGCTGCATATTGTGGGTGACGATCACGATGGCGTAGCGGCCGCGCAGTTCGTGGATCAGCTCCTCGATCTTGGCGGTGGCGATCGGGTCCAGCGCGGAGCAGGGCTCGTCCATCAGGATGACCTCCGGCTCGACCGCAATGGCGCGGCCGATGCACAGGCGCTGCTGCTGACCGCCCGAAAGCGCGGTGCCGCTGTCATGCAGCCGATCCTTCACCTCGTCCCACAGCCCGGCGCGACGCAGCGACTTCTCGACGATCACGTCCAGGTCCGCCTTGCCATGGGCGAGGCCATGGATACGCGGCCCATAGGCGATGTTCTCGTAGATCGACTTGGGGAAGGGATTGGGCTTCTGGAACACCATGCCGACGCGCGCGCGCAGCTGCACCACGTCCATGCTGGGGGCATAGATATCCTCGCCGTCCAGTGTGATCGTGCCTTCGACCCGCGCGCTCGCCACCGTGTCGTTCATGCGGTTCAGCGTCCGCAGGAAGGTCGACTTGCCGCAGCCCGACGGGCCGATGAAGGCCGTCACATTGTCCATGTCGACATCGATCGACACGCCCTTGATCGCCTGTTTCTCGCCATAGAAGACCTTGACGTCGCGCGCGGTCATCTTGGTTTCGGGCACCGGGGTCATGCTTTCCTGATTTTGGATCATCGCAGTCATCGCGGTTACCACCGCCTTTCGAACTTGTTGCGCAGGTAGATGGCGAGGCCGTTCATCGCGAGCAGGAAGACCAGCAGAACGATGATCGCGGCGGAGGTTTTTTCGACGAAACCCTTGGAGACTTCGTCCGACCAGAGGAATATCTGCACCGGCAGCACGGTCGCCGGATCGGCGATCCCGCCCGGCGGCGTGGCGATGAAGGCGCGCATGCCGATCATCAGCAGCGGCGCCGTCTCACCCAGGGCGCGGGCCATGCCGATGATGGTGCCGGTCAATATGCCGGGCAGGGCCAGCGGCAGGACGTGATGAAACACCACCTGGACCGGCGAAGCGCCGATGCCAAGCGCCGCGTCGCGGATGCTGGGCGGCACCGACTTGATGGCGTTGCGCCCCGCGATGACGATGACCGGCATGGTCATGAGCGCCAGCGTCATGCCGCCGACCAGAGCGGCCGAGCGCGGCAGATGCAGGAAATTGAGGAAGATCGACAGGCCCAGCAGACCGAAGATGATCGAGGGAACAGCCGCCAGATTGTTGATCGACACTTCGATAATGTCGGTCATCCAGTTCTTGCGCGCATATTCTTCCAGATAGAGCGCCGTGGCGACGCCGACCGGGAAACTCAACGCCAGCGTGACCAGCATGGTCAGCAACGTGCCCTTGAACGCCCCCCAGATGCCGACCTGCGTTGGATCGGTGCCGTCGCTCGCCGTCAGGAAGCTGAAGTTGAAGCCTGTGGAGAGCAGGCCGCCCTTGTTCAGCCGATCCACAGCCGCTTCGGCTTCCGGCGAACCCTTGCTCTTGGCGGCAAGGTCAACGGCGGTCGATGCGGGCAGCCTGATCGTCTCGGCGCGACCCAAAATCTTCGGATCGGCCTTGATCCGGTCGCGCAGCACGGTCCAGGCGGTGGGCGAAACCCACTCCTCGGCATCCGCGCCGAGCGCCTTCTTCACCACCTCGCCCGTCACCATCGGCAGGTTCGCATTGGCGAGCGCCTGATCGGTGATGGCATTGGGATCAAGCAGCAGCGGGGATGCGGGGAAGTCCACCTTCACCGCGATCTCGGTGCGGGTAAAGCCGCGCAGGCCGTTGCCCAGCATGCTGAACAGCAGGAAGGCGAGGAAGGCGGCCGAGAGGCCCACGGCCAGCAGGCCCGCCAGCTTGAAGCGGCGCTCGGCGGCGTAGCGCCGGGCAATCCGCCTGCGCATCGCATCCGACTTCCAGTCGGTGGGGAGGCGTTGGACGCTCATTCGTAAGCCTCGCGATATTTCTTCACGACCCGCAGGGCCACGATGTTGAGCAGCAGCGTGACGATGAACAGCACCAGACCCAGGGCAAAGGCGGCCAGTGTCTTGGCGCTGTCGAATTCCTGATCGCCGGTCAGCAGCTGGACGATCTGCGTCGTCACGGTCGTCACGCTGGCGAAGGGATTGAGGGTGAGATTGGCCGCCAGACCCGCCGCCATCACCACGATCATCGTCTCACCAATGGCGCGGCTCACCGCCAGCAGCACGCCACCGACCACGCCGGGCAGGGCGGCGGGGATCAGCACGCGGCGGATCGTCTCGCTGGTGGTCGCGCCCATGGCCAGGCTGCCGTCGCGCATCGACTGGGGCACGGCGGCGATGCTGTCGTCGGCCATGGAGGAGACGAAGGGAATGATCATCACGCCCATCACCAGCCCCGCGGCCAGCGCGCTTTCCGACGACGCGCCATGGATGCCGACCCTGACCGCAAAGTCGCGCAGGGCAGGGGCAATGGTCAGTGCCGCGAAATAGCCATAGACCACCGTGGGCACGCCCGCGAGCATCTCCAGCGTCGGTTTCATCCATTTACGGACGGTCGGGCTGGCATATTGGGTGAGGTAGATGGCGCTCATCAGGCCGAGCGGGATGGCGACGATCATGGCGATGATCGCGCCGATGAAGATCGTGCCCCAGAAGAGCGGCACTGCGCCGAAAGCGTCGTCATTGCCATAGCCCAGGGCGGCGGACTGCGGGCTCCATTTGGCGCCGAACAGGAAATCGACGGGGCTGACCATGGAGAAGAAGCGGAAGCTTTCCCACAGCAGCGAGGCGACGATGCCCAAAGTCGTGATGATCGCCAGCAAAGATGCGATCAGCAGGGCCGCCATCACCAGCCGTTCGACCCGCGTGCGCGCCCGGAAATCGGGGCGGACGCGGGTGAAGGCATAGGCGCCACCGGCAAAGGCCAGCACGATCGCGAGCGCCGCGCCCGTCAGACCATATTTGCCGATGGCGTCCCGATAAGGTTCGACCAACCCCTGCGAGAGCGGGTTGAACGCCCCCGCCTGCATCCCCGTGGCGATCGCCCGCGCTTCGCCCAATATGGCGGAGCGCGAGAAATCGTCGGCGGGCAGGCTCTGCGCCGCCGGGCTGCTCAGCACCGCTTCCGTGACGAGGCCGGGCGCCACATTCGCCCAGACCGCCAGGAAGATGCCGGCGGGCACCAGCGTCCAGAGCGCCACATACCAGCCATGATAGCCCGGCAGGCTATGCACGGCGTCGCGGCGGCCCGAAGCCCGCGCGGCACTTTGCAGCCGCATCGCACGGGCGCGGGCGCTGACCCAGGCTATGGCGCCCAGGCCAGCCAGCAACAGCAGGATTGCAGGACCGGTCATTTTCTCTTTCTTACTTCAGCTGCGAACCGTCGAGGACGGGCAGCGACTTGACCGCTTCGGCGCTGGCCTTGCGCACATCTTCCGGCGCCGCGACCATGCCGCGCTTCGTCAGCGCGCCATTGGGGTCCCAGTTCGCCGCGAAGCTGTTCAGATAGGCCTGAAGGCCGGGGATCGCGGTCATATGCGCCTTCTTGACGTAGATATAGAGCGGACGGGCGCCCGGATATTGGCCGGTCGACACGGTTTCATAGGTCGCCTCGATGCCGTTGATCGTGACATCCTTCAGCGTGTCCTTGTTTTCCTCCAGGAAGCTGTAGCCGAACACGCCCAGCGCATTGGGATTGGCGCCCAGCTTCTGGACGATCAGATTGTCGTTCTCGCCCGAGTCCACATATTTGCCGTCCTCGCGGATGCGGGTGCAGGTGGCCTTGAACTCGTCCTCATTCTTCTTCTTGAGTTCGCCCATCGCCGGATCGGTTTCGCAGCCCTTGGTCAGGATCAGCTCGGCCAGCGAGTCGCGGGTGCCGCTGGTGGACGGCGGCCCGAAGACGCTGATCGGCGTGGCGGGCAGGCTGGGGTCGACATCCTTCCAGGTCTGGGCCTTGTTCGCACCCTTGCCATAGGGATTGGCGGCCAGCGCCTCATAGACGATCTTGGGGGTCAGCTTCAGGCCCGGCCCGTTCTTCGCTTCGGCAAAGGCGAGGCCGTCGACGCCGACCTGGATTTCGATGATCTCCTTGACGCCATTCTTCTGGCAATCCTCGAACTCCGACTTCTTGATGCGGCGCGATGCGTCCTCGATATCGGGATGCTGGGCACCGACGCCCGCGCAGAACAGCTTCATGCCGCCGCCGGTGCCGGTCGATTCGATGATTGGCGACTTCATGCCCGGATTGCCCTGAACGAACATTTCCGCAATCGCCGTGGCGAAGGGATAGACGGTGGACGAACCGACCGCGCGAATCTGGTCACGCGTGCCGCCGGCCGCGCCGCCGGACTGCTGGCCGCATCCGGCGAGGGTAAGGGCGGCCGCGGCTGTGGCAGCCATCAGGGCGAAATGCTTCACGGGTAATCTCCTTCGTCAAAAAGGCCGCGATTCGCAGTCGCCGCCCCCCTCTGGGACGCGCCGTAGCCGCGGTACGTCGCGCCTTTGTGACAATCGGATTGCACTTTTATGACAATGGCGCCGGAAGCGCCGCCTGTCGTCGTCTTTTTTTGCTCAAGCCTTTCCCACAACGGTCTTTTCCTCCACCGCCATGCGGGGGAGCAGGATGGTGATGGTCGTGCCCTTGCCCAACACGCTGGCAATATCGAGTCGGCCGCGATGCCGCTCCACGATATGCTTGACGATGGCAAGGCCAAGGCCCGTTCCACCCACCGCCCGGCTACGGCCGGAATCGACGCGATAGAAACGCTCGGTAAGCCGGGGCAGATGATCCGGGCCGATGCCTTCGCCCTCATCGGTGACGCACAGGCGCGTCATGCCGCTCGGCCCTTCGTTCAGCGTCACGCGGATCGGCGTGCCCGCGCGTCCATATTTGACCGAATTGCCGACCAGATTGTGGAGCAGCTGCGACAATTGCGCGCGGTCGCCCTGCACGGCGGGCAGGTCGGGGGCGATTTCCATCTCCACCTCGCGCCCGCGTGTCCCATGGCTGGTGCGGAACACGCCGACCACTTCGGCCACCAGTCCGGACAGGTCCACGGCGCTGTCGGGCACGCGATATTTCTCCGCCTCGATGCGGGAGAGGGAGATGAGGTCGTCGATCAGCCGCTGCATCCGCCGCGCCTCGCCGTCCATGATCTTCAGGAAGCGCTGCCGCGTTTCGGTATCGCGGCCCAGATCGGGATCGGCCAATGTCTCGATGAAGCCCAATATCCCGGCCAGCGGCGTGCGCAGTTCATGGCTGGCATTGGCGACGAAATCGACGCGCATCTTCTCGGCCGCATGGGCGCCGCTATGGTCGGCCAGATGGACCAGCCGACGGACGTGGCCGTCCTCGCCCACGGGCGCGATCCGCATCTGCCAGCGCTGGTCCCGCGTGCCCAGGCCCACCAGCTCGATCATCACCGGCTCGGCCATCGGCGCCTGACTGGCCAGCCGCTCGGCGGCGGCGGGGTGACGGATGGCGATGCGGGCGTCCTCGCCTTCTATATGCGCGCCCAGCAGGCGCTGCGCGGCGCGGTTGGCGGCGACGATCCGGCCCCGCTCGATCAGCATCAGCGGATCGGAAATGCCCTCCAGCAGCCCCCTGAAATCGGGATGGGCGACGATGTCGGCGGTTTCCGCGACCGTTGCGGGCAGCCCTGACGCCCGGCTTTGTCCGCCCGCCGCGATGATCAGCACCGCCAGCCCCGCCAGCACCGGCAGGATGATGTCGATCGGTCCCGCGCCGATCATCAACGCCCCCCCGGTGGCCAGCAAAAGGACGGCAAGCGAAGCAGTGATCTGGGAGGCGGTGAGGCGATTCATGGTTACCATGCTGGATTTTCGGCGCATTTGCTGCATAAGGCTGCGGCACTAGCCTGCAATTTTTACATTTTGGCAAGCGCGATAGCGGATCAGGATGACATGAGCGAGCCATTGCCTCCCCGGAACAGCGCCGAGTCGCAGGACGATGGCTTTGCGGTGCCTTCGCGCCGTCAGTTGCTGATGGGCGGCGCGATGGCGGCGTCGGCCATTGTGTCGATCCGTCCGGCGCTGGCGAATACGGCGGCATCGGTCCTCAACTGTACCATCCCCGTGCCGGATCAGGGCCGGTCCGCCACTTATATCGCGCCCAACGGGCAGACCGTTCCGGCGGGCACGCAGGGCGCTTTCCCCGGAGCGGGGCAGGGCTTTACCGGCGAGCAGGTCCGTCAGGCGATGCGCGGCGGCCGCCTGCCCGGGACGAGCTATGACCAGAATCAGGCCTATCTGAACTATATCCGCCGCCTCCAGTCGGGGACGAGCGGCTTCACCTGCTACGCGTCGCTGCAAATGCCCCGCTGACCGAAAGCGCGCTTCCCCAGCCGAACTTTTACGGATCGCCCGCGTTGACGGCGTCGAAACTTCGACGATCCCGTCCCACGCAGCAAGGGCGACCCCATGTTCCATACACCCCATTGGGTGACGCAAAATTGTTCGGTCGCAATCTATCTCTATGAACCCGGCGATGGCGGCCTGGATCGGGTCGCGATCCTGCTGGCCAATCATCTGCTGAGGCGCGGCATCGACGTCGAATTGTGGATGACGCGGACGGACGGCCCCGCCGCGGTGCTGATCGATCCGCGCCTGACGGTGCGCCGGGTGCCCGCTCCGCGATTCAGGCGGCGATTGTCGATGATCGCGCAATTCCCGGCGTTGGCGGCCATGGTCCGGCGCCACCGGCCCGATATCCTCTATTCGGCGGGCAATCAGAGCAACATGCTGTGCGCTTTGGCCGCGCTCGGCACGGCGACGCAGGCGGTTTGCCGCATTTCCAACCCGATCGTTCGCCCGGGCCAACGGGGGATGTCGGCGTGGATCAGGCGTTGCCGCTTCCGCGCCATTGCCCGTGCCAGCGCGATGACGATCGTGATGGGCGAAGCGGACCGGCAGACGCTGGGCGCGGCGGGGCCTTTGTCCGGACGGCAAGTGACCCTGCTGCCGCGCCCGACTGTGACCCCGTTGCTGGAACAGGCGCGGCAGGGTCGGACGGTGCCGACGGATGCCCCGCGCCGTTTCCTGATGGTCGGCCGCCTTTCCAAGCAGAAGGATCAGGCGATGGCCCTGGCGGCGCTGGCGCGTCTGCCGCATCTCGACTGGCGGATGAAGATCGTGGGGCAGGGGCCGTTGCGAGACAGTCTGGAACGGCTGTGCGAGCGGCTGGGTATCGCGGAGCGCGTCGAATTTCCGGGCTTCATCAGCGATCAGTCGAGGCTGGCCGCCTTGATGGCGGAAGCGGACCTGCTCCTGCAACCGTCGCGCTGGGAAGGACTGGTCGGCACGCTGATCGAGGCGCTGGGCTGTGGAACCGGCGTGGTGGCGACGGATTCGACGCCGAATATCCGCCCCGTGCTGGCTGCGGCAGCGCAGCATCCGCCGGTTGCGGTAGGCGACGCGGCGGCCTTCGCCAGGGCCATCGAATGGGCGCTGGCTCACCCCGCGACGCCGCAGTGTTTGGGCGATGCCGTGCAAAGCTATCGCGTCGGGCCAGCGCTGGACGCGCATCTGCGGGCCTTTGCCCGGCTGGTCCGCGACGACGGCCTGCGCTGGTCCGGCGCTGCGCAAAATAGCCTGTTGCGTTAGGCACTTGTCTACTTCTGGGCGCTAGGGTGGCGCGATGACGACCCATCGCCGCTACTGCCAGCATTGGGAAGATGCGCTGATTGCCTGCACGCTGGAGGATATGGTGCTGCTCTATCACCGGCCTTCGGGGCAGACGCATATGGTGATCAGCCCGGTGCCGGAGATACTGGCGACGCTGCGGGACGGCGCCGCCCTGACGGCGGGCGAAGTCCATGCGGCGTTGGCGGAGCAATATGATCTGGGCGCGCCCGAAGAGGCGGCGGCCGGGATCGCCGCGCATCTGGACGAGCTGACCGCACTGGGACTGGTTGCCATCGCGTGAAGCATGCGCTGTCCCTGAAGATCGGTCCGGCTACCTTTCGCATCGGATCGGCCTGGCGCCAGCCGGTCGAGGCGCTGGCGCGGCTCTATGCCGATTATCCTACGCCTCTGGATGAAGTCGCGGATTTCACCGTGCGGCTGGAGCCGGCGGGCCTGTTTCGGCGCTGGTTCCGGCCCTCCATCTTCATCACCGGCGATCATGGGCTAGCCGATGCCGCGCCGATGAGCCTTGGCCATGGCCTGCTCGCGGCGGAAATGGGGATGAACCTGCAAATGGCGCTGGGCTGGCGGCGGCATCTGCTGCTGCATGCCTCCAGCGTCGAGAAGGACGGGCGGGCGCTGGTGATGACCGGCGAGTCCGGCTCGGGCAAGTCCACCCTGGCCGCGCAACTGGGCGAGCGGGGCTGGCGGCTGATGGGCGATGAATTCGCGCTGCTCGATCTGGAAACGGGCGCGGTCCTTCCTTTCCCAAGACTGGTTTCGCTCAAGAACCGCGCGGTCGGCGTACTGGCGGAGGAAGTGCCGCCGGCGCGCATGGGGCCGCTGCTCGCCGGGACGGCAAAGGGGGATATTCGCCATCTCATTCCCCGGCGCGATGCGATCGGGCGCATGGGGGAGGGCGCCATGCCCGCGCTGCTGCTGTTCCCGCGTTTCGGCCATGGCGCTGATGTCCGCGCCGTGGGACAGGGTGAGGTCTTCATGCGGCTGACCCAGGCTTCGACCAACTATGTTGCCTTGGGCGAGCCGGGTTTCGCGGCGCTGACCCGCTTCGTTGCCGGCGTCCCGGCCCGCGCCATCGATTTTCCGTCGGGGGAGGAAGCCGTCGCCTTGGTCGATCGGCTGTGGGAGGAGCTGGCATGAGCGCGCGGCGGCTCGTGCGGGTCATGCGCGATCCCGGCGGCGTGGCGGCGCTGGATGCGCGGGGGTGGAACGGCCTCATTGCCATGGCGCGGGCGGAACGGCTGATCGGCACGCTGGCGCTGCGGTTGGGCGACCGGCCCGTGCCGGACCCGGTGCGCCCGATCCTGCGCGACGCGCGGCTGGATGCGGAGCGCGAAGCGCGGCAGGCGCTGTGGGAAGCGGATCGGGCTGCGGAGGCGCTGGCGGGGCTCAACGTGCCGGTCGTGCTGCTCAAGGGCACGGCCTATGCCGCGGCCGGGCTGAGCGCTGGGCGCGGGCGCTTCATCGGGGATCTCGACATATTGGTCCCGCGCGAGGCGATGGGACCGGTGGAGGAAGCCTTGCTGCGCGCGGGATGGGAGTGGGTGAAAGACGACCCCTATGACGACGCCTATTACCGGCAATGGATGCACGAACTGCCGCCGATGATCCATGCCGCGCGGGATCGGATGATCGACGTGCATCATACCATATTGCCGCTGACCGCGCGGCAGACGCCGGACGCCGGGGCGATGCTGGCCGAAGCAGTACCGATTACCAATGAGTTATATGTGCTTTCGCCCGAGGACCGGGTTTGCCACGCGGTCGCGCATCTGCTGGCCGATGGCGATCTTGCGGGCGGCCTGCGCAATTTGTGGGATATCCATTGCCTGCTGGAGGGGCTTGATCGGCAGGCGGTCGAGGCACGAGCGGCCCGGCACGGCCTGTTGCCCCACATGCGGCAGGCCTTGCGGCTTGCGGCGGCGCTCTATGGCGATGGAGCGCGGCTGACGCTGTGGGATCGGGCGATGCTGGCCCGGTTGCTGGCGCGGGACGAATGGGGGCGGGAACGACGCAAATGGCTGCGCTTTGCCTTTTATCTGCGCTCCCACTGGTTGCGGATGCCCCCCGCAATGCTCGCCCGGCATTTGTGGGCGAAGTGGCGCAAGGGGCATCGGCCGACATAAGCTGGGAACGGGCCTTTAGCTGCTGTTCTTGGTCAGAAGTGGACATTTTCCGACATCCCCACCCTCGTCACCCCGGACTTGCTCCGGGGTCCCGCTGCCTTTCCGGATGTGCGCTCAAGAAGAAAAGCGGGATCCCGGATCAAGTCCGGGATGACGAAGCT
>NZ_JALDYQ010000032.1:0-51513 GCF_032153725.1 Sphingobium sp. | reverse complement strand
TGTTTTCCGTGATTTCCGAGCCGCCAGATGATGCCATCTGGCTCGAAATCACTCTGGGATCATCATTTTCCCACAGGACCGCCGTCAGCCCTTTCTCGCCCGCCACCAGCGTCAGTTCACCGACGGGCGACGCCATCGTCCGATATGCGTAGCTCATGCCCATTCCTTTCCACCATCTGATGGCGCAAGCATAGGGATGATGGGCAAGGATGCCTTCCCGCCCCTTGCGGTCAAAGATTATCTGAGGCCACCGCCCATGGCACGATACAGTTCGACCATGTTCGTCGCCCGCGTCAGCCGCGTCGCCAACAGGCTCTGTTCTGCATTGTAAAGCGTCCGCTGCGAATCCAGCGTGGTCAGGAAACCGTCCACTCCCGCCCGGAAGCGGGCCTCCGACAGCCGGTAACCGACCCGCGCCGCATCCCGCAAAGAGGTCTGCGCCTCCAACTGCGCGGTCATCGTCCCCCGCCGTGCCAGCGCATCGGCCACCTCGCGAAAACCGGTCTGCACGCTTTTCTCATAGGTGGCGACCATCGCATCATGATTTGCCCGCGCATAGCGAAGATTCCCCTGATTGCGCCCGAAATCGAAGATCGGCAGGCTGGCAGAAGGCGCCACCGACCATGTATCGCTTCCCGACTTGAACAGATTGGAAAGACCAAGGCTCATCGTCCCGAACGCCGCCGTCAACGAGATTTTCGGGAAAAAGGCCGCCCGCGCCGCTCCGATATTGGCATTAGCCGCCAACAACTGATGCTCTGCCGCCATGATATCCGGCCGCCGCAACAATGCCGTGGAAGGCAGGTCGCTGGGCAGATTGGCCAGCGTCACATCCCCATCCGGCATTGCGGTCGGCAGATCTTCAGCCGGCACCGTCGCTCCGGCCAGCAGGTTCAGCGCATTCTGGTCCTGCGCCACCAATGTCGTCGCCTGGGCAATATCGGAACGTGCCTGATCATGGCTGGTTTGCGCCTGACGGACCTCCAGTTCCGATGCGATCCCCCTGGCAAAGCGCGCCCTGGTGAGGTCCAGCGTCCGGCCGAAGGTCTGTTCCAGATCACGCGCGATCTTCAACCGCTCCTGATCCGCCGCCATGGCGAGCCATGCATTGGCAACCTCGGCGATCAAGGCGGTCTGCGCGGCGTTGCGGTTCTCCACCGAAGCGAAATATTGCTCCTGCGCCGCCGTGGTCAAATTGCGCACCCGGCCGAACAGGTCGATTTCCCAGGCGGACACCCCGGCCGAAGCCGCGTAAATATCCGAACGCCCCGACGCACCCTGCTGCGCGAAGGGTTGATCCTGGAAGGTCGCGCTTCCACTGGCGTCAAGGGCTGGAAACATGTCCGCCCGCTGCACCTTATATTGCGCCCGCGCCTGCCCTATACGGGCGAGCGCCACGCGCAGGTCGCGATTATTGCCAAGCGATGTCCCGATCACCCGGACTAGGCGAGGATCGATGAAGAAATCCTTCCATGCCGTATCCGCCGCAACGATCGCCTGCCCACCCTCTCCGGCATAGGCCGGACCCTGTGGACTGGCCTCCGGCACGGGCAGCGCGGGTCGCACATATTTGGGCGCCATGTCGCACGCAGCAAGTGTCAGGGTCAGGGCAACAGCGTGAAAGAGCTTGATCTTGTTCATGATCCTCATGCCTCTCGGGGCGTCAGCGCAACGCTGCCCTCAATTTCGCCTGCCTTGCCGTGCTGTTCGCGAAACAGCCGCTTCACCACGGTGAAGAAGACCGGCACAAAGAAGATGGCGAGAATGGTGGCAGACAACATGCCGCCAACAACGGCCCAGCCGATCGCGTTCTGACCGCCCGCCCCTGCACCCTTCGCCACGGCCAGCGGCAGCACGCCGAAGATGAAGGCGAAGCTGGTCATCAGGATCGGCCGCAGGCGCAGCTTGCCTGCCTCCAGCGCCGCCCGGGCGGGCGAGAGGCCCTCGCGCATCCTTTCCTCGGCAAATTCGACGATCAGGATCGCGTTCTTGGCGGACACGCCGATGGTCGTGATCAGGCCTACCTGCAAATAGATATCGTTGTTGAGCCCCGCCAAAGACGCCGCAATCACGGCGCCGAACACGCCCAGCGGCACCACCAGCATCACCGCGATCGGCACCGACCAGCTTTCATACAGCGCGGCCAGGCACAGGAAGACGATCAGCATGGACAGGGCATAAAGCGCCGGCGCCTGCCCGCCCGAGGTGTTTTCCTCATAGGAAATGCCGTTCCATTCATGGCCGACGCCCGCCGGCAGCCTGGCCGCCATTTCCTCCATCGCCTTCATCGCCTCTCCGGTCGACACGCCCGGCGCAGGAGCACCCATGATCTGCATCGACGGCACGCCGTTGAAGCGCTCCAGCTTGGCCGGGCCATTGATCCATTCGGTCGTCGCAAAGGAGGAGATCGGCGCCATCACGCCCGAACTGCCGCGCACATGCAGTGCCCCGATCGAATCCGGCGTGGTGCGAAAGGGCGCGTCGGACTGTACATAAACGCGCTTCACCCGGTCACGGTCGATGAAATCATTGACATACACACTGCCCATCGCGGTGCTGATCGCGTCATTGACGTCGGACTGCGCGATGCCCAACGCTCCGGCCGCCGCCTGATCGACGTTCAGTTTGAGCTGCGGCGTATCTTCCAGTCCGTTGGGCCGAACCTGCGCCAATCGCCTGTCGGCCATCGCCATCCCCAACAACTTGTTGCGCGCCTCCAGCATCTTTTCATGGCCCAGCCCACCCCGGTCCACGAGCTGGAAGTCGAAACCGGTCGCATTGCCCAATTCCTGCACGGCGGGCGGCACGAAGGCGATCGCCATTCCGGCGGAAATCTTCCGGAAGGCGGCATTGGCCCGCAGGGCAATGGCAGACACCCTGTTCTCGGCGCCCTTGCGTTCCGACCAGTCCTTCATGCGGGCAAAGACGATGCCGACATTTTGCCCCTGTCCCACGAAACCGAAACCGGAAATGGTGAAGACGGCGGCGGCATTCTTCTTCTCATCGACCAGATAATGGTCACGCACCCTGGCCAGCGTCCGCTCGGTTTCCTCCAGCGTCGAACCGGCAGGCAGCGACACCTGATTGATGATGATCCCCTGATCCTCATCGGGAAGGAAGCCGCCCGGCAGGCGCAGGAAGATCAGCCCCATGCCGACCACGATCAGCCCATAGACCAGCATCGTCCGGCCCCAACGCCGCTCGACCTTCTCCACCGTTTCACCATAGCGCACGACATTGCGGTCGAAGGTGCGATTGAACCAGTCGAAGAACCGGCCGAAGCGCGAGCCGAAAAAGCCCGTCCAGATATGGCTGTGCCCCTTGGGCTGAAGGATCGTCGCGCAGAGCGCCGGGGTCAGGATAAGGGCAACCAGAACCGACAGCACCATGGACGAAACGATGGTGATGGAGAACTGGCGGAAGATCACGCCGGTCGACCCGCCGAAGAAGGCCATGGGCAGGAACACCGCCGACAGCACCAGACCGATGCCGATCAGCGCGCCGCTGATCTCGTCCATGGACTTTTTCGCTGCTTCCCTGGGGCTGAGGCCTTCTTCCTGGATGATGCGCTCGACATTTTCGACCACCACGATCGCGTCATCGACCAGCAGGCCGATGGCCAGCACCATGCCGAACAGCGTCAGCGTGTTGATGGTGAAACCGGCCGCATGCAGGATCGCGAACGACCCCAGCAGCACCACCGGCACGGCAATGGTCGGGATCAGCGTGGCACGCCAGTTTTGCAGGAACAGGAACATCACCACGAAGACCAGCAGGATCGCTTCGAACAGGGTATGGATGACCTGTTCGACCGACAGCTTCACGAAGGTGGAATTGTCGACCGGAAAATCATATTTGACCCACGCCGGGAAGGTCCCGGACAGCTCATCGATGCGGCTCTTGACGCTTTCGACGGTATCCAGCGCATTGGCGCCCGGTGCCAGCTTGATGCCGAAACCGGCGGCGGGATGGCCATTGAATTTCGCGCCGAAACTGTAGCTTTCCGCGCCCAGTTCGACCCGCGCGACGTCCGACAGGTAGACCACCGATCCGTCGCCATTGCTGCGCAGCCTGATCCGGCGGAACTCTTCCGGCGTCTTCAGACGCGACTGCGCCGTCACCGTGGCATTCAGCGCCTGTCCGGTGGGGGAAGGCGTGCCGCCGATCTGGCCTGCCGAAACCTGCGCATTCTGGGTCCGGATGGCTGATTTCACGTCCCCGGTGGTGACGCCCAGATTTGCCATCTTATAAGGGTCCAGCCAGATGCGCATGGCATATTGCGCCCCCAGAAGCTGGGTATCGCCCACGCCATTCACCCGGCTGATCGGGTCTTGCAACGTCGACGCGATGAAATCGCCCGCGTCCTGTTGGTCATGAACGCCGTCATCGGCATAGACCGCCATGACCATCAGGAAGGTGGAGGTCGACTTGGTGACGCGCAGCCCCTGCTGCTGCACTTCCTGCGGCAGCAGGGGCGTCGCCTGCGCCAGCTTGTTCTGCACCTGCACCTGCGCGATATCGGCGTCGGTGCCCTGCTCGAAGGTCAGGGTGATGGTCAGATTGCCCGCGGAATCGCTGCTGGAGGAGAAATAGCGCAGATTGTCGATGCCCTTGAGCTGCTGCTCGATGATCTGCGTGGTCGTGCTTTCCAGCGTTGCGGCATTGGCGCCCGGATAGCTGGCGGAAATCGTCACCGCGGGCGGCGCGATCTCCGGAAACTGGGCCACGGCCAATGAACGTATCGCCAGCAGGCCGGCCAGCATGATGACGATGGCGATGACCCATGCGAAGATGGGCCGGTCGATGAAATAACGGGCCATGGCTTATTTCCCCGCCCGCTGCGCCGTCACCTGCTGCGGCCCGCCCGGCCGCACCACGGTTCCGGGACGCAGATTGACCAGTCCCTCGACGATCAGCCGGTCACCCGCTTTCAGCCCGCTGGTGACGATCCATCTGTCTCCGACGGCCCGATCGGTTTCGACCTGGCGCAGCTCGACCTTGTTGCCCGCGCCGATCACCATGGCGGTCGCCCGGCCCCGCGCATCGCGGGTTATGCCCTGCTGCGGCGCCAATATCGCCTGCGTGCGCTGCCCCTCGACCAGCGTCGCGCGAACATACATGCCCGGCAGCAACAGGCCGTCCGGATTGGCGAAGGTGGCGCGCAGGGTCACGGCCCCCGAACCCGGATCGACCGTCACTTCCGAAAATTGCAGCCGCCCTTCGATCGGATAAAGGCTGCCGTTGGGCAGCGACAATCGCACGCGCGCGCCGCCTGCTGCGCTGACGCCGCCCGCCTTCATCGCCTGCTTGAGATCGATGATCTGCGCTGCGGATTGGGTGACGTCGACATAGACCATGTCGGTTCGCTGGATCGTTGCCAGCGCGTCCGACTGCCCTGCCTGGACCAGAGCGCCCGGCGTGAACAGGGAACGGCCGATACGGCCTGAAATCGGCGCCCGGATACGCGTGAAATCCTGGTTCACCTGCGCCGCGCGCACCGCCGCCCGCTGCGCCGCAACATCCGCGCGCGCCTGCTGGGCGGAGGCGTCTGCATTGTCAGCCTCCTGCCTGCTGACCGCATTGATGCCGACCAGCTCCCGGTAGCGCTGGGCCTGCAATCCCGTTGCGCGGATCGATGCCTGCGCACGTGCCAACGCCCCCTGCGCCTGTCCCAGCGCCGCGCGATAAGGCGCATCCTCAATCTCGTAGAGGCTCTGACCGGCTTCTACCAAGGCGCCCTCAGCAAACAGGCGGCGCCGGATGATGCCGTTGATCTGGGGCCGCACTTCGGCGGTTTCCATTGCGGCAATGCGCCCCGGCAGTTCCGTGATCAGGGGCGCCGCCTCGATCTTCACCGTGACCACCCCGACCGTGGGAGGTGGAGGCGCTGCCTGCCGTTGCTGCCCGCAGCCGCTCAGCGCGACAACCGACGCACAGGCGAGCAGTCCGACGAATATCCCCTTTTGCATCGGCCGATGCTCCGTTCCGTTAAGTGAAGTCCGCCGGAATGAACGTTCATTCCGCTTGCGTCGCAGGTAGGAACATGTCACTATTTGTTCAAGAGTAAAAAAATGCCGGGGGACGATATTTGGCTGCACCGCAACATGAACAAACTGCCCGCAACCGCATATTGAATGCCGCGCGCGACCTGTTCGCCGCCCATGGTTTCCACCAGAGCGCAATGGCGGAACTGGCGTCGGCCGCCCAGGTGTCGGTGGGGCAGATTTATCGCCTGTTCAAGGGCAAGGAAGATATCATCGAAGCCATAGTGGCGAGTGACGCGCACGACCGCGAAGCCATCATCCTGAGCCTGCAAGCCCGACTCAACGCGGGGGAGATCAGCATCGAACAGACCTTCGAACTGTTGCTGCTGGAGATGATGGATAACCCGCACGAAGCCTTGTACTTCGACATTCTTGCAGAAGGATTCCGCAACGCGCGGGTTGGCGGCACCATCGCCGACATGTGCGCGCGTCTGCGCAAGTCGCTGGGTGCTTTTGCCTGCGTCGCCAATCCCGCCCTGTCGGGTGAGGCCCTGAAAGGCGCCGAGGAAGTCATCCTGGCATGCCTGTTCGGCCTGGGCCACCGCAGCCTGTCGGTGCCCGCGATCAGCGCGCAGCGAACGGCAAAGCGTGCAGCCTCCATGATCGTTGCCGCCTTGCGATCGATGGATTGAGCCGCCCTTCGTCCCTCCGGCGTCGCTAACGAGCGGCGACGCCTTCAGGCAGGACGACCGCCGACCAGCTTTTGCCCGGTATCAGATATTTCGCCGCCAATGCCTGAAGATCGGCAGGCGTGACGGTCAGCATGTCCTGCGCCATGGTCTGCATCGCCTGCACATAACGCGGATCATGGGTCGCGCCCTCCATCTGGTTCATCCAGAAGGCGTTGCCCGTCCCCGCGCGCATCAGCAATTGCCGCATCGGTGCAACGGCGCGCTGCAATTCATCCTCGGTCACCGGATTTCTGGCGAGGTCGGCCGCCGTATCCTTCACCACGCCGTAGAAATAATTGACCCGATCCGGCCGCACCTGGCTCGTCACCAATATGTAGCCGCCGCTGTCATAGGAAAAAGGCCAGTTGTTCTGGACGCTGGGCGAATAGGCTGCTCCCTCGGTCGACCGCAGCTTGTCGAACAGGCGATCGTTGAAGATCTGCGTCAGGATTTCCAGCTGCCGCGCCTCCTTCGTCAGCGCAAAGCCGCCCGCCGTCGGCCAGGCCATCACCGCCGCCGCCTGCTCCCTGTCGCCCTTGTGCCGCAGCACCACCGGCGCTTCGACATGGGCGGGGAAGCGCATGACCCTGTTCGCCGGCGGAACCGGCACATCGCGCCGTGACGGCAAAGCGCCGAAGGTCGCCGCCACGGCGGCAATGGCGTCATCAGCCTTCACTTGCCCGAAAATCTGGATCTCGATCGGCCCGGAGGCCAGCAGCGGCTCCCATGTCGCGCGGAAGGCCTGCGGCGTCAGCCCGTCGATTTCCGCGCGCGACGGCGTCCGGAAACGCACATCCTTATCATGCAGAAGCCAGTTGAGATCGCGCGCCAACACGGAATCGGGCGCCCGTTCCATGGCGTCGTAAGCGACTCCGGCGCCTGTCTTGACCCGCGCGATGGGCGCGGGGTCCCATCCGGGCGCGAACAGCTTGGTCGCGAAAAGCTGCAACTGGTCCTTATAATCCGCCGGTCGCGTTACCGCCTGCAATTCAAACGCATCGTCATCGATGGAAAAGTCCATCCCCATGCGCCGGCCGTTGGTCAGGTCATCCAGCTCCCGCTGCCCCAGTTTTCCGATGCCGCTGGCCACCAGCGCGTAGTCGGCGGCCCATCCGGGCGCCGGCCTGGTCGGTGAAAAGGCCTGCTGGCCATGGCCGAAGCGGACATTGATGCGCACCTTCTCCGTCTCGGCATCATTGGCGAAGAGGGTCAGCTTCACGCCGTTGGAAAAGACGATGCTCTCCATCCCCGGCAGGCCGACCGGCGTGCGCGACACGACCCCGCCCGGCGCGCCCAACCGGGGAAGATCGGCCATGGTGACCACCTTGTCTCCCAACCGCGCGTTGGTTGCCGCCTTGACCGGCGCCGCGACAGCGGCAGCAAGCTTCGCGTCCACGCCCGGCTGCACCCTGCCCGTGATCAGATGCGCCCGAAACACGCCCGCGGAGAACAGCCGCCGCGTCGAATCCAGTATCTTCTGCGGCGTCATCCCCGGCTTGCCCGATCGGAAGATGTCGAGCGCAGCCTGCGGGCTGACCGTGGTTTCGCGGATATCGACCGCGCTCACCAGATCGCTCGCCTGTTTCGCGCCTGCTTCCGTATCGGCATTTTCGACCTGGATCGCGAGCGCCGTGTCCATCTGCGCATATTCGCGGTCGATTTCCTGCTGGCTCGGCGGAGCGGCCTTCGCGTCCTCTATGATGGCGCGAACATCCCCCAACGCCTTTTCCCAATTCTCGCCGGTGGGCACGATGGTGACGAAGGTGCCATCGGCCGAACGGCTGACATCCTGCTGATCCACGCTCGCCTGAAGGAAACTGCCGCCGCTGCGCGCCGCCTGCTCCAGCCGCCGACTGATGATCTGGAGGGCCAGCATGTCCGTCAGCTTGTCCTGATTATAGACGATGGTGTCGGCATGCGGCTTCCATGGGCGCAGCCAGGCCATGGTGAGGCCGGTCGGCGCGCCCGATTCCACCGTCACCCTGGTCGCCGGCGCCTTGGCGTCGGGCTCGCCAAAGTCCGGCAGCGGCGCGCCCTTGCTCGACACCATCCAGGACGCGAAATTATCCTTGATCAGCTGCTCGGCCATGGCCGGATCGATATCGCCCGCAATCGAGATCACCGCATTTTCCGGGCGATACCAGCGCTGGTGGAATGCCTCCATCTTCGCGGCCGACACGGCGTTCAGCGTCGCCACCGTGCCGATGGGGCTATGATCGGCCAGGGGCTGCCCCGCGAAGAAATGCCTGCGCGTGGCATCGGAAATCCGCATCTGAGGCCCATCGCCCTCGCGCTTTTCCGCCAGCACCACGGCCCGTTCAGCGTTGACGGCGCTATCCACGATATTGGGATCGACCATCATCCCGGCGAGGATCTTCAGGCTCTCCCCAAGGCTGGCCTGCGTCGCCTGCGGCAGGTCGAGCGCATAGGTCGTCCCGGTCGGCGTCGTCTGCGCATTGCTGTCGCTGCCGAAGGTCACACCCAGCCGCTGCCAGATGCGTTTGGACTCACCGTCAGGCACATGGCGGGAGCCTCTGAACGTCAGATGCTCCATGAAATGCGCGTAACCCAGCTCGTCGGGCTGCTCCATCAGCGACCCGGCATCGATGCGCAGCCGCACCGAAACCTGCCCCGGCGGCACGCCGTTGCGCCGGATCGCATAGCGCAGTCCGTTGGACAGCTCGCCAAAGCGCCACGCCGGATCGATCGGCACATCGCTATTTTCATAAAGCCAGGGGCGGACCTGCGCCTGTGTCGAACCAGGCGCGACCGGCGTGGCAGCAGTCCCCGTCTTCGCGACCAGAGGCGCGGCAACTCCCGAAAGCAGCAAAGCAAGAACGGACAGCGAAGCGGCGGAACGCCGGAAGGAAAAGCTCATGGCCGCGCAGCCTAAAGAGATTTTCCTGAATAACCACTGACAAAGAGAAGGACGGGAACGAACCGCCCCGTCCTTCCCGTCATTCGTTGGGAAAAGGCTTACCGCCCGCCGGTCTTCTGCACGGCGCCCTTATGCGCGCCAACGCCGCTTCCACCACGCCGACGCCGGAAATTCTTCTTCGCGGGCTTGGCGGCCTCCCCCTCAGGCCGATGGGCCCGTTCGGCATTGCCACGCGGCTGCTGCTTCTGCTGGTCCTGATAGCGGCGCTGCCCTTCGGCGCGCCTTGTCTTCTGTTCCGGCGTCTGCTCATGCCCCTTGCGTTGCGGCGCGGCCTTGGGAAGATTGCGCACCGCCTCCACGAAATTGTCGGGCAGCGGCAATATGTCGAGCTTCATCTTGGTCGTCCGCTCGTTCGCCTTCTGATAGGGCCGCTCATCATCCGCCTCGAAGCTGATCGCGACGCCTTCCGCCCCGGCGCGTGCCGTCCGACCGATGCGGTGGACATATTGCTCCGGCACATTGGGCAGTTCGAAATTGATGACGTGCGAAACACCCGAAACGTCGATCCCGCGCGCAGCGATATCGGTCGCGACCAACAGCTTCACATGGCCATGACGGAACGCCTGCAAGGCGGCGGTCCGCTGCCCCTGGCTCTTGTTGCCGTGAATGGCGACAGCCTGGATCCCCGCGCCTTCCAGAAAACGCACGACACGATCGGCGCCATGCTTGGTCCGGGTGAAGATCAGCGCGCGGTCGATATCCTCGCTCCTGATCATCAGGTTCAGCAGCGCCTGCTTTTCCATCTGGTTGACGAAGGTTGCCTGCTGACGCACCCGCTCCGCCGTGGTGGACTGCGGCGCGACGCTGACCTTGACCGGATCGTGCAGGAACTGCGCGGCCAATGCCTCGATCTCGCTCGGCATGGTGGCGGAGAAGAACAGGTTCTGCCGCTCCCTGGGAAGCAGCTTGGCGATCCGCTTCAACGGATGGATGAAGCCCATGTCCATCATCTGGTCGGCTTCGTCCAGGACGAAAATCTCGGTATCCTTGATGGTGAAGGCCCGCTGATCGATCAGGTCGAGCAGACGCCCCGGGGTCGCGACCACGATGTCGACGCCGCGCCCCAGCGCCCGGATCTGCCGGTTGATCGGCACGCCGCCGAACACGACTTCGACGGACAGCTTCAGGAAACGTCCATAGTCGCGGAAGCTCTGCGCGATCTGCGCGGCCAGCTCGCGCGTGGGCGACAGCACCAGCATGCGACAGCCCTGAAGCGGAGTCGGCTTAGGATTGCGGGCGAAATGGTCAAGGCTCGGCAGGGCGAAAGCCGCCGTCTTGCCGGTGCCCGTCTGGGCGATGCCGCACAGGTCCTTGCCTTTGAGCAGCATGGGAATGGCCTGCGCCTGAATAGGCGTGGGCGAACCATATTTCTTGGCGGCGAGCGCTTTCAGAATCGGCTCGGCAAGGCCAAGGTCGGTAAATTGCATGAATGAAACTCACAAATCAGCCCGGGCGCCTTCCGGCATGGCCGGGACGCAAGGCGGGTTACGAAACGACCCGCGTGAAAGGGGAAGCCTCAAAGCTCGACGCAGACTTTCATTGGCCGGCTCCAATGCCTGTCGGCCGGAGCGATCACGCTGCCAATCGCTATATGGGGATAATGCCCACCTGCTGCGCTGCAGCGCATATGACGGGGATGACAAGAAAAAGCAAGGGGGTGACTGCACCGGCAGCAGGGCTTCCTACTCCTCTCCCTGATCCTAAAGTGTCACTTCCACATGCTTCCCGCGCATCTCACCCCGCACGTCGCCCCCGAACATCTGCCGGAACATGCCGCCCAGCGACATGTCCGCGCGCCAGATTTCCGCCCGCCCCAGATCGAAGCGCAGCATCAGCAAATGCGGGTCCTGCCGCCCGTGCGGATACCAGCTGGCCACGTCATGGGTCCAATAGCGATCGATGACAGCCGGGTCCGTTTCCTCGACCAGCGTGCCGTCGATGCAGGCGAACAGGAAATGCCCCTTGGCGGCGAACTGCGCCATCGCCGCCCCCCCAGCCGCCAGCCGGTTTTCCCGCGTCGTATAGAACCAGAAGCAATGATTCGCGCCGGGATCGAGTTGCGCCGTCATCGGCATGCTATGGTCATGCGATCCCTGCAGCCCGATCATCACGAACGGACTCTGCGACAGCTCTGTCCAGAAACGATGGCGGATGTCGGACTCATTGGTCATCTTCTCTCTCCATTCGATCTCCCGCGGGACTCAATCGACGGCGGCAAACGAAGCTCCGACATGCAATTTAGCACGAAAGCTTGATCTTGCGCAGCCTTCTCTCCACATAGCGGGCATGTTGATCGAGACTGAAGCAACGCCCAACCCGGCCACCGTCAAGTTCATCCCCGGCCGCGTGGTCATGGGCATGGGCACCCGCGATTTCGCCACGCCGGAGGAGGCCGAAGCCTCTCCCCTGGCGTCCGCGCTCTTCGGCCTGGGCGACGTGACCGGCGTGTTCTTCGGCGGCGACTTCATTTCCGTGACGATCGCGCCGGGCGCGCAATGGATCGATGTAAAACCCGACATCCTCTCGATCCTGCTGGACCATTTCTCCGCCAACATGCCGCTGTTCACGCCGGGTTCCGCCGGCGAGATCTTCGTGCCGGAGGAGGAATTTGCCGACGATCCCGAAGACGCCGAAATCATCGCGCAGATCCGCGAACTGATCGACACGCGCGTCCGGCCGGCGGTGGCCAATGACGGCGGCGACATCATCTATCGCGGCTTCGACAAGGGTACGGTCTATCTGCGCATGCAGGGCGCCTGTTCGGGCTGTCCTTCCTCCACCGCGACGCTGAAAAACGGGATCGAACAGCTGCTGAAACATTATGTTCCCGAAGTGACAGAGGTTCGCGCCGTCTGAGCGAAGGACCAATTGGCAAATCGATCCTGATCGACTAACCGCTGATCTGGGCGTCGCATCGGGCGGCTCGCCGTCCACAGGGGTCTTCTTTGCGCATATTGGTCATCGATACCGCGACACAGGCGCTATCCGTGGCCCTGCTCGATGATGGCGCGCCGATCGGACATTTTCACCAGATCGTCGGCCGGGGTCATGCAGAGGCGCTGCTGCCTGCCATCGCGTCCATGCCCGATGGGGGAAAGGCCGACGCGATCGCCGTCGATGTGGGGCCCGGCAGCTTCACCGGCGTCCGCATCGGCATAGCTGCTGCCCGCGCGCTGGCGCTGGCCTGGGGCGTCCCGCTGCACGGTTATGGCGCGCTGAGCCTGATCGCCGCCATGGCGGCAGCCGGCCATGAGGGTGAGGCTCTGGCCGTCACCATCACCGGCGGCCATGGCGAACTGTTCTGGCAAAGCTTCTCCGCGGATGGGCTGGCGCCGCTCACCATGCCAGCCTCCACGCCGATCGCGGCGCTGGCGGAGCGGCTCGATCATCCGATGCTTTTCGGCACCGGCGCCGAAGCGCTGGTAACGGCGCGCGGCCATGGCATTGCGGTCAACCTCTATCCCGATGCGGCGGATTATCCGCTGATCGCCGGCCTCCCGGCGCTTCCTCCCTCCCCCATCTACTGCCGCGACGCCGATGCGCGCCCGATGGCGGAACACGCCCCATCATGATCCCGGGCCTTACCCTCGACACTTATGACGAGGGCGAACGCATAGCGATGAGCGACGCGATGGACGTCATGGTACAGGCTTTCGACCCGGCTTTCGGGGAAGCCTGGACATTGCCCCAGCTTGCCGGCGTGATGACGATGCCGGGCACCTGGATCACCATCGCCCGGATCGATGCGGCGGCGCTGGGTTTCGCCCTGGTCCGCTCGGTGCTCGACGAATGCGAACTGCTGCTGCTGGCCGTCAGTCCGCCATGGCGCGGCCGGGGCATTGGAAAGGCGCTGCTGCTCGACAGCCTCAGGACGGCGCGCAGACGGGGCATCACGTCGATGAATCTGGAAGTCAGGGCATCCAATACAGCGATAGGGCTGTATGAAAAAGCCGGGTTCGAATATGTACATCGTCGCCCCGGTTACTATCGCGGCAACGACGGACAACTTCACGATGCGCTAAGCTTTCGTATCGATATGCTTGGATGATTTAAATCTACCCTTGCCAAACAGAAACCATGGGTATAGCTGACCCATACCGCTCTTGAAATGATTTTCCTCGGGCGGGTCGCACAATCAATAGCCTTCGCAGGGAAAAGAAATGGAAATCGAATCGGCACAGAGCGAATTGCTCATTACTTTGACGTCGGACATTGTTGCGGCCCATGTCTCTAACAATAGCGTCGCCGTCTCTGACGTATCTACCCTGATCCAGAATGTGCATGCCGCGCTTTCCGGTCTGGCGACGCCCGCCGCTGTGCCGGAAGTGAAGCCCGAACCTGCCGTGTCGGTGCGTTCCTCGATCAAGCCCGATTACATCATCTGCCTGGAAGACGGCAAAAAGCTGAAGATGCTCAAGCGCCATCTGATGACCCATTATCAGATGACGCCGGACGATTATCGCGCCAAATGGGGATTGCCCGCCGACTATCCGATGGTCGCCCCCAATTATGCCGAACAGCGCCGCAGCCTCGCGAAGAAAATTGGCCTGGGCACCAAGCGCCGCCGCGTGCGCCCCGCCAAATAAGCCCGCGACCCGCAGGCAAAAGCCCATGCAAAGGGGTGCGCTCGCCGCGCGCCCCTTTTATACTAGGACAAAAGCCGCTAGGCTCTTGCCGACCTACCGCAAATCTCAGCCAAGTGAGCCTGCATGAACCGCAAGATCGACGTCGAAGCCCTTTGCCACGAAAAGGGCCTGCGCATCACCGAACAGCGCCGCGTCATTGCCCAGGTGTTGAGCGACGCCAACGACCATCCGGACGTGGAGGAACTGCACCGCCGCTCCTCCGCGATCGATCCGGGCATTTCCATCGCCACCGTCTATCGCACCGTCCGCCTGTTCGAAGAGGCGGGCATTTTGGATCGCCACGATTTCGGTGACGGCCGCGCCCGGTACGAGGCGGCGCCCGAATCCCATCATGACCATCTGATCGATGTCGAAACCGGCAACGTCATCGAATTTGTCGATCCCGAACTGGAACAGCTTCAGAAGCAGATCGCCGAAAAGCTGGGCTTCCGCCTGGTCGACCATCGCATGGAATTGTACGGCGTCGCGCTCGACCGCAAGAGCTGAGGCAAGTTGGGCAGAGTCCGCCGCATCACGCGCACCGGGGCGCTGGCTGCCAGCCTGCTTCTCTGCCTGATCCCGCATCTGATCTGGCGCGCCGCCCGGCAGCGCTCACCCTGGCCCCGGCATTTTCTGGGGCTGGCGGCACATTCCGTCGGCGCGCGCGTGCGGATCGAGGGGCATCCTTTTCAGGGTGACAGCTTCATCATCGCCAATCATGTCAGCTGGGTCGACATATTGGCGTTGGGCGGCGCGACCGGCACCGCCTTCGTCGCGCATGATGGCATAGCCGGCTGGCCCCTCATCGGTTGGCTGGCCGCGCAGAACAACACGCTGTTCGTCACCCGCAACCGGCGCGGCGCGCTGTCGGGCCAGCTCGATGCGCTGCGCACGGCGCTTGCCGGACATCAGCCGATCGCCCTGTTCCCCGAAGGCACGACCAGCGACGGCACGGGGCTGCTGCCCTTCAAGCCTTCCCTGCTGTCCGTCCTTCTGCCACCGCCCCGTTCCGTGCGAATCCAGCCGGTCCATATCGATTATGGCGCGGCGACCGCGGAAATCAGCTGGCACAGCAACGAACCGGCGGGCGCCAATGTCAAAAGGCTGATGGAACGCAAGGGCCCGCTGGACGTCACGCTGCGCTTTCTGGAGCCGTTCGACCCGGCAATCTGCCCGGATCGCAAGGTCCTGGCGGCGATGACGCAGGAAAGGATCGCCGCCAGCATCGCAAGCTTTCACTCCGCCGCCACGCCCTGTATAGCTGGACCGCATGAATCGTAACGACGCCCAAAAGACTCCAGCGACATTCCACGTCAAATCCTTCGGCTGCCAGATGAACGTCTATGATGGCGAACGCATGGCTGAAATGCTGGGCGAGCGGGGCATGACCGCCGCTGCCGAGGGCGCCGAGGCGGACCTCGTCATCCTCAACACCTGCCATATCCGCGAAAAGGCGGTGGACAAGGTTTATTCCGACATCGGCCGCATGACCCGGGAGGACGGCAGCCGCCCCATGATCGCCGTCGCGGGCTGCGTCGCGCAGGCGGAGGGCGGCGAAATCCAGCGCCGCGCCCGCAATGTCGACGTCGTCGTGGGCCCGCAGGCCTATCACCGCCTGCCGGACCTGATCGAAAAGGCCGGTCGCGGCGAGGCGGCGGTCGATACCGACATGCCGCTCGCCTCCAAATTCGGCGCCCTGCCCGCCCGCACGAAGCAGGCACGGCCCACCGCTTTCCTGACGATCATGGAAGGCTGCGACAAATTCTGCACCTATTGCGTGGTGCCCTATACGCGCGGCGCGGAAATCAGCCGCGGCTGGACCGCCATCCTCGATGAAGCCAAAGCGCTTGTCGACGGCGGCGTGCGGGAGATCACGCTGCTCGGCCAGAACGTCAATGCCTGGACGGGCGAGGACGACAGGGGCCGGATGCAGGGCATGGACGGCCTGGTTCGCGAACTGGCGAAGATCGATGCCCTGAAACGCATCCGCTACACCACCAGCCATCCCAATGACATGAGCGACGGCCTGATCGCCGCGCATGGCGACGAACCCAAGCTGATGCCCTTCCTCCATCTGCCGGTGCAGTCGGGCAATAACCGCATCCTGAAAGCGATGAACCGCAGCCACAGCGCCGACAGCTACCTCCGCATCATCGAACGCGTCCGCGAAGCGCGCCCCGACATCGCGCTCTCAGGCGACTTCATCGTCGGCTTCCCCGGCGAAACCGACGCCGAGTTCGAGGATACGCTGAAAATCGTCGAGCAGGTCCGCTACGCTCAATGCTACAGCTTCAAATATAGCTCGCGTCCCGGCACGCCCGCCGCCGACATGGACCACCAGATCCCGGCCGAGGTGATGGACGAACGCCTCGCCCGCCTTCAGGCCCTGATCAACCGCCATCAGGTCGAATTCAACGCGGCCACCGTCGGTCGTGCCACGAATATCCTGCTCGAACGCAAGGGCCGCCATCCCGGCCAGCTGATCGGCAAGACCCCATGGCTCCAGTCCGTCCATGTCACCGCGCCGGAACTTTCCATCGGTGACATGGTCGAAGTCGACATCATCAGCGCCGGTCCGAACAGTCTGGCCGGGCAGCCCAGCAGGAGGAAGGCCGCTTGAACCCAAAACCAGTCGTTCCCGTGACAACGGGAACCCATCTCCGAACCTGTCCGCCAGGCTCAATGAGGAGGAGATGGATAGCCGATCGCACGGCTATGATCATGGGAAAGGGAGGCTGCTGAATGTCGAAGAAACCGAACCAGAACCACCGCGCCGAAGTCGCCGAACGCGCCCGTCTCGAAGTCACCTTCGACCGCCCGCACCTGCTCGGCGCCCTCTTCGGCCAATATGACCAGAATCTGGTGGCCATCGAAAACCGCCTCGGCGTCTATATCGCGGCGCGCGGCAACAAGCTCCAGATCGAGGGCGAGGCCGAAGCCGCCGCCCGCGCCCGCGATGTCATGACCGGCCTCTACAACCGCATCGTCGCCGGGCAGGAAATCGACGCCGGCGCAGTCGAAGCCGTCATCGCCATGTCCGCCGAACCCACGCTCGACGGCATCATCCGCCATGACGTGGCCGAACCGCCCAAGGTGATGATCCGCACGCGCAAGAAAACCATCGTCCCGCGCTCCGCGACGCAGGTGACCTATATGGAAGCGCTCACCCGCAACGACATCATCTTCGCGCTTGGGCCCGCAGGCACCGGCAAGACCTATCTGGCCGTCGCGCAGGCGGTGAGCCAGCTCATCACCGGCAGCGTCGACCGCCTGATCCTCTCCCGCCCCGCCGTCGAAGCGGGCGAGCGGCTGGGCTTCCTGCCCGGCGACATGAAGGAGAAGGTCGACCCCTATCTCCGCCCGATCTACGACGCGCTGTACGACACGCTCCCCGCCGAGCAGGTCGAACGCCGCATCGCATCCGGCGAGATTGAAATCGCCCCCCTCGCCTTCATGCGTGGCCGAACGCTGTCCAACGCCTTCATCGTCCTGGACGAAGCGCAGAACACCACCGTCGCGCAGATGAAGATGTTCCTCACCCGCTTCGGCGAAGGCAGCCGCATGGTCATTTGCGGCGACCCGCGCCAGGTCGACCTGCCGCAACCGGGTATTTCGGGCCTGGCCGATGCCGTCGCCCGCCTCGAAGGCGTGGACGGCATATCCGTCGTGCCCTTCGGCATCAGCGACGTCGTCCGCCACCCGGTCGTCGGACGCATCGTTCAGGCCTATGAGGGCCCGGATGCCTGAATCCTGTCGTTTCGTGGAGTTCTCTGAATGATTGAAGTCGCGGTCCTCCACGAACAGGGCTGGCCCGATGCTGATTGGGAATTGCTTGCCCAGCGGGCCGTCGTTTCGGCGATCACGCACAGCCCCTATGCCAGTTTCGCCACGGACGAGACGCTGTACGAGGTCGCGGTCAAACTCACCACCGATGAGGAAGTGCACCAGCTCAACCGCGCCTATCGGGACAAGGACAAGCCAACCAACGTCCTGTCCTTCCCGATGGTGCAGTCCGACCTGCTGGAAACCACCGCCAATACCGACGATGGCGAAGTCATATTGGGGGATATCGTGCTGGCCGAGGGGGTCTGCGCCGCCGAAGCCGTAGAAAAGGGCATCTCCATCGCGGACCATGCGACCCATCTCATCATTCATGGGACTTTCCATTTGCTGGGATATGATCATATGGAGGACGCGGAGGCCGAAGCGATGGAGGCTCTTGAGACGCAATCGCTGATCAGCCTCGGCATTTCCGATCCTTATGGGGATCGGTAGGTCCAGGCTCTGAAACAGGGGAACAGGAAGTAAAATGGCTGAAGGCAGTCCGAAGGACGGCAACGGTTCCAAGGAATCGGACAGTAGCAGCGAAGGCGGTTTATGGAGCGGCCTGAAATCGCTGCTCTTTGGCGAGGAAGAAAGCCACAGCCTCCGCCGCGAGCTGGAGGATGCGCTCGACGAATATGATGAGGATGAGCAGGACGAGCGCGCGTCTCCTCCTGCCAAGGGCGACCTGTCGGTGATCGAGCGTCAGATGGTCCGCAATCTCCTCCATTTTTCCGAACATACGGTCGATGATGTCGCCGTTCCCCGCGCGGACATCGTCGCGATCGAGGAAAAGGCAAGCTTTGCCGATCTCGCCGCCTTGTTCGCGGAAGCCGGGCACAGCCGCATTCCCGTCTATCGCGACAATCTCGACACCATCGTCGGCATGATCCACATCCGGGACGCCTTTGCGATCCTCGCGGGCAAGGCGCCGGTGCCCGACACGCTGGATCCGCTGATCCGCCAGCCGCTCTATGTGCCCGAAAGCATGGGCGCGCTTGACCTGCTCGCGGAAATGCGCGCGAAGCGCACCCATCTCGCCATCGTGCTGGACGAATATTCGGGCACCGAAGGCCTGCTCACTTTCGAGGATCTGGTCGAGGAAATCGTCGGAGAAGTCGAGGACGAGCATGACGAGGAACCGGAGGCGATGCTCGTGCCGCTGGAAGGCGGCCTCTGGGAAGCCGATGCCCGTGCCGAGCTGGACGACGTCGCCAAGGAAATCGACGCGAAGCTGGCGGAGATCGAGGAAGATGTCGACACGCTCGGTGGCCTGGCCTTCGTGATTGCGGGCCGCGTGCCGGGACCGGGCGAAATCATCGAACATGAACAAAGCGGCTGGAAACTCGAAATCCTGGCCAGCGACGGCCGCCGCGTCACCCGCCTGCGTCTCCACCCACCGGCAGAGCGCGAAATCGAGGAAGAGGCCTGAATCTCGATGCCGGCTGGGGGTGGATTATGGGCACGGTCGCATCGCACGACAGCGGCCATGCCATGGACGCGCTTCGAAACGCTGCTCTATGCGCTGATCTTCATCGCCACCCTGTTCTTTGCCTGCGTCACGCCACCCTTCCAGGCACCCGACGAAAATCAGCATTATATGAAGGCGCTGCTGCTTTCCGAAGGCCGAATCCTGACCGCGCAACGCAATGCCATGATCGGCGCAGAGCTTCCCCGCGCCGCCATCGCCCTGCATGATGACCATTTTCCGACCGGTGCGTCGTCCGTTCCGCGCCTGTTCGACGGCGCAATGCTGCGTGAAGCATGGCGGGCCGACACCCCCCATGCCGAGCAGCGCCGTTTTGCCGATTTCCCCAATGTGGCGAATTACGCGCCCACGCTTTACGCTCCCGGCGCCCTGGGCCTGACCGTCGGCAACAGCCTGGGATTGCCGCGGCTCGGTGCCTTTTACAGCGGCCGTATCGCCAATGGCCTGTTCGCGCTGGCCATGCTCGGGCTGGCGCTCGGCCTTTTGCCCTTCGGCCGGAATGCCATGCTCGGCACGGCCCTGCTGCCGACTTTCAGTTATCAGAGCGGATCGCTGTCACCCGATGCGGTCATCAACGGGATGGGGTTTCTCGGCCTCGCTCTGGCCCTGCGCATCGGCTTCATGGGATGGACGGTCAGGCGCGGCCTTGCGCTAGGCCTGACGGCGCCGCTGCTGGCGCTGGCCAAAGGCGTCTATCTGCCCCTGATGGCCGCCGGTTTGCGCTGGCCGGCAAGCCGCCGCGATCTTCGCCCCCTGGCGATGATTGCCGCCATGGCCGGCGGCGCGCTGGCCTTCCTCCTCTGGATGAAGCTGTCCGGCGGCAGCCAGGCGCTCTACCACATCGCGTCGCGCAAGACGGGCGAGACGGTCATGACCGCGCCGCTCGGCCAACAACTGGCGGTGATCCTTCATGATCCCATGGGCTATTCCCGGATTCTGGCAGCCAGCGTCATCGAACGCGCGCCTGTCTACGCGCTTCAGATCATCGGCCGCTTCGGCTGGAACGCCATATTGTTGCCGCTGCTCGCCTATCCGCTGGCGCTGCTGATGCTGGGCGGGGCGATGTTCAGCGGCTCCACGATGCGCTTTTCCCTGGGCCAAAGGCTTTGGTGGCTCGCTGTCGTCGCGGGCGTCGCGCTGCTGATCGAAACCGCCATGTATCTCACCGGCACGCCGCTCGGCGCGGATTATATTCAAGGGACGCAGGGCCGTTACTTCCTGCCTCTCCTTCCGCTGGCCCTGATGGCGCTCATGCCTGCCGCGCCGGTGCGGGGCGCCCGTTTTCTCTTCGCGGGGGCCGCTTCACTGTTGCTACTGATCGCCGCCATCACTGTTTTCGACAGCTTCTGGGTTCACGGCTTCATCACCACGGACGGAATGCCTCCGCATCAAAGCCTGATGCGCGCCCTCCTGCTTCCCTCCCCGCGCTGGTAGCCAGGCGGCGCAAAACGCCAGCCAGCCCAGGCCCTCGACCCATCCAGCCAGCACGTCGCTCGGCCAATGCACGCCCAGCCACACGCGGCTAACCCCGATCAGCGCAATCATGACAGCTGCCGCGATATAGCCGCCACGCATCCCGGCCAGCAACGACAGCGCGCCGAAGAATATCATGTTTTGCGCCGCATGCCCGCTGGGAAAGCTGTAGCTGTCCACGATGTCGAGATGCGGCAGCAGGTCCGGCCGGGGCGCCGCGAACAGCTGTTTCAGGGCCAGGTTGAGCAGCATGCCCGACAACGCGGTCGCGAGCAGCCATCGCGCCTGCGCCCAGCGGCCCCGCCGGCACAGGCCCATGACGACGAGGGCAAGCAGGGCAAGGCGTCCGACCGTTCCTCCCACCGCCGACGCGCCCAGCATGACGGGTGTGAACAGACGGCCCCCATCCCCTTCGCGCAGATGCCCGGCAGCCGTCATGATCCGGATATTGATCATATCCAGTCCGCCCTGACGCTGGACCAGCGCGATCCCCAGAACGCAAAAAAGCGCGAGGGCAAAAGCCCCCGCGCCTGTTGCCTGACGGCTGCGCCGATCAGATATGAAGCGCGCGCCCATAAGCGGCCAGCACGCTTTCATGCATCGATTCCGAAATGGTCGGATGCGGGAAGACCGTATGCATCAGCTCCGCCTCCGTCGTCTCCAGCGTCTTGCCGACGGTGAAGCCCTGAATCATCTCGGTCACTTCCGCGCCGATCATATGGGCGCCCAGCAGCTCACCGGTCTTTGCATCGAACACGGTCTTGGTGAAGCCTTCCGCCTCGCCCAGCGCGATCGCCTTGCCATTGCCGATGAAGGGGAACATGCCGACCTTCACCTCATATCCCGCTTCCTTCGCCTTGGCTTCGGTCAGGCCGACCGAAGCGATCTGCGGATGGCAATAAGTGCAGCCCGGAATGTTGCGCACGTCCATGGCGTGGGGATGCACATCCTTGTTGCCCAGCGCCTGCGCGATGGCTTCCGCGACGATGACGCCTTCATGGCTCGCCTTGTGCGCCAGCCATGGCGGCGCGGTGACGTCACCGATCGCCCAGAAGCCGTCGACATTGGTGCGGCCATAGGCGTCCGTCTTGATGTGGTAACGCTGGTCCGGCTCGATCCCGACATCTTCCAGCCCCAGATTCTCGACATTGGGGACGATACCGATGGCGACGATCACATGGCTATATTCGGCGGTGCTGTCCTTGCCGCTCTTGTCCTTGATCGTCGCGGTCACGCCCTTGTCGCTGGCCGCGATCTTCTCGATCTTCGCGCCGGTCAGAACGGTCATGCCCTGCTTCTTCACCGCCTTTTCAAGGAAGGCGGAGACGTCCGCATCCTCGACCGGCACGATGCGGTCCATCATCTCGACCACGGTGACGTCAGCGCCCATGTCGTTGTAGAAGCTGGCGAACTCAATGCCGATCGCGCCCGATCCGATGACCAGCAATTTGGTCGGCATTTCCGGCGGGGTCATGGCATGGCGATAGGTCCACACGCGCTTGCCGTCGGCCTTGAGCTGCGGCAGGTCGCGGGCGCGGGCGCCGGTCGCGATGATGATATGCTTCGCCGTCAGTTCCTCTACCTTGCCGTCCTTGGTGACGCTGAGCTTGCCCTTCGCTATCAGCTTGCCGTCGCCCATGTGAACGGCGATCTTGTTCTTCTTCATCAGGTGCGTGACGCCCTGATTGAGCTGCTTGGCGACGCCGCGCGATCGCTTCACCACCGCCTCGATATCGGCGCTGATCTTCTCGGCCGCCAGACCATAATCCTTGGCATGCTGCATATAGTGGAAAATTTCCGCCGAACGCAGCAGCGCCTTGGTCGGGATGCAGCCCCAGTTCAAACAGATGCCGCCCAGATTCTCGCGCTCGACAATGGCGGTCTTCAGGCCCAGCTGGGCAGCACGGATCGCGGCAACATAGCCGCCGGGGCCGGAACCCAGAACGATGACATCGTAATTCTCAGCCATGGTAACTCTTTCTTCTGTGCAGGAAGGTCACGCCGCCGGATGAGTGAAAGGCGGGACGGAACGGGGCTGGCGATCCTCTCCGATCGCCACGAAGGTAAAGGTCGCCTGGGTCACGCGATAGGATCTGTCGTCGTGACGCGCGCGGCGCCAGGCCTCGACGGCAATATGCATCGACGTGCGCCCGACGGATTTCAGCGTGGCGAACACCGACACCTCATCGCCCACGACGACGGGGCGCAGGAATGTCATGCCTTCAACCGCGATGGTCACGGCTCTGCCCTTGCCGTAGCGGGCCGCAACCGAACCGGCAGCCGAATCCATCAGGCTCATCAGCCAGCCGCCGAAAATATCCCCATAGGGATTGGTGTCGGCGGGCATGGCGATGACACGCACCGCCGGACTTTGATCCGGCGGCAATTCGTCGACCTTGGGCATCAGGCCAGCATGCCGATCGGATTTTCGACCAGTTCCCTGAAGGCCTTCATCAGACGGGCACCGTCGGCTCCATCGATGGCGCGGTGATCAAAGCTGCCGGTGGCCGACATGACGGTCGCGATCTGGAGCGAGTCATCGATGACGAAGGGACGCTTCTCGCCCGCGCCGATCGCCAGGATCATGCCCTGCGGCGGATTGATGACGGCTTCGAACTGCTTGATGCCGAACATGCCCATGTTGGAGAGCGAGGCGGTGCCGCCCTGATATTCCTCCGGCTTCAGCTTGCCGTCCTTGGCACGATTGGCCAGGTCCTTCATCTCGGTCGAAATCGCGGCAACGCCCTTGCCGTCCGCGCCCGTGACGATCGGGGTGATGAGGCCGCCGGGGATCGACACGGCGACGCTGATGTCGGCCCGCTTGAATGCAAGCATCTGGTCGCCGGCGAACTGCACATTGCACTCCGGCACCTGGACCAGCGCCACGCCCAGCGCCTTGATCAACAGGTCGTTGACCGACAGCTTGACATTGCGCGAAGCCAGACCCGCGTTCAATTCCCCACGGAGCTTCAGCAGCTTGTCCAGTCGCACGTCGACGGTCAGATAGATGTGCGGCACCTGCTGCTTGGATTCGGTCAGGCGGCGGGCGATGGTCTTGCGCATGCCCGAAAGCTTGACGACCTCGTGCGGAATGCCGAAATCCTGCGCGGCCACCGGCGCGGCGGCGGGCGCTGGCGCAGCCGCCTGAGCCGGAGCGGCAGCCTGAACCGGAGCGGCAGCCTTCGCCACCGGCGCGGCGCCGTCCAGATCGGCCTTGACGATGCGGCCCTGCGGACCGGAACCAGCCACGGCGGCAAGATCGATCCCCTTCGCCTCCGCCAGACGGCGCGCGAGCGGGCTGGCCTTCACGCGGCTGTCGGCGGCCTTTGCGGGCACCGGATCAGCCTTGACCACAGCAGCGGCCGGCGCGGGCGCTTCCGCCTTGGCGGGGACGGGATCTGCCTTGGGCGCAGCCGCCGCCTTGGGAGCAGCGCCACCCTTTGCGGCTTCCGACACATCCTCGCCCTCTTCCGCGATGATCGCGATGACGGTGCCGACCTTCACCCCTTCGGAGCCTTCGGCAACCAGTATCTTCGCGACGACGCCTTCATCGACGGCTTCGAATTCCATCGTCGCCTTGTCGGTTTCGATCTCGGCGAGCAGATCTCCGGACGAAACCGTATCGCCCTCCTTCACCAGCCACTTCGCCAGCGTCCCTTCTTCCATGGTTGGAGAAAGGGCGGGCATCTGGATCGTTTTGCTCATGGGTGGACGGCCTCTCATTTTTATCGGGCGGGGCAATGAGGTTCGTTTTGACGCTTTGGCCGAAACGGTCAAGGCCAAGCCTTGCGCCAGCCCCAATAATCCGCCACATTTCACCAGACCGGTTCACGGCGAACCACATGGGTTCGTTCAACCAGCTTTGGCGCCCCCATGCAGGGCTTTCGAATTTCGAAGGACGCACGAAATGCGGACATATCTGGTTGTCGTGGACGAATCGGCGGAGGCGGAAACCGCGCTGCGTTTCGCTGCCCGGCGGGCCGCCAAAACGGGGGGTACCGTCCGCATCCTCGCCCTGATCCCGCCTGCCGAATTCGTCCAATGGGGCGGCGTTCAGGCCACGATGGAGGATGAGGCGCTGCAACGCGCCGAAGCATTGGTGACGAGCGCGGCGGGCACGCTGACGGACGAATCCGGCATTCGCCCCAGCATCACCGTGCGCCAGGGCGATCCGGTGACGGTCGTTCGCCACACGCTGGAGGAAATGGACGACGTCGCCGCCCTCGTCCTGGGCGCCGCAGCCAGCGGCCATCCGGGCGTCCTCGTTTCCCACTTCGCGGGCGCCGATGCGGGCAAGCTGCCCTGCCCGATCATGATCATTCCCGGCGGCCTGGACATGGAAGCGATCGATCGGCTGAGTTAGCTTCCCGGATATCCCCACACCACCGTCATCCCCGCGAAGGCCGGGATGACGGTGGTGCGGAGGGGCATCACCGCCGATGCTTCCCGCGCTTCGCCCCGATATGCCGGATATTGCCCGGTCGCCCGCGCTTAATCCCCGGCCGCGCCCGATCCTTCCTGAAGCTCGGCCGCTGCGGCAGGGCATCGGGCAATTCAAAGCGCAACGCCCCGTTGATCGGGTCCGCCTCGACCAGCCTCAACTGCAAACGCTGCCCGACCGTATAACGGTCGCCGCTTTCCACGCCTTCCAGCGCCCGCCCGGCCTCGTCATGGAAAAAACGCTCATCGCCCAGCGTCGATACCGGCACCAGCCCGTCGCCGCCCAGCCCCTCGACCGTGGCGAAGAAACCGAAGCTCTGCACCCCGGTGATCCGCGCCTCGACCAGATCGCCCACATGCGCCGCCAGAAAGGCCGCGACATAACGATCGATCGTCTCGCGCTCAGCCTCCATGGCGCGCCGTTCATGCTGGCTGATCATCTCGCCCACGCGGCCCATATTCTCCATATCCTCGCCGCTCAGCGAAGACCGCTCCGGGATGACGCCCCCCTTGGGCGCGGGCAGCTCCAGCCCATAAGCCCCCACCAGCGCCCGATGCACCAGCAAATCCGCATAGCGCCGGATCGGGGAGGTGAAATGCGCGTAAGACCCAAGCGCCAGACCGAAATGCCCCATATTCGACGGCGTATAATAAGCCTGGGTCTGGCTGCGCAGAATCTGCGTCATGATCTGGGGCTTTTCCTCGGCCTCCCCCACGCGTTCGATCAAGCGGTTGAAGGTCGAAGGCTTCACCACCTGCCCCAGCGCGAACTCGATGTCGAAGGTCGCCAGATAATCCTTCAGCGCCACCAGCTTGTCGCGGCTCGGCGGTTCATGGACGCGGTACATGACCGGCGCCTTCTTCTGCTCCAGCGCCTTGGCCGCCGCGACATTGGCGGCGATCATATAATCCTCGATCAGCATATGCGCGTCCAGCCGTTCGCGCACCGCGACGCTGACGATCTTGCCGAACTCGTCCAGCACCACCCGCCGCTCCGGCAGGTCGAGCGCCAGCGGCTCCCGCTTGTCCCGCGCCTTGCGCAGCAGCGCCCAGCAGGCCCAGAGCGGCTTCAGCGCCGGTTCCAGCAGGTCGATCGGCTTTTCGCCATCGATCGCCGCCTGCGCATCCTCATAGGCCAGCACCGCCGCCACCCGGATCACCGCGCGGGAAAAACGCCAGCTCTTGACCTTGCCCGCCGCATCGACGACCAGATGACAGGCCATGGCGGCCCGATCCTCGCCCGCCCGCAGCGAACACATGTCCGACGAGAGCTGATGCGGCAGCATCGGCACCACCAGATCGGGGAAATAGACGCTGTTCCCGCGCTTGCGCGCCTCCCGATCCAGCGCGCTGCCCGGCCGCACATAATAGCTGACATCGGCAATCGCGACGATGGCCTTGTAACCGCCCGCATTGCCCGGATCGTCATCCGGCGCCGCCCAGACCGCATCGTCATGGTCCCGCGCATCCACCGGATCGATCGCGACGATCGGCAGATGGCGCAAATCCTCCCGCTTCTCCTCGTGCAAAGCGAGTTTGGAGGCTGACACCGCCTCTTCCTCCACCCGCTCGGAGAAGACATGCGGAATGCCATGCTTGTGAATGGCGATCAGGCTGAAACTGCGCGGCGCGAAGGGATCGCCAAGAATGTCCGTGACCCGCGCCGTGATCCGTGGTGGCCGCCCCACCGGCTCGGCCAGCACCAGATCGCCCTTCTTCGCCGTCCCCACGTCCGAAATCGGCGTATCCCTGCGAATGCGCTTGTCGACAGGCCGTAGCCACAGCTTGCCGCCTTCACCCTCCTCGACCACGCCGAGCAATTCCTCGCTGGCCTTGGCCAGCTTCTTCATCGGATGCGCGACCCAGCCGCGTCCGGCCTCCTCGGTGCGTGCCAATATCCGGTCGCCAATGGTCAGGGCGCCCCGCTTGCCCCGCTCCACCACCCGCAACCGGGGCGCAGGCTGCCCTTCCGCCTCCCAGCGCTCAGGCGTGGCGATCAGGGTGGTATCATCGACATCGACGATCCGAAGCACCGTGACCTTGGGCACCCCGCCCATTTTATGAAAGGCCCGCGCGGGACCGATATCGATCAGCCCCTCATCCGCCATGTCCTTGAGCAAGGCCTTGAGCGCGATCTTCTCCTGCCCTTTCAGGCCGAAAGCCTTCGCGATCTCCCGCTTTCCCGCCGGCTGGTCGGAGGTGGCGATGAAATCCACCACCTGCTCCCGCGTCGGAAAGCCAGCGGGCCGCACCTTCTCACGGGAGGAACCGGATTTCTTCTTTTTTTCAGTCGATGCCATGGTCCCGCTATAGGGATGCTCCCCCAGCCGCGCCAGTGCCCGCAAAGAGAAGCGAGGGTCGGAAATGGGTGGAAGGCGGACCGTCTCCTTTTCGTCACCCCGGGCTTGACCCGGGGTCCCGCTACCTTTTCAGGCGCGCTCCGAAAAGAAAAGCGGGACCCCGGAGCAAGTCCGGGGTGACGAGGGTGGGGATGTCGGGAAATGGCCAAAAAATCCTGTCCTACAGCCGCCCGGCCAAGCTAGACAAAGCCCGCTCTTTGAATCGTCCGCCCAAAATAGGAAAATCGCGCGAAAATCCCTCTTTTCCGCGGTACCACCGTGTCACCTGTGTCGCAACCAGACAGCTAAGCCAGTTTCCGCGCCCGCTCCCGCCATGCTTCCGCGAGCAACGGCATATCCGCCAATGCCCGCACCGCCTCCGGCTCGCCATGATGCCCGCCCGCGATCAGCAACCGAAACAGCCGCGCGATCGGCCACTCCGGCAAGGGCCGCTCCAGCAGGTCCATCCGCATCCCCGCCTCGGCCTCGCCCTCACGAATGACCCGGAAATAAATGCCACAACGCCCGGTCTTCACGACCGTCGCCATCACGTCCCGCACGCCGAAACGGTGGTCCAGCTTCCAGCAGGGCTGCCGCCCGTGGCTCACCTCCACGACCGCGCTTCCCAGGGAAAAGCGATCCCCCAGGCAAATCTCCTGCTCGGTCATCCCGCGCGATGCGATATTCTCGCCAAAGGCACCCGGCGCATCGAGCAGCGGATGCCCCGGCTTCCTCTCCCGCCACCAGCCATAATGGTCCTGCGGATAGAGATGAATGGCTTTATCCCAACCCCCATGATGCACGGTGTCGGCAACCGCATCGCCCTCGAACCCCAACCAGCCGACGCGGACCTTGCCCCCGACCGGCCTCTTCGCAATGGCGCTGTAATCGCCGTCCCGGAACGGAACCGGCGTGCCGGTCAGCAAGGCTTCGATGGTCATGAACGGCTGGGTCATGCCTTCCCCTTGCCACGAATATGCGGCAACGGCCAAGGCCAGTCGGAATGGAGCGGCTCCCGACAGGCCGGCGTCAGGCTGGGGAAAGCTCCGACCCCAGCTTCAACACTTCGCTGCCACCATCGGTCCTCACCAGATAGGCCGGGTTGCGAAGGGTGCCGTTACGGCGAACGACGGCACCCTCGACCGTCCGTTCGACATGCCGTTCGAAGCATTCCGCGATTCGTCCGCGGCCGACGCCCTGTCCCCAGTTCCATTTGACCCGCGCTCCTTTGCGAAAGCTCCCGGTCATCTGCATTCTCTCCTTCAGGAGGCAACCACGCCAGCCGCTTCCATCGCTGCCATCATGCAAAAATCTTGAGCGGCGGCGTGGTTCCCTTGGGTTTTGCGCTTGTCTGCGTTAAGGGCGGCGGATGGATGTTAAGGGGCTTCGCGTCGCGCTCTTCAGCGGCAACTATAATTATGTGCGCGATGGCGCGAACCAGGCGCTCAATCGCTTCGTCGGCTATCTGCTGCGGCAGGGGGCGACCGTGCGCGTCTATTCGCCCACGACCGATAGCCCGGCCTTCGATCCGGCCGGCGATCTGATCAGCGCGCCTTCCATTCCGGTGCCGGGGCGCAGCGAATATCGGATTCCCTATCGTCTTTCGGGCGCCGTCCGCCGCGATCTCAGGCGCTTCGCTCCCAATCTGGTCCATGTCTCCAGCCCGGACCCGCTCGGCCACCGCGCGATCAGCTGGGCGCGGGCGCATGGCCTGCCTGCCGTCGCTTCCGTGCACACGCGTTTCGAAACCTATCCGCGCTATTACGGCCTCGCCTTTCTGGAACCGCTGATCGAATCGATCCTGCGCCGCTTCTACCGCCGCTGCGACGCCATCGTCGCGCCGTCCGAATCGATGGCCCAGCTGCTGCGCGAACAGCGCATGAGCTATGATGTCGGCATCTGGACGCGCGGCATCGACCGGGAAATCTTCAACCCCGGCCGCCGCGACGCAGGCTGGCGCCGGTCCCTCGGCATAGCGGACGACGAGCCAGTGATCGGCTTCATCGGCAGGCTGGTGATGGAAAAGGGCCTCGACGTCTTTTCCGACACCATCGACCATCTCGCGGCGAAGAATATACGCCACAAGGTGCTGGTCGTCGGCGAGGGTCCGGCGCGCGAATGGTTCGAAAACCGCCTGCCGAACGCCATTTTCACTGGCTTCCAGAAGGGCGCGGACCTGGGCCGGGCGGTCGCGAGCATGGACATGCTGTTCAACCCCAGCGTCACGGAAACCTTCGGCAATGTAACGCTGGAGGCGATGGCCTGCGGCCTTCCCACCGTCGCCGCCCGCGCCACCGGCAGCGAGAGCCTTGTCACCGAAGGCGTCACCGGCCGCCTGATCCGACCGGGTGCCATCACCGCCTTTGCGGACGCCCTCACCGCCTATTGCACAGATCCTGCCGCACGCGCCGCCGCCGGAGCCGCCGCCATGGCCGAAGCGGAGCGCTATGGCTGGGATCAGGTAAACCAGGCGCTGGTCGACACCTATGTCCGCGTCATCCGACAGCGTGAACATGGTGCCGTGGTTCGATCAAGTCCGGTTCCCTGAATGCAAAAGCCTTCCTATATCGAAGGCAATGGCTGACCTTTTCGCTCCCGACGACCTGCCCACCACCCCGGCAGATGCCCCGCTGGCAGACCTGCTGCGTCCCCGCACCTTGACCGATGTGGTCGGACAAGATCACCTGACCGGCCCCGAAGGCGCCATCGGCCGCATGGTCGCCGCCGGACGCCTTTCCTCGATCATCCTCTGGGGTCCTCCGGGTACGGGCAAGACCACCATCTCCCGCCTGCTCGCGGATGCCGTCGGCATGCGCTTCGAACCCATTTCCGCCGTCTTCTCCGGCGTCGCGGACCTCAAAAAAGTCTTCGCCGCCGCCCGTGAATATGCCCGGCGCGGTGAAAAGACCCTGCTCTTCGTGGACGAAATCCACCGCTTCAACCGCGCCCAGCAGGACAGCTTCCTCCCCTTCGTGGAGGACGGCACCGTTACCCTGGTCGGGGCGACGACCGAAAACCCAAGCTTCGAACTCAATGCCGCGCTTCTCTCCCGCGCGCAGGTGCTGATCCTTCGCCGCCTCGACGCCAACGCCCTCGAACAGCTGCTCGACCGTGCCGAAGCCCTGACCGGCCGCCCCCTGCCCCTCGTCCCGGCCGCCCGCGAAGCCCTGCTTGCCAGCGCCGACGGCGACGGTCGCTTCCTGCTCAATCAGGTCGAAACGCTTTATTCGATCGATATTCCGCAACCGCTCGATCCGGCAGGCCTCTCTGCCCTGCTGCACCGCCGCGTCGCCGTCTATGACAAGGATCGCGAAGGCCATTACAACCTCATCTCCGCGCTTCACAAAAGCCTGCGCGGGTCCGACCCCCAGGCCGCGCTCTATTATCTGGCCCGCATGCTGACGACTGGCGAGGAACCGCTCTATGTCCTGCGCCGCCTCGTCCGCTTTGCCGTGGAAGACATCAGCCTGGCCGACCCGCAAGCAGTGGTCCAATGTCTCGCCGCCAAGGATACATACGAGTTCCTCGGCTCCCCCGAAGGCGAACTCGCCATCGTGCAGGCCTGCCTCTATTGCGCCACCGCGCCAAAATCCAATGCCGCCTACAGCGCCATGAAATCCGCCTGGAAATCCGCCCGCGACACCGGCTCCCTCATGCCGCCGCAGAACATCCTGAACGCCCCGACCAAGCTCATGAAAAATATCGGCTACGGCAAGGGCTATCAATATGATCATGATACGGCGGAGGGCTTTTCCGGCGACAATTACTGGCCGGAGGAAATGCAGCCCCAGACCTTCTACGCCCCCACGGACCGGGGCTTCGAAGCGCGCATTGCCGAACGCCTGGCCCATTGGGACCGCCTGCGAAGCGAACGCCGCCGGCAATGACGCCGCGCTTCGCCCGCTTTGCCGTCATCGACTGGTCGGGCGCCAAAGGCTCCCGTCACAAGGGAATAGCGGTCGCTCTTTGCGAAGCCGGCGACGCGGTTCCCACGCTCCAGCATCCTAAAGACGGCGGCTTCTGGTCGCGACAGGCGGTAGCGGACTGGCTGATCCAGACCGCCCGGCAGGCCCCGACCCTGTTCGGCTTCGATTTCAGCTTCGCCCCGCCCTATGTCACCCGCCAAAGCTATCTCCCCGGCGATCCTGTCCCGGTCACGGGTCCCGCCTTCTGGGCCTATGTCGACGGCATCTGCGATGATGAGGATCTGGGCGCCGCCAGCCTGCTGGAACGCACCCACCGCCGCCATTTCTATTTCGGCAAGGCTGACGGCATCAAGGCCGATTATATGCACAATCGCCAGTGCGAATCCCTTTACAATGCCGGAGGCGGAGGCAAGCCTTCCACGGTCTATGACGCCATCGGAGCTGCCCAGGTCGCCAAGGCGAGCTTCGCGGGCATGCGCCTGCTTCACCATGTCCACGCGCATGTCCCGGTCTGGCCCTTCGACCCGCCACCCCCGGTCGGCTCTCTGGTCGTCGAAATCTACACCAGCATTGCCGCCCGCGCCGCCGGCCGTCCCAAGGGCAGGGCCAAGATGCGGGACCTCGCCGCGCTCAACGACGCCCTGTTCGCCGTAGAATCACAGCCACATGAGGGCCTGCCCCCCGACGACCACGGCGCCGACGCGATCCTCACCGCCGCCTGGCTGCGCCGCGCGGCGCCACGCCCCAGCCTGTGGGCGCCACCATCGCTGACAAAAAAAATCGCAGCAACGGAGGGCTGGACGTTCGGCATCATCTGATAGTAAAGGCGCTCCCGTCCGAAACGGACGCGCCGGATTAGCACAGCGGTAGTGCAGCGGTTTTGTAAACCGAAGGTCGGGGGTTCGATCCCCTCATCCGGCACCATTCAGGCACATTGGCCTTACGGCATCAGCCGTTGCTCCGGGAGCGCGCTGCGTTGGACGCGCTCTAGTTTTCTGTTTTCGCATCTTCAGGCGCAAAACCGGTTCCCACTTTTGCGCACTATGCTCTAAAAACAGCCAGATGGCATTCCAACGACTGAAAAGCTGGGCCCACACGCTGAAGGTCGACATCGTCGCCCTGTGGATCGCCGCCAGCGACAGCCGCACGCCACTCGTCGCCCAGCTTGTCGCAGCCAGCGTTGCCGGCTTAGCGCTCAGCCCGATCGACCTCATTCCGGATTTCATCCCCATCCTCGGTTATCTGGACGACCTCATCATCCTGCCGCTGGGGGTGGCACTGGCGATCCGGCTGATACCGCCCCCACTCCTGGCCGACTTTCGTACGCAGGCGAGATCGATCGCGGAGCGCCCGAAAAGCAGGGCAGCGACGGCCATCATAATCCTGTCCTGGTTGGGACTGTCAGTTCTGGGCTGCTTCTGGGCGCTGCGTCGCATCCCCTGACCATATCCAAAAGGCCAAAAGCAAAATGGGGGCCGGCATTTCTGCCGGTCCCCACTTCCGTCGTGTCTCTCGATCCGCTTCTCCTGCGAGATGCGATCATCGGACTCGGCGCGCGATATGTCCGCCTCAAAGGCTTTCATATCGTGTCAGCTCCGTTTGCCCGGCCGGTCGGCCGTTCTCGCGCAGCTTTCCTCTTTATTCGATGCCCGACGTTCACTTTCGCGCGTACATGGCATCGTCCATTGAGGACCGTCGGCTTTTCCGCATTTTCCTTCCGGTCCATGCTTCTTTTCCGACGCTCGAAAAGTCCTTCAAGTCACTGATTTCTCACTGACTTTGGCATCCAGATTTCTCTGTCTCCCGTCCTTTCCGATAAGAGGATGCTCTCACCAAAAGCGAGTCGTTCAAAGCGGAATCTTGCGCTTCGAAGACAGATTTCTCCTAAAGCTGTGGATAAATGTGGATATTTTTTTGCGCCCTTCCCATTCCCGAAAAATATCCTGGAGACGCTGGCCTAAAAGCGGGAAAAATTCACAACCGCAACAAACCGCGCCGCTTTCCCACCGCCAGGACGCGGACCGGCCCACGCCGCGTTTCAAGCGACCTTCTCTCTCTTCCATCATATTCGTTCGTCGCTTCGGATAAAATTTTATCCCAGGAAAAACAATATGATGCCTCGTTGTCACAGGTTCATGCAACCTCGATCAATATGCGTGGGTTGAACGAGCAAATTCAGTCTTTTGGAGGAGATAAAAATGCGTAAAGCCCTTATGGCCCTTGCCGCCGTTTCGCTGGCTATTCCCGTTTCGATGGCTGTCCCAACCGACGGCGCGAACGCCCGCCGTCATTATGAATATCGCGAATGGCGGGGTCGCGACGGCCGCACGTACTGCCGTAAGTCCAACGGTACGACCGGCCTGATCGTCGGCGGCGTCGGCGGGGCGCTTGTGGGTCGCGCGATCGACACCCGTGGCGACCGCGCCACCGGCACCATCCTGGGCGCAGCCGGCGGCGCGCTGCTGGGCAAGGAAATCGACAGCAAGCGTCGCTGTCGCTAACAGATATGAAAAGGGCGGCCTCCTACGGGAAGCCGCCCTATTATCGTCAAGCCTGAAGACGTTTATTCGGCAGCGCCGCGGGCGTCCTCTACCTTGAAACCAACCGCCTGGCCGCCTGAAACGCCCGAAACACGGCCGTTCTTGACAGACAGGTTGAAGGCGACGGCGTCGGGATAACGACGGCCCGAAATTACCTTGCCGGTCTTGGTGTCCTTGACATCATACACATAGGTATAACCTTCGTGCGTGAACTTCTGCTTGGCAGCGGCTTCCGCGTGAACCGGCGCATTGGCAGCACCAAGGGCGAACAGCGCGGAAAGGACAAACTTGGACAGCATTCGCATGGGTAAACTCCTTGTGAATGCCGATCAAACACCTCTGGAATATTCTTTTCTGTTGATGCCCGTTTATGGTGCGCCGTTCAAGAACGACAATCGCAAACAGGAACAGACCGATTGCGTTTCCCGCAACCGTCCATCAAGCCTTTGATAAAGCAAGGATATGTCTGAATTCCGCTTCGGTCAGAGGGGATACCGACAAGCGCGATTGGCGAAGAATCGCCATGTCCGCAAGCGCCGGATCAGCCTTCATCGTCTTCAATGTCACGGGTTTGTCGAGCTTTTCCTTCGGCCCCACATGCACGGCAATCCACTTGCCGGTATCATCCGTGCTGTCGGGAGCCGCTTCCTCGACAATCTCCATGATACCGACAGCTTCCACCCCGATATTGCTGTGATAGAAGATCGACAGGTCGCCCTTCCTCATCGCCTTCATATTATTTTGCGCGGTATGGTTCCGCACACCATCCCATTCCGCTTTTCCCTTTTTAACCAGATCGTCATAGGAAAAGACATCGGGTTCGGATTTCATCAGCCAGTAGTTCATGGCTTCTCCTTGCATCAGCCGCCAAGGACGATCAAGAATATGCGCATGGCAGCGAGCCCACTAATGGCGCGCCGGGCCAATCCAGTTGATTTCGGAGAATAAAGGTGTCGCAATCGGTACTGGAACAGGTGCCTGTTCTGTCCCTGGCGGATATGAAGAAGATCGACTTTTCCGCCGCCCTTGGTGGTTCATTTCAGCGTTTTGGCTTCGCCATGGTGAAGGACCATGGCATGGACCAGACACTGATCGACAAGGGTTGGGCGCTGGCCCGCCGGTTTTTCGCGCTGCCCGAAGAAACGAAACGCCGCTACGGCGCCAAATATAACGGCGGCCAGCGTGGCTACACCGCCTTTGGCGTGGAAATCGCCAAGGGCGCGAGCCAGAACGATCTCAAGGAATTCTGGCATGTCGGACGCGACCTGCCCGAAGGTGATCCGCTAGCCGCAACCATGCCCCCCAACATCTGGCCCGATGAACTTCCCGAATTTCACGATATTTTCGTCCGTCTCTTTGCGGAGTTTGACCGCGTCGGCGCTGAACTGCTCTCCGCCATCGCCCTCTATCTGGGCCTGGATGAGCGTTGGTTCGACAAGCCCATCAGCAACGGCAATTCGATCCTCCGCCTGCTACATTACCCGCCGGTATCGCCCGAAGCACCCGGCATCCGCGCCGGCGCGCATGAGGACATCAACCTCATCACCCTGCTGCTGGGCGCGGAAGAAGGCGGGCTGGAACTCAAGGATCGCAACGGCAACTGGCTCCCCGTCGTTCCGCCGTCAGGCGCACTCGCCATCAATGTGGGCGACATGCTCCAGCGGCTGACCAATTATCATTTACCCTCGACCAGCCACCGCGTGGTCAATCCGCCACCGGAACGCCGCGGCTTCTCGCGTTATTCGATGCCGTTCTTCCTGCATCTGCGCCCGGATTTCCTGATCGACGCGCTGCCCCAATGCGTGGACGCGGATCATCCCCGCCGTGAACAGCCGATCACCGCGCACGACTATCTGACGGAGCGTCTGCGGGAGATTGGGCTGATCAAAGGCTGATCGGAAGCCGCGCGATCGGTCCTGGCGCTTACTTCCGTCCTCGCCCCATGGTTATTCCGATTTCCTCGCCCTTCTCGCTGAGGGCGAGTTTCACGATCTTCACCTCGACATGGCTGACCTTGTCGTCCTGAAGGAAGATCGTCTCGATGATATGATCGGCCACTGCCTCGATCAGCGTGAAATGCTGCCCTTCAGGTAGTGCCGTGGTGGCGGCATGCTTCAGGTCCATATAATTTTTGGACCGCGACAAGGGCGTATCCGGCTCATAATGATCCGCGATCTTCAACTTCGCGCGGATCGAGATGCGCAACGGCTGAGGCAGGTGAGTTTCTTCGGAATAGATGCCGGTCAGGACATCCACATCCAGATTATTCACCTCCAACGTCAGGAAATCGTCAAATCCGCTGTTCATAGCTCGCCACGTTCGGCCCTTCCCTGCTGCGGGAGCGCCCCAGTTTAGACTTTTATTTTGCGAAGCAGGCGCTAAAGCCCGCCGCTCTCGGCGCGTCCATGCGCCATTGAGGACGGATCGGCAAGACGTGTCTGTTATAGTGCCCCTCAACATCATGTCGCAGGACGTGATCGAGCAATTGCTCGATGCCGCTTTCGGCCCCGATCGGCACGGCCGCACCGCCTATCTGATTCGCGATGGGATGCCCTGGCTCCCTGAGTTGTCCTTCGGGATCGAAGATGAGAAGGGCAAGCTCATCGGCTCCCTGCAAAGCTGGCCCGTCGCGCTGACTCATGAAGATGGCCGTCAGACTCCCCTGATCATGGTCGGTCCGGTCGCGGTCGATCCGTCCATGCAGGGCACCGGCCATGGCCGCGCCATGATGGACGCGGTCGTCACCGCCGCCCGGGGGCAGAAAAGCGATCCGTTGATGATGATCGGCGATCCGGAATATTATGGCCGTTTCTGGGGCTTTTCGGCGGAAGGCACCAGCGGCTGGCAGTGCCCCGGACCATTTGAAGCGCGTCGCCTGCTGGCGCTCTCCGTCAACGGGCGCGTCATTAATGGGAAAGGCATGCTCAGCCCCCGCATCGCTGTCCAGGCCTGAAATTTCCCTTTTGCCTTCGGGCGCGCTCGCCCCTATCTCGGCCCCATGCCGATGGAGCCGCCCCCCGATCTCGCCAGCCTGTCCCTGACCGATATCGCGCGTCTGCTAGCGGAAAAACGCCTGCCGCCAGTGGAAAAATGGCATCCAGACCATTGCGGCGACAGCAAAATGCGTATCGCCCGCGACGGCACTTGGTTCCACCAGGGTTCCCCCATCGGTCGCGAAGCCATGGTCCGCCTGTTCTCGACCATTCTCCGCCGCGAAGGCGATGGCAGCTTTGTCCTCGTTACCCCCGTCGAAAAGCTCTCCATCGAGGTGGAGGACGCACCGTTCATCGCCGTCGAACTCAAGACCGAGGGCGAGGGCCGGGCACGCGAACTGACCTTCCGCCTCAACACCGGCGATCTGGTTGCTGCCGGACACGACAACGCGCTCACCCTGCGTGAAACGCCTGAAGGCCCGCATCCCTATCTCCATGTCCGCGGGGGCCTGGAGGCGCTTATCACTCGCAGCGTCTATTATGAGTTGATGAACCTCGCGCTGGACGAAAATGCCGACGTCATCGGCCTATGGAGCAATGGCGCCTTTTTTCCGCTGGACGGATCGGCATGACGCTGGCGGAAAGGCTGCGGGTCATCCTGAAGGAAGGCCATGAACGCGAAGTCGGCCTGCTGCTGTCCGACACCCGCGACCCGCGCATCGACGGCGATGTCATGCTGGCGCCCGCCGCCGTTCTGGTCGCGATCACCGACCGCCCCGAACCCGGGCTGATCCTCACGCAGCGATCGGCCAAATTGCGCAAGCATGCAGGCCAGGTCGCCTTTCCCGGCGGCCGCGTCGACGAGAGCGATCCCGACGAAATCGCCGGCGCCCTGCGCGAAGCACAGGAAGAAATCGGCCTGGCGCCCCATCTGGTCGACATCATCGGCACCTCGGATCGGTACCACACCTTCACCGGTTTCGACGTGGTTCCGGTATTGGGCGTGATTCCTCCCGACCTGCCGCTCGTGCCGCAGGAATCGGAAGTGGCCGAGCTGTTCGAACTCCCGCTCTCCTTCGCCCTCAATCCAGCGAACAGGATCAGAAAGCTGATAGAATTCCAAGGGGTTGAGAGGCATTATTACGAAATCATGTGGGAAGGTCGGCGCATTTGGGGAATCACTGCCGCCATCCTTGCCAATCTCTCGCGGAGGCTGGGCCATGATCAGCTCGCTGCCTGACGCGGACTGGCGCCATCGGCCGGGTCTTGACGCCCTGCTCAAAGCGCTGGGCGCGGATCAGGGCCTTGCCCGCTTCGTTGGCGGCGCGGTGCGCGACGGGCTGCTTGGTCTTCCGGTCAATGATCTGGACATAGCGACGGTCATCCCCCCCCGCAGCGTCATCGATCGGCTCAAGACCGCAGGGATCAAGGCCGTCCCGACAGGCATCGATCATGGCACGATCACTGCGGTCATCAACGGCTGGCCTGTTGAAATCACGACCCTCCGCCGGGACGTCAGCACGGACGGACGCCGCGCTACCATCACCTATACCGACAACTGGCGCGAAGACGCCGCGCGGCGCGATTTCACGATCAATGCGCTTTATGCGGACCCCATCACCCATGAAATCACCGATTTCTTCGATGGCGTCGCTGATCTGAAAGCCCAGCGCGTCCGCTTCATCGGAGATGCCGGCGCACGGATCGCGGAAGATCATTTGCGTATTCTGCGCTATTTCCGCTTCCTCGCCCGGTTCGGCGATGATGAACCGGATGCGGAGGCCTATGCCGCGTGTCAGGCCGCCGCCAACAGCCTGATGGCTCTTTCCCGCGAACGGATCGCCGACGAGTTGCTCAAATTGCTCGCCGTCGCCGGGCCCCTTGCGTCGCTTCAACTCATGATCGACGGCGGCATATTATTGCCTGTCATACCCGAGATCGACCGGAGTGGCCTGAAGCGTTTACGTGGCCTGATCGAACGCGAGGCTGAATCAGGCATCGGCCCGTCGGCCGTGCGCCGTCTGGCCGCCCTTCTTCCGCCAGATCCGCGCGCTGCCGATCAGGTCGGCGCACGGCTGAAATTATCCAACAAGGCTCGCAAGCGACTCACGGTCGCACTGGAAGGCGCGGCTACTGGAGCGCCACCGCGCAACCTCGCTTTTCGGATCGGCGTCGAAGGCGCCATCGACCGGATTCTGCTCAATCCTGCCGCGCCGCTGGACGGCGTATCGATGTTGACGGGCTGGCTGCCGCCACGTCTGCCACTGGGCGGCGGCGCGCTGATCGCGCGCGGGCTTCAACCCGGCCCGGACGTGGCCAAGGCACTGGCGGAAGTTCAGGATATCTGGGTAGCCGAAGGTTTCCCGGACGAAAGCCGCGTGGCCGAAATCGCGGATCAGACCGTCTCGAAATTCCAGCGCGCGCGCCAATAGTCGAAGGCTTCGGCTTCCGGCATGGGCCGCGCGAAATAATAACCCTGCCCCTGCCAGCAACCCAGATTCTGCAACGCATGGGCCAGTTCCTGCGTTTCGATTCCCTCGGCCGTCACATGCAAGCCCAGCGATTCCGCTAGCGACAGGATGGTACGCACCATGATTTCCTTGTCGCGATCATCGAGCATGGACGTCACGAAACTGCGGTCGATCTTCAGAATGTCGATCGGCAGGCTGTGCAGGCTTGCCAAGTTCGAATAGCCTGTGCCAAAATCGTCCATCGCAATCGGCATGTGCAGGTCCTTGAGCGCGAACAACAGCTTCCGCGCTTTATCCGGATCGGCGACGATGGCGCTTTCGGTCAATTCCGCCGTTAACCGATTTCCCGAAATGCCCGAATAGCGCAGTGATTCCTCGAACATCGAAGCAACATCATCGCGTGTCATCTGGATCGGAGACAGGTTGACATTGACGCCCACGGGCAGAGGCTGACCGAATTTCGCGTCCCAACGGCTGAGCGCCTGCGCCGCCTCATAGGCGGCCCAACGCCCAAGCGGCGTGATCAGCCCGCTTTCTTCCGCTACCGCAATGAACTCGACAGGCGAAACATGCCCCAGTTCGTCATCCTCCCACCGCGCCAACGCCTCGAAACCGGTGATCTCCCCGGTCTGCAAATGGATGAGCGGCTGAAAAGCGAGAGTCAGCCCACCCTGCGCCAGCGCATCGCGCAGACGGCTCTCGATGGAAAAACGCCTCTGGGCCTCTTTGAGCACCCCATTGCGGTAAATCTCCACCTTGCCGCTGCGTTTGGCGATCTTCACCGCTGCCTGCGCCTTGCGCACGACATCTTCGGGATCTTCGGTCAGGCTGGTCGACAAGGCGCAGCCGATCGCGCAATCGACCCGAATTTGCAGATCGCTCAGTCGGATCGTGTAGCTCAGCGCATCGCGAATGCGCTGAACAATGTGAAGGGCATCAGACAAACCGTTGTTCAATCGGGCAAAAATCGCAAAATCATTACCCCCGATGCGAGCGAGCACATCCCCTTGGCGCAGGCTGGATTTCAGGCGCTTGGCCACAGTGATCAACAGTTCGTCACCGGCCATGGGACCCAGGGATTCGTTGACCCGGCTGAACCTGCTGAGATCAATCGCAATGATGCCGAACTGGGCATTATCAGGCCAGGGCATGTTCGCCAGGCGCTCGTCGATTTCCTCCCCAAAGCCGGTACGATTGGGCAGCGCGGTCAGACCGTCCGACAGTAATTCCCGCCGCAAATTCTTCTCGAGGGTCCGGTCGCTGGTCCGGTCAAGCGCCGTGAGGAGAAAAAGATTGGGTGCCCCATCGGGAGCGGGCAACCGGCCCACCGTGCAATAAAAATATTCCGGCCCCAAAACGCCGTCTCGGCGTAATTCGAGAGATTCGGAATAACGCTCCGACAAAATGCATTGCACGATCCGCCTGCGCCATTCCGCTGCATGGGGTCGCTCTGCCTCTTCCGTCCCGCCGGAACTGAAATGATCGCCAAAGGAGGCATTGGTGGAAATTATAGATAATTCATTGTCTTTAAACGAAAATATAGCTGCCGGATAAGGCAGTGCAGCCAGCCAGTCAACGATCGCAACCCTATGGGCGAGATGCGCGTCATGCGCCCCGGAAAGGAGCCTGATCTTCGGCATTTCAATCGGCCGATCGCGCATCGACGTGGATTCCATAAGCCTGCCATAGGCTCAATCGGTAAATTTTCGGGAAACGACGTTCCAGATTCCAACGATAGCGAAAAAATCAGCCTGTCAGAACCGGTTATCGCGTGGAAAGCCGGTGGGAGGCATGCGCCCCGCAGCGCCTCTGGCAACGCGCCATGGCGTCATGTCCGCTTCCGTCCGGGTCCGTCCCGTACCTCCGCCCATGGTCCAGCTCAGACCATCGGACAGGCGGAAAGCGATCGCATCCGACAATCCCCCATCCCGATAGCGCTGCATCTGCACGCCCTGCCCACGCGCCATGCGGGGCATTTCAATCAGCGAAAAGACCAGCAGCTTGCGATTTTCACCCACCACCGCGACGCTGTCCGCCTCCGGCGCGATCGGATGCACGACGCTCAGCTTCGCGCCGGCCCGCACGTTCACGACCTGCTTGCCCTTGCGGGTTTCCGCGATCACATCGGCCATGACGGCCACGAATCCGCGCCCGTCCGAAGCGGCCAACAGCAATTCGCCGCTGATCCGCGCTGGCATCAGGGCAACGATATTGCCGGTTCCGTCCATGTCGACCAGCGACCGCACCGGATCGCCAAAGCCGCGACCGCCCGGCAATTTATCAGCACCCAGCGTGAAAATCCGGCCCGTCTCGGTCGCCAACAGCAACTTGTCCGTCGTCTGCGCATGGAAGGCGATCATCGGACCATCGCCTTCCTTGAACTTCAGCGTATCGGCGGAGGCCAGGTCGCGGTGCCCGCTCATCGCCCTGATCCATCCGCGTTCGGACAGGATCACGGTGATCGGCTCCTTCTCGATCATCGCCTCCAGCGGGATTTCCCGCGCCGGCGCCGCCTCCTCGACCAATGTACGCCGCTTGCCGATATCGCTGTCGGGCGAATAGCGCTTGCGCAGGTCCGCCAGATCCTTCTTCAACCGCGTACGCTGCCGCGCGGGACTTTCGACCAGCTTGGTCAGTTCATCGCGCTCCTTCAGCAATTCCGAATGCTCGCGGCGGAGTTCCATCTCCTCCAGCTTGCGCAAAGACCGCAGCCGCATGTTGAGGATCGCTTCAGCCTGCCGGTCCGTGAGCTGAAATTCAGCCATCATCACCTCCTTCGGCTCATCCTCCGTCCGGATGATCTCGATCACCCGGTCAAGGTTCAGATAGGCGATGATATAACCGTCGAGCAGTTCCAGCCGCGCCGCGATCTTTTCCAGCCGGTGCTGCGCGCGCCGCACCAGCACATCGATCTGGTGCTTCAGCCACTCGATCAGCACCGACTTCAGGCCCAGCACGCGCGGCGTGCGCGTGGCGTCAAGCACATTCAGATTGAGCGGGAAACGGTTTTCCAGATCGGTCAGCCGGAACAGGCTGTCCATCAGCACATCGGGGTCGACGGTGCGGGCGCGCGGTTCGATGACGATGCGGATCGCCTCATCGCTCTCATCGCGCACATCGGCAAGGATCGGCAGCTTCTTGTCGTTGATCAGAGCGGCGATCTGCTCGATCAGCTTGGATTTCTGCACCTGGAAGGGGATTTGCGTGACCACCGCGACCCAGGTGCCGCGCCCGCTATCCTCCTTGCGCCAGCGCGCGCGGGTTCGAAACGATCCACGACCCGTCGCATAAGCCTCTGAAATAATGGATGTACTGTCGACCAGTACGCCCCCTGTGGGAAAGTCCGGCCCGCGCACGATCTGCATCAGGTCCGCATGCCCGGCCTCCGGATTGTCAATCAGCAGGCTGGCCGCATCGATCAGTTCCGACACATTATGCGGCGGGATGCTGGTAGCCATGCCGACCGCGATGCCGGTGGCGCCATTGGCAAGCAGATTGGGGAAAAGACCGGGAAAAACCTCCGGCTCATGATCCTCGCCATTATAGGTCGGGCGAAACTCAACCGTGCCTTCATCCAGCCCCGCCATCAGATCGGCCGCCGCCTGCGTCAGCCGCGCCTCCGTATAGCGCATCGCCGCTGCATTATCGCCGTCGATATTGCCGAAATTGCCCTGCCCGTCGACCAAAGGCGTCCGCAGCGAGAAATCCTGCGCCAGACGCACCATCGCATCATAAACCGACGTGTCGCCATGCGGGTGATATTTGCCGATGACGTCGCCCACGACGCGCGCGCATTTCTTGTAAGAGGTAGTGTTGCGCGCCGGATTGGCGACCAGCACGTCGGGCGAAGCCCCACCCGGCTCCATCCGCAGCAGCCGCATCGCCCAGAGCAGCCGGCGATGCACCGGCTTCAATCCGTCGCGCAGGTCGGGCAAGGATCGCGCGGTGATGGTAGAAAGCGCATAGACGAGATAGCGCTGGGACAGCGCATCGTCGAACGGGTGATCCTTGATAGCGTCGAACGGGTCGCGAAAATCGGTCATCGCGGAGGGGAATAGCAGCGCCGCGACAAAACGGAAACGAAGTTTAGCGGGGCAGGTAACGCCTCTCCGGATCGGCTGCGATTTCCCGCGCGAATTCCGCGCCGATCCAGTCGCGAAAGGCCTTCACCTTCGGGCTATTGCGCGCATGAGGCGGATAGACCACCCAATAGCTCGCCCGTTCCCGTACATAGGATGGCACCGCTTCCACCAGCGACCCGCCCTCGATTTCCGCTTTCCACAGGAACAGGTTGCCGATCGCGACCCCCTGCCCCGCCATCGCCGCCCGCCCTTCCATCACCTGGGAATCCAGCGCGATTCCCGGCAGCAGCGGTTCGCCATCCGTTTCCACGCCCATGGCCGCGAACCATTCGTGCCACCACATGTCGTCCGGCGACAGGCGAGGCACGGCGTGCAGCGCGCGCGCATCGGCGATCGGCCCGTTCCGTGCGAGCCACTCCGGGCTGCACAGCGGCGCCAGGCGGTTGTGGGTCAGCAGTTTCGCCTCAACGCCCGGCCATTTCCCTTCGCCGCCCCGCACCGCGACATCCACGCCGTCGCGAGCAAAATCCACCACCTGATTCGTTGCATCGATCCGCACCGCCAACCCCGGCTGGAGCATCTGGAAAGCGCCGATCCGGGGCGCCAGCCAAAGATGCGCGAAACTGATGGAACAGCTGATCGTCAGAACCGTCGAATGATCCTGCGTCAACGCCGTGAAACCCTGCCGCATCTGGTCGAAGGCCCGCGTGATGACGGGTGCGATCTCCCGCCCCTTGTCGGTCAGCGCCACCTTGCGCCCAGCCCGCTGGAACAGGCTGATCCCCAGCCGCTCTTCCAGCAATTTCACCTGATAGCTGACCGCCGCCTGGGTCATCCCCAGTTCCTGCGCCGCGGCGGTAAAATTCTCCAGCCGCGCCGCAGCCTCAAACACGCGAACGGCGGAAAGCGGCGGCAGCTGACTCATGCTCCCTTGATAAGGCCAGCTTATATATGGCGTCCACCCTTTTGTTGGCGGCCGCTACGGAAAAGAGCCATAGCGATGTCAGCGCGACAAAAGCGTTTCATACCTATTCATCGAACAAAGGAGCACCGTCATGCGCTTGCCTGATGACACCCGGCTGCGCGCCAGCAGCCATGAAAAACCCTCCGCTCCCTCCGGCGTGCTCGCCATGATCATGCAGGCCTTCGGCACCCTTCACCGCATCGCATGGTCTGCGCCCTGGGCGGAGGAACGTCGATGAAGCCACTCAAAAATCGCGCAAACTGCCTTATGGGACTTGCACATTCCGTCTAAGGCACCAATTTGCGCGCGTGTCCGATTCATGCCTTCCCCCTCCGCCTCCCGCGCTGCTGACCGGGGCCGCGCTGTTTGTCGACTTCGACGGCACGCTGGCGCCGATTGCCGACACGCCGGACGGCGTCATGGTGGATGACGATCTGCTTGCCTTGCTGGGGCACCTGGGCGATCGTCTGGAGGGGCGCCTCGCCATCGTAAGCGGCAGGTCCGTCGCGACGCTGCGCGATTTCGGCTTTGGTGAATTTCTGCTCGCGGGCACTCATGGACTGGAATTTGCAGAACCCGGCCGCCCCGTCGTAGCACCCGCCCGCCTGCCCGCGATCGATGAGGCCGAAGCCGCTTTCCAGACCTTCGCCGCAGGAAAATCCGGCATATTGGTCGAACGCAAGACGATCAGCGTCGGCCTCCATTTCCGCGGGGCGCCCCAATGGGGCCGGGAAGCGGGCGACCTTGCGACGAAATTGGCGGACCAGTTCGGCCTTGCCCTTCAGCCAGGCAAGATGCTGTACGAATTGCGTCCCGGCGGCGCCGACAAGGGCAGCGCCGTGCGCGCACTGATGCAGCGCGCGCCCATGGCCGGCGGAATCCCGATATTCATCGGCGACGACGTGACGGATGAAGAAGGCTTTGCCGCCGCTCGCGATCTGGGAGGGGCCGGCATCTTGGTCGGCCCGACCAGACCGACGCTCGCCGCATTCTCTTTGGAACAGGTTGCCGCCGTCAGGCATTATCTGGCTCAGGGGATGGCTGGCATCGATTGATCCGATCGTCCGTCGTCCCCGGACGAACAAGGGGGACGGACCGATAGCCACGCAAAAAAAGGACTTTCGGGGCGGGAGTGAGCGAACGCTCGACCTTTGGCCCATAGGCAATTGCCAGGCATCGGCGCTGATCGACCGCGTCGGACGGATGGTCTGGGCCTGCGTGCCGCGCGTGGACGGCGATCCCGTTTTTTCGGCGCTGCTGGATGAAGCTGGCTGGGACAATCCGGAAGCACGCGGTTTCTGGGCAATCGAGCTGGAAAACTGCACCCTCATCGAACAGCATTATATCCGCAATACGCCGATCCTGGTCACGCGCCAAAGCGATGCGCAGGGCAATGCGATAGAGCTTTACGACTTCTGCCCCCGTCACAAGCATCAGGGCCGCATGTATCGCCCAGTGGCATTCGCCCGCATCATCCGGCCGATCTCGGGCAGCCCGCGCGTTCGGGTAAGGCTGCGCCCGACGACGTCCTGGCATTCGGAAAAGGTGCCGATCAGCTATGGGTCGAACCACATCCGGCTGGTCCTGTCCTATATGGCGATGCGCGTTTCCACCAACGCTCCCATCGGCCTGATTTCCCAGGAGAGCTGGTTCAGGCTTGAACATGACACGCATTTCTTCATGGGACCGGACGAGAGCTTTTCCGACGCCCTGCGCCCAGCGGTCGAGCGGATGCTGGACGACACGATTCACGAATGGCAGATCTGGGTCCGGGGCCTGGCCATTCCCCCAGAATGGCAGGAAGCGGTCATCCGCTCCGCCATCACGCTCAAGCTCTGCCAGCATGAGGAAACCGGCGCGATCGTCGCCGCCCTCACCACCAGCATCCCCGAACATGCCGATAGCGGCCGGAACTGGGACTATCGCTACTGCTGGATAAGAGACGCCTATTACACGGTCGAAGCGCTGAACCGCCTTGGCGCGCTGGACGTGTTGGAAAGCTATCTCGTCTATCTCCGCAACATCGTGGACGGCGCCAGGGGCGGCCATATCCAGCCGCTTTACGATGTGCGCGGCAATGCCACGCTGGAGGAACGGGAGGCGCAAAATCTCCCCGGCTATCGTGGCATGGGTCCCGTGCGGGTCGGCAACGCCGCCTATTCGCAGGTCCAGCACGACGCCTATGGCCAGATTGTCCTGTCCTCGGTTCAGGGCTTCATCGACCAGCGCCTGCTCCGCATGGCCGGCGCATCCGATTTCGAGGCGCTGGAAGCCGTCGGCGAGCGCGCATGGCAAGTCTATGACCAGCCTGATGCGGGCCTTTGGGAATTGCGCACCCGCGCCCATGTCCACAGCTATAGCGCGGTGATGTGCTGGGCTGCCTGCGCCCGTCTCGCCCACGCCGCAGCCGCCGTCGGCCTGCCGGAACGCGAAGTCCATTGGCGGGAACGGGCGGAGATCATGAAGGCCCGCATCCTGCAATCCGCCTGGCGTACCGACAGCAACGCCATCTCCGCCAATTTCGAGGATGATGCGCGGGACGCATCCCTGCTCCAGTTGCTCGACCTGCGTTTTCTGACTGCCGACGATCCGATGTTCATCGGGACGCTGAAAGCACTTGAGCAGGACCTGCGGCGTGGCAACAACATGCTTCGCTATAGCGCGCCCGACGATTTCGGAGAGCCCGTCACTGCATTCAACGTCTGCACCTTCTGGCTGATCGAAGCCCTCCATCGCACCGGCCGCACCGCGGAAGCCCGGTCCCTGTTCGAAGAAATGCTTTCCCGCCGCACCGCCGCGGGGCTGCTGTCGGAAGATATCGATCCTGTGACGGGGGAATTGTGGGGGAACTATCCCCAAACCTACTCATTGGTCGGCATCATCAACTGCGCCGTGCTCTTGAGCAAACCGTGGAGCGTGATGCGATGAGCCGTTTGATAGTCATTTCAAACAGGGTCAGCCGACCCAACAAGAGCGGCAATCAGGGCGGCCTGGCTGTGGCGCTGTCACAGGCCCTGCGGGAAAGCCGGGGCATCTGGGTCGGCTGGTCGGGCGAGGTCACGGAAAATTTCACCGGCCAGATCGGCTTTTCCGAAGATGACGGCGTGAAGACCGCGACCATCGACCTGGAAGAACAGGATGTCGACGAATATTATAATGGCTATGCCAACAAGACGCTCTGGCCGCTATTCCACTTCCGCATCGATCTCGCGGAATATGAGCGCGATTTCGAGGGCGGCTATAATCGCGTCAACCAGCGCTTCGCGGACACCACCAGCCCGCTGATCGAGCCGGAGGACATCATCTGGGTTCAGGATTACCACATGATCCCGCTGGGCCAGATGCTGCGCGATAGGGGTCATGACAATCGCATGGGCTTCTTCCTGCACATCCCCTGGCCCCCGACCCGGCTGCTGGTATCGCTGCCCCATCATATGAAGCTGGTCCGGACGCTCTTCGCTTATGATGTGGTGGGCTTCCACACGGAGGAATGGCTGGAATCCTTCCGCCATTATATCGAGCGGGAAATGGGCGGGTCGGTCGACGGCGATCATGTGACGCTGGGCAACCGCACCATCCAGGCGATCGCCTGCCCGATCGGCATCAACGCGCAGGAATATGCCAATGCGGCGGTCAGCGACGCCGCGAAGGACATGTACGAAAAGGTGCGCCGCTCGCTCCAGGATCGGGCCATGATCGTGGGCGTCGACCGGCTGGATTACAGCAAGGGGCTGGAAGAGCGCTTCAACGGCTATGCCCGCTTTCTGAAGGACCATCACGAACAGCATCGCAATGTGGTGCTGACCCAGATCGCCCCGCCCTCCCGCGGGGAAGTCGAAAGCTATCAGCATATCCGCGCGACCCTCGACGCCCTGGCGGGGCGCATCAATGGCGAATATAGCGACGTGGACTGGACGCCGATCCGCTACGTCAATCAGGGCTATCCGCGCGACAAGCTGGCGGGCATCTATCGCGCGGCGCGGATCGGCCTGGTCACGCCGCTGCGCGACGGCATGAACCTTGTCGCCAAGGAATATGTGGCGGCGCAAAACCCCGACGATCCCGGCGTGCTCATCCTCTCCCGCTTTGCCGGAGCGGCGCAGCAGCTCAAGGACGCGCTGCTCATCAACCCCTATAGTCCGGAGGAGATGTCCGACGCCATCTCCCGCGCGCTGGCCATGCCCCTGAACGAGCGCAAGCGTCGCTGGCGCGCGATGATGGACAGCGTGGAAAATCAGGACATCAGCTGGTGGCGCCAACGTTTCACCGATCGGCTGATGGCGGTGCAACGCAATGGCGAAATGAAGCCGGAAGCGGAACCGGCTTAACTTTCGTTCATCAGCCGCTACTGTCACGGGCATGGAAGATGACGAAGAACCGCGCGGCCCGATCGCCGCCCTTCGCGCCCGATCAGGCGTCATATTGGGCGCGATCGGAATGGTCGCCTGGCTTGCCCTGATCTGGTTCATGTTCGGGGACGTGCTGTAGGAGATGCCATCCATTTGCACCCTTGCGCACTTTGGTCTAAGGGCCAGCCCAAGCAGCCCCGGCACCCGCTGATCCTTCCCGATTCGCGTTTGCCGGGGCACATTTCTTTCTTGGGAAGACAGGAACCGCATATGGCCCGTCGCCGCCAGATCTACGAAGGCAAGGCAAAGATCCTTTATGAAGGTCCCGAGCCGGGAACGATCATCCAATATTTCAAGGACGACGCGACAGCCTTCAATGCCCAGAAAAAGGGCACGATTTCGGGCAAGGGCGTCCTCAACAACCGCATTTCCGAGCATATCTTCACCCTGCTCGGCCAGATCGGCGTGCCCACCCACTTCATCCGCCGCCTCAATATGCGCGAGCAGCTGGTCCGCCAGGTCGAGATCGTGCCGATCGAGGTCGTGGTGCGCAACGTCGCCGCCGGTTCGCTCAGCAAGAAGCTGGGGATCGAGGAAGGCACGCAACTGCCCCGCACACTGATCGAATATTGCTACAAGGACGATGCGCTGGGCGACCCGCTGGTGTCCGAAGAGCATATCGCCTGCTTCGGCTGGGCCAGCCAGGAAGAGATGCACGACATTGCCGACATGGCGATCCGCATCAACGACTTCATGTGCGGCCTGTTCGCGGGCATCGGCATTCGCCTGATCGACTTCAAGCTGGAGTTCGGCCGGCTTTGGGACGGCGATTACAGTCGCATCCTTCTGGCAGACGAGATCAGCCCGGACGGTTGCCGCCTGTGGGACATGAACACCGGCGAGAAGCTCGACAAGGACCGTTTCCGCCGCGATCTGGGCGGCGAAAGCGAAGCCTATCAGGAAGTCGCCCGCCGCCTCGGCCTGCTGCCGGAAGGGCTGGACACGACCGTCCTCGACCTCGACACCCACCGCAAGAAGCGCGGCAAGGACTGATTGGACGGGACGCGCTGCTCAGGCGAGCAGCGCGTCCGCCATCAGCTTGAACCCCAACAGCACCATCAGCACATAGATCAGTGTGTAGAAACGCGCTGCATCGACCCGGCGCACCAGCGTCACGCCGGCAAAGGTGGCCATCACCGCGAACGGGGCCAACATTGCCGTTGCCAGCAGATTGGCCCGCGTGAACTGCCCCAGCGCGGCATAAGCGGGCACCTTCATCCAGTTCATCGTGGCGAAGGCGATCGCCGTCGTGCCCACCAGCATGTCGCGGGGCAGGCGCTTGGGCAGCACCCACATCTGGAACGGCGGCGATCCCGCATGGGCGATCTGGCTGGTGAAGCCACTGGCCATGCCGAAGAACACGCCCACCCAATCGGCCGAGTTGGACGGTAGGACGATCGCCCCGCCCCGCTCGACCCACAGTCGCTGGAGGCCGAACAGCGTCGAAATCGCGCCCAGCACGCCCAGCACCGCGATCTCCGACACGGCGGCGGCGAAAAAATAGCCGATCGCCACGCCGATCGCCATGCCCGGCAGCATCACTGTCAGGATATGCCGATCCCAGCTGTGCCGGAACGCCCAGACGCTGACCGCATCCTGCAGGATCAGGATCGGCAGCAGGATCGCCGCGCCGCGCACCGGATCGACGCCCAGGGCCATGATCGGCATGGCGAGCGCCCCCACCCCGGCAAAGCCGCCTTTCGCAAGGCCGGAGAGGATGACGGCGATGATCGCGCAGGAATAATAGAGATATTCGGGACTCATGGCGCCTCGCCTAATGCAAGGTGGCTGCCGAAGGAATCGCTTTTTGCGGCTCAGCCGTTGGCGCGGTAACCGATCAGAACGCCGAAGGTGAAGGTGGCCAGCAACGCCAGCTGAACCCGCCCATGGGGATCATCATAGCCCATGATCTGCTGTCCGAAGGCAAAAAGCCCGACAAACATCGCCAAAGCAAGACCCGCCATAGTGCGAAACCCTCTCCTCCCACGGCAAGGATAAAGCGATGGTCGCTAACAAAAGCATAATGCCTTGCCTGCCGCGCACTCCGGGACTAGGGGGTGCGCGAAGCCTGTTTACGGAGTTCCACTCTCATGAAAGCCCGCATCTTCGTCACCCTCAAGGGCGGTGTCCTCGACCCGCAGGGCAAGGCGATCCACCATGCCCTGGACGGCCTTGGCTTTGGCGGCGTCAATGACGTGCGCGCAGGCAAGCTCATCGAGCTGGATCTGGTCGAAGGTACCAGCGACGAGGATATCGACGCCATGTGCCGCAAGCTGCTGGCCAATACGGTGATCGAAAACTACCGCATCGAAAAGGTGGCCTGAGCCATGAAGAGCGCCGTCATCGT
>NZ_JALDYQ010000109.1:0-11726 GCF_032153725.1 Sphingobium sp. | reverse complement strand
TCGCCCTCGCTGCCACCGTCATATTCTGGCTTTGATCTGTGAGTCCTGAGCCTAGAGGGAAGCGACCGCCCACACCGCTTGCCGGAGCCGGCCGACTTCATCGCGCCCCGCGCGATGGCCGCCAGGAACGGCGCAGCCGGTCCCCCGCGTCAATGATCGTCACGCCAAGGGCGACGAGACGGTGCGCAGCACCGGCTCGGTAGAGCGCAGCGGAATAGAGCATGACCGCGCGGAACGTGTGGGGACGCCCAGTTCGTTACGGAACCTATTGAAGCGTAATGGGAAAACTTGTTCGGCGCATCAAGGAATAGCCTCTTGCGATTCGGGACAAGCCGGTACAGCATGCGAGTCGATGGTGAGGCGGGCCGTCACAAGAAAGGTCCGTCATGTCGTACAACTCACGCATTTTCATGACTGTCGCCGTCCCAGAGGATGGCGTTCCCCTATGCGTCGGAAATTCATCGTGTCGTGCGCCGCGCGAATATCCATTCGTTGGTATGGCCAAGGTGCCGCCGGCCTGCTCCGTGCGGTCTCTCGTGCCCGCGCATGCCCGCTATCGCCTGTATTTACCGCCTTGATTACGCTGTTCTATTCCCCTGCTTGGCTGGCTCGTGCGGAGCGGAGGCTGGCCATCAACATTTTGTCACGAGAGGGATCGAACAACCGTTAATCAATGGAACAACCCCAATGTCCAATGTCGAACGTATCATTCGTCTGAAAACCGTTCTCGCCCGCACCGGGCTTTCCCGATCCACCCTCTATCGCAAGATCGCGGAGGGCAGCTTCCCCCGGCAGGTGCCGATCAGCGTCCATGGCGCGGGCTGGCACGAATCCGCCGTCAGTCGCTGGATCGCCGACCCGCGAACCTATCGGAAGGAGGGAGGCGCGCCGCGTTGAGCGGTTGCAAAATCGGTCTCCTTTGCCTATATCGGTTGGACTACTCCCCCGGTTGGCTTCGGCCGCCGGGCGCACGGCGGGCGAAAGCCCGCCGTTGCTCTTTTTCCTGAACCGTTGATCTTCTTGGACGATGCCCTTGGAAACTCACGTCTACATCGACGGCTTCAATCTCTATTACGGCCTGCTGAAGGGCACACCCTACAAATGGCTCGATCTCGAACGCTTTTGCGATCAGTTGCTGCCGAAGAACACCATCCGCAAGATCTGCTATTTCACCGCCAAAGTGGATGCCCGGTCCCACGATCCCGATCAGCCGACACGGCAGCAGGCCTATCTGCACGCCTTGGCGACCTTGCCGCGTGTAGAGGTGCATCTGGGCAATTTCATGAGTTCCGTCATCAGTCAGGTGGTTGTCGATACCGATCCTGTCACCGGGCGTTATTTGCGAACAGGTGGAAAACCGGTGCTCAAGGTTGATCCGGCCACGGGGGCGCCGGAAAAGGTCTGGACCTATAAGTCGGAGGAGAAAGGGTCGGACGTCAACCTCGCGGCGCACCTGCTGCGTGATGCCTATCAAGGCAATTGCGCCTGTGCCGTCATCATCTCCAATGACTCCGACCTCCTGACGCCGATCCGCATGGCAAAGGCCGACTGTGGGCTGAAGATCGGGCTTGTTCCGCCTCGTCCCAAAGGCAGCGTCGAACTCAAACGACTCGCGGATTTCAAGGTCGATCCGCGTACCCACTGGCTGGCATCGTCGCAACTTCCCGATCCGGTTCCATCGGGGAGCGCCCTCATCCACAAGCCAGTCAATTGGTAGCGGGCTAACGATCGTTCAGATGCGCCGACGAAAACTGGCTATCAACGACCGGTTCTACGACATGTGCAACAATGGGGTCGTGGCTGAAAGGCAGGCAATATCAGGAGCATGGTTCCCCATCCTTCATGGAAGGTTCATCGACCGACGCTATGCCGGTTTTCGTCACTCCAAGCCCCCCGGAGTGACACCCCAAATTTTCGACCTCGCCGTTGAGCTTTGCTCCGGCGAGGTTCTTTTTGCCTGGTCTTCGTCGATAACAGCAGGTGAGCGTACATCATTTCGCCCATTGAATCTTCTATGGGTGAGCCGCTGGAAAGCGGAAGGAATGGAAACGCGCCCGCTCCTATATCTGGTAGGAATTAAACGCAGCAGGAGGGGCATATGGCTTTGGAAATCGCAACGGCCTTAATCGGGTTGGCAGGGGCAATGATTGGTGGCGGAATTTCGGGGCTGACGACAATTCTCGTCGCCAGCGGCGAACGCGAGAAATATCGGCGAGAACGACCATGGGAGTTGAGGCGCGAAGCTTATACCAAGATCATCGGCGCGCTGGATCGGGCGCTGGCGATCACGGCGCATATCAATGACGGCTATGGTGGCGATCCGCATAGCTGGGATGCAAGCGAAGCAAATGCAAAAGCCCAGGCGCAAATGATTGAGCACTTCCACATTGCGCGGATCGAGTTTCATGCGAACCGACTCATGTTGTCGCCAGCCTTCGTTGCCAAATATGAGGAAATGAATCAGGTATTGGGCGAAGCGAACAATCCGAATTTGCTCCCGCCGGAGAGCGCTGGGATGGCCGTCGCAGCCATGAGGCGGGTTGTCCCCGACATGGAGGCGCTGGCCAAGCAGGAACTTGGCGTCGATTTTTAGCAAATTTCACAAGCATATTTACGGATGAAGCTCCGTCCTATGGCGATTTGGCCGCACGCAAATTGAGGAGTTCAACTTGATTTTTTCCAGGCGCGCGCTTCAAAGGATGCTGAAACAGCTGCGGCCAATCATGACATCCAAGGCCTATGCCCAACTCGTCAAAAGGCTTAACGAGCCAGGTCCGGGGCGCTTACCGGCGGTTTGGGAAGCTACCGTCATGGGCCAGCTTGCGGTTATGGGAACACTCGCCATTGAAACCAAACTTCCGAACGGCAAGCGACCTGATATCCATTTCGCGGCACCGGACGGCTTCGCCTTCATCGCGGATATAACGACGATATCGGACAGAGGCGTGGATCTGCGTAATCCCATCGATCAGTTCAATAAGATCATTGAGGAGGAGAAGGCTGCCCTCGGTCTTCCTATCGGCGGGGTTCAACTGGATGTACGCGAAGAACCCGAGTTGCTGAATAGTGGTGGAAGCCGACGGCGGTTGCGTTTGCCTCCACACGGCGAACTCAGGGATTATGTGCGCACAATCATCATGCCCGAGCTAAAACGCCAGCTTGATGCGAAACAATGGCCTCTCTCATTCGTGGCAGATGATGGCGTGGCCGGCTTCCGGCTCACGATTGCGGAAGGTCCCCATTCTACCGGAAGCTATGGGTGCTACGCGCCGCCAACTGTCGTTGACGTGAACCCACTTTATCACAAGCTGAAGGAGAAGGCGGAGGAGCAATTGCGGGACGTGCCCGATCTGGCGGGAATTATCGCCTGTGATGGTGATTGCGCCGCAATGACCAGCGACAAACGGCATGGTGCCGTTGGTACCGATCAGATTGTCCAGCATTTCCTCAAAAACTTTCCCCATATCGGCTTCGTCATGGTCCTGACCATCAAGGCTGAACAAATGGGCTGGATGCAGGGTCGAAAAGAGACGCTGACTCTCCAGAGCCATGTCTGGACGCGGCCGGATATCTCCCCCCGGCTCAAAGAGATATTGGTTGAACTTGCGACTAAGCTACCGACGCCAATCAATTCGGCCACCAATGGCGCCTATAGGGCGGTGGAAAGCGGATATGGTCGCGGGCATGGGGTTTTCGGAATGTCGCCACCAACCGGGATCAAGATCGGCGCACGCCATCTGATGGAACTGCTTTCTGGCCGACGTACGGTCGAAGAATTTAACCGTGAAATGAATTTCCGCAGTTCCATCGAACCTGCGGATCCATCCGAGCGCAACATGTTCCCGAACCCCTTCGAATCGGCTCTAGCTGCGGGCCGCTTGCCGATACAAATCACGGTTGAAGAAACGGGTGAAAACGGTCGAGATAATGTACTGCAGATCGAATTCGGTGATCCCGATCCGGCAATTTCGCCATTTTGTTGATTGGGCGCCAGCACAGACCCTCGTAGGTTTCGCTCTTCTTCGACCGATGAGCGTTGTCCGCTTCAACGTCCAAAGCGGTGTATCCCTCGCGATGGTGCCGACGTCCCGAATATAAATGGCTGCCGCCAATCTGCCCAGCATTGAACTTCCTTCTTTATATGTCCGAATTGGGGGGATGAATTCAGAACCATCGTGGTGCGTTGCTACGCTGGACAGCTATCACGTGCAGGATATGATGCACATGGAAGCGGGGGCCTCCACTGCGGCCTGGCGGTGAGACGGAGGGGCAATTGCAATCGGAAGATATTGAGGCACTCCTCAATGGTGCAGAGGAAACCGATACGTTGGAATTCAAGGCTGCGGTAGCCTGGGATCGGAACCTCTTTGTGAAAGATATTCTCGCGATGGCGAATGTCATTGACGGTGGAAGAATCGTTGTTGGGGTGGAAGATCAAACATTTCAGCGTCAAGGACTTACACCAGGGCAACTCGCATCCTACCGCATTGATGAAATGAGAGACGGTATCGCGCCATTTGCAGACCCCCGCGCTATATTTCGAATGGATGCCGTGGCTGACCTTCAGGGACGGTGGTACGTCGTGATTGAGGTAAGCTCGTTCGAAGACGTTCCGGTTATTTGTCGTCGCGATGGTGCCGATGTCCGTGCCGGAACAATCTATTTTCGCGGCCGGACCCGCAGGCCAGAAAGTGCGCCGGTATCAAATAGCGCCGATATGCGTGACATGGTCGAACGGGCGGCCGCGCTAAGTGCCCGTCGATTGCGTCGAATTGGCTTCGTTCCAGATTTACCTGCTGGTCCTGACTATGATGCAGAATTGGGAGGTTTGTGATGAAGGACGGATTGCTTGAGCGAATTCGAGAGGAAGGACACTGGCGCGTCGTTCTCCGTCCGCTCCTCCCGCTGAAAGAGCGCTTGTCTTTCCAGCAATGCGCAGCGGAGGTCGAGCGCGCACGCGTGTCGATTCGCGGATGGGACTACCCACACATGAGCCGCCGACAGGATGAGCAAGGCGGTGAAGATCGTGGCGCTGACTATCTCGAAAATTGGTGCGATTGGCACACTCAGGTCGAGTTCTGGCGCATGTACCGCAGCGGGCAGTTCCTGTCATATAATGCGCTTGACGATGATCTAGAGGATAACCCCGGGCGTCACGGTGGCGACCGCTATTTGAACGTTATAGGGGCGATCTATACCATTACCGAGTTTGCCGAGTTTGCGCACCGACTCGCGATCGGTGGCCTATATTCTGAAGGTTTTAGTTTGGTAGTGGCTCTGAGGAATGCAAGTGGCCGCCACCTCCAGGCTGGTCGGGGCCGGATGCCTTTCCTCGACGCGCAGAGGACGCAAGCAGACACAATATCGATCGAGCGTCGGTTGGAAAGCAGCATGATCGAGGAGGGAGCCATCCCAATTTCCCTCTCGATTCTCCTCGAGTTGTTCGACAACTTCGGATGGAATCCAGGCGCAAACCAAATTCGAGCCGATCAGGAAGCATTTTATCGGCGCGAATGGCGATAGCTGACTTCTTCAAGCTTCAGCTTTCGGGAACTTGCCCTTTATCACCTTCGCGCCATCGCGCAGGAAATCGATATGGTCGGACCAGTGCTGCATCATGCGCACGCGCTCGTCCCAATATTCCCCACGGGTATAGGCGCGGCGCACGGCATTATTGTCGCAATGGGCAAGCTGCCGTTCAATGGCGTCGGGATGCCATAGCCCCATTTCGTTGAGCAGTGTCGCGGCCATGGCCCGGAAGCCATGGCCGGTCATCTCATCCTGGGCGAAACCCATGCGGCGCAAGGCGGCGTTGATGGTGTTTTCCGACATGGGCCGCTCGACCGAACGCAGGGACGGGAAGAGGAAGCGGCTATAGTCCGCGTCATGCTCGATGGTCTGGAGAATGGCGAGCGCCTGAAGGGAAAGGGGGATGGTATGCGCTCTGCGCATCTTGGTCTTGTGCGGCGGGATGGTCCAGAGCGCCTTGTCGAAATCGAAGTCAGCCCATTCGGCATGGCGCAGTTCGCCTGGGCGAACGAACACATGAGGAAGCAGGCATAGCGCGGCCCTGGTGTTGACATGCCCCTCGAACGCCTCGATGGCGCGCAGCAATCCGCCCGCCTCATGGGCACCGGTGATCGCGGCGCGATGGACAGGCTGAGGCGCAATCAGCGCGCCACGCAGGTCCGCCGCCACATCACGCTCCGCCCGCGCCGTGGCGATGGCGTAGCGGAATATCTGACTGCACGTGCTGCGCAGGCGCTTGGCTGTCTCATATTTGCCTTTGCCCTCCATCTTGCGGAGCATCACCAGAAGCTCCTGTGCCGTGATCGAGGCAATGGGCCGTCTGCCGATGGAGGCGTTAATGAAATCCAGCAGCCAGCGCAGCTTCTTCATGGTCGCGGCGGAACGGTTCTCGCGCTCGACCTTCACCAGCCATTCGTCAGCCACCGCCTTGAAGCTGTTGGAGGCCGCCACGGTGGCGGCGATGCGATCCAGCTTGATTCGTTCGCCGGGGGTCTTCGCCCCGTGCCAGCAGCTTGCGGGCAGCGTCGCGCTGTTCGCGGGCGTCGGCGAGGCCGGTGTCGGGGTACACGCCGAAAGCCAGGGTCTTCTGCTTGCCGAGATGGCGATAGTTCATCCGCCAGTAGCGGCCACCCTTGGGCGTGACGAACAGGAACAAGCCGTCACTGTCTGTGAGCTTATAGGGCTTCTCGCGGCCCTTGGCCGCCTTGATGGCAACGGCGGTCAACTCCATGATGGTATCTCCCACGAGGGGAGCGAACCGCTACCATCAGATCTACCATAGAATTGCTGGTATAGGGTGGTATCCAGTCGCTCCGTGTGGAACGATCATACCGCAGAAAATCCGCAGAAAACAGCCATTTACGATACGTGATGGCACCTTCCGAGACAGGAAGGTGGTGACCCCTACGGGAATCGAACCCGTGTTTCAGCCGTGAGAGGGCCGCGTCCTGACCGCTAGACGAAGGGGCCTTGCATCGCGCTGGGCGACGGGCAGGGGGACGCCTTTAGGTGGACGTCGGGGTTGCGTCAAGAAAAACTGCACAGCCGAAATGCGCCCAATAAAAAAACCACCCCATGCATTCGCATGGGGTGGCCAAGGTTCAGGGAGGAGACGCCTCCTAAGGGGGAGGCGCCCATACGACACACCCGAAAGGGGGGCAGGTGCGCCGTACGTTCAGTAAATAGAGAAGGTCGCGCGGAGTTTCAAGTGGCTTCGTGCAACCTTTTTCCCTAAATATTTGTCATATAACGGTTAATTCCCCGTTCAGGCCTCTGTGGGCTGGGGAATGGCGATCGGTCCCTTGCCCTGCGACACCTGAGACTCGAAAACTTCGCGCATCAGCTGGAGCGAGAAGAGGTGGGCGTAGATCAGCGGCAGCATGCCGTTTTGGCTGATCTTGCGCAGCTGGTCGCCGCGCATGTCGCGCAGCTTTTCCTCATTCACCATGCGGAAGCCGCGATAGACGAAGGGCTGCTCATTGCCGGGCACCTGGATGGCGACTTCGCCGTCCATGAGGAGGTCCAGTTCCTTCAGATCCTTCATGAACTGGCCGGTGCGGGCGGCGGCCTGTTCGAAATCCTCGCAGAATTTGAGGACGCCCTGGGTCAGTTCGCTGGGCTTGCCGTCCTCGAACAGCGGCTGGCCTTCCTCGAACTCGCCGATGGCGTCGCTGGTGGGGTCGAAGCAGAGCGACAGTTCGTCGCTGTCCGGGCGCAGCTTCGCGAGCATCCAGGGATAGCGCCGGACATAGGCCGGGACATAGGCCGGGCCACGCAGCTTGCCTTCATCGTCGAGGAAGGTGTTGACGCCTTCGTTGAGGCCCATCAGCGCCAGCGGAACCGCCTCTTCGCCGGCCGAAAAGATGATCGGCACGAAGCGCTGAGCGGCGACGAATTCATCGACGGTCAGGGGGATGGCGTGCTGCGTGGTCAGGAACGGCGCCGAATCCACGGAGCGGCTGCGATAGGCGGCGTGATCGACGCTGCTCAAGGGAATGAGGTCGTTGTAGAAGACGGGAAGGCCGTTCGCGGGCGCGCTTGCCATGATGTGCTAGTCCATTTCCAACAATAAAGCGGCGCATTTTCCTTGCGCCGCCGGGCCTGATACTGGGCCGAGGGGGATAATGCCCTTGGGCGCGGGAGGCAATCGCTTTGTCGTCGCGCGGTGGCTTGAGCGGGGCTGCCGTCAGCCTTCTTCCGGACGAGGGATCAGCTTGTCCGGATTCATGATGCCCTGGGGGTCGAAGGCGGCCTTGATCGCGCGCAGGGCGTGGAGGCGCGCGGGGCTGGCGAGGCGGCCGAGTTCGGCGCGCTTCATCTGGCCGATGCCATGTTCGGCGGAGATGGAGCCGCCCGCCGCCGCCACCGCGTTATGGACGAAGGCGTTGATCGCCTGACCCTCCGCCGCGATCCACGCCGGGCCGTCGCTCGTCCCCCTGGGCGCGCGGACGTGGAAATGGACATTGCCGTCGCCCAGATGGCCGAAGGAGGAGGCGGTGGTGCCGGGGAAGGTCCTTTCCGCTGCTGCCGCCGCGTCGACCATGAAGGCGGGCATGCGGGCGACGGGGACGCTGATGTCATATTGAAGCGCGGGTCCCTGCGCGCGTTCGGATTCGGAGAGCGATTCGCGGATGCGCCAGAAGGCTTCGGCCTGCGCCTCATTAGCGGCGATGGCGGCGTCGACGGCGATGCCTTGCTCCAATGCTTCGGCCAGTGCATCTTCCAGACATTCGGCAGGGCCGGGTTCGCGCAGGCTGCCATGGTCGATTTCGATCAGCACATGCCAGGGCGTGCGCGTCCCGATCGGGCAGCGGGTACCGGGGATGTGGGAGAGGACGAAGCCGAGGCCGTCGTCGGCGATCACCTCGAATCCTTCGACACTGTCGCCGAGACGCGTTTCGCAGAGGCGGAGCAGGGCAAGCGCTTCGGTGGGCGAGGGGACGCCGACCCAACCGACCGCTCGGGCGACGATGGCGGGCACCAGGCGCAGCGAGGCGGCCGTGACGATGCCCAGCGTGCCTTCGGCGCCGATCAGCAATTGCTTGATGTCATAGCCGCGATTGTCCTTCTTCAACGCATCGAGGCCGTGGAAGACGCTGCCGTCGGGCAGGACTGCCTCGATCCCCTCGACCAGCGCGCGCATCGTGCCGTGGCGCAGGACCTGCGTGCCTCCCGCATTGGTTGAGATCAGGCCGCCGATGGTAGCCGATCCCCTGGCGCCGAGACTGAGCGGAAAGCGGCGGCCTGTTTCCGCGGCCGCTTCGTGCAGATTGGCAAGGATGACGCCTGCTTCGCACAAGGCCAGATTGTCTTGCGGAGACAGGCTGCGGATGCGGTTCATCCGGCGGAGCGACAGGATCAGCGCGGAACCGTCGGCGGGCGGCGTGGCGCCCCCGACCATGGAGGTGTTTCCGCCCTGGGGCACCAGCGGAACGCCGAGTTCCGCCGCCAGCTTGACGGCCGCCGCCACCTGTCCGGTCGAATCCGGCTGGAGGATCGCGACGGCTTTCCCATGATAACGGCCGCGCCAGTCGCTGATCCAGGGAGCGATGTCTTCGGCATCGGTGAGGACGCCCTTCGGTCCAAGAAGGGCCGTGAAGCGAGTGATAACGTCTTGTCCTATCATGGGACTGTCCTATGCCTTGGAATTCATCGACGGTTCAACCTTGGCTCAATAGCGTATGCGTCCCAAAAGGGGTTCGACTTGCTTTATTCCGTTCTGCTGCTGTTGACTGCGCCAGCCGCTGAGCCCGTGCAATGGGCGCAGCTAACGATCGAGCAGCGCGTGATCATTCGCGTGCCGATAGCGAAAAAGGGCCGTGCCCCGGCGCGTCCCGCGCCCGAAGCGCGCAATGGCTGGAAGGAGAAGAAAGGTCCGCGCTGTATCGCGCTGCGCTCGATTCGGTCGGCAAGCATCATTGCGGACAATGCCATAGATTTGTTGCTGGCGGACAATCATCGCTATCGGGCGAGGCTGGAGCGCGGATGCAACAGCGTGGGTTTCTACTCGGGCTTCTATGTCGAGCCGGATGATGACGGCTCGCTTTGTTCGGGGCGGGATGAATTGCAGGCGCGCAGTGGCGCGGCTTGCGCGATCGAGAGTTTCCGGCGTTTGGAGCAGGCCGACCCCGAAGATTAACGTCTGGACGAGCCTTTGACGGCGCGATTTCCTTGACAAAGAGCCGATATTTCCGCAAGGCGCGCGCGATTTCCGTTTAGGCGTAGTAGCGCGGCGGAGAGCCTCCAGCTCCGGACAACTGAATGACTTTTGCCGATCTCGGCCTTTCCGACGAATTATTGAAGGCCATTAGCGAGGCCGGATATGACACGCCTACGCCGATTCAGGCGCAGGCGATCCCGCCCGTGCTGATGATGAAGGACATTATCGGCATCGCACAGACCGGGACGGGCAAGACGGCCAGTTTCGTGCTGCCGATGATCGACATTCTCGCTCATGGGCGCGCGCGCGCGCTGATGCCGCGATCGCTGATTCTGGAGCCGACGCGGGAACTCGCCGCGCAGGTGGCGGAGAATTTCGAGAAATACGGCAAACATCACAAGCTCTCCATGGCGCTGCTGATCGGTGGCGTGCAGATGGGCGATCAGGTGAAGGCGCTGGAAAAGGGCGTCGACGTGCTGATCGCGACGCCGGGCCGGTTGATGGACCTGTTCGGGCGGGGCAAGATATTGCTCAACGGCTGCAACATGCTGGTGATCGACGAAGCCGATCGGATGCTCGACATGGGCTTCATTCCGGATATCGAGGAAATCTGCACCAAGCTGCCCGCCCAGAGGCAGACGCTGTTGTTTTCCGCGACCATGCCGCCGGTCATCAAGAAGCTGGCGGACCGGTTCCTCAGCAATCCCAAGTCGATCGAGGTGGCGCGGCCGGCGACGGCCTCTACCAATATCACCCAGCGACTGGTGAAGGTCGATTCGCGCAAGAAGCGGGAGGCTTTGCGCGCGATGCTGGAGGCGGAGGATGTGCTGAGCGCGGTCATCTTCTGCAACCGCAAGACGACCGTGCGGGATTTGAACAAGAGCCTTCAGCGCCATGGCTTCAAGTCGGGCGAAATCCACGGGGATATCGATCAGTCGGCGCGTATCGCGGAGCTGGAGCGGTTCCGCGCGGGTTCGGTGAACATATTGGTGGCGTCCGACGTGGCGGCGCGCGGGCTGGACATCAAGGGCGTCAGCCATGTGTTCAACTTCGACGCGCCCTGGCATCCGGATGACTATGTCCATCGCATCGGCCGCACCGGCCGCGCGGGGGCAAAGGGGGTCGCCTATACCTTCGTGACGTCGGACGACGCCGAAGCGATCGACAATATCCAGAAGCTGATCAAGCAGAAGATCGAGATGATCGATGCGCCCGCTCCGGCCGAGAAGGCGAAGGATGAACCGCGCAGGGCGGACAGGGATCGCAGGAGCGATCGCAAGGACGACAAGCGCCGGGACGATCGCCGGCGTGAGGAGCAGCCTCGCGCGGCGCGGCATGACGGCAATGGCGCCGGCCCGCGTCGGCCCGCGCCGGTCGACGATGGCCCGGACGAGGGCTGGAACGGGCCGGTGCCGGAATTTCTGTCGGTGGGATTCGGGGCTTAAGGGCAGTTTTGGGCCAATTGTAGCCGTTAAGCGCGCCGTGTTCCTGCGAAGGCAGGAACCCAGTCCCGCCCTCGCCTCGTCATCGCAACGTT
>NZ_JALDYQ010000108.1:0-11784 GCF_032153725.1 Sphingobium sp. | reverse complement strand
ATCAAGCTCATCTGCGTTCGCCTCTGGTGCAACGCGTAATGAGTCTACGCGCTAACAGGTTGATTGGCGCGCGGGCTTGAGGCAACGCGGTCCCCATCTTTGCGGGGAGATATGCGTGACTGATCTGCTTGTCCCATCCTGGGTGCTGACTCTGGCCTGCGCCGACCGGGTCGGCATCGTCGCGGCGGTGAGCCAGTTCCTGGCCGAGCGCGGCGGCTTCATCACCGACAGCCAGCAATATGCCGACCGGGAAGCGGGCCGTTTCTTCATGCGCGTGGCGTTCGAGGCGACCGATGGACGCATGGGCGATACGGAGCGGCTGCGTCAGGATTTCACCAATGTCGGGACGCGCTTCGCCATGGACTGGCGATTGACGGCGGCGGACGAAAAACCGCGCATGCTGATCGCCGTGTCCAAGGGGTCGCATTGCCTGGCCGATCTGCTGCACCGCTGGCAGACCGGGATGCTGGCGGTCGACATCATGGGCGTGGTGTCCAACCATCCCGACATGCGGCGGATCACCGAATGGCATGGCATTCCCTATCACGAGCTGCCCGCCAACGGCGACAAGGCCGCGCAGGAGGAAGCGCTGCTGGGCATATTCGAGCGGACGCGGTCGGAATATCTGATCCTGGCCCGCTATATGCAGGTCCTGTCGGAGGAATTGGCGGGGAAGCTCGACGGGCGCTGCGTGAATATCCATCACAGCTTCCTTCCCGGGTTCAAGGGCGCGCGCCCCTATCACCGGGCGCATGAGCGCGGTGTCAAGCTGATCGGAGCGACGGCGCATTTCGTGACCGGCGATCTCGACGAAGGGCCGATCATCGAACAGGCGGTGGAGCGGGTCGATCATCGCGCCACGGCGGAGGACATGATCCGGATCGGACGGGATATAGAAGCGCAGGTGCTGGCGCGGGCGGTGGGCTGGCTGGCCGACCGGCGGGTGTTGCAGAATGGCGGGAAGACGGTGGTGTTTCGATAGGAGGCGGCCCGAAACGGGTGGAAGGCAGACGAGCCGCGCGCTGCGCGTTCCTTGAAGCGCTCCGTGTTCCTGCGCAGGCATTCGAACGAGACGAGTGGCTCGTGAGAACCCAGTCCCGCCCTCACTTCGCCCTGGCAACATCCGAACTGGGCTCCTGCCTACGCAGGAGCACGGCGCGCTCAATGGCTACAAATGGCCGATCTCACCCATGCGCCTTCCTGCGCCGGGTTTCCCAGCCCTTCTTCGCTGCCGCGGAGCGATCCGCCGCTGATCGCCGGGCCGATGCAGCGCCGCCCTTCCTACCGCCCTTGCGCGAGGAGACATGGCTGTCGGGCTTGCCCCGGCCGGAACCGGATTTATTACCGCCGCCCGATTCCCTGTTCACCGTGGCCCAGGCGCGCCGTTCGGCCTCCTTTTGGGAAACGCCGCGATCCTCATAGCCTTCCTCGATATGCTCAGCCTTGCGCTTCTGCTTGTCGGTGTAGCTGCTCTTGTCGCCTCGGGGCATGATCTTCTCCTTCCGATTCCCCTTCAGGCTATAACTGCTGACATGCGTTGCCGTTCACACCGTTACGAAATGGGAACAGAGTGGCCGAACCAGCGTTCAACGCGTCATGGAACAGCGCTCCCTTCTCGAACGGCTGGCCCGCCATCTGGCCGCCGGAAATCCCGATCGCTGGCAGGATCAGATCGAGGACGCCGCCAGCCTGCTCGCCATCATCAAAGATCCCGACGATGCCATGCGCGAGGCCGGCGACGGACGCATCTGGCAGGCGATGATCGACGCGGCGTTGCGCGAGCGATGGGCGATCGCCCCCACCTCCACGGCCACCGAGCCGCCTGCCGGGACCGATGAGGAAGGCGAAATTCCGCTGCCGCCCGACAGCATCAGCGGCAATCACGCGGACTGGGTTCATCTGCATGAAGCACAGGAGAAGCCGAGATGAAGGGGTTATTGAAGCTCGCATTTCTCACCGGGCTGGGCGCTGCGGCCTGGAAGGGATGGAAGGAATGGCAGGCCAGGGGGGAAGCGGAAGAGGCCCCGCCGCCCGCCTTCGCCACAGCCCGAGTGCGCGATGCCGGGCCGGCGGAGCAGCATATCGATGCGCGCGACTGGGACCTGATCGACGAACAGATCGACGAGAGCTTCCCCGCCAGCGACCCGCCGGGCAATTATCGCGGGTTGCATTGATCGATCCGGACCCTGAGCATTGCTCCTCCCCTGCCCCGCCTCTATGAGACGGCTTGCGGTCCCATGCCGGGATCAACAGGGGAAATTTATCAATGCCTTCGGGTCTGATCGCGCTGCTCGATGACGTAGCGGGGATTGCCAAGCTCACTGCCAGTTCGCTGGACGATGTCGCCGCCGCCGCGGGCAAGGCGGGGTCGAAGGCGGCGGGGGTCGTGATCGACGATGCCGCCGTCACGCCGCGCTATGTCATGGGGCTGACGCCCGACCGCGAACTGCCGATCATCTGGAAGATCGCCAAGGGATCGCTGCGCAACAAGCTGCTGTTCCTGCTGCCCGCCGCGCTGGTGCTGAGCGCTTTTGCGCCCTGGCTGCTGCCGCCTTTGCTGATGCTGGGCGGCGCCTTTCTCTGTTTCGAAGCGGCGGAGAAGCTGCTGGAGGCCGTGCAGGGCGGGCATGATCTGGCGGAGGAGGCGCTGGAAACGCACGGTTCGCGCGAGTTGGAGGACGAGAAGGTGTCCGGCGCGATCCGTACGGACTTCATCCTGTCGGGCGAGATCATGGCGATCGCGCTCGGCACGGTGGCGGCGGAGCCTATCTGGGAACAGGCGATCATCCTGGCGGTCGTCGCCCTGTTGATCACGGCGGGCGTCTATGGCGTCGTCGGCTTCATCGTGAAGATGGACGATATCGGGCTGCATCTGGCCGAGCGGCGATCGGCCGGCGCGCGATCGCTGGGCCGGGCGATGGTGAAGGCGATGCCGGTGCTGATGCAGATATTGAGCATCGTGGGCACGGCAGCGATGCTTTGGGTCGGCGGCGGGCTGATCGTCCACGGGCTGCATGAATTCCACTGGAACCTCATTCCCGGCGCGATTCATCATGTCGCCGAAAACGCCGCGCATGCCCTGCCCGCTGCCGCGCCGGTGGTGGATTGGACCATGAATGCGATCGGCGCGGGCATTGTCGGGCTGGTGATCGGCGGCATCGTCGTTGCGGTGCTGCACCTCTTCAAGAAGCATTGATGGCGTCACCCTGGCGCCTGGAGGCCGGGGCGCTGACGGCGCTCGCGCTGCCGATGATCGCGGGCAACATCGCCTGGGCGGGAATCGCGGCGACTGATCTGTTGCTGCTTGGCCGGTTGGGGGCGAGCGCGGTGGCTTCGGGGGCGCTGGCGATCAATCTGTTCAATGCGCTGCTGATCTTCGGCATGGGGCTGGTCACGGCCGCCGCGCCGCTGATCGCCACCGAGCGCGGGCGACGGCGGCATTCGGTGCGCGATGTCCGGCGGACCGTGCATCAGACGCTGCGGGCGGCGGCGCTGTTCGTGCTGCCCGCCTGGGCGCTGCTGTGGGAAAGCGAGGCGATCCTGCTGCTGATGGGGCAGGATGCCGACCTTGCGGCCGGGGCGGGCCAATTGATGCGGGGGTTGCAATGGGCGCTGCTGCCTTTTCTGGGCTTCACCACCTTGCGCAATTTCATTTCCGCGCTGGAGCGGCCGGTCTGGGGCCTTGTCATCATGGTCTGCGCGATCCCGCTCAACCTGCTGGCCGGATGGGCGCTGATCTTCGGGCATCTGGGCTTTCCGCCGCTGGGGATTTTCGGGGCCGGGATTGCGAGCAGCCTGTCCTCCTCCTTCCTGTTTTTCGGGCTGTTGTCCGTCATCCTGATCGACCGGCGGTTTCGGCGCTATCGGCTGCTCGGGCGGTTCTGGAGCCGGGATCGGGAGCGGCATCGCGCCGTCTGGACGCTGGGCCTGCCGATCGCGATCACGCTGGGGCTGGAGACGACGGTGTTCAACGCCTCCGCCTTTCTGATGGGGCTGATCGACCGTGACTCGCTGGCGGCGCATGCGGTGGCGATCCAGATCGCGGCACTGGCGTTCATGGTGCCGATGGGCATTGGGCAGGCGGCGACGGTGCGCGTGGGGCTGGCTTATGGAAAGCGGGACCGGGCAGGCGTCGGCCGGGCGGGATGGCTGGCGCTGGCAATCGGGACCGGTTTCGCGCTGATGGCGGCGACGATGCTGATCGCCCTGCCGCGGACGCTGATTTCTGCGTTCCTCGATCTGCGCGATCCGGCCAATGGGCGGACGACGGCGCTGGCGGTGAGCTTTCTGGGCGTGGCGGCGCTGTTCCAGTTGGTGGACGCCGCGCAGGCGGTGGGCGCTGGCGTGCTGAGGGGCATACAGGATACGCGCGTGCCGATGATCTTCGCCCTGATCGGCTATTGGGTCATCGGCATCGGCGTGGGCGTCGTTCTGGCCTTTCCGCTGGGATTGCAGGGGCTGGGCATCTGGCTGGGGCTGGCGAGCGGGCTGGGAGTCGTGGCATTGCTGCTTGTGATCCGCTGGACCTTGCGGGAGCGGCTTGAGCTTTTATCGCAGCGGCGAAATATGTGATGCCATTCGTCCTGCAAATGGGCCAAGTTGCGTCAGGAAACGATGGTGCGGCGCACAAAGCAATTGAACCCTGACGCCGAATCGGTAATGAAAAGCACATTATGACCGCTCCCACCATGTTCTTCGAAGCAATCGCGCTCCAGAAATGCCTGATGGCGACCTACAACAAGATGGTCGTGAAGCTGGCGCCACATATCCTGTACACGCGTCATGATGAGATGTTCATCGATGCGGTGACGATCGAGCGCGACGGGCGACCGCCCCGGGAACTGAAGCTGGGGACCTTCAAGCTGGCGGGGTTGAACGACGTCACTCTGGTCGAGGAAAGCTTCGACGCGATGCACGGGCTCTATGATCAGGGGGACGCGAAATATAAGGGCGTGACCCTGTTTGCCGTGGAGCCGGAGAGTGCCGCAGCCTGAGGGTTGATGGCGAATCCCGGACGTTCCCGTCCCGCCTTCTGCCCGGCAAGCCCTATTTCTTCAGTCGGTAGCCGGTTCGGAACATCCAGCCGATCACGCCAAGGCACACCGCCAGCATCCCCGCGATGAACAGCAGGCTGAACCCGATCCCCACATCCCCGCGTCCGAAAAAGGTCCAGCGGAAGCCGGAGATCAGATAGACGATCGGATTGAACAGGGTGATCGTCCGCCATGGCTCTGCCAGCATGTGGATCGAATAGAAGGCGCCGCCAAGGAAGGTCATCGGCATGATGAGCAGCAATGGGATCACCTGCAACTGCTCGAAGCTTTGCGCCCAGATGCCCAATATGAAGCCGAAGAGGCAGAAACTGATCGCGATCAGCATCATGAAACCCGCCATCGCCAGCGGATGGGCGACATGAATGTCCACGAACAGATGGGCGGTCGCGAAGATGATGATGCCGACTATCATCGACTTTGTCGCCGCCGCGCCGACATAGGCGATGATCGTCTCCACCGCTGACACCGGGGCAGAGAGCAGTTCGTAGATGGTGCCGCTGAATTTGGGCATGTAGATGCCGAAACTGGCGTTGAAGATGCTTTCGGTGAACATCGACATCATGATGAGGCCGGGCACGATGAAGGCCGCATAGGCTATGCCGTCGATCTGCGTCATGCGCGATCCGATCGCGCCACCGAACACCACGAAATAGAGTGACGTCGTGATCACCGGCACCAGCAGGCCGGTCAGCAGCGTGCGGGCGAAACGATGCAGTTCGAACCTGTAGATCGCCCAGATCGCGCGATAATTGAAACGGCTTACGCCCTGGGGGTTGAAACCGCTCATGCCGCCTTCTCCTGATGGACCAGGCTGACGAAGATATCCTCCAGGCTGCTTTGTTCGGTATTGAGGTCCTTATAGGCGATGCCGAGATCGCCGAGCCTGCGCAACAGCGACGACACGCCGGTCCGCTCGGCCTGGGTGTCGAACACATATTCCATCTCATGCCCATCGGCCTTCAGCGTGACCTGCCATTGCGCCAGCTCTGGCGGCACGGCGGCAAGCGGATCGGCCAGCACGACGGTTAGCGTCTTCTTGCCGAGCTTTTTCATCAATGCCGTCTTTTCCTCGACCAGTATCAGTTCGCCCTTGTTGATGACGCCGACCCGGTCGGCCATTTCCTCCGCCTCCTCGATATAATGGGTGGTGAGGATGATGGTGACGCCGGTCTGGCGCAGTTCGCCGATCAGCTTCCACATGTCCCGGCGCAGCTCGACATCGACCCCGGCGGTCGGCTCGTCCAGGAACAGCACGCGCGGTTCATGGGACAGCGCCTTGGCGATCATCACGCGGCGCTTCATGCCGCCGGACAGTTCCAGCATCTTGTTGTGGCGTTTGTCCCACAGCGACAGGTCGCGCAGGATTTTCTCGATATAGGCGTCATTGTGCGTCTTGCCGAACAGGCCGCGGGAAAAGGTGACGGTGTCGATCACCCGTTCGAACGCGTCGGTATGCAATTCCTGCGGCACCAGTCCGATGGCCGAGCGCGACCCGCGATAGCCGCGGATGATGTCATGCCCCGCCACGGTCACGCTGCCGCCCGTGGGCCGGACATTGCCGCAGATGATGGAGATCATGGTCGTCTTGCCAGCGCCGTTCGGCCCCAGCAGCGCGAAAATCTCGCCCTCCTCTATCTCCAGGTCGACGCCCTTGAGCGCCTGGAAACCCGAAGCATAGCTTTTGGTCAGGCCCGAAACGGTGATGATGGATGCCATGCGCGCCAATGCCCCTTTGCTGAAGCGCAAAGATAGGGCGCCCGCTTCCCAGCGCAACGGGCGCTATTCGCCTTTGCGGAAAAAGCGGAATACTGTCGCGGGCGGGAAGTTGCGGACGGTCTGCCCGGCACGCACGACGTCCAGTCCCAGCGTGTCGAGAATCTCCCGACTGACCGGCGGGCGCATGGAATAGGTGAACTGAATGAAAGCGCCGCCCGGCCGGAGCATGCGGAAGCTTTCGGACAGGATATCGGCATGCATCTGGCGGTCCATGGCCAATAGCGGCAGGCCGCTGATCACCGCCTGATATTCCCCCGCGTCGCCCGCTGCCGCGCTGGACACGCTCTGCGCGGGCGTTTCGAGGACCGACACATGCGGAAAATGGCGCCGCAGGCCGCGCGCGAAAGCGGGATTGATCTCCACCACCTCCAGCTTTTCCGGCGGCAGGCCGGTGCCCAGTATCGCGCGGGTGAAGACGCCGGTGCCGCCGCCCAATTCAAGTACGCGGCCATCCCCGGCATCGATATGTTCGACCATCAGGCGCGCAAGGTAGCGGCTGCTGGGTACGACCGATGCCGTCTGGCGCGGCTTTTTCACCCAGGCCGCCAGGAAATCCAGATATTCGGTCGCACGGTTGCGGAACTCGCTGTTGGGCAGGGCAATCGCCCGGCTGCGCTTGGACTTATGCTGCATGAGCGAAGTGCGACCAATTCCGTGTCATGCCGACTCCCTTAGCGGGCTGGATGGGCGGCGTCGATTGGCTTTAGGAGCGTTTTCAGGTCGTTTGGCCGCCCGACGCTCAACTCCGCAGGGTTTCGATACGTTCCTGCAACCATTGCGCCACGGCGGCGATCCGGGGCAGCTTCTTCAAATCCCCATGCGTCACCAGCCAGAAGCTGCGCATGATCTCCACCCTGTCGGCCATCACCGGCGCCAGCGTGGCGTCGCATCCGGCGATGAAGTCCGGAAGCACGCCGATTCCCGCGCCTTCCGCGATCATGCGAAGCTGCATGTTGATGCTGGTCGCCCGCAGACTGGCCTCCAGCCCCGCCTCCACCTCATCCAGATAATCCAGTTCGGGGGAGAAGATGAATTCGGGAACATAGCCGATCAGCATATGATCGCGCAGGTCGGCGGCGGTTTGCGGGGTCCCGGCCCCCGCCAGATAGTGCGGCGCTGCATAGAGATGCAGCCGATAATCGCCCATGCGCCGCACCGATAGCCGTCCGCGCTGCGGCCGCGCCAGCATGACCGCCATGTCCGCCTCGCGCTTGGACGGGTTGAGAAAACCGGATGCGGTGATGAGGTCCAGCCGGATGCCGGGATGGCGGCGGCTGAAATCGGCCAGGCCCGGCGCCAACACCCAGGTTCCGAAGCCCTCCGCCACCGACAGCCGTACCTGGCCGTTCAGATGATGCTCCCGACCGGTCGCCTCCTCCATCGCCGCGAGCGCGGCGCTTTCGATGCTTTCGGCATGGCTGAGCAGCGCCTGGCCCCGGGCGGTCAGGGTTCGCTCCCCTGCCCCGACCTCGAACAGTTCGGGACCCAGCGTCCGCTCCAGCCGGACGAGGCGCCGGGCGATCGTCGTCGCATCGATCCCCAGGGCGCGCGCGGCCGGCGCGATCTTGCGGGTGCGCGCCACCGCCAGAAAGACTCTGAGATCATCCCAATCGAACATCCACCGCTCACGCAAATCTGCAAAATCGCTGCCACCCTATGCAGAACTGCGTTGTTGCATGCAATTCCGCATCGTATCTAAAGGAAAGTCCAAACTACGCTTCAGGGAGAGCATGTGAGCCAGTTCGATCTCACCGAGGACCAGTTGGCCATTCAGGAGATGGCGCGCCGGTTTACCGCCGATGCGATCACCCCCCATGCGGCGGAGTGGGACGAAAAGCATGTCTTCCCCATCGATACGATCCGCGCGGCGGCGGAACTGGGCTTCGGCGGCATCTATGTGTCGGAGGAAGCGGGCGGCATCGGCCTTGGGCGACTGGAAGCCGCGCTGATCATGGAGGCGATGGCCTATGGCTGCCCGTCGACCAGCGCCTTCATCTCCATCCACAATATGTCGGCCTGGATGATCGACCGGTTCGGCAATCAGGCGGTGAAGGACAAATATCTGCCCTCCATGGTGCCGATGGAACGGATCGGCAGCTATTGCCTGACCGAAGCGGGATCGGGGTCGGACGCGGCAGCGCTCAAGACGCGGGCGGTCCGGGACGGCGATCATTATGTGGTCACCGGCTCCAAGCAATTCATCTCCGGCGGCGGCGAGAATGAAATCTACGTCGTCATGGTCCGCACCGGCGATGAAGGACCCAAGGGCATATCCTGCATCGTCATCGAGAAGGACATGCCCGGCGTCAGCTTCGGCGCGCAGGAACGCAAGCTCGGCTGGCATTCGCAGCCGACGGCGCAGGTCAATTTCGACGGCGTGCGAGTGCCGGTCGAGAATCTGGTCGGGGCAGAGGGTGAAGGCTTCCGCATCGCGATGATGGGGCTGGACGGCGGGCGGCTCAATATCGGCGCCTGCTCGCTGGGCGGAGCGCAGCGCTGCATCGATGAGGCGCTGAGCTATACCAGGGACCGCAATCAGTTCGGGCAGAGCATCGCCGATTTCCAGAACACCCAGTTCACGCTGGCGGACATGGAGACGGAACTTCAGGCGGCACGCACCCTGCTCTATGCGGCAGCGGTCAAGGTGACGGAAAATGCGCCGGACAAGACGCGCTTCGCCGCCATGGCCAAGCGGCTGGCGACCGACACCGGCTCCTCCGTGGTCGACCGGGCGCTGCAACTGCATGGCGGCTATGGCTATCTGATGGACTATCCGATCGAGCGTTTCTGGCGCGATCTGCGCGTGCATTCGATCCTGGAAGGCACCAATCAGGTGATGCGCATGATCATCGCCCGCGACATGCTGCGGCCCTAAGCCCGATAGAGACTGAACGCGGGAGGCATTATGACTGATCAGGTTCTGATTTCGATCGACAATGGCGTGGGCCGCATCCAGCTGAACCGACCCAAGGCGATCCATGCGCTGACCACCGAAATGTGCGATGCCATCATCGACGCGCTGCTGGCCTGGCGGACGGATGAGAGCGTCCTTGCCGTGATGCTGGATCATTCCGAGGGACGGGGATTTTGCGCGGGCGGCGACATCGCGATGATCGCCAACAGCGCCAGGGGGGATTGTTCGGAGGCCGAACAGTTCTTCTTCACCGAATATCGGATGAACCATCTGCTGTTCGTCTATGAAAAGCCGATCGTCGCCTTCATCGACGGCATCGTCATGGGGGGCGGCGTGGGCATTTCCGATCCGGCGCGCTATCGCGTCGCGACGGAGCGGACCACCTATGCCATGCCCGAAACCGGCATCGGCCTGTTTCCCGATGTCGGCGGCGGCTGGTTCCTGCCGCGCATGCCGGGACGGACCGGAGCGTGGCTCGCCACCACGGGCGCGCGGATCAGGGGCACGGATTGCGCCGCGATCGGCATTGCGACTCATTATATGGCATCGGACAAGCTGGAGGCCGTAAAGGCCCGGATCATTGCCGATCCCGATGGGCTGGGCGAGATACTGGACGAAATGGCGGACGTGCCGCCACCTTCCGCCTGGGAAACGCATCGGGACCAGATCGATCGGCTGTTCGCTTCCGATCGTTTCGAGGACATCCTTGCTGCGCTGGAGGCGGACGGATCGGACTGGGCGCGGGAACAGCTCTCCACCCTCGCCACCAAATCACCGCAGACCATCAAGGTGGCGCTCCGTCAGATGGTGGAAGGGGCGGTCTTTACCGACTTCGCCGACAATATGCGGAACGAATATCGCATCGGCCATCATGTCATCCGCCGGCCCGATTTCATCGAAGGCGTCAGGGCGGTGATCTTCGACAAGGATAATGCGCCGCAATGGAAGCCGGCGCGGCCGGAGGATGTGACGGACGAACTGGTCGACAGCCTGTTCGCGCCCCTGCCACCGGAAAAGGAATGGACGCCACTGCCCGAACTGCGCGGTTGAAAGACAAGAGGAGTGCCTGAAATGAGCCAGACCATCGCCTTCATCGGCCTGGGCAATATGGGCGGCGGCATGGCCGCCAATCTGCTGAAGAACGGCTTTGCCGTGCGTGCTTTCGATCTGTCGGAAGAGGCGCTGGCCAAGGCCGCCGATGCAGGCGCGACGCGCTGCGCAAGCGCGGCCGAAGCGGTGGCGGGCGCCGATGCGGTCGTCACCATGCTGCCTGCGGGGAAGCATGTCGAAAGCGTCTATTCGGGCGAAGTCTTCGGCGCGGCCAAGGCTGGCGCGCTGTTCCTGGATTGTTCGACCATCGATGTCGCGACCGCGCGCCGGGTCGAGGAGGCCGCCGCCGCCAAAGGCTTCGAGATGGTCGATGCGCCGGTGTCGGGCGGCATTGCGGCGGCCAATGGCGGAACGCTGACCTTCATGGTCGGTGGATCGGACGAAGCCTTCGGGCGGGCCAGGCCGATCCTGTCGGCCATGGGCAAGGCGGTGATCCATGCCGGCGGCCCGGGCAACGGACAGGCGGCCAAGATCTGCAACAATATGCTGCTGGGCGCGACCATGGTGGCGACCTGCGAAACATTTGCCATGGCGAAGAAGCTCGGGCTCGATCCGCAGACTTTCTATGATATTTCCAGCGTTTCGTCAGGCCAGAGCTGGTCGATGACCAGCTATTGCCCGGTGCCGGGCGTCGGGCCGCAAAGCCCGTCGGACAATGGCTATCAGGGTGGTTTTGCCGTCGGGCTGATGCTCAAGGACCTGAAGCTGGCGGCGGAAGCAGCGGCCTCCGTCGGGGCCAGCGTGCCGATGGGCAATGCTGCGGCGTCGCTTTATCAGTTGCTGGTCAATCAGGGCGAAGCGGGACGGGACTTTTCGCTGATGATCGAGATGCTGGAGGGGAAATAAGGGCTTCTTCCCGCTTGAGTGTCGCAAGGGGGTGGAAGGTGGTCGTTCCGCTTACCGACCCTTCCCTGAAGCGCACCGTGCTCC
>NZ_JALDYQ010000031.1:0-51904 GCF_032153725.1 Sphingobium sp. | reverse complement strand
ACGCCTTCCAGCTTCTCTTCACTGGAAACCGCGAGCAGGCGCAGCGTGCCGGCCTTTACCTGGCTTTCGAATTCGCCGTAGCTCGAAATACCGGCGGTTACCTGCGAGCCGAGGATCGCGGCCAGCGCCTCGCCGCCGCCGGAATAGGCGATGTAGTTGATCTTGGTCGGATCGACGCCCGCAGCCTTGGCGATCAGGCCAACGGCGATATGGTCGGTGCCGCCAGCAGAGCCGCCGCCCCAGGAAACGCTGCCCGGGTCCTTCTTGAGCTGGTCGACGAGGTCGCCGATGGTCTTCAGCGGCGAGGATGCCGGAACGACGATGGCTTCATATTCGCCGGTCAGGCGGGCGATTGGCGTCACTTCCTTGAGGGTGACGGGCGCCTTGTTGGTAAGGATCGCGCCGACCATCACGTAACCGCCGACGATGAGGGCGTTCGGGTTGCCCTTCTGCTGGCTGGCGAACTGCGCAAGACCGATGGTGCCGCCGGCGCCCGGTACGTTCTGCACCTGAACGCTCTTGGAAATGCCTTCTTCCTGCAGCACGGTCTGCAGGGAACGCGCGGTCTGGTCCCAGCCGCCGCCGGGGTTGGCCGGGGCGATGATGGTGTAATCCGCTGCAACCGCCGGAAGAGCGATCACGCCCGCCAGAAATGTGCCGATAAGAAAATGTTTCACGTAGAAAACCCTCCTCAGGATGCCCTTTTGGGCGTCGTTTTTCGTTTTATGCGGGGGGCTTCAGAGCGCATCTGTCCAGCGCTGAAAACTCAAGCGCAGGGCCTTGGCGATCGTTCAGATTTCCTCCCGCATCTTCTTCCGCCTCCACGGAATGAAGAAGGATTGCAGAGCATCACAAAAAGCTGTCATCTAACTGACGCTAGGCAAGTCCTTGCGCATTTACTCTCTATTAATTTGTATCGGACGTCTACTGTGGCGTGTGGGACGACTTTGTTTTGCGCCGTCGATGTTCACTTCACCTTCATTCCTGTGACGAGCACAGGAATGAGGGAGGGGTGGGGAACCTACTGTGAGCGCAACGCCTCGTTCCAGCGCTCGATAAGGCGGCTGCGTTTCACCTGATCCAGATAGACCATCAGGCCGGGGCTGACGGGCACGGGGCGCAGTTGCGCGCCGTGGATGGCCTGCATGGTGTTGGCGGTGTTTTCGCCCGCCACTTCGGGGCTGACGGCGGGGATCTGCAATTGCCGGGCCATGATCGTCTGGCCCTCCTTGGACATGAAGAATTCCAGATAACGACGGCCGAGCGCCGGGTTGGCGGCGGCTTCCGGCACCAGCCCTGCCGCCGCCGCAAGAACCAGCGCTTCCCGCCTGCTGAAGCCGCTCATGCGTCCAGCGCCTCGCGCAGGGCACGAACCTGCGCAAGCGAGGTCCGCCGCGCCCTTCCCAGCGCAAAGCCCATGGCCAGCGCGCGCGCTTCAGACATATCGCCCTCCTCGCTGGCGGAGGCATGCACCTCCGTGGCGCCGGTCGCTTCGAACGTCTGCCGCGCATTTTCGGCGCGAATGCCCGATCCCGGCATGATGACGATCCGTCCCGCCGCCCGATCCCGCATCGCAGCGAGGACCGGAAGCGCTTCGGCCGCTTTCACCGCGCCACCGGAGGTCAGAATCCGGTCGAATCCCAATTCCACCGCCTGGTCAACCGCCGCCACCGGGTCATCGGTCAGGTCGATCGCCCGGTGCAGCGTCAGTCCGATGTCGGCGCGCCTGTCCCGCATCGCCTGCGTCCAACTCCGGAGGATTGCCAGATCCAACCGCCCGTTCCGCACAGCGCCGAAGACCAGGCCGTCCACCCCTAGATCAATCAGCGCCAACCCTTCCGCCACAGCCGTCGCCAGAGCAGACGCGTCATAAGCGAAATCCCCGTCGCGCGGACGCACCATCGCCCGAATGGCTTTGCCGTCCGCATGCGCCCTTTCCACCGCCAGCCGCGCCAGTCCGGCCGAAGGCGTAAGACCCCCGAGGGCCAGCGCTCCGCACAATTCGATCCGATCGGCGCCGCCCTGAAGGGCCACGTCCAGATCGGATATGGTTTCGACACAGATTTCCAGCAGGATGCGACGCATGAAAAACTCAAATCCCATCGATGGAAGGCCATGCCGGAACAGGGGGCTATGGCAGCCTTTGCCACGCTATTGTAGAGCGCTACCATTGCCAAGCCCCGGATGCCATCCGGGCGCCGCATTCCGCCGCTTTCCCGACATGGCGGCTTGCCTGAGGGGAGCAACCGCTCATAAGGAACCGCATGACCACGACCCGCCTCCTCGCCCACACGGTCGAAAAACCCTGGGGCCGTACCGACATCCCTTCCCATATCGCTCCGGCTGACGGCGGGCGCATCGGCGAAGTGTGGTTCTCGCCCCCGAAAGGCACCGGCGCGGAACAGTCGCCGCCCTTGCTGGTCAAATATATCTTCACCAGCGAGAAGCTGTCGGTGCAGGTCCATCCCAACGACGCGCAGGCGCGGCGACAGGGGCTGGCAGGCGGCAAATCCGAATGCTGGTACATATTGGATGCGGAGCCTGACGCGCGGCTGGGGATCGGCCTGATGCGCGACCTGACGCCGGAGGCGCTGCGGGCCGCCGCGCTGGACGGCAGCATCGAAGGGCTGATGGACTGGAAGCCGGTGACCGCCGGCAGCTTCTATTATATTCCCGCCGGCACGGTGCATGCGATCGGCGGCGGCGTGACGCTGGTGGAAGTGCAGCAGAATAACGACGTGACCTATCGCCTCTATGATTATGGCCGGCCGCGCGAACTGCATCTGGAAGAGGCGATGGCCGTCAGCGTCGCCGCCCCCTATACGATGCCCGATCGCGTCGTCCCGATCACTGCGGAGGAAGGGCTGGTCACGGGTCCCGGTACGCCCTTCGTTCTGGACATGGTGCAGGCCGCCCCCGGGACCGGGCTGGAGGCAAAGGGCGAGATGCTGTGGTTCGTTCCGCTGGCCGGTTCGGGCACGATCGACGGCACGCCCTGGCAGCAGGGCGAATGCTGGCTGATCGAAGAGGGCGCTGCCATCACCGCCCAAGCCCATATGAGCGCCCTGCTCGCGCGCCTGCCCTGAAAACGGAGAATAAGGGATGGTCATGCCACGGGGAGAAATGATCGCGAACAAGCGGCTGTTGTTCGTGATGGCAGTCGAGGACGAATATGGTCCCCATCTGAAAGCCCGCGTCGATCCGCTGATGATCGGAGTCGGGCCGGTGGATGCGGCGCTCAACACCGGTCTTGCCCTCCAGCAGCTGCAACAGGACGGGGCCTTGCCCGATCTCGTCGTGTCGCTGGGATCGGCAGGGTCGCGCATTTGCACCTTGGGAGAGGTGTATCAGGTCGCCAGCGTATCCTGGCGTGACATGGACGCCTCCCGCCTGGGCTTTCCCAAGGGCGTCACGCCTTTTGCCGACCATCCTGTCGAAATACCCCTGCATGCGCCCCTGGAACTGCGCGCCGCGCGGCTCTCCACGGGGGCGAATATCGTGGGCGGGGAGGATTATGCCGCGATCGATGCCGATATGGTCGACATGGAGACTTTCGCCGTGGTCCGCGCCTGCCAGCGCTTCGGCGTGCCGGTGATGGGCTTGCGCGGCATTTCCGACGGCCCCGGCGAGCTGGCCGACATGCTGGGGTGGACGCAGTTGCTGGCGCTGCTGGACGAGCGGCTGGCGCAGGCGGTGGATATGCTGGCAGAGGCCCGGTTGTAAATCACGGACGCAAAGAATGACTCCGGGTGACACAGGTGACACGATGGAGGTACGGGAGAGCGGCGTTTCCCGCGAATTTCCTATTTTGCATTTGCCTGTCAAAGAGCCGCGGCCGGTGTAACCGGGATCGGGGGCTGTAGGACAGCGGAAAGAACGGGCCGGATCAGTGCCCGTCAAAAACGATGATCGCCGCCGACGCCACCCCATCCCTTTCCAGCGCCGCCATGCCGCCCAGATCGGGCAAGTCGATGGCGAAGAGCGCCATCAGCACGGTCGCGCCCTGCTCGCGGATGAGTTGAGCCGCCGCAAGGGCAGTTCCGCCGGTCGCGATGAGGTCATCGACCAGCACCACGCGTGCGCCGTCCGGTATCTGCCCTTCATGCAGTTCCAGCCGGTCGGTGCCATATTCCAGCACATAATCGATGCCCACCGTCCTGCCGGGCAGCTTGCCCTTCTTGCGCACGGGCACGAAGCCCACCCCCAGCGCATGGGCCAGCGCCGCGCCCAGGATGAAGCCCCGCGCCTCGATGCCGGCGATGAATTGCGGATCGAGCGGGCGCGCAACCGCCGCCATGCGCTCGACCAGTTCGGTCAGGCCCGCGCTGTCCGCGAGCAGTGTCGTGATGTCCCGAAACTGGATGCCGGGCTTGGGAAAGTCGGGGATGGTGCGGACCAAGGCCGCCAGACTGTCAGCGCTCATCTTTGCCCTCATAAGAAAAAGGGGCCCGGTCCCCCAAGAGAAACCGTGCCCCCTCCCATGGTCTTGTTTCAGGTCGGTCAGGCGGCCTTTTTCTTGTCCGACCAGATGTTCTGATAGGCCATATAAGCCAGGCCCGTCGCGATCAGCAGGAAGAAGATCGTAGCCAGTCCCGCGCGGCGGCGGTTTTCCAGCTTGGGTTCGGCCGTCCAGGTGAGGAAGGCCGCGACGTCCTGCGCCATCTGATCGACGGTCGCCTTTGTGCCGTCGCCATAGGTCACCTGACCATCGGCCGTCAGCGGCGGCGCCATGGCGAGGTTCAGGTTGGCGAAATAGGGGTTGTAGTGCAGCCCCTCCGGCGTCTTGGCGTCGGGGAATTCCTTCAGCAGTTCAGCCGGCTGGCTCTGGAAGCCCGTCAGCAGCGAATAGACATAGGCGCTGCCATGATGGCGGGCCTTGGTCATCAGCGAGAGATCCGGCGGGATCGCATTGTTGTTCGCCGCCGCCGCCGCGACATTGTTCGCGAAGGGCTTCGGGAAATAATCCGCCGGGATCGGATCGCGGGTCGACATCTCGCCCGTCTTGGGATCGACGTCAGGGGTCTTGATCGCCCACTGCTTGGCGATCGCCTTGATCTCCGCTTCGTTATAGCCAATGCCCTTGAGGTCGCGGAAGGCGACGAACTTCAGGCTGTGGCAGGCCGAGCAGACTTCCTTGAAGACCTGGAACCCGCGCTGCAATTGCGCCTGATCGAACTTGCCGAAGGGGCTGTCGAACGAGAAGGCGACATGCTTGGGATCGCGGTGGAGTTCATGTTCCACCGTGACCGCTGGCGGCTCGGTGACATAGGCCACCGCGCCCACCAGGAAGGAAACCAACAGCCAGCCTGCGAAAAAGAGGCCGACGAGAAATGCGCCGATGCGAACCATTAGTCTTATCCCCCTTTAACCGGCGTGCGACGGCTGCGGATCGCTGCCCATGCCCGGAAGCGCTTCCCGCTCCCCTGCGATGGCATCGCGACCGAGCACCGCTTCGGTGATCGAGTTCGGCAGCGGCAACGGCTTTTCGAAGCGCGAGATCAGCGGCAGAATGATCAGGAAGTGGGCGAAATAATAAGCTGCCGCCACCTGCGAGATCATCACATAGGGCTCAGCCGCGGGCGCGCCGCCGCAATAGCCCAGGATCACCACGTCGAGGATGAGAATCCAGAAGAACTTCCTGAAGGTCGGCCGATAATTGCCCGAACGGACGGGCGAGGTGTCGAGCCACGGCAGGAAGAAGAGCAGCAGGATCGATGCGAACATCGCCAGCACGCCCAGCAGCTTCGCGGGGACGAAGAAGAAGTCCACGGTGAAGGCGCGCAGGATTGCGTAGAAGGGCCAGAAATACCATTCCGGCACGATGTGCGCAGGCGTCGAGAGCGGGTTCGCCTCGATATAATTATCCGGGTGGCCGAGCATGTTCGGCGCATAGAACAGCATGATCGCGAAAAGGATCAGGAACACGCCTGCCCCGAAGCCGTCCTTCGCGGTGTAATAAGGGTGGAAGGGCACAGTGTCCTGCGGCCCCTTCACTTCCACGCCGGTCGGGTTGGACGAGCCCGGAATGTGCAGCGCCCAGATGTGCAGGATCACCACCGCCGCGATCACGAAGGGCAGCAGGAAGTGCAGCGAGAAGAAGCGGTTGAGCGAGGCATTGCCGGGGGCGAAACCGCCCAGCAGCCAGGTCTGGATCGGTTCGCCCACGACCGGGATCGCGCCGAACAGGCCGGTGATCACCTTCGCGCCCCAATAGGACATCTGGCCCCAGGGCAGCACATAGCCCATGAAGGCGGTCGCCATCATCAGCAGGAAGATGACGAGGCCGAGCAGCCACACCATTTCGCGGGGCGCCTTGTAGGAGCCGAAGAACAGGCCGCGGAAGATGTGCAGATAGACGACGATGAAGAAGAAGCTGGCGCCATTGGCGTGCGCGTAGCGCATCAGCCAGCCCGCATTCACGTCGCGCATCGTGTGTTCGACGGTGCCGAAGGCGACGGCGGCATTGGCGCCATAATGCATCGCCATGATGATGCCGGTGACGATCTGGATCACCAGCGCAAGGCCGGCGAGAACACCGAAGTTCCAGAAATAATTGAGGTTGCGAGGCACCGGATAACCAGCGCCCACGGCGTTGTAGACGAGACGCGGCAGCGGCAGCTTCTCGTCGATCCACTGCATCGCGGGATGCCTGGGAGTATAATGTTCAGCCCATGGAAAGCTCATGACAGTCCCCCTCAACCCACAAGAATGGCGGTGTCGGAAGTGAAGCTGTACTTCGGCACTTCCAGGTTCTTAGGCGCGGGGCCTTTGCGGATGCGGGCCGCGGTGTCGTAGGACGAACCGTGGCAGGGGCAGAAATAACCGCCGAATTCGCCGCGATTCTCACCCTCGCCCGCGCCCAGCGGCACGCAGCCGAGATGGGTGCAGACGCCCATGGTGATCAGCCACTGCTTCTTGCCGTCGACGGTGCGTTCCTCCAGCGTCTGCGGATCGCGCAGCGTGGACGGATCGACCTTGTCGGCCTCGGCGATTTCCTTGTCGGTCAGATGCCTGACGAACAGGGGCTGCGACCGGAAAGTGGTCTTGATCGCCTGACCCGGCTGGATCGACGAGATATCTACTTCGGCCGACGCGAGCGCCAGCACGTCGGCACTGGGGTTCATCTGATCGACCAGCGGCACCACCACCGCCACCGCACCGACGCCGGCGAAGCTCACCGCGGCGATGTTGATGAAATCACGGCGGCGAACACCGTCGCTGCCGCCCCCACTGGAGACGGCTGCCCCCTCACTCTCCATATGTTCAACGATCGCCATGCACCTCAACCCTTGCAAGAACGTCTCCGACCCCGCCGCATTGCCCCCTTGTGGCTATGATTATCGGAGGATCGGCGCCCATGCAGATGGACGCGCCTTTCCCCCTGGCGCGGTTTGCAGGCCTGATAACCGTAGGATGTGCGATTTGCCAAGCAATTTAGACAGGCTATGACAATTAACCGGGCTGCTCTATGGCGCGGGACATGCGTATCGCCCTTTATCAACCCGAAATTGCCGGCAATGTCGGCGCGATTCTGCGCCTTGCCGCCTGCTTTGCCGTGCCCGTAGACATCATCATGCCGATGGGATTCGCCTTTTCCGACGCGAAGCTGAAGCGGGCGGCGATGGATTATGGCGCGTCGGCCGACATCACCAGACACGCCAATTTCGATGCGTTCGACACCATCCGCAGGGCGCAGGGACGGCGGCTGATGCTGATGAGCAGCCACGCCTCGCAGCGTTTGCCCGATGTCGAATTCCGCAAGGACGATATATTGCTGATGGGATCGGAAAGCGCCGGCGTGCCCGATACCGTCCGCGATCTGGCGGATGTGCGGGTGCGCATACCGATGGCGCCGGGCTTTCGATCCTTGAACATCGCCGTTTCCACGGGCATCGCGGTTGCCGAAGCCCTTCGCCAGACTGGAAGTTTTCCGCAATGACAGAGTCCCTGAAGAAGCCATTGACGCTCGACCCGCAACGGCAAGCCGCCCGCAAATGGTTCGAATCACTTCGCGACCGCATCTGCGCCGAGTTCGAGGCGATCGAACGCGAAGCCGGATCGGACGCCCGGTTCAACTATGTCGCCTGGGATCGCGAGGCGCCGGGCCTGGCGCCGGGAGAAGGCGGCGGCGGCGTGCGCGGCGTCATGAAGGGCAAGGTCTTCGAAAAGGTCGGCGTCAATGTCTCGACCGTGGGCGGCGCGTTTTCGCCGGAATTCGCCCAGACCATCCATGGCGCGAGCGAGGACCCCAGCTTCTTCGCCACCGGCATCAGCCTGGTCGCGCACATGGCCAATCCCCATGTGCCCGCCGTCCACATGAACACGCGCTATCTGGTGACATCGAAAAGCTGGTTCGGCGGCGGCGCGGACCTCAACCCGCCCCTACCGCGCGAAGAGGACACGGCCCATTTCCATGAGGTGCTGAAGGCCGCCTGCGACGCCCATGACGCGGCCTATTATCCGCGCTTCAAGGCATGGGCGGACGAGTATTTCTTCATCCCCCATCGTGGCGTGCATCGCGGCGTGGGCGGCATTTTCTACGATCATCTGGAGGGCGATTTCGACGCCGGTTTCGCCTTCACCCGGGATGTGGGCGAGGCTTTCCTCAAGGCCTTTCCGCCGATCGTGCGGCGGCGGATGAACGAAAGCTGGTCGGAGGAGGAGTACGCCCAGATGCTGCAATGGCGCGGCCGCTATGCCGAATTCAATCTGGTGCATGATCGCGGCACGCTGTTCGGGCTCAAGACCGGCGGCAATGTCGACGCCATCCTGATGAGCCTGCCGCCGATGGCAAGCTGGAGCTGACCACGCCCATGAGCCTGACGCCCGTTCCCGACGGTCAGATCGCCACGGTCGTCACCTATATGGAGATGCGGGAGCGGCCGAAGCCCGCGCCCACCCCGCTCGCTCCGTTGCGGCTGGCGCCGTGGAAGATGCCGGCGCCAGCGGCCTATCGCACGCTGTTTCGCCGGGTGGGCGAACCCTGGCTCTGGTTTTCCCGGCTGGCGATGAGCGACGGAGAACTGGGCGCCATCATCCACGATCCCGCTGTCGAGATCTATGCCGTCATCGACCTGCGCGGCGTGGAGGTCGGGTTGCTGGAGCTGGATTTCCGGTCGCTGCCCGATTGCGAACTGGCCTTTTTCGGGCTGATCCCAGACCTCACCGGCAAGGGGTTGGGCCAATGGCTGATGGCGCAGGCAAAGGCGCTGGCCTGGCGCAGGGAGGTCACGCGCTTCTGGGTGCATAGCTGCACGCTGGACAGTCCGTCCGCGCTGGCTTTCTACCGGAAAGCGGGCTTCGTGCCCTATAAGCGCGAGGTCGAGATTTTCGCCGATCCCAGACTCGCCGGTTTATTGTCGCCCGACGCCGCGCCGCACGCGCCGATGCTGAAGCGATTGCCGGGCGAGAAATAGCGATAAACGGGGAATCAGCCCGCCTCGGCCTGGCGATAGAGGCGGGAGAGCATCACCAGCATATAGACCTGCACCACGGTCGAGACGGCAGCGGCCGCCGCGCCGCCTATTAATCGCGTGCCATCGGCGCCCGCAACCAGGCGCCCCAATATGCCGAACACCGCCTGCGCGGCGGAACTGGCGATCAGCGACAGCAGCGAGAGGACCGCGATCAGGCCAAGCAGGTGCCAGAAATGGCCCCTGGTCAGCTGCCAGCTTCGTTTCAGCGATGCGACCACGCCCTCATGCCCGTCGATCACCACCGGGTTGAGCAGCACGAGCCGGACACCGACAAAGGCCAGCATCGCCACCATCGCCACCCCCAGGACCGGCGCCAGCAGGGACGGAGACACCGAAGCAACCACCATCCCGACCAGGGCCAGCACCATCAGGGCAAAGGCAATCGCGCCCCCGGCGACGAAGCTGGTCCCGATCAGCACCGGCAAGCGCGCCAGACTGAGCCGCAGCGCCTCTCCCACGCTGATCCCCGGACGCAGCGCAAGCGCGAACAGGGCCAGCGACCCGAACCAGATCATCAGCGCCGTCAGCAGCACCGCCAGCACATAGCTGGCGGGGACCGGCGGCAGCGCGCCGCGCGGCTGCGATGCCGCCCAGGCCGTCAGTTCAGGCGGCGTCATTTCGCCCAATATGACGCTGGGCAAGGCAATGAACAGCAGGGCGACGGGGAACAGCAGGGCGCTTTCGCGCGAGACGAAGGCGACCGTTTCCTCCCAAGCCTTGCCGATGGACATTGTCGCCATATCTCTACGCCCTATGATGGTCTGGAAAAACGCGGAGGAGACTTGATCGCTCGCTCCCGCCAAGTCAAGGAAGCGTCATGTCGTTCCAGCCCCCGTCCCCGCCCTCTGCCATAGAAGCCGTGGAATGGCGCATCGAAAGCGCGCCGGTCGATTATCCCGCGGCGCTGGCCGATATGGAAGCGCGGGCGGCGGCGATCTTCGAAGGCCGGGCGGCCGAGCGGGTCTGGCTGCTGGAACATCCGCCGCTCTATACGGCCGGGACGAGCGCCAATCCGGCCGAGCTGCTCGACCCGCGCTTTCCCGTGCATGATGCGGGGCGCGGCGGACGCTATACCTATCATGGGCCGGGTCAGCGCATCGGCTATCTCAACATCGACCTTGGCAAACGAGGCAAGGACGTGCGCAATTTCGTCCATCATCTGGAAGGCTGGATGATCGACGCGCTGGGCGAGTTCGGCATTGCAGCCCGGCGCGCGGAGGGGCGGATCGGCATCTGGACCGACGATCCGCAGGGGCGGGAGGCGAAGATCGGGGCGCTTGGCATCCGGGTGCGGCGCTGGGTCACGCTTCACGGCTTTTCGATCAATGTCGATCCCGACCTGTCGCATTTCGGGGGCATCGTGCCGTGTGGCCTGGCCGAATATCCGGTGACGAGCATCGCCGCATTGGGCATAAAAGCGTCGATGACGGAACTGGACGCGGCGCTCGCCCGTCATTTCCCCGCCTTTATCGGCCGCCTGCGCCGCTGCCCCGCGCCCGATGGAGCGGGGGTTGAGCAATGCGAGACAGGCCGCTAGGGTCGCGTCTTTCGCCAGGTGGGGGGCTGCCGGGCATGCTGAACGCTTGAGGAGAACCGGATGCGTCCCGACGCGAAGACGGTGGTGAAGACGCTTATTCTGACGGGCTGCATCGTGCTGGCCGGATGCGGCAGCAAGAAGGAAAGCGGCACCGCCGTTCCCATGAACAATCTGGAAGTCGTCGATGGCACCGCCACCGACGCCATGACCGATCTGGACGGGGTGCAGAGCGAGGGCACCGCGCTGGCGCTGCCCGCGAACCGCAGCGACAATGCCGCCGCGCCTGCCGCAGCGCCCGGGAATGAGGGCGAGGAAAAACCCGCCGCGGATACGGAAGTGCTGTCGGATCAATAGGCTGGCATCCGTGTTCAGCCATGATACAGACTGGCCTGGCATAGTTCGCAGCACTCCGTCCAAAGAGGGATCTCGATGACATTCCGTTCCACCGCGCGCCGGGCCGCTCTGGGCCTGGCCGTTCTGGCGGCGCCGCTCCTGGTTCAGCCCGCCGCGGCGCAGTTCTTCTGGTCCCCGCCTGATTTTTCCGCCCCGCCCCTGACCGATGCCGAAGCGGCCACCGCGCTTGGCCTGCCCAGCGCGACGCCGGCGGAGATCAAGGCCGGGCTGGTGTGGAACCTGCGCGCGGCCTTGAATGTCGCGGCCCTGCAATGCCAGTTCGAACCGACGCTGCTCTCGATCAGCAATTATAACGCCATGATCGCCCATCATGACGCGGAACTCGACGCGGCGCAGGCCACCTTGCTCGGCTATTTCCAGCGTACCGTGGGCAAGGGCAAGCCGGGCCAGATGGCGTCCGACCAATATGGGACCCGCATCTATTCAGGCTATTCAACCGTGCAGGCGCAGCGCGGCTTCTGCCAGACGGCAGCGCTGGTCGGGCGGCAGGCCATCTTTGCGCAGCGCGGCATGCTGAATGAAGTGGCGCGCAATGGCCTGGGGTCGATCAAGAAGTCGCTGATCCTTGCCGGCGAGCAATTTTATGGCGATCCGGGGCGGAGCTACTCGCTGGCATTGCCTTCGTTCGATCCCAAATGCTGGAAGAAGGGCAAGATGCTGCCCGCCTGCCAGATTGCGTGGAATCAGAAGATCGGGGTTCAGCCTTGAGAGCTTTGATGGCCGGGATTGGTCACTAAGCGTAACGTGCTCCTGCGACCCGAAGGGCGGCGTAAGCCAACGCAGGAGCCCAGTTCAAAGGTTGCGATGATAAGGTGAGGGCAGAACTGGGTTCTCACGAGCCACTCGTCTCGTTCGAATGCCTTCGCAGGAACACGGCGCATATCAAGGAATGCTCAGCTAAGCCGACCGTCCACTCTCCACCCCTGAGCAACCCTTCGGCTCAGCCTGAACTTACCGCAATCCCAGATATTTATGCGACTGGAGGCTGAGCCGCCAGCGGGGCCGGTCCATCACCAGATCCACCGCCGCCTGCGCATTGCTGGCCGCATTGGGATCATCCAGCGGCTGAATCAGCAGGTGGTCGAAGGCCCAGCCCTCCATCTCCCCCACATCGGCAAGGCTGTGCCCCAGCCCCGGCTGCGGCCAGACCAGCTTCAGTTCATTGCCGCTGCGCTGGACCACCTCGCTCCCCGCCTTGGGGCTGATGCAGACCCAGTCCAGCCCCGGATGCGCGGGCAAGGTGCCGTTGCTTTCGATCGCAATGGCGAAGCCGCGCGCATGGAGCGCATCGACCAGCCCGTCATCGATCTGAAGCATCGGCTCCCCGCCGGTGAGGACGATATAGCGCCCCTCCCGCCCATCGCCCCAAAAGCCGAGCGCGGCATCGGCCAGGCTGTCGGCATCGGCGAATTTGCCCCCGCCGTCCCCGTCCGTCCCGACGAAATCCGTGTCGCAGAACTGGCAGATCGCGCCGGCCCGGTCCTGTTCCCGTCCCGTCCAGAGATTGCAGCCGGCAAAACGCAGGAACACGGCCCGGCGCCCGGCATGGACGCCCTCCCCCTGAAGGGTGAGGAACATTTCCTTGACGGCATAGCTCATGGCTGCGGCGGCCTTACCGCATAAACCGTCGGATCGGGCAGGCCCGCCTCCTCGAACCCCTTGGCCCGCAGACGGCAACTGTCGCACAGGCCGCAATGCCTGCCATCCGGCGTCGGGTCGTAGCAGGACCAGCTCAGTCCCGCATCCAGCCCCAGCCGATGCGCCTCCCGCACGATATCGGCCTTGCTCATATGCTGGAGCGGCGCATTGATGTGGATGGGATGCCCCTCGACCCCCGCCCTGGTGGCGAGCGAGGCCATCTTCTGGAAGGCATCGATGAATTCCGGCCGGCAATCGGGATAGCCCGAATAATCGAGCGCATTGACGCCGATGAACACGTCGCTCGCCCCCGACACCTCGGCCAGACCCAGGGTCAGCGACAGGAAGATGGTGTTGCGCGCGGGCACATAGGTCACGGGGATGCCCGGACCGACCCCATCCTTGGGCACGGCGATATCGGCGGTCAGCGCGGACCCGCCAAAAGCGGTGAGGTCAAGCGGCAGCACGATATGCGACTGGGCATCCAGCGCCGAAGCGATGCGCCCCGCCGCCTGCAATTCCCGGCGATGCCGCTGATTATAGTCGATCGACAGCGCGAGCACGCGATAACCGGCCTCGCGCGCCAGCCCGCCCGCAACCATGGAGTCGAGCCCGCCGGACAGCAGGACGACGGCACATTTTCCCTTATCGGCAACCATGGGCATCGCGCTACCCTTCCCGACGCATCAGCGCAAGCCACCCGGCCCCATGGGTTTGGAGCGGGTTGCACTGAACCGAACGCAGGTTAGCCGAATCTGAGAGCGCGTCACTCTGCCGGGCAGGCGAGGGTCACTGGCGGCAAGCCCCCAGCCATCGCCCTTCCGATGCAAAGGCAAAGGGCGCGCCATCGGCAATGCCCTGCGACTGAATCTGCACCAGCCGCGCGGTTTCGATGCGAAGGTCGGTCCGGCCACTTCCCGCCGCGCCACATTCATAGGTGACGATCAGCCGCCGGGCCGTGTCGCTGACGGTGAAGCTCTTGCAACTGCTGCCCGAATGCCCGCTTTGCAGCAACTGGCTGAGGTTGGAAACGCAGAGCCTGCGGATCGCGCCGTCGGCCCCGCGCTCCCGCAATTCCCATTCGCCCGCTTCCAGCCCCTTGAGCAGGCGTGGCAGCGGGGCCGCCGCATGAACGGCAGAACCCGCCATCATCATCGCTACCGCCGCCGCAAGGGCGCGCAGGCCTGCCGTCATTCCGATCCCCCTGTCGATCCCCCTGTCGATCCTACGTCGATCACTGGATCAGCCTTGCGCGCCAATTGCGGCAATTTGATAGCGGAAATTGGCGCAACCCGCGCGCTCAGCCTTCCGCGAAGCTGGCAAGCGGGATCGGGAACAGGCGCGAGCAGAAGGCGCAATCAACGCCGATCACCCCCTGATCATCGGCCATCTCCACCCGCTCGGACGCCGGAAAACGGCCGATGACGCTGCGGATATGGTCAACATCGCAACGGCACCCCTTGGTCAGCGTCGTCGGGTCGGTGACGCGCACCTCATCCTCTTCATGGAACAGCCGCCAGACGATGTCGGTCAACGGCAGATCGCCGTCGGTCAGTTCGGCGTCCCTGAGCGTATGGGTCAGCGCCTGGACATGCTCCCATTCAGGATGGTCATGGCGGACGTGCAGACGCTCGCGACCGACTTCCCCCTCGGGCAGATGCTGGAGCAGCAGGCCGGCGGCCAGACAGCCCTCACCCGCATCGTGACGGGTCGCGATCTGGATGATGCTGGGAATCTGTTCGGACTGGAAGAAATAATGCTCGGCCGCGTCCGCCAGCGATTCGCCGTCGAGCGGCACGATGCCCTGATAGCGCTCGCCGCTCACCGCCTGGTCGAAGGTGATGGCGAGATAGCCCTTGCCGAACAGGCCGAACAGCGTCGGATCGGGGCCGAGTTCGGCCAGCCGGTCGGCATCGAACTTGGCATAGCCGCGCACTTCGCCGCCCTTGTAATCAGCGACGAGCAGACTGACGACGCCGTTTTCGGTCTGCGCCTGCAAGGTGAGCTGACCGCCGGCATCCTTGAGCGTGGTACCGAGCAACGCCGCCAGCACCAGCGCGGAGGCAAGCAGTCGCTCGATCTGCGGCGGATAGGCATGGGCGGCGAGGACATCGTCAAGGACCGGCCCCAACCGCACGATCCGCCCGCGCGCATGGCGCGAGGGGATAGTGAAGCCAAGGGCCTGGTCGATGGAAGCGGTCGTGGTCAAATCAGGCTCCGTGCGGCCCGCGCGGCGGGCCAGTCATGCAAAGGCGCTTAGATAGGGGCGATGAGCCCGCTTGCAAACCCGGCGCGGATCGGGCGGAGAGGGGGGATTGTGGATTGCGGCCATTCCCCCTCCCGCAAGCGGGAGGGGGCTAGGGGGTGGGCTGGCGCGACATCGGCGGCGATTTGCAACGGTTAGTCCGGAAGCTCGCTTCGCTCGCGCCCACCCCTAACCCCTCCCGCCTGCGGGAGGGGAATATCTTCTTCTGCCCAAAACCGGACACTGCCTGCGACTTGCCCTCTCCCAAACTCACCCAAGCCGCCCGAGCGCCCAGAGCAGCACCGACTTCTGGGCATGGATGCGGTTTTCCGCTTCGTCCCAGATCACCGATTGCGGCCCGTCGATCACCGCTTCCACCACTTCCTCGCCGCGATGGGCGGGCAGGCAATGGAGGAACTTCGCGGTCGGCCTGGCCAGCGCCATCAATGCGGGCGTCACCTGATAGGGCATCATCGCCGCCAGCTTTTCTTCGGCATGGGCCTGGCCCATGGATATCCAGGTGTCGGTGACGACGATATCGGCGCCGCTGACCGCCAGCTGCGGATCGCGGGTGCGGGTGATGGCCGCGCCGAGCGCGCGGGCTTCATCTTCGAAGGACGGATCGGGATCATAGCCTTCGGGCACGGCGATGCGGACGTCGAACTTCATCAGGCCCGCCGCTTCCACGATCGAATGGAGGACGTTGTTGCCGTCGCCCAGCCAGGCCCACTGGCTGCCGGGCAGCGCCACGCCATGCTCCACCACGGTCAGCAGGTCCGCGACGATCTGACAGGGATGCGACAGGTCGGTGAGGCCGTTGATGACGGGCACGCTGGCATGATGCGCCATCTCCTCGATCTTCGCATGATCGTCGGTGCGGATCATGATGGCGTCGCACATGCGGCTCAGCACGCGTGCCGTGTCGGCCACCGTCTCGCCCCGGCCAAGCTGGCTGGTCGCGCCGTCCAGGATCAGGGAGGTGCCGCCAAGCTGGCGGATAGCCATGTCGAAGCTGACGCGGGTCCGGGTCGAATTCTTCTCGAAGATCATCGCCAGCGTGTGGCCGGCCAGCGGCGCGTCCGCGTCGGCCTTGCCCCTGGGCTGCCCCAGGCGCGCGGCCTTCCGGTCGATGGCGTCGGCTATCATCGCGGCGATCGCATCGCCGCCCGCGTCACTCAGATTCAGGAAATGTCTGGTCATGAGGAATATCCCCTCAGTCCGTTCGGCCCTCCTCCATCTGGACAAGGCATGCGCCTCATCCAGACGGGGCGAACGGAGGTTAGTTCAGGCCGCGGAGGCCTCCCCGAAGCTCCGCGCGCCGGCCGAAAGCTTCTCGATGCACTCGGCAATGTGGCTTTCCTCGATCACGAGCGGCGGCAGGATGCGCACGACATTCTGTCCCGCCGACACGGCCAGCAGACCGTGATGGTCGCGCAGATGCGCCACGAAATTGCGGGCATCATAATCATCGTGCATCTTCACGCCCAGCATCAGGCCCATGCCGCGCACATCCACGAACATGCCGTCATGATTGGGGATGAGTTGTTCCAGCGCCGCGCGCAGGCGGTTGCCCATGGCCTTCACATGGTCGAGAAAGCCATCGCCCAGCACTTCCTCCAGCACGGTCAGCCCGACGGCCATGGCCAGCGGATTGCCGCCATAGGTCGACCCATGGGTGCCGAACACCATGCCCTTGGCCGCTTCCTCCGTCGCGAGGCAGGCGCCCAGCGGGAAGCCCGCGCCGATGCCCTTGGCCACCGCCATGATGTCGGGCGTCAGGCCATATTGCTCATGGGCGAAGAAGGTGCCGGTGCGGGCATAGCCGCACTGCACTTCGTCCAGGATCAGCAGCAGCCCCTGATCGTCGCACAGCTTGCGAAGCCCGGCGAGGAATTCCTGGGTCGCCGGGGTCACGCCGCCTTCGCCCTGAACCGTTTCCACCAGGAAACCGGCGGTGTCGTCATCGACGGCGGCCGTCGCGGCCGCCAGATCGTTGAACGGCACCACGGTGAAGCCGGGCAACAGCGGTTCGAAGCCGTCGCGCATCTTGGGCTGGCTGGTGGCAGAGATCGTCCCCAGCGTCCGCCCATGGAAGGCATTGTCGAAGCTGATGATCTTGTGCCGGTGCGCCTCGCCATTGGCGTAGTGATAACGGCGCGCCGTCTTGATCGCGCACTCCACCGCCTCGGCGCCCGAATTGGTGAAGAACACCGTATCGGCAAAGGTCGTGTCGACCAGACGCTGCGCCAACTTCTCGCCCAGCGGCATGCCGTAAAGGTTCGAGGTGTGCATCAGCGTCGCGGCCTGATCGGCGATTGCCTTGACCAGTTTCGGATGGCCATGGCCCAGCAGGTTGACCGCGATGCCGCTGGCGAAATCCAGATAGCGCTCGCCGCGCTCCCCGATCAGGTAGCAGCCCTCGCCTCGGACCGGGCGTACATCGCACCGGGGGTAAACGGGCATGAGCGGCGTAATCGACATGGGCCTTCCCTTTCTGGGCTGATGTATACAGGTTCCGAAACGCAAAAAGGCGGCCCCCGCCGGGCCGCCCTTTGCGAGCGCTGCCTATACAAGGGCGCCCCGAAGGGCGCAACCCCAGCCTTTACGCAATCTGGTTCCATGCTTCGGCAATCTCGCCGACCATGACGCGGGCCTGATCCACGGGCCCGGCATCGCGCTCCTTGGCCCCGGCCAGCAGCAGGCGGCGGGCTTCGCGATAGATCTGCGCCAGGCCCATGGCGATGTCGCCGCCCTTGTCGAAGTCCAGGCTCGATTCGAGCGCGAACAGGATCGACATGGCGCGGGCCTGCTTGTCCGACACCTTGATCCGGTCGCCATTGCGTTCGGCCAGCGCCGTGGCATCCAGCGCCAGCAGCAGTTCGTCGAACAGCACCTTCACCAGTGCATGGGGCGTCGCGCCCTCGATCCGGCTGCCCGAATGGACCGCCGCATAACGCCGCGCCGCTGCCGTACCCCCGAAGCCACCCTGATTATAGAACATGATCTTCCTGACCCTTTTGCATCAATTGTCGCTTTTGGACCACAGCGCCACCTGCTGCTCCAGGTAGCTCTGCGTAGCCTTGAGGGCGGACAGCCGGGTTTCCATGGCCGAATAGACCTTGGTCAGCTGCGCCTGATAATCCGTCATCTGCGTGTCGAGCTTGTCGAGCTGTTCGGTCAGATCGTCCGCCAGCGCCTTGTATTTATCCTGCGAGGTGGCGAGCGGACCGCCATCCTTCTGGATATTGTCGCGCACGCTGTCCATCAGGCCGGCCAGGCCGATATTGGTGGCCGTCTTGACCGACGGGTTCAGCATCTGCGTGATCGCCGTCGGATCGGCGGCGATCGCCTTGTCCAGCAGCTTGGTGTCCAGCGTCAGCGTGCCGTCGCGATTGGTGCTGACGCCCAGATCGTTCAGCGTCTTGTAGGTGCCGGTCGAGGTCAGCTGGGTCGACACCATCTGCGACAATTGCCGCTTCATGTCGCGGATGGACGATTCACCGTTCAGCACCCCGGCGGTCGAGGAGTCCGTGCCGGTGGACGTCGCCGTGTTCAGCGCCTTCATCAGCGTGTTATAGGCATCGACGAATTCGACCATCAGGTCGCGCATCGACGTCGTCGGCTCGGTCGTGGCAAGCGTGACGCTGGTGCCGGGCGACGCCTTGTTCAGATCGATGCGCAGATAGGGGATCGCGCTATCGATCGTGTTGCCGGCATAATGCTGCTCGACCCCGTCGAGCAGGATGATGGCGTCCCTCGGCTCTCCGGCAGAGGCCATGGTGGCGCTGTCCGTGCCCGCCCATGCGAATTTGGCGAGATCGGTGCCCGATACGCTGGCCAGCGAAAAATCATTGGCCGCGCCGGTCGCGCCCTTCATCACCAGCCGCGTGCCCTGCGTGTCGGTGATGACCGATGCGGAGACGCCCAGCCCGGCATTGTTGATCGCCGCGGCAAGGCCGGCATAGCTGTTGTTGGTCGAATCGATCGTGATGGTGGCGCTCTGGCTGCCGACCGTCAAGGTCAGCTGCCCCTCGCCCACGGCGGTGCCGGACGTGGCGCCCGCAACCGGCGTCGAGGCCAAGGTCCGCGCCGAGGCGAGCTGATTGACCACGATCTGCGCCGGCAGGCCCGAGGGCGTGCCGCCCGGCAGCGCGCTGACGGAAGCGATGCTGGCATCGTTGGAGGCAGGCGTGCCCGAATAGCCGGTGCCCGCCAACAGGCTGTTGAGCGCATCGGCAAAGCTGTCGAGCGAGCTGGAAGCGGAGGCCAGAGCAGAGATGCGCGCGCTGTTCAGCGTCTGCCGGCTGGTGATCGCCGTCTGCTTGGGCTCCTTGGCCGCGCTGACCAGGCTGGAGACGAGCGACGAGGTGTCGATGCCCGATCCCGCGCCAAGCGCCGTCAAGATGCTGCTGCTCACCGAAGTCATGGGCCGTCCTTTCAGAAGAGAGAACGGCCCTAGGCCCAAGACCTTTAGGAATGATTTTCACAGGCTCCCCGAAAACGGGAAGCGGGGATTCAAATAGCCAATGCCACGATCTGGTCGACGGCGCCCTGCCGGATATTGGCCTGGGCGGCGCGGGCATGGGAGGCCTGCTCCGCGATTCGCCTGGCGATGCGGATGGCGCTTTCCACGGCCTCCTTCGAAGCCGGCGGCAAGGGCACCAGCACTTGCGGGGCAGGCAGCATCGACCGGATTTCCTCCGCCGCGCCGTCGACCGTGACCGTACTATCGTCCGCGCGCAATTCGGCCAGAATGTCAGCGATGCGCGCATGCACCCTGGCATATTCGGCGTTGCTGGCGATGCGCTCCTCCGGCGTGGCCTGATCGTCCATGGCGGCCTGCGCCGTCGACCCGCCGTCCCGGTGAACCGTTGCCGATGAGGAAACCGGTTGAACGGCGGACACGGCGGAAGGCGCGCGCGTGGCGCGCTTTTCAACCGGCGAAATCCCGTTCCGCGAAAAATAGTCGTTCATGACGCATCATCCTAATGCGTCCCCATGAACAATATACGGACAGGAACCCCTAAACCTCAGTTAAGCATCCACGATCTTCCTGCCTTCGGCATCGAAGCGCAGATCATCCGGCACGGTGATGAAAGGCCGGTCCATCTCGCCCGCCATGCGGTTTTCGACGCGGAAGACGAAGGCGAGGACCGTGGCGACGGCCATGTAAAGCCCTTCATTGACGATCTGGCCCGCCCGCGAGGTGAAGTAGATGGCGCGGGCAAGGTCGGGATATTGCAGCACGGTCACGCCATTCTGGTCGGCCAGCTCGCGAATGGCGGCGGCGATCGCATCGCAGCCGCGCGCGACCACCATGGGCGCGCCGTCCTGCCCCGGCTTGTAGCGCAGCGCGACCGCGAAATGGGTCGGGTTGGTGATGATCACGCTGGCCTCGGCCACCGCCTTGCGCGTGGAGCCGCTCAGCACCTCATATTGCTTGCGGCGGATATGGCCCTTGAGTTCGGGCGAGCCTTCGCTTTCCTTATGCTCGTCCTTGATCTCCTGCTTGGTCATCGACAGCCGCCTGGAGCGCTGGATGAGCTGGGCAGGCACGTCGATGCCCGCGATCAGGAACAGGCCGCCCGCCATTACCAGGCAGGTCATGATGAACATGTTGCCAAGGTCGGACATGGCGGGCGCGAGCCCCGCCTTGCCCAGCCCGACAATCTGCGTCAGGCGATCCCAGATCATCCAGACGCCGATCGCGCCGAGCAGCGACACCTTGGCGACCGACTTTATGAGTTCGATCAGGCCCTGAAGCCCGAACATCCGTTTCAGGCCAGCGGCGGGATTGAGTTTCGAGGCCTTGGGCGCGAAGGCGCCCGGCCGGAAGCCGAGCGATCCCAACAGCGCGGGACCCGCGATCGCCGCGAGCAGGGTCGCCAGCAAAATGCCCCCGACCGGCAGGGCGATGCCGGACAGCAGCGCAAAGCCCCGGTCGGCCGGCGCGAAATTCACGATATCCTCGCGCCGGAAGCGCAGCGCCTCGACCAGCATATCGGACAGGGATTCGATCATCGACGGGCCGGTGACGGCGATCCAGCCGATTCCCGCCATGACGACCAGCGCCGTCGCGAGATCGCGGGACTGGAGGATGTCGCCGTTTTTTGCAGCGTCCTTCAGTTTCTTGGCTGTCGGCTTTTCAGTCTTTTCGCCGCCGCCATTGCTCTCCGCCATGGTCAGTGCCCCTCCGCTATGGTCTGGGCCTGGTCCAGCCCGGCCTTGAGCGCGGCGGTGATCCCCTCGCCCATGATCGGCGCGGTGACGGCGAGCAGGATGAGGCCCGCCATCAGCGCCACCGGCATGCCGACGGCGAACAGGTTGAGCGCGGGCGCGGTACGGGCCAGCATGCCCATGACGATCTGCACCAGCACCAGCGCGAAGCCGACCGGCAGCGCGATCGTCACCCCCGCGCCCAGCAGGGCGCCGCCGAATTCGATCAGGTGCCAGATCGCATCGTTGCTGAGCATCGCGCCACCCGGCGGCAGCGCCTGATAGCTTTGCACCACGAAGCTCACCAGCATCAGATGGCCATCCATGGCCAGCAGCAGGAAGGTCGAGAGGATCGAGAGGAACTGGCCCACCGCCTGCGTCGCCTGCCCCGAGGAGGGATCGACCATCGCCGCGAAATTGAGGCCCATGGTGTTGCCGATCGCCTCCCCCGCGACCAGCGCGGCGGCATAGCCGATCTGCACCGCAAAGCCGATGGCGAGTCCGGCCAGCACTTCGCCCGCGACCAGCATCACGCCCTGGAAGCTGGCCACGCCATCGGCGGGCAGCACGATATGCACGCTGTTGAGCGCCGCCATGCCGAGCGCCAGCGACAGGATCAGGCGCAGTTGCAGCGGCACGGCGGGCGCGCCGAAGACCGGCGCGGCGATGAACGCGGCGCCGGGACGGATCATGGCGATCAGCCATATCCAAAGTTGGACTTCCACATTGGCGAAGCCCGGCGCAATCATTGGAGCAGGTCCGGGATGCGCTCGAAAATCTCGCGGGTGAAGTCGGCGATCAGCACCATGATGGAGCCGCCGAACAGCACCAGCATGGCGCCGACGACGATGATCTTGGGGATGAAGGCCAGCGTCTGTTCGTTAATGGACGTCGCCGCCTGCACCATGCCGATGACGACGCCCGCGATCAGCGCCGGAATCAGGATCGGCGCCGCCGCCAGCGCCGTGATCCACAGCGCCTGCTGCGCCAGTCCCATGAAGAAATCGGCATTTTCCATCGCCCTGCCCTCAAGTCGCGAAGGAGCCGGCAAGCGACCCCATGGTCAGCGCCCAGCCATCGACCAGCACGAACAGCAGCAGCTTGAACGGCATGGAGATGATCGTGGGGGAGAGCATCATCATGCCCAGCGCCATCAGCGTGGAGGCGACGACAAGGTCGATGATGAGGAAAGGCAGGAAGATCATGAAGCCGATCTGGAACGCGGTCTTCAGTTCCGACGTCACGAAGGCGGGCAGCAGGATCGAAAAGGGGATGTCGGCGGGTGAGCGGAAGGCGGGCGCTTCGGCGAGATTGGCGAACAGCTTCAGGTCGGTTTCGCGCGTCTGCTTGGCCATGAAGCCGTGCAATATCTTGCCCGAACGGCCCACGGCTTCCTCGATCGGAATCTGCCCCTTGCCATAGGGATCGAACGCCTGGGCGTTGATCTGGTCGACATAGGGCCGCATCACGAACAGCGACAGGAACAGGGTCAGGCCCACCAGCACCTGATTGGGCGGGGTCTGTTGCAGGCCCAGCGCCTGCCGCAGCAGCGACAGGACGATGATGATGCGGGTGAAGCTGGTCATCATGAGTATCAGCGACGGCAACACCGTCAGCAGGCTCATGAGGATCAGGATTTGCAGGCTGAGCGACAGCGAACGGCCGTCGCCGGAAATCTGGCCCATGGCGCGGGTCAGCGCGCCGCCATTGTCGACAGCGGCCGGCGCAGCCTGGGCGAAGGCGGGGACGGTAAAGAAGAGCGCCGCCAGCAGCAGCGCAACCATCGCAAATTTGGTCATTCCCGCGCAGGCGGGTCTGACGGTAATGGGCAATTCAGCGCCCCGCACGATAGCTATCGCCTTCCGCGATCTTCTCGATCCGGCCCCGCGTTACGGAGAGCAGGATCTTCTTCCCCTCGAACTCCACCACGGCAAGCTTGCCGAAGGTGCCCATGGGCAGTGCTTCCAGCACTTTCAACGAGCGATCATTCTGCCCGACCATCATGCCGGGCTGATATTTGCGCCACAGCCACAGCGCGCCAAAGGCCATGCCGCCAACCAGGGGCAGTAAAATCAGCAGCTTGACGAAATACCAGATCATTGGGCTGTTCCGCGACTATGGTTAATTCGTCATCCGTTCCGAGAGATTGGCGCGCAAGGCAAGCAATAATATCAACCGCCTGGCCTCAACCCCGCCGTTCGACGCCCGCCAGACGGGTTTCGGTCGCGGCGATCTCCACGATGCGGATACCGTAGCGGCCGTTCACCGTCACCACCTCGCCCTTGGCGATCAGCGCTCCGTTGACCATGATGTCCAGCAGATCGTCGGCCTGACGGTCCAGTTCCACCACGCTGCCTTCGGCCAGGTCCATGACCTCCGCCAGACGCAGGGAAGTCGATCCGACCTCCACCGACATGCGGACGGGAATGTCCGCCAGCAGGCGGAATTGCCGGTTGTTCACCATCCGGCTGATGCCGTCTTCGCCCATGCCGTCGAGGCGCGGGGCTTCACTCATATCGCTCATTGTCCGGGTTCCTGTGCAAGCTTTTCAATCTGGAATGCAGCGCGGCCGTCCTGTTCCCCGATCGAGCCATGGGCGACGACGCGGTCGCCCACGATCAGTGGCAGGCTGCGGTTGATGGTGACGGGAATGATGTCGCCGGCCTTGAGCTGCATCAGCTCCGCCAGCGAGAGATTGGGGCGCGCCAGCACGGTACGCGCGGGCAGGCGGATATCGCGCATGCGCGCAGCGATGCGGGTCTGCCACACCGGATCGGCATGTTCCGCATCGAGCGGCACGCGGGACCCGATCAGCGGCTCGACGGCGCGCAGCGAAGCCAGCGGGAAGAGCAGGTCGATCGGCCATTCCTGATCGCGGGTGATGCTGATGAGGAAGCGTTGCAACACCATCTGCTCGCCCGGCTGCGCAGCCGACGCGAAGCCGATGCCGGTTTCGCGCACGACAAGGCCCGCGTCCAGCCCGATCATGTCGCCCCAGCATTCCACCAGCCGGGCGATGAAGGCATCGGCGATGCGGGCGATCAGCCGGTCTTCGGTCGGGGTGAACTCGCCACGCGGCGGCAGTGCGCGATTGCCGATGCCGCCATAGAAGCAATCCACCAGGGTCGAGATCATCACCGCGTCCATGCGCAGCAATATCTGCCCCTTCAGCGGAGCAAGCCGATAGGCGCTGATGCTGGCGGAAGCGGGCACCTCGGCGCCCCAGGCGGCGAATTCCAGCCCTCGCGCGTCCTGCGCGACGACATGCGGACGGACCCCGGCAATCGGCTCGATCAGGGCACGAAGCCGCCGGCCGAGCTTTTCGCCCAGCCGGTCCAGCCCTGACAGCATCAGCGGCGCCTGTGTTTCCCCCCGCCCGAAGGCGTAGGCTTGAATGTCGGTCATTTCAGTCCCCGGCCGTCACAGGCGAGGGACTTCCCGCGCGTTCAGGCAGCCCTATTGAATAACGAAATTGGTAAAATAAACGTTAAACCTGTATCCTTTAGAAACAACAACTTAAGCCTCAAAGATCATGCGACATTGACCTTAAAGCATTGTTTTATCGCATGAAACCAAGCAGGCTTCCGCCTTCTGGGAGGCTCATGATTGCCGATTATATTTCTACGGAATGGACCTTCACGACATGGATGCGAGACGGAATCAAGTTTCCGTCCTTGTCCTCTTTAAACTCGACCATCACATCGGCTCGGATGACTTCAGCCTTGCTCAGTGGCGCGAGATCGACCGTGGGATACAGATCCATTCTAAGGCGCTCGGAAAGGATTTCCTTGTCAACGAAGCGACCGGCCCAACCTACTCTGCGCTTTTGGCGGTCGAGCGCTAAAATTTGTATCCTAACATCAGGATAGGGCTCTATCGGAGTGTCGCTATCGACGGCCATGGAAGCCTCAGAAGGAAATTCCTTAACCGCGCCCAGCGATATCTCTTGCCCTCCCGCGATCACAGGAGCGCCGCCACCCTTTTTGGCAGGCCTGAAGAACCGGGTCGCGGCGTCTATTATGTCGCGCTGAGGCTGCTGATGCACCGCACCGCGAACCGCGCTGTCCAGAGCGTCAGAGGATATATTTAAAGTGTCTGCGGTTATATTCAGAACGTTGTTGTAGTCACCGTTGATCGAAGCCGGATTCTCACGATCACCTCTAAACTTCGAATAAACGAACTTAGCCCCATACAAAACAACGAGAATAACGAGCAGGGTTACTATCGTGTCGTATTTTTCTGGAATGGCCATCCCAGTAAGACCTTCGACCAAATCTGTAACCTCAGACTGCAAATCATCTTGAAATGCAAGGAACAGTGATACGAGGAACTCCTCTTTGAGGCTACCAGTTTCCGCATCGATGAGGCTGATTTTTACACCGTCAACCGTGAGGCCCGGTATAGCATCCGATATTATCTTCGGCAGATAGCGGACCAACTTATCTTGGGCCAGCAGGCTATCCGCGATCTCGGCGAGCGTAAACTGCTGCTCATTCGTGTATTTGATCGAATGCCGAAACTTCTGCTCCATCAACGCCCCCTTCGAATATTGGGAACGCTGGCGAAACGAGAGGCGAGAGTCAATCACATATGAGACGCCGGGACTTAGAGCGGCTCACTCGTCTCCATTTCACCTCCCCGCCCGGCATTTCTTGCCTGCCACCCATCTTAAGAATGATCGAGGGCAGGCACCTGCAGGGAAACTCCGTCTGTTAATTTTCTCATGCGACGTTTTGTCGCATGACGCGACGGCAAAAGTCGCAGAAAACCTAGTATTTTCAGGCTATTGGATAACAAAATTTGTAAAATAAACGTTATCGACGCCACCATAGCCCGTCTTCTGCTTCAGAATGTCGTTAATTATGACCTTGATCCTGCCCTGAAGCGCGCGTTTCCCCTGCGGCGTGGAAAGCGCCTCCACCGGCTGTTCGGCCAGCATCATCAGGACCTGGCTGCGAATCGCCATCTCATGGGTCTTGATCGCTTCGATCACGCGCATGTCATAATAGGTCGAGATGGCGAGCGAAATCTGGGCGAAGGCGTCGGTATCCGACATGTTGGACGTGAACGGCGTCTGAAGCTGGAAATAGGTCGCCTGATAGGCCGCCGGGTTGGACGGCGTCGGCAGGTCGATGCCCTTGGCGGGCACGTGCACGCCCGACGGGGCATGGGCGCCGCCGCCATGGCCGCCCTCGCCCCCTTCACCGCCGCCGCCGCCATGGGCCTTGGCCACGTCCTCCGCGCTTTCGCCGGCCAGGACGAGGACGGGCTTGTTCGGCTCCTCCTTGGGTCCGTCGGCCTTGGGATTGAAGAAGCCGGCGGCATAGAGGCCGCCGGCAGCCCCCGCACCGCCCACGACCATGGCAATGACGATCAGCAGGATCATCTTCATGCCACCGCCCTTCTTTTTCTTCGGCTTGGCGTCGTCACTCATCGGAAAATCCCCCGTCATCCCGCATTTCAGGCATAGCGCGCGCGTAGGGCCTCATGGCCCGCCCGGCGCGTATCGTCATGGTCAAGAACGGCAGGATCAGCGGTATTTTTAGGGACAAAGCCGCTATTTTCGCGTGATTGCCAACGGCCCTGGCCTTGCGACTGGCCCATATTCTGGCCATTGGCCCAGGCGCCCTGCCCCGGCTGTTGCGAGGATGGCTGCTGTTGCGGGGATTGCTGGCCCGCGCTGTCGGCCCGCGCCGATTCCGCGACATGCGGCGCGCGTTCGATCTTCACGTCGGTTATGCGAACGGCCGAAAGGCCCGCGTCCAGGCGCAGCCGGTCGCTGTCCTGGCGCAACGCCATTTCCGCGGCCTCGCTGGCGACGGTCAGGCTGACGGCCGCGCCATCCGCGCCCTGCCGGATGTCGACCTGAACCGGGCCGAGCTGATCCGCATTGATCTGAAACCGGCCCTGCGCGCCATGGGCGGACAGACCGGCAATGTCGCGGGCCAGGCCATCGATCCACTGGCCGGAAACGCCCATATCCACCACCTGCGCGCCAAGGCTGGCCGACAGATCGACGACTGGGGCGGTGGCAGCGGCGGGCTGTACGGCACCGGATGCGGGCTGCGGTGGCAGCGGCTGGACCGCTGCGTCGGCGGGCAAGGGTTGGACCTGACCGGGCGGTGCGGCTTCGATGGAGGGCGCCGCGCGTTCCGCCTTGCTCCGGGCGAGGCCCGGGACCTGCTCGTCCGGGCGCGCAGGGGTGCCCGAATGACGGACAGCGAGTTGATCGCGCACCATCTGAAGCAGGGCAAGCGCTTCGGATTTCACCGGCTGGTCCGGCGTCACGGAAAGCGTTGAAATGGGGGCATCGGCCGCCAATGCGCCATCGTCCGGGGCGGGAATGATGCTGTCCGGGGAACGGCCTGCAACCCTGGAAGCAGCAGTTGGGTCGGCGGGCGGGGCAGCAGGCTGACCGGACTGATCGGGCGTGGCTGATTGCGGGGCAGGTGGCGTCGGGGAAGTGCTTTCCAGCGCTGGCTTCACGGCCGCCGTCGACTGCGGAGTCGCGGTTGCGACAGGCTGGGATGGGAGCGGGACCACACCGGGTTGTGCGGAGGCCATTGGCGGCGCGCCATTGGGAACCGGGGTCGGCGCGATGGGCGAGGACAGCTGCTCCTCCGACCGATCCTCGGCAGGATGGTCATCGCTCTGCCCGATCGCGGCCTCTTCGTCCGGTTGTCCGGTGATCGGCGCGGCAAACAGAGGCTGTGTTTCATGCAGCACCGGCTTTGCCGCGATGCGGATCGCCTGGGGCCGCTCCCCGACCGAGATGGCCAGTTGGTCCGGAAGCGCCGGGATCGGCATGGTGGCCATGCCTCCCTCCGGCCGGGCCGGTTGTCCGTTCGCCGACGCGGCGGTTTCCTCCTCTGTTTCAGGCTTCTGATCGGCATCGGCAGAGACAGCAGGCGCTGGACTGTCGCTTCGCTGGACGAGCCCCGACGAAAGCGGCAGGGAGGCCTTGCGATGCCCCTGTGCCGCGTGAAGGGCGGTCGCAAGGCCCGGCGGCAACGCGATCGCGATGGTGTCCGGCGCGGTTTCCCCATGGGTTTCTTCGGTCGGTTCCACAGCTTGCGGCAGTCCGGAGATATCCGCCGCGGCGGAGGCATCCATCCTGCCACTGAGCAAGCTGGCGAAATCGACGGCGCCCTCCACCGGCGCGGCCACGCCAGCGCCTTCCGTGGGCACAGCCGGGGCCGCCGAGGAGAAGAGCAGAGCCTTGAGGCTGGTCAGCATATTCACGTCAGACATCTCCCGTCCGCTGCATCCGGCGATAACGCGGCAGGGCCGCGAGCTTGTTTTCCCGCCATTCCTCCAGGTCCGCGCGGGCGCGATCCTTGAGTTTCACGGCGATTTCGCGATCCCGATTGGCCGCGAGGCTGAGGCCTTCCTTGACCTCCACCTTGCGGCGCGCATCGTAGAGCGCGCCATCCAGCTGACGCCCCGCCTGTTCCAGACGGCCCGCCAGTTCCTGCATGGAAGCAAAAGTCGCGCCATTTGCCGTGCCCTGCGTCGTAAAAAGATCGTCGCGCACATTGCGCAGCCGTTCGGCATTGCGGGCAATGCCCTCCGCCTCGTCGCGGGCACGGGCCGTTTCGGCCATGGCCATGGCATGCTGCACATGGCGGACGCGCAGCACGCGCTGGCGGCGGGCGACCTCTCCCTTCACGCGCCGAACTCGGCTATGAGGGCGTTGGCGCTGGTGGGCAGGTCGATGAAGCTCTTCTGATCCTGCCGGATGAAGTCGAGGATTTCCTGCCGCCGCTGCACCGCTTCGTCGATCACCGGATCATTGCCGGGACGATAGGCGCCCATCAGGATAAGGTCGCGATTTTCCTCATAGGCGGCCCAGAGACGGCGATAGGAGGAGGCGGCGAACCGGTGCTCGTCCGGCACGACATCCGCCATGACGCGGGAGAGCGACTTGCCGATGTCGATAGCCGGGAAGATCGCCTGTTCGGAGAGATGGCGCGACAGCACGAAATGGCCGTCGACAATGGCGCGGGCGGCATCGACGATCGGATCGTCGGTGTCGTCGCCATCGGCCAGCACGGTATACAGCGCGGTGATCGAGCCGCCGCTACGGCTGTCGACGCCCGCCCGCTCCACCAGACGCGGGATCAGCGCCAGCGCGGACGGCGGATAGCCCTTCATCGCGGGCGGCTCGCCCAACGCCAGCCCAATCTCCCGCTGGGCATGGGCGCAGCGGGTCAGGCTGTCGATCAGCAGCAGCACCTTCTTGCCGCGCGCCCGGAAATATTCGGCGATGGCGGTGGCGCGGGCAGCGGCGCGCAGGCGCAGAACCGGCGGATGATCGGCGGGAACGGCGACGACGATGCTCTTGTGCATCGCGCCCTTGAGCTTGGTTTCCAGGAAGTCACTGACCTCGCGGCCGCGCTCTCCGATCAGGCCCGCGACGACGATATCGGCTTCGGCGCCCTGGATCATCTGGCCCATCAGTACCGACTTGCCGACGCCAGAACCGGCGATGATCGCAATGCGCTGGCCGCGTCCGGCGGTCAGCAGCGCGTTGACCGCGCGCACGCCCAGATCGAACGGCTCGGTCACGCGACCCCGGTCGAGCACATTGCCCTTCACGCCGTTGAGCGGCCACGAACCGCCCGCGATGATCGGCCCCTTGCGGTCCAGCGGCTGGCCCATGGCGTCGATGACGCGGCCGATGAGGCCTTCGCCGACCTGCACCATGGTCGCCTGGCTATCCGGCTCGACCCGCGCGCCATTTTCCAGCGGCGCGTCGGCATCGAGCGGCACCAGCAGGGTCCTGTCGCCGCGAAAGCCCACGACTTCGGCGCGGCAGATCGTCCCGTCCGATGCGATCAGCCGGGCGCCCGCGCCGATGGGACGGCGGAAGCCAGTGACTTCCAGCATCCCCGCATCATGGCTGACCAGCCGCCCGACATGGCGGGGTGCACGGTTCTGGACCTGCATATGGTCGAACAGCGTCTCCGCCTGGGCGAGCGCGGCGCGGATCATGCCTTTCCTTCCATATCGTCCAGCAAGGCGCGCAGGCGGGAGAGACGCACATCCGGGCCATCCTCGACCCAGCCGTCAGCGGTTTCGAGGCGGACGCAGCCGCGCTGCATGCCCTGGTCCGCGACCAGCTTCACGCCGATCTCCTCGCCTTCCAGCAGTTCGATATCCTCCGGATGCAAGTGCAGCGCGCCCTTCTCGTCATTCGCTTCGATGAAGGCGGCGACGCTGTCGCAACGCTGGAGCAGCCGTGCGATGTCGATCTCGACCTCGCCCACGATCTGCTCGACCAACCGGACCACCGTGGCGGAAAGCATGGTGGACAGCATGCCGCTGGGCGCGGGCGCCAGCAGTTCCAGCGCTTCGGCAAGCCGCTGGCGCGCTTGCACATCGGCCGCATTGGCTTCCGCGGTGACGCGGCTGCCTTCGTCGAAACCCATGGCGAAGGCCTCGATCCGCGCCTGTTCCAGCACATCTTCTTCGCTTTCCGGAACGCTGTCGTGCACCGGCTGGCCGGGCGCATGCGCGGGCGTGAACAGGCTGCGGAAGCCGCCGCTCGTCACCTGACCCATGCCGCCCAGCGGAATGCTGGCAACCTCTGCATTGGTCCAAAGCTTAGACAAAGTCGTTCCCCTTGCCGCCCAGCATGATGGTGCCCGCATCGGCCATGCGGCGCGCGGTCCCGATGATCAGCTTCTGCGCGTCGATCACTTCGGCGAGGCGGATCGGCCCGCGTTCCTCGATCTCGTCGGATATGGCCTGAGCAGCGCGGGCCGACATCGACCCGAATATCTTGGCCTTCAGCATGTCGTTCGCGCCCTTCAGCGCCACGACCAGCACGGCGCTGTCGACGGTGCGCATCAGCGTGCCGAGGTTCTTGTCGTCCATGTCGATGAGGTTGTCGAAGACGAACATCTCCTCCTCGATGGTCTGGGCGACCATCTTGTCCCGCTTGGCCAGCGCCTTGATGATGCGCTGCTCATTGTCCTTGCGGACATTGTTCATGATCGCCGCCGCCTCGACCGTGCCGCCGCGCTGCGAGGCGCCGCCCTGCTTCTTGGCCATGTTGCCGCGCAGGAGGAGCTGTTCCAGATCGTCCAGCGCCTCGTTCGACACGGGACCGAGCGTCGCGATGCGGTAGACGATCTCTTCCTGATATTCGACCGGCAGCAATTGCAGCACATCGGCGGCGATCGGCGCCTCCAGATGAGCGAGCACGATCGCCATGATCTGCGGATGCTCCGCCTCGATCAGCGTGGCGATTTCCTTGGCATCCATCCATTTCAGCATTTCCAGCTGGGTCGAACGGGTCGGCGGGGTGATGCGGGCGAGCATATTCTCGGCCCGTTCCTCGCCCAGCGCCTTGGTCATCGCGCCGCGGATATGGCGGGTGGCGCCATAACCGATGGTGGTGCGCTTCTTCGCCTTGGTGACGAAATGGTCGAGCGCTTCATTGACCTCCTCGACCTGCACGTCAGCGACATCATACATCGCATAGCCGAGCTGGCGGACTTCGTCGGGTTCCAGGCGGGAGAGGATCTGCGCGGCCTCATCCTCATCGAACAGCATCAGCAGGACGGCGGCGGCGGCGCTGCCCTTGAGCGCCGGATTGGCGGCAACGTCAGGCATTTTCCTTCTTCCCTTCCTTCAGAAGGTCGCGGACGACCAGGGCGGCGCGATCCGGGTCCTGCTTCACGAAGTTGCGGATGAGGTCGGCGCGCTGGGCATAGTCGTAAGTGGAGGAGATCATGTCGAGCGTCACGGGCGTCGAACCGTCGGGGTTCACCGTCGCCTGACGGGTGATCTCGGTCGAGATTTCGCGGCCGATCTTCTGGCCCTCGGCCACCGCCTGCTCGGCGGCGGCGGTCTGGGCGGCGGCGCGGCGCTTCAAGAGCGGGCGGCCGATGCCGAAGATCACCAGCAGCGCGACCAGCAGGGCCGAGACATTGCGCACCAGCGGCGACACCCATTCGGCCTCATACCAGGGGGTTACGACTTCCTCGGCCCTGGCGAAGCTGCGGGAGGACAGGGCGACCACGTCGCCACGCGCCTGATCGAAACCGACCGCGCCCTTCACCAGCGCTTCGAGGGTTGCGATCTCCTGCGGGGTGCGCGGCTTGCCGTCCGGACCGTTGTCGAGCGCGACGGCGACGGACAGGCGCTTCACCGTGCCGATAGCGTCCTTGGTGACGGAGACTTCGCGGCCCAGCTCGAAGCTGCGGTTGAAGCTTTCCTCCGTCTTCATCAGCGGATTGGGCGGGGCGCCGGGCTGGGCAGCGGTCTGCGCGCTGGTGGCGCCTTGGGCCACGGCCTGACCATTGGGATTGGTCTGGCTGACCGTCGGGTTGACCGGCGCCTGATTGCTGAGCGCGCCGGGGATGCCGCTCGCCTCGCCGGCAGCCCCGCCAGTTCCATTGCCCTGGCCACGCGGGTCGGACTGCCAGCTGCCGGTTTCGGTGCGCAGGCGCGCTTCGTCCTGCGGATAGGTTTCGCGGGTCGCCTGCCGCTCGGCGAAGTTCAGTTCGGTGTGAACCTCGGTCGAAAATTTGCCCGCGCCCAAAATCGGCGTCAGCAGCGCGATCACCGACTGGCGATAGCGGTCCTCCATCCGGGTCTGGATCGCCAGCTGGCGATCATCGGCGGCGTTGCTGTCATTATCGCTCAGCAGGCGGCCATTCTGGTCGACGACCGAAATATCCTCCGGATTCAGTTCCGGGATGGACGAAGCGACCAGATGCACGATGGCGCTGACCTGCGCGTCGGTCAGCTGACGGCCCGAGGCCAGACGCAGCATCACCGAGGCAGAGGGTTTGGACCGTTCGCGCAGGAAGACGCTGGGCGGCTCGACCGCGAGGTGGACCTTGGCGCTCTCCACGCTGTCGATTGCTTCGATGGTGCGGGCGAGGTCCATTTCGCGGGCCGACCGCAGCTTTTCGCCTTCGACGGCGCGCGACGCCCCCATGGGCAGGCTGTCGATCATGCTGTTGCCGTCGGGCGCGCTCTTGGGCAGGCCTTGAGCGGCGAGCATCATCTTCGCCTTGAAATATTCGTCCTCGCCAACGGTCATGCCGCCCGAATTGTCGAAGTCGTAGCGGATGCCGTTCTGGTCCAGCACCTGCGCGACCGCCGACTTGTCGGCATCGGGCAGGGCGCGGAACAGGTCGCGCTGCGGCGGTTCGCGGAGCGCCAGCCAGGCGGCCCCCGCGATGGCGACGACGCCCAGCAAGCCCAACAGCGGCAGGCTCTTCGCCACCGCCGGCTGCCTGATGAAGCCGGTGAAGCGCGCCTTCATCGCGTCAACGCCCTTCGCGCCGCCAAAGCTGGCGGGGCTGGTGGCCGGGAGAGCGGCAGCGCCGCCGACGGAGGGGGTGAGTGCGTTCTCGCTCATATTACACCGGCATGCTCATGATGTCCTTGTAAGCGGACAGCAATTTGTTGCGGACCTGAAGGGTGGCTTCGAAACTGACCGACGCCTGCTGCTTGGCGAGCATGACCCCGGCAATATCGGTGGTTTCCCCCCGTTCGAACGAGGCGGCTGCTTCACCCGCCTGATTTTGCAGGCCGTTGACTTGGCTTAGCGCCGATTTCAGCGCGTCGGTGAAACCGCCCGGCGCGGTGGCGCCGTTGGTGCCGACCGCCGAACCCGCGCCGACATTGCCGGTCTGGGCGACGTCGCGCAGCGCGGCGTTCTTCTGGAGGATGGCGTTGCGGATCGCCATCACGCTATCAGTGGGAGAGATGCCGGACATATCCTATTCTCCCCTCAAGCCGCGGCCAGCTCGCGCATCTCGGCGAGCCGGTAGCGCAGCGTGCGTTCGGAAATGCCCAGCTTGCGGGCGGCGGCGGCGCGGTGGCCGTCCGTCTCGCGCAGCGCGGCGCGGACAGCCTCCAGCTTGGAGTTGTGCGCAACGTCGCGCAGACGGATCGGCTCGGCGGTTTCCAGGACCTGGCGTTGCACCACGCGAAGCTGCGGCGCGCCGGTGATGTGCAGATCAGCAGGCTCGATCCGGTCGCCGTCGCGCAGCACGAGCGCGCGCTGGAGGACATTGCCCAGTTCGCGGGCATTACCCGGCCAGACATGGGCGGTCAGCTTTTCCAGCGCCGCGACGGTCGGCCACACGAAGGCGTCCTTCGCCATATCCTGATGCCGCAGCAGCATGGCAGCGGCGATCGCGGTCACGTCGCCCGCACGCTCGGCCAGCGGGCGCAGCTCCAGCGGCATGACGTTGAGGCGCCAGTAGAGATCCTCGCGGAAACGCCCGGCGGCGACTTCGGCGGCGAGGTTGCGGTTGCAGGCTGCGATGATGCGGACATTGACCGGAACCGGATGGGTCGCGCCCACGGGCAGCACTTCGCCTTCCTGAAGGGCGCGCAGCAGCTTTGCCTGAAGGCTCAGCGGCAGTTCTGCGATTTCGTCGAGGAACAGCGTGCCGCCGTCAGCGGCGAGGAACAGGCCTTCCGACGCGTTGGCCGCGCCGGTGAAGCTACCCTTCCTGTGACCGAACAGCATCGCTTCCATCATGGTTTCGGGCAGCGCCGCGCAGTTGACGGCGATGAAGTCATGGGCAGTGCGGCCCGACTGCGCATGAAGGAAGCGCGCCATGCCTTCCTTGCCGGTGCCAGTGTCGCCCTGGATCAGCACGGTGGCGTCGCTGCGCGCCACGCGACCGGCCAGTGTCATCAGCCGGGTGCTGGCATTGTCGCCCACTGCCGGGACCGCGGCCGGACGGGCCAGCTCCGCGATCAGCGCGAAAGCGAAGCCCATATCCTCCAGGCCAAAGGCCACGCGGGCGGGCAGGCCGTTGGCGGCAGGCACCAGCGACGGCGCGCCGTCCACCAGGTTGATCAATATGTCGCGATGGGTCGCATGACCGATCTCGGTCGCCAGCAGCACGCGCCGATTGCCCCGTTCAATCCCGTCCCGCTCCCGCGGGCTCTGCGCGTCCACGATGCGTACGGTGAAGAACGCATTTTCCAGCCAGTGCTGCAGGCCCGCAACGAGCGCGCAGACTCCTCGGCTCACGTCCAGCGATGACATGAACTTGTCCCCATGATTTTGGCCGGATTGTGCCCCCGCACGCCCCAACCCCCTTCGATGGGTTCAAACTGCCCGGCCATGGTTATCATATGGTTAATGCGGCAAAGTTCTTGCCGCATAACGGCATTTTTTTTCCGCTTGCCGGGAACTTCTTGCCCACTTCTGCATAGGGCACCCGTTCTGGAGGTCGGTTTTCCGCGCCTTTGGAAGTTTTTCCGGAAAAAAACGCGCCACCCCTAAAAGCTTTTTCGCCCCTGCCGTTATCCCCTTTCGAGGCCGCAAGCAGCCTGATGGCAGCGACCTGAACGAACGGAAAGGGTAATCAAATGTCTGTTATCGGAACCAACTCTTCGGCGCTGCGTGCCACCAATGCTTCGGCCGCTTCCAGCAAGGCGCTCAGCACCGCGATGGAACGCCTGTCGACCGGCAAGCGCATCAACTCGGCCAAGGACGATGCCGCCGGCATGGCGATCGCCTCGACCATGACCGCGCAGATCAAGGGCATGACCCAGGGCGTCCGCAACGCCAATGACGGCATCTCGCTCGCCCAGACGGCGGAAGGTTCGCTGGGCGAAGTCAGCAACATGCTGCAGCGCATGCGTGAACTGACCGTCCAGGCGTCGAACGACACCAACGGCGCCGACTCGAAGTCGAACATCAAGTCGGAAATCGACGCGCTCTCCACCCAGATCGGCAAGGTTCTCACCAACTCCAGCTTCAACGGCATCAAGCTGTTCGACGGTTCGGGCGGCGCGGCTGCCGACGGCAAGATCAACATCCAGGCCGGTGCGAACTCGACCGACTCGGTGGTCATCGACCTCGGCAACCTGAACACCAACGCCAATGTGACCGCCGTGCTGACGCCGGGCACCGGTGTCGCGACCGCCGCCATGGACGTGACCGCCGCGGGCTTCTCCTCGGCGACCGCGCTCACCAACTATGACAACGCGCTGAAGGCGATCGACACGGCCCGCGCTGGTCTGGGTGCCGCCCAGAACCGCCTGGAATCGACCGTCAACACGCTGACGGCCAACGTCACCAACCTGACCGACGCCCGCAGCCGCATCGAGGACGCGGACTTCTCGACCGAGACGACCGCTCTCGCCAAGGCCCAGATCCTGAGCCAGGCTTCGACCGCGATGCTGGCCCAGGCCAATCAGAGCCAGCAGAACGTCCTGAAGCTGATCAGCTAAGCCTGAAAGAGATTGACCGGCTGGGGTTTTGGTCACCTGGCAGCCGGTCATGCCACTCCCGGCACATCAACGGTCCCCACCCGTGCCGGGGGTAGAAACTTCGATGAAACGGCCAGCCTAAAGAAGCCTCCGTCCCCCCGGGCGGAGGCTTCATCGCATTTGTCGATCGGATCGGGATCGAAACACTTGCATTGGCGGTTGTCGCCCCCATGATGACGACCATGACCAAGATTGATCGCCGCGCGATGATCGCTGCCTCCGGCGCGGCGCTGCTGCTGCCCCGCCCCCTTCTCGCTCAACCGCGCGGCGACGCCTTCTCCTGGGACATGGTGATCGCCCGCGCGCAGCGGCTTGCCCGTGGCGCTTTCAAGGTGACGCCCTTTTTCCCCGGCGCGGACAAGGTGGGTTATGACGCCTTCAACCAGGCCCGTTTCCGCGACGAGCGGACGATCTGGAACGACCTTGGCGGCGACACCGGCATCCGCCTGTTCCCCTTGAGCAGTACGGTGCAGCAGCCGGTCGAGATCGCGCTGGTGGAAAAGGGCCGCGCGACGCCGCTGCGCTACGACCCCGGCATGTTCGACGCCCCGGCCGGCAATGCGGTGCGCAATCTGGGGCCTGATGCGGGCTTTTCCGGCTTCCGCATCATGAACGCGGCGCGGGACGGCGACTGGCTGTCCTTTCTGGGCGCCACCTATTTCCGGGCGCCCGCCGACAGGCAGTTCGGCCTGTCGGCCCGCGCCGTCGCGATCAACACCAGCATCGCGGGCAAGGAGGAATTTCCCCGCTTCACCCATTTCTGGCTGGAGCGGACCGGGCGCAGCAGCGTCACCATCCATGCACTGATGGACAGCGCCTCGCTGACCGGCGCCTTCCGCTTCGCCAGCAGCCTTGGCCCGCAAGGGGTGCGGCAGGATGTCGATGCGGTGCTGTTCGCGCGCAAGGCGATCACCGAACTGGGGCTGATGCCGATGACCAGCATGTTCTGGTACGATCAGGCCGACCGGGCGAAGCGCACCGACTGGCGTCCGGAAATCCATGACAGCGACATGCTCTCCATCGCCAGCGCAGATGGCACCGCCCATTGCCGTCCGCTGGCGAACCCCTCCGCGCCGCGTGTCGATGTCTTTGCCGAGCGGAACCCGAAGGGCTTCGGCCTGCTCCAGCGCGACCGGAATTTCGACCATTATCAGGATGACGGCGTCTTCTACGAACGCCGCCCGTCGCTCTGGGCGACCCCGCGCAAGCCGCTGGGCGCGGGACAGGTCAGGCTCTACGCCTTTCCGACCGACAGCGAGTATACCGACAATGTCGCGGCCTATTGGACGCCCGCCGCGCCGACGCGCGCGGGCAGCCGGATCGAGGCGAGTTACCGGCTTGACTGGTCCACGGCGCGCACGCCCGCTTCGACCGACCTTGCCACGGTCGAGAATATCTGGACCGGGCAGTCTGGCGAAGCGGGGGTTGAGCGGTTCCTGGTGGACTTTGCCGGGGTTCCAGCGCAGGCTCGGCCCGATATCTGGGTGGATCTTGCCGGCGGAACGCTGGTCAAAAAAGCGGGCTATCCCGTGCTGCACCAGAAGGACATGTTCCGAATGGTCCTGGATATCCGTCGGGACCGGGGCAAGCCGACCGATATTCGCGCCCAACTTCGCGCTGGCAATCGTCCGTTCAGCGAATATGTGCATTACCCCCTGGGCGCATGACGGCTGGAACAAAAATCCGGCGAGCTTGAGCCGGGCCTTCGCGGGCGGATGAAGCGGAAAATGGGTCTGGAATGACGGCAACTGGTGGCATGCACACGGACAAGGGGATGGGATCGACGCCCATGAGGGCGTTCGAGCATCTTCCCGTGGAAAGGCCATTGGCCATGCCCGCGCAGGATTTTTCCGCAAAACCGCGCGACCTGCCCCATCGTCCATTCAACGTCGATCTTTGGGCAAGACGGATACTGGTCGTCCTGCTGGCGCTGCTGCCCGCGTCGATGGCGGCCCATGAAATGCGGCGCTCGATCGGGCTGGACGGCATTTCGGCATGGGAGGGTGTTTATCTTGCCCTGTTCATTCCGCTCTTCGCCTGGATCGCCTTCGGCTTCGCGACCAGCCTGATCGGCTTTTTGCTGCTGACCATGGGCAAGGGACAGGGCGCACGGCCTTATCGCGCGCGGTCCGCCACGCCCTTGCGCGGCCGCACCGCCGTGCTGCTGCCGGTATGCAATGAAGATTTCCAGGGCGTGCTCGGCCGGCTGTCGATCATGGAGCGGTCGCTGGCGCAGGTCATGGGCGGCGAGCGGTTCGAATTTTTCATCCTGAGCGATTCCAATGCCGGGAATGGGGAAATCGAGCGCGCCGCCTATGTGAAGATGCGCAAGGGATTCTCCCGCCCGGTCCATTACCGCCGGCGCGCGCTCAACATCGGCCGCAAGCCCGGCAATATCGCCGAATGGGTGGAACGTTTCGGCGGCGCCTACGACTATATGATCGTTCTCGACGCCGACAGCGTGATGAGCGGCCAGACCATGGCCCGCCTCGCCTCCGACATGGAGCGGCATCCGCATGTCGGGTTGATCCAGACCGTGCCGTCAATCGTCGGCGCCTCCACCTTCTTCGCCCGCTGGCAGCAATTCGCCAGCCGCCTCTTCGGGCCGATTTCCGCCGCCGGCATGATCTGGTGGGCGGGATCGGAAGGCATGTTCTGGGGCCACAACGCCATATTGCGGACCAAGGCGTTCGCGCAGAGCTGCGGCTTGCCCGAATTGCCGGGGCGCGCGCCCTTTGGCGGCCATATCATGAGCCATGACATGGTCGAGGCCGCGCTGCTGCGGCGCAGGGGCTGGGACGTGCATATCGTCATGGCCGACGACAGTTTCGAGGAATTTCCGCCCTCCCTGCCCGATCTCGCCACGCGCGACCGCCGCTGGTGCCAGGGCAATATCCAGCATGTGCCGCTGCTCACGAAGATCAGGGGCATGCATCCGGTCAGCCGCTTCCAGCTGTTCGTCGGCGCTTCGGCCTATTGCACCTCGCCGCTGTGGCTGGCGCTGATGCTGGTGGTGCTGGGCGGCGCGGTGGCGGGCGTGTGGCCGCCAAGCGCGATCCTGCCCTCCGGCGGGTTGCTGGCGCTGACCGCCGTGCTGCTGTTCGGGCCGAAGCTGTTGGCGCTGCTCTGGGCGCTGGCCGATCCGGCGCGGCGCATCGGCTTCGGTGGCGGCGTGCGGATGATGCGCGGCGTGATCGCGGACATCGCGCTATCGATCCTGATGGCGCCGGTCAGCATGCTGACCCAGACGATCAACCTGTTCGGCATATTGATGGGCCGCAAGAGCAGTTGGAACGGGCAGACCCGCGACCGCGACGGCATGGCGATGCTGCCCGCCATCTGGCTGTTCAAATGGCATATATTGCTGGGCGCGGGGCTGACGCTGCTGGCGGTGAAGTCCCATACCTCGCTCGGCTGGATCATGCCGGTGGTGGCGGGACTGGTGCTGGCGCCCCTCCTCGCGGCGTTCACCGCGCGCAAGGACCTGGGGACGAAGGCCGCGCATAGCGGGCTGTTCCAGGTGGCGGAACCATGGTGGCGGACGCAGAACTACCAGAAGACGCGCTATCGCCAGTTGCAGTTGGACAATGCGAAGCCGCCGTTCGACGGGCTGTCCAATGCGGCGAACGATAGCTGATCATGAGATGAACGTGCTCCTGCGCAGGCAGGAGCCCAGTCCAAACGCTTGCACAAATGGACTGGCGGCCGAACTGGGTTCCTGCCTGCGCAGGAACACGTCACACGCAGCGGCCCGGCCAGTTACTCAATCCCAATCGCGCAATTTCTCGCGCAGCCTGTCGAGCGCCGCCTTCTTGATCTGGCACACCCGCGCCGCGCCGATATCCAGCGTCGCGCCGATTTCCTCCAGATTCAGTTCCTCGACGAAATAAAGCTGAAGCACCAGCGCCTCGCGCTGCGGCAGTTCCCCGATGCATTTCGCCAGCGCGCCTTTAAGCGACTCCCGCTCCATCACGTCGTCGGCGCGGTCCTCGACATCGGCGAACCACATGGACTGGTCGGAATAGACCTCGTCCATGCTGCTGTGCTGCACCATCTCGCAACTGTCGGCCACTTCGCGATAGGCGGCGGCATCCAGACCCATTTCGGCGGACATTTCCGCCTCCAGCGGCGCGCGGCCGAGCTTCTGCTCCAGCCGGTTGCGGATGCCCGCCATCGTCTTGCGCTGGGCCATGGCCGACCGCGTCATGGTCGCGCTGCGGCGCAGATGGTCGATCATCGCCCCGCGCACGCGCATCTGCGCATAGGAGGCAAAGCCCAGGCCCCTGTCCTCGAAGCCATTGGCAGCCTCCACCAGCGCGACCATGCCGATCTGGAGCAGGTCCTCGATCTCGATCGCGCTGGAGACACGGCCATGGACGTGCCATGCGATCTTGCGCACCAGCGGCATATATTGCCGCGCCAGCCGCTCGGGCGAGACGGCATTGCCGGGACGATTATAGATGTGGGTATCGGAACCGGCGACGACCCTGTTCATGAACATGAGACGGCTCCTTAAGCGACGCGTTCGCGGCCAGAGTGGGAAGATTGCGGCAGGGGATCGTGACGCGGCGCGGGGCGTTGCTCGCCACCGACCACGGCGACGACTTCCACGCCCTTGCCGTCGGGAATTTCGAGGAAAGAGAGCACGGGCGTCTCCGGCAGATGCGGCTTGAACAGGCGAGCCAGCGCGCGGCGCGCGACCGGCGAGGTGACGATGGCGAAGTTGCGCGCCTGCCCCAGCAACGGGCGAGCAGCCTGCACCACCGCCTCGATGATGCGGTTGGCGAGCGCGGGCTCGATCGGGTGACGGGCATCGCCCGCCATGCGCATCGCCTGCGCCAGCAACGCCTCCAGGTCGCCGTCGAGCGTGATCACCGGCAAAGGCATCTTCACCGGAACGAGGCCCTGGATGATGAGCGAGCCGATGCGCTGGCGCACCGCTTCGACGAGTTGATCGAGGTTCATGTCGGGCCGTGCGGCATCGACCATCGCCTCGCAAATGCGGCGGAAATCCTTGAGCGCAATGCCTTCGGCGAGCAGGGCGCGGCAGAGCGCTGAAATCTGCGTCAGATTGAGCAGACCCGGCGTCAGCCCGTCCACCAGCTGCGGCGCGGCATCCTTGAGGTTGTCGAGCAGCTTGCGCGCTTCGTCCAGGCCGAACATCTCGCTGGCGTTCATCGCGATCAGCTGGTTGAGATGGGTCGCCACGACCGTCGGCGGATCGACCACGGTATAGCCCGCGACCACGGCCTCACTGCGCTTGGCGGGCGAAATCCACACGGCGTCGAGGCCGAAGGTCGGGTCCTTCGCCTCGCGGCCGGACACCGTGCCCTCCAGCGCGCCGCTGTCCAGCGCCAGCAGGTCGGCGGGGAATATCTCGTCCTCGCCAACGACAACGCCGGCGATGGTGATGCGATACTGGTTCGGCTCCAGCGCCAGATTGTCCTTCACCCGGACCATCGGCACGACGAAGCCCAGTTCCTTCGACAGCTGGCGACGGATGCCGGTGATGCGGGCCATCAGCGGCGCGCCCTTGCGTTCGTCCACCAGGCCGATCAGGCCATAGCCGATCTCCAGCCCCAGCACCGCGCCGTCCGACACGTCATTCCATTCGATCAGCGCCGGATTGGGCGGCGGGGCGGCGGGTTCAGGCTCCGCGGCCTTGCGCTGGCCCGATTTGCGGAGCTGCCATGCGATCGTGCCGGCCAAAGCCGCGGCGGGCAGGATGATCATGTGGGGCATGCCCGGCAGGACGCCAAGGAAGGTCAGGATCGCCGCGACCGGCATCCACGCCTTGCCCGAACCGAACTGGCTGGTGATCTGGTTCGACAGATCGTCCTCGCTGCCGACGCGGGTGACGATTGCCGCCGCCGCGATGGAGAGCAGCAGCGCCGGAATCTGCGCCACCAGCGCATCGCCGATGGCAAGGATGATATAGGTCTGCGCGGCTTCCCCGATGGACAGCTTGTGGCTGACCACGCCCAATATGATGCCGCCGACGATGTTGATGGCGAGGATCAGGATGCCCGCGACCGCGTCGCCCTTCACGAATTTGGACGCACCGTCCATCGAACCGTAGAAATCCGCTTCGGTCGAGACTTCGCGGCGGCGGACCTTGGCTTCTTCCGGGGTCAGCAGGCCCGCGTTCAGATCGGCGTCGATCGCCATCTGCTTGCCGGGCAAGGCGTCCAGGGTGAAACGCGCCGACACTTCCGACACGCGGCCCGCACCCTTGGTGATGACGACCAGATTGATGATCATCAGGATCGCGAAGACGAAGATGCCGACGACATAGTCGCCGCCGATCAGGAAATGACCGAAAGCCTCGATGACATGGCCTGCCGAATCGGTGCCTTCATGCCCGTTCACCAGCACCACGCGGGTCGACGCCACGTTCAGCGCCAGCCGCAGCAGGGTCGCGAACAGCAGCACCGTGGGGAAGCTGGAGAAATCGAGCGGTTTCGCCGCATTCAGCGCCACCATCAGCACGGCCAGCGAAATCATGATGTTGGTGATGAAGCCGATGTCCAGCATGACCGCCGGCACCGGCACCATCATGAACAGCACGACCATCAGCGTCGCGAACGGCAACACCGCCCCCTTGGCGGCGCTCATCCAGATCTTCGCTTTGACTTGGGCAGGAGTCATGATGGGCCGTTACCTTCCGAGGGTGGCAAGCATGAGATAGGCGAGGCGCGCTGTCTGCGGGTCCGGCCGGACGGCAACGTCGGCCGCGCTCGCAAGGCGCTGGGTTTCGATCCGCACATAATCGGCGGGCTGCACGGTCTTCGCGCCCGAAGGCAGCCCGGCATCCGACGAACTGTCGGCATATTGGATGTCGCCGGTTCCGACCGAATCGAAGCCCTTCTGGAGCTTCGCGGCGAAACGGTCGCGAATGTCGGCAAAGCTGCGGGCATTGCCCTGTTTGTCGTAGAAGATCGAACGGTTGGCGCGCGCCGCCGCCGGAAACATAGAGGCGGCGGTGGCATCGGGCGCCTGATCTTCCATCGACAGGAATTTGGCCGCGCCGCCTACGCCGAGGAAATGGGCCATGTAAAGGTCGACGGGCTCAGCCTCGCGGCCCAGGCGCTGTTCCAGATAGGCCTTGTTGTCGGCGGCATGCTCGGCAGCCATGACGGAAGCGGTTTCGGGATGCTTGCGCAGGTCGAGTATCTGCTGGCGCAGGTCAGGATCGGCCACATAATAGCGGCCGTTGCTGCCCCGGCTGATCGCATCGGCGGCCCAGCCCAGGCCATATTCGCTGCCATGCTGGTCGATGACGGCCAGCCAGCTCTGATCGACGAACTGGTACAGTCCGGTCGCGGAGGATGTCGTCGCGCGGGCGGCGGGATTCAGGCTGCTCTCGATCTTGGCCTGACCGAGCAGATAGGCGAAGTCCACGCCCGTCCGGCGGCTGGCCATGGCGATCGCGTTGGTCACGCGATTGCCCGCCGAAGCGCCCGTTGCTGATATGTCTGCGAAAGCCGACACTGATTGCTCGCATCCCCGTTGGTACCGGAGGTCCTTAGAGCAAGGCTTGTGCCAAGATTTGGTTAACGCGCGCTCATGATTTGCTTTTCCACATCGGTGCAACGCAAAAGGGCGCCCGCAGGCGCCCTTTTAAGCTACGGAAAAATGGGATTTTTTAGCGGCCGTAGGTCAGCGGCGCGATTTCCGCGCCTTGCGTCGCGAGAATGGCCATCCGCTGATTCGCATGATCCGCCAACAGGTTGGTGCGAATCCGCGCCGACTCCATCAGCGGCCGCAATGCTTTCAACCGATCCTTCACCGCGTCATCGGACCGCCAGACGCCAATCGCGCGGACTGCGGAGGCCGCCGTGGCGATTCGGCGGGTCGCAGATTCGATCACCGCCGGGTCCACCCCGTCGAGCGCCACGCGCAGCTCATCAAAAGCCGCGTTCAGTTCATCCAGCGCTGCAAGACCGAGCGGCATGGGGTTCAGCCAGCCGCCGGCAGGTCGAGCGCAAGCATGCGATCGGCGATCGCCGCCGGATCGACCGGATAATTGCCCGAAGCGATCGCAGCCTTGATCGCGGCCACGCGGTCCATGTCGACCGGAGCGCCTTCCGCCGCCATGCGGGCGGCGGGGCTGGCCGAACTGGCCGAGGCAGACGCGCTGGCAGTCGAACCGACCGACGAAGCGCGCGTGGTCTTGCCGCCTTCCTTCAGGCGGGTCGCCTCAACGGCGGCGCTGATATTCTGGCCGACAGACTTGATCATTGCTTCAATCCTTCATTCGTCCCGCACAGCCTATATACGGCCGGGTTCAGAAATTATTAAATCCCGGAATACGAACAATTCCCATTTCCACGACCTGCGCCAGAACCGGCGCGGCTTTCCTGTCCTCGCGCACGCGGATCGTCTGACCCACGGCGCCGTCCTCATCCGCGACCATCATGCGCGAGACGCTGAAACTGGCGTTCCCGGCCATCAACTGGACCGGGTCGCCCTTCTTCACGACAGCTTCCTTCGGCACCGCGCGGGCCGCAGGCGCATAGCGCGCCACCGGCCCCGAAGCCGCCGCCGCGCCCCCCGCCACCAAAGGCACGCGAATCCGCCAGCCCAGCGCATCGCATTTGACGATCGCCGCGCCGAAGACGGGGCCATCGACGCTGGGCGTCGTCGGGCAGGCCGCCAGCCGCAAACGGCGGTCAACCGGCGCCATCGGCCCGCCCGGATCGCCTATATTGGCGCCGACGGTCATCGCGACCAGACTGTCGATGCGGTCCAGATTCTCGAACTTCTGCTGCGCCTGCGCGGGCTGCGAGGCCAGCACCGACAGCGTCAGGAGGAGGATCTTGGGCATGATGTTCACGGCAACTCTCCGATGAGCGGACAGGATCAACCATGAGATTAGCAATATTGATGCCAAAAAATGGTTAACGGGCTGCCGAGATCAGGATCGACTGCCCCCTGCCGCTTTCGCCATCCAACTGGTCCAGCCCGCGCAGGACCAGCCGGTCATCGCCAATGCCGCCCGCCTTCAACGCCCGCGCGACGGCCCCCAATCGCGCCGCCGACAGGTCCCATCCATCGAAGCGCTGGCGGGCACCATCCGTGCCGCGGCTGCTGACCTCCAGCCCAGAGCGTCCCGCGGCAAAGCGACCCGCCACTGCCTTTAGCCGCCTTTGGCCCGCCGGGGTCAGCAACGCCTCGCCCGGCTGGAACAGATCTGCGGCGCGGATTTCCATGGGCCGACTGATGGCGCGCCCGCCAAATTGCTGACGAACCTGCGCCAGCATCGCATCGCGCCGCTGGCCGCTCGCCTGCAACATCACGAAAAAGCCGAGCAGCAGCAGCAGCAGATCGGCAAAGCTGAGCGCCCAGCGGCTGCGCCGGGCGCTGGAGAGAGTGGGGGAGAGGGTGGGAATGCTCATGCAACCTCGCGGATCGAGGCGCGACGCAGCGGCACATTTTCCCGCCGGGCAATGGCCGCCATGCGATCCGCGACTTCCTTCTGCCAGGTCAATTCCCGTTCCGACAGATCAGCGAGGCGCGTGGCGATCGGCGCGGCGACGACATTGGCGATGACCACGCCGTAGAAGGTGGTGAGAAGCGCCAACGCCATGGACGGACCCAGTGCCGCCGGATCGTCCATCGCGGCGAACATGCCGACCAGCCCGATGATGGTGCCCGCCATGCCCAGCGCGGGCGCTGCGTCGGCGATCGACAGCCAGACCTTGCATGCGGCGCCATGCCGCTGCGCGCGGTCGGCCAGCGACTGCGCCGCCCACAGTTCGAACTGCTCGGTCTTCTCGCTATTGGCGAGCTTGCGCGCGGCTTCGGTCAGATAGGGGTTGGCGGTCTTCACCCGGTCGGTGCAGGCAAGGCCGCGCAACTGGGCGACCTGATCGATCTTGAGCAGCGCCGCCCGCGCGGCATCGCGATCCTTTGTCGGATCGGCAGCCAGCAAGGGTCGCAAGGCCACAAAGGCCCGCCCCAACGCGCGCGCGCCATTCTGGAACAGCGCCACCAGCCCGACGCCCGCGACCATGGCCAGCAGGGTCAGGGGATCGAACAACTGCGCAACACTTCCCATCGTCACCAAGCCCCCGATCATGCCCGGCCGACTGGCGGCAAAGCCCTGCCACCGACCGGCAAATTTCTGCCGCCCTTGCCGCCATGCTCCTGCGATCCCGCTGATTTCCGCCATTTCCGGCCCTGCCGATGCGTCACCCACGCAAATTGGCACGGCTCTTGCGAATATCGGGCTGGATCACCCACAGTTCACGCCATCAGGCCTCAGAACGACGGAGCGATCGGAAGTTTTAGGCCCTCAGGGGCAAAAAAGCGGAAAGACCACAATGTCGCTGGAAGACGGATTGTTCGGGATACATGGAAAGGCGCTGGCGCTTCGCTCGCAGCGTCTGTCCCTGCTCGCGTCCAATATCGCGAACGCCTCCACGCCCGGATACAAGGCGCGCGACATCGATTTCGAATCCGCGCTCAAGGAAGCGACGACCCAGCAGAGCAAATCCGCTGCCGACGTGTCCCAGGCCGTCGATGACTCGATGGGCTATCGCGTGCCGCTCCAGCCGAGCCTCGACGGCAACACCGTCGAACTCAGCACCGAACAGACTTTGTTCGCGGAAAATGCCGTCAAATATCGCACGACCCTCTCCTTCCTGGAGGGCCGCATCAATACCATCACTCGCGCGCTGAAGGGAGAATGAGCATGAGCGGTTCCGGCTCTTCGGGTCCCATGAACATCTTCGACATCGCCGGCCGCGCCATGAGCGCGCAGCTGGTGCGCCTGAACGCCACCGCCTCCAACATGGCCAATGCCGGCAATGTCACCGGCAGCGCGGCGGAGGCCTATCGCGCGATCAAGCCGGTGTTCCAGTCGGTTACCGACAGCCCCGGCGTCTCGACCGTCAAGGTCCAGAATGTCGTCACCACCAGCGCGCAGCCCACCAAGCGCCACGACCCCAACCATCCGCTGGCCGACAAGAATGGCGATGTGTGGGAAGCGGCCGTGGATAGCAGCGCGGAGCTGGTCGACATGATCGAGACGGCCCGCATGTACCAGAACAATGTGCAGGTGCTCAACACCGCCAAATCCCTGATGCTCGAAACCATAAGGATCGGCAAATGACGACCACGACCGCCACCGATAGCGCGGGGCTTTCGGTCTATAACCCCTATGCCAATGTCGGCACCGGCAAGTCGGAGATGGGCCAGGCGGATTTCCTGCGCCTGCTGACCGCGCAGATGCAGGCGCAGGACCCCATGGCGCCGATGGACAGCACCCAGATGGTGTCGCAGATGGCGACCATCACCAATAGCACCGGCATCGCCGAAATGAACCAGACGCTGAAGAATCTGGCTTCTGAAATGAGCGGATCGCGCCTGGGCGATGCGGCGAGCTGGATCGGCAAGTCGATGCTGGTCCAGAGCAACATCGCCGCGCCCGATGCGGCCGGCCAGTATATGGGCCAGGTCAGCTTTACCGACGCCACCAGCGGCGCTTCGGTCGATCTGGTCGACGGCAACGGCACTGTCGTCAAGACGATCGAGCTGGGCGACCAGGCGGCGGGCGACGTCAATTTCTTCTGGGACGGCAAGGACGATGCCGGCAACACCGTCGCCACCGACGCGCTGAAGATCAAGGTCAACGGCGCCAGCCCCAGCCGCGTCGCGAGCTGGGCCACCATCGCCGCCGTCCAGTCACCCGCTGACGGCAGCTCATCCAAGCTCATCACCGCGCTCGGCACCTATAGCCCGTCCGACGCCATTTCCCTCGCCTAACCACTCCAAAATCCTTTCACCCCCAAATCCTTTCACCCAGGGAGCAACGCCATGTCCTTCTACATCTCGCTTTCCGGCCTGAAGGCCGCGCAGACTGACCTGTCGACCACGGCGAACAATGTCGCCAACGTCAATTCGACCGCGTTCAAGAAGAGCAAGGCCGTGTTCGGCGACATCTTCGCCGCCGCGCCGATGCAGACCACCACGCAGGTCGCGGGTCAGGGCGTCCGCGCCCAGGGCATCAACCAGCAGTTCACGCAGGGGACGATTGAAACGACCGACAAGACGCTGGACCTCGCCATCACCGGCGAAGGCTTCTTCACCGTCAAGCGCAGCGCCGACAATCAGGTGAGCTACACCCGCAACGGCGCCTTCTCGGTCGAAGAGGACCGTTATGTCGTCGACACCACCGGCGCCCGGCTTCAGGTGATCCCGCTCGATCCCGACACCGGCGCCTCGACGGTGACGGGCACGGTGACCCCCACCTCGCTCACCGACCTCAAGATTCCGACCAACTGGCCCGATGGCGGCACCGGCAACCAGCTGACCAGCGTTGGCGTATCGGAAGAAGGCAAGATCACCGGCGTTTACGCCGATGGCACCACCAAATATCTGGGCGCGACCGCCGTCGCCGCCTTCAACAGCCAGGAAGGCCTGCGTCAGCAGGGCGACGCCCACTGGACCGCCACCAACGCCAGCGGCACGCCGATGCTCGGCACCGGTAATAGCGGCCTGTTCGGCTCGGTCCGCTCGGGCGCGCTGGAACGCTCCAACGTCGACATCACCGAAGAACTGGTGAACCTGATCTCCGCCCAGCGTAATTTCCAGGCGAACTCGAAGGCGATCGAAGCGGCCAACACGCTGTCGACCACCATCGTCAACATGCGGACTTAATAGCTGACGGCGCTTGAAGGGCTGCGTGTTCCTGCGAAGGCAGGAACCCAGTCCCAACGCCTGAACTGGCATCCTGCCTGCGCAGGAGCACACTGTAAAAAGCCCGCAAGAACAGGACAAACCCATGGACCGGCTCGTCAACACGGCACTCACCGCGATGCGCGGCGCGATGGCGCGGCAGGCGGCAATCTCCAACAATCTGGCGAACGTCAACACCACCGGCTTTCGCAGCGAGATCGCCAATGCCGAGACGCGCTGGATCAAGGGCAGCACCTTCGACACGCGGGCGCAGGCATCCGAACAGGTGATCGCCGCCGACATGGCGCAAGGCGCGGTCACCGAAACCGGCAATCCGCTGGACGTGGCCCTGAATGGCGACGCCCTGCTCGCCGTTCAGGGGTCTGACGGCCAGGAAGCCTATACCCGCAGGGGTGATCTCAAAGTCAGCGACAGCGGACTGCTCACCACCGGCGACGGCCTCCCCGTGCTGGGCCAGGGCGGTCCCATCACCCTGCCGCAGATGGACAGCGTTTCCATCGCCAAGGACGGCAGCATCTGGGGCGTGCCGCAGGGCGGCGACCCCGCCAATCCGCAACAGGTCGACAGGCTGAAGCTGGTCAGCCCGGTCGGCTCCAGCATCGCCAAGGGCACGGACGGCCTGTTCCGCGAAGTCAATGGCGGCGCTTTGCCCGACGATCCGATTGCCACCGTCACCGGCGGATCGCTGGAAGGATCGAACGTCAACGCCACCTCCGCGCTGGTGCAGATGATCGAGGCCAGCCGCGCCTGGGAAACCCAGGTCAAGATGATCGACACCGCCAAGCAGCTGGATGACGGCGGCGCATCGCTGATGCGCCTGGATTGATGGTTAATCTGGCACGGCTCTTGCTTTTCACGAAGCAAGCCTGACGGCCCTACGGAGATTTTGAGCCATGACCAACGCAGCCCTTCATGTCGCCCGCACCGGCCTTGACGCGCAGAACACGAAGATGCGCGTGATCGCCAACAACCTGGCGAACGTCAACACCACCGGCTTCAAGCGCGACCGCGCCGATTTCGAGACGCTGGCCTATCAACAGATCGTGGCGGCGGGCGCGAACAGCGACAGCCAGAACAAGTTCGCCACCGGCCTCAATCTAGGCTCGGGCGTCGCGATGCAGGGCACGGCCAAGATCAACACGCAGGGCACGCTCAACCAGACAGAGAATGTTCTCGACATGGCGATCGAGGGTTCGGGCTATTTCCAGGTGCAGCAGCCGGACGGCTCCATCGCCTATACCCGCGCGGGCAATTTCACGACCACGGCGGAAGGCACGATCGTCACCAGCGACGGCCTCCCCCTGATCCCGCAGATCACCGTGCCGCAAGGCGCCACCAGCGTCACCATCGGCAATGACGGCACCGTCTCGGCCACGCTGCAAGGACAGAGCGAGCCGACCCAGCTCGGCCAGATCGAGCTGGCAAGCTTCATGAATCCGGGCGGGCTGGCTGCGGTCGGCGGCAATCTGCTGAAGGAAAGCGCCGCCAGCGGCACGCCGCAAGTCGGCGTCGCCGGGCTGGACGGGCGCGGTGTGATCCGCTCCGGCTATCTGGAAACGTCCAACGTCAATGTCGTCGAGGAACTGGTCGACATGATCGAAACCCAGCGCGCCTATGAGGTCAATTCGAAGATGATCAAGGCGACCGACGAGATGCTCCAGTACGTCAACCAGCAGCTCTGAGCCAAGATGATGCGCCTCGCCTCCACCTCCCTGATAATCCTGTCGCTGGCGGCTTTTGCCGCCTCCCCGGCCATGGCCGGCAAGAAGCGCGATGCCGAGCGGCAATTTTATGCCCCCACGGTCGTTGCCGCTTCTGCCGCCCCCGTGGCCAACGGTTCGATCTTCCAGGCGTCGATGGGCTATACCCCGCTCACCAGCGGCGCGCGGGCGACCAGCGTGGGCGACATCATCACCATCGTTCTGGTCGAAAAGACGCAGGCGACCAAAAGCAACAGCGCCGACACCAGCCGCGACGGCAATATCGGCCTGACGCCGCCCGCCACCGGCATCCTGTCGAAGATCGTCAAGTCGAGCGACATCACGTCGAGCGGCACCAACGCCTTCACCGGCAAGGGTGCCGCTACCCAGTCCAACGCGCTGAACGGCGAGATCACCGTGACGATCGCGGCGACCTATCCCAACGGCACAATGCTGGTGAAGGGCGAAAAGGCGCTGACGCTCAACCGCGGCGACGAGTATATCCAGATCAGCGGACTCGTCCGTCAGGCCGATATCGGCCCGGACAACCGCATCGCATCGACCCGCGTGGCCGATGCCAGGATCATCTACACCGGCAAGGGGGAGATCGCCCGCGCCAGCCGTCAGGGCTGGTTGCAGCGCTTCTTCACCATGATCAGCCCCTTCTGATGGACATGCACGCCATGACCCGCTTTCTCAACTTCGTCATTCCCCC